>JBDRQD010000001.1:0-7650 GCA_043826455.1 Candidatus Bathyarchaeota archaeon
CATGTAGAAGTCGGGCAGCCACCTTATGCCCACCAGTACCGCCATGCCCATGGGTATGGTGGCCCAGGCGGTGGTGATCTTGGTCTTCCGCTTGAACCAGACGCCCACGGGGACCCCGACCACGGTGGCGCCCACCATGGCCAGCATCATGGTGCTCCGCTGCTGCTCCAGCTTCGCGTAAAACTCGTCCAGAAGGATCACGGGAGCCGGCGGTGGCGGAGATTTCACGTTGAAGGCTGCCTGCTGGAATATCTTGGTCTCGCACCTGATGAGGAGGTGGTAGCTGCCTCGTAGGTTCCACTCGTAGGTGAACAGCCCGGGGCCTTCTATCCTGGCGGCCTCCTCTCCGCTGAGCAGAATCTTGACGGGGTTCTCGGGGGTGGCTCCCCAGACGGCGACCCTGATCCTGATTGTGTCGCTGCTGTAGGTGGCCCCGTCTCCGGGGAAATCCATGAGGTAGAGGGCCAGGTCCCCGGCGGTCCACTGGGGGTAGGTCTCCACCCGCACCCTGGGCTCCTCAGCCACAGCCATAGGGGCTGTGCTCCACGTGGAGCATAACATGAAGAAAACTAGGAGCGTCAGGGCTAGGGTTCGCTTCATGTCTCCTCGTCCTCCTCCTGGTCCTCGTCCAGGCCCTCAGCCGGTATCCTCAGCCCCTCCATGCGCCGGAGCTGGGCCAGCCGGTAGAGGAGGCCCAGGGTGTAGACCAGGGCTAACACGGTCAATGTTGTGAGGGCTAACACGATGGAGGCTGCGGGTCCATCCGGGGCTATAGTGGTCCACGTCATCTCCGCTTCTCCTCCTTAAGGCTCCCCAGCAGGTACACGCCGAAGCCCATACAGGCCAGGGCAGCCGAGATCATGTAGCCGCTGAAGCCTAGAGCCTCCTGTATGTCCTCGTTCACCGAGTCAGACACCGGGGCCTCAGAGTCACCGTAGATGGCTGCGAAGCTGGCCAGCGGCCTCTCGCCGCCACCCGTGTCAAGAACCCTCACAGAGACCTCATAGCTGCCATCCCCGGGCAACGTGTAGGAGGCCGAGGCCAGGGTCCGGTTGTCGGCCACCTCAAAGACGACACGCTCATCGTCAACGAAGCCCCATATCTGCTCGAAGCTACCCTGGGTGACCACCACTTTGAAGTCTAAGTCCAGTGAGGTCACCGGCAAGGTGTCGCCGGGCGCAACCTTAACGCCGTTTATGTAGACCTCGGCCTCAAGATCCACCGGCTCAGGCTCCTCCGGGGGCACCGGCTCAGGCTCCGGCTCACCGGCTGGCGGCTCCTGGCTCAGCCTGTAAGTGTACTCCGCGACGAAGTTCACGGGCATACTCACCTTGCCGGTCTGGGTGACGTAGCCTGTAGCTGTGACGCTAACGTAGTATATGGTAGCGAGGCTGCTGCTGAAGCTCCAGTAGGTGGGTGTGGTCTTCGAGGCTCTGAGGATCGTGCTCAGAGGGTAGTCGTAGCCGAAGTAGCTGAACCCGGTGAGGCTCACCGTCACCAGGTCCCTGGGTATGTGCTGGCCTGTATCCGAGTCCACCACATAGATGTGTACTCCGCTTGGCTCCACGCTGAGCAGCCAGCTGCTTACGAATATGCCGCCGCCGATGACGGTGACTAGGCTGAGGCCGACCAGGATAAGGCCAGCCATCTGGGTCCGGTTTAACTCTGGTTTGTTCACTTCATTTTCCTCCTATTCTCCCTCCACGCGAGGGCTGTGGCCGCTATGAGGGCTGACCACGCCAACACGTCAAGCGTGATGGGTAACGACGCGAGGCTCAGCGGTGGCAGCGGGTACCATGACGCCGTGTAGCCGCTCCACCTGATGAAGAGGGTCGGCCACCTGTACCAGGTAGCATACCCGAAGTACCAACCATGTATTGCCTTCCAGTAAGTCTTAGCGTCCCCAGCGGCGGCGATATAGAACGTCATACGCCCCGTAGAAGACACAGTGCGCCCATCCACCAGGGCTTGAACCACCGGGCCTATGTTCGTGGTGTTGTAGAAGCTGTCTTCAGCGAAGGTGGGCGCGTTCCAGGTGACGTTCACGGGAAGCCGATCACCCCACCGCGTCAGCCACTCGGCCCAGGTATCTACACCAGTGCTGGTCCAGCTGGTGACGTCGTTCAGGTTCACGGTGACATGCTGGGCCGGGGACGCGGCCTTGGCCTGCATCCTGATGTAAGCCTCATGGATGATGAGGGTGCCGGCGGTGACGTAGGGCAGCATGGTGGAGCCGTAGCCGCTGTTCTCGGCGTCGTTGTTCTGGAAGCACAGCCAGGCCGTGTACTGGCGTAGCCCGGCGGCGGGGGTTCTCTCCCCAAACGCGCAGCTGGGATCTTCGCTAGTGGTTGGGTCCAGTAGGGTGACTGTGTTGGTTTCGAGGCGGGCATACCCCACATATCCGTCGCTCTTCTTGACGGGTATCCTGGTCCAGGTGCCCGGGTCGTACAGCTCGTAGGTCTTGGTGTCGAACTTGGTCTCCGTGATCTCTGAGGTGAGGGTCTCACCGCTGACGGCCCCCGTGGCCTCGGTTATCACGTACACGTAGTAGTCTATGGTCCATGACTGGTCGGTGGCCAGGCTCATGGCCTCCAGGTGTCCGGCGATGCCTCTGTCGTCGCTGTCCTCCAGGGCTGCGCCGTTCACGGTTACGCTCTGCCCGGTGGCCTCCAGGAACTTGAAGGGCTCGCCGCCTCCGCTGGGGCGTCCCTCGATCCAGTAGTCCACGGTGGCGGTGCTCAGAACGTTACTACCGGTGACGGTGATGCTGATGCTCACTATGGCGTCGGTGCGCTCCACACCGTCCACCATCCAGGCCCCTAGCCAGGATGACGTGAGTTCAGGTTGGCCTCGAAGGTACCGGAAGATGCGGTCAAGGATGCCCCGAGGCCGCCCCGTGTCGGTGTCAATGTATACCTGTAGGGTCTCGCCGCCGTCCGTGGGAATCATGGACGCCTGGTAGCTCTGCTGGGCGTATATGCTGAGGGTGAACACCTGGTTGACCAGGATGAGCGTCTGGACGAAGAGGGTGAGTACAAGTATCCTGTCATTCAGCTTCAGCCTCTCATCTCTGTTCACCGCTTACCACCTCCAATGTAGATGCCGGCCCCGAAAGCCAGCAAGACGCCTGAAAAGAACTCGTGGTGTAGAATGTCCACTAGGTCCACTCTACCCCACACAAGGACCTGGTGGGCTAGTACGGCCCCGCCGGCCAGTATCGAGATAAAGGCTAAGTCTCTCTGTTTCATTTTCATCACGCCGTCAGGTTAACTATGAGGTGGATCAGGGTCGCCGCCCCCATCCCGCCCTTGATCGTCGCGTAGGTCATCACCAGGCCGGCGACGAACAGCCACACCATGTACTCCCCGTAGACGCTCAGATCCAGGGGACGCTGAAAGAAGTGAAAGCCGATCCACACAGAGTTTGCGAAGAGGATGCGCCAACGGTCCTGAAGCTCCTTGCCTCGGAACTGAGCTACCAGGTCAGCCGCGTTCAGCATCCCCGCCCTGAAAGCCTCCTCGCTGACCGCCACCAGTATCCAGAGGCCCAGCACCTGAGCCATGTAGCGAAGCTGCTGCCCCGGGTCCACAGCTGACGCGGATAGCTGGTCGAAGAAGGGCATCTGCATAGCCCACCGCAGGGCTATGGGCACCACGGCCCAGGCGGTCATCTGCAGCTGCTCGTCAACCGGCTTGATCTTGGACTCCTTGCCGCCATCGTACCAGTAGTTGCCGCTCATGACGCTGAAGCCCAGGGCGATGTAGACCAGGGTTGTGGCGTTGAAGCCCAGCAGGTAGCCGACGCTACCGAGGCTGAAGGCAGCCCCCGCCACAAGGGCCGCAACGAATAGGACTATGAAAATGCGGTCCTTGGCCGAGCTAAGCGGGTTACCGTCTCCGCCTTTGGGCCTCGAAAAAAAGGGAACGGATTTCAAAGGGGGTCACCTCTTCGGCTTGGGCTTGGGCTCCATGCTGAAGTAGACCGCCGCGACGCCGAGGACCCCCAGGGTGCCTATGATGAGCGGCCACCGCTGCTCGGTGCCTAGCTCGACGCCGAAGCTGGCCAGCTGCGTGTTGGTGCTGCCCGTGTCCCGGACGATTACCACGAACTCGTACTTGCCGTCCCCGGGGAGCGTGTAGGTGCCTGTCCACTGCTCGATGCCGTACCCGTCGTAGCTCTTCGCGAAGTTGATGGTGTCTGCCCCAACCACGCAGTATATCTTGTCAACGCTGCCGGCTCCCTGGGTGACCACCACCTTGAACTCCAGCTTGAGGCTGGTCACGTAGATGGTGGTCCCTGGTCCTTTGACTTTGACTCCGTTGACCAGCACCTCTCCCTCCAGGTTCACGAGCTTGATCCTGGCCTCGTAGGTGTCCTTATGGCCGGCGCTGTCCGAGGCCGTGTAAAGAAGTATGTACTCCTTGTTGGCTTCGAGGGATACAGTGAAGGCTCCCAGGTACTTGTAGGTGGTCCCCGACTTGCTGGCCTGCCCCATGGTGCATTTCTGGACGAGGCTGCCCCGGGTGCCCAGGAGGCCCACCTGGAATATCTCGGCGGTGGCCTCCTGCATCCCCAGGTTCTCCTCTACGAAGAGGATCACGGTGGGCTTGCCGGTGCCGTAGGCGATGGCTCCGCTGGTGCTGGCCGCCTCGTCTATGACGGGCGGGGTGCTATCGGCTATGATGGTGCTGGTGCCCCAGAAGTAGGCGCCGCCCAGGGCCACTGAGAGTATGATGAGGGCCCAGGCCGCCGTCCTCACTAAGCGGGTGTTCAATTTGCTCCCTCCTTGCGAACGTAGACCACGTAGGTGGGCTTCCCGGCTACCTTCTCCTTTCTAAGGACCGCCTTGTTCCCCTGTTTTCGCAGGTCCTCGGCTTTCTCCTGCGCCGCCTCGTAGTCGCGGTCGCCTGTGCGAAAGATGTACTCCTTACCACCTACCTTTAGAGTGCCGCCGCCGACGGGCAGCTTGATGCTCTGGCTCATGCCGCTGGACCTGGCATATTGAAGGGCTTGGCGCTGGTTCTCCCGGCTCTTGGCGGGGTCCGTGAAGCTGTCTACGGCTCCGTGGTTCCACTTTACCACGGTGGGTACGAAGGTGTCTCCCCAGTCCGTGTAGGCTAGAGTCTCGTAGTGCTTGCCCTCCTCAACGGGCTTGGATATGTGGTAGGGGTGGCCTAGAACGTCGTAGCTGATGTCGATCCTCTTACTTACCTCGTCCCATCTGCTCTGAGGCCTGCTCCTAGTGGGCGGGCTGACTCCCCCGCCCTTGCCGCGCCTTGGCCGGCTCCGTCTAGGCTTGTTGCTCCTCATCTCTTGTTACCTCCCGAGCCTGTCCAGGACTCCCTTCTTGGCCCTGGACACGCCTCTTCTACCGTATCCCGCCGCCTCCCCGATGCCTATGAGGGCGCTCAGAAGCCCGTCAACCACGGCGAGCACAAAGCCGGCGCCCCACAGCAGGAGTCCCGCGAAGAGGCCCACCAGCCACTCAGCGGCGGCTCCAAGCGTTGAAACCGCCATGCCAAGGGTACTGCCCACCATCCAGCTGCTTCTCATCTCCTGCATCAGCAGGACATCCAGGCCCGTGAAGATGGCTATGCCGTAGAGGGCCAGGCCGTAGACAGCACCGAACACCACCATCTGCCGTTTGTCCTTCCCCAGGCTCTTACTGTTGAGGACCAGGTACAGGGGCACCACCGCGATTAGCAGTGGCGCCAGGTACCCGAGGACGGTGAAGCTGTGCTCCACCACGAGGATTAGAGGGGACATGACCTGGCCTACGATGCCCGATGTGATGTCGGTGGCCTGAGGTATGAGTAGCCCCACCCCCAGAATAGCCGCGAGTCCAACGAGCGCGGCCAGGATGATTCCCGGTGCTATCAACTTGTCGTTCCTCCTAACTTCTCCAGGATGATCCTCGGCCCGATCTCAACGATCCAGGCGAGGAGCTGGTACCACGCCGCCTCCTGGAAGGACGGCACGAAGAACCCCACGCCGTAGAGAACCCCCACGACGAGGACTATGGTTGCCACGAGCTTGATCACCGTCTCCACGGTGCCCAGCTTGTAGAACGCGAAGAGGATCACGGCTGATCCCGCGAGGGTAGCCATAACCTCCACAACTTGATCGGTAGCGATCTCCGCCACATGTGAAACATAAAAAAGAAGAGAAAAGATGGTCATCGGCGCTTCACCACCACCAGTACGGCTGCTGCTGCGACGCTGAGGATGGCCACGATGGTTAGCGCTGAGCCCTCAGGCAGCCCCAGGGTGGTGTCAAACACGGACACCACGAACTTTATGTTGTTGGCCCGGTTCTCCACCCACGTGGCGACGCTTACCTGGGGCGTCACCTCGGCGCTGCTGCTCTCAGTGCTCCTGGCGTATGCTAGGCACCCGAAGTCTGTGTAGGCTACGGTGGCGGTCAGGGTCTCCCCTGAGACTGTCCCCTCAGCCGTGACCTGACAGTATATCTGGTACTTGACGGATGCGCTGGTGGTGGACGCGGTGATCTCGGTGAGGTGGGTGGCGATGGCCTTCTGGACGTTGCCGTTGTCGTTGATGGGGCTGGCCCCGCTGATGCTCTTCGCATTGGCAATGGTGTACTCGTAGTAGCTGGCGTCGGCCTTGTCTATGGCCTTCACCTTGACGGTGGCTGCGATGGTGTCCACGTTGGCGTAGGTGACGGCGAGGGTGTAGCTCATGGTCACCTGCTCCTGCTCCTTGTAGGTGCTGTTCACCTCGTACACGTTCTGGGTGTCGCCGTCGCTGTAGCTGACCAGCCACGAGGAGGGCATGGTGACCTCCACGAGGCTTGCGGTGCCGCTGGTCTTGGTGCCGCTGCCGATCTTGATGGCCAGGCTCTCCCCGTACGGGGTGCTAGCCTCGGCTGCGTTGCTGCCCTCAGTCCCCAGCCCAGCCAGGGCGATGGGTGTGAGGGCTATCCAGCCTACTGCCAGCAGGGCTATTAATAGAAAAACTAGGAGCAGCCTACGGTCCTTTTTCACCGAATGGGCCTCCTACTTCGTCCTCTTCTTGCCCAGGTACAGGTAGCCCACTACAACCACTGCCGCCGCTATCGCCAGTATCTGCCAGTTGGCCGTGACGAGCTCCACGATGCTTGTCTGCGCCGGGACTGCCGGCGCGGGTGTCGCCGCCCCCACGGTTAGGGATGCGGTTCTGGTGGACACGGTGGAGCCGGTGGCGTCCTTCAATGTGAAGGTGGCTGTCTTGGCTCCCGCCGTGTTGTAGCCGTTGCTGTCGGTGACTGTCTGGCTTCCCGAGCCCGCTGTGACGCTGACGGTGCTTAGGAGCTTCTCTCCCTCACCGTAGTTGACGTAGATGCTGTGGGCCTCTGTGGTCTCCACGAAGGCCCAGTTGATGTATGCGGTGAAGGTGATGAGCTCGTTGACGTCCACGACTCTGTCGTTGTTCTGGTCTTGCCAGGTCACCGACATGGTGATCTGGCCGGCTGCGACGATGATGGTGAAGCTGGCGCTGTCCGTGACGAGGCCGCCGCTGAGCATCTTCAGGGTGTAGCTTGTGGTGCCGGTCTCCTCTGTGAGTTCCACGGTGGGCGTGTACTGGACGGTCTCGGTGCCGCTGGCTGAGGCGTCTCCGTTGGCGGTGTAGTTGCCCAGGTCCTCCATCATGT
>JBDRQD010000002.1:0-90180 GCA_043826455.1 Candidatus Bathyarchaeota archaeon
ACTTGATAAAATTATTAGACTATTTGTTGAAGACGAATTAATGAGACCGAATCAAAAACCATACGTTTTCGAATTTAGAGTAGAATTATCTGAAGATGAATTCTTTAAAATACAAGAACAACTAGAAAAAATGGTACTTTCATATGAGGATAAACCGGATCACTCATATGAATTTATTGATTATTATTTTAAACCTAAAAACATTAATGCTAAAACCTGGATCTCAAAAAAAGTAACAACTCGTATTAGAGATTGGAGACATCCATATAAAGATACAGTTGATTATTTATATAGTAAAGTTGAAGTTAAAGATAGGGGATATATAGCAGCACATTCATTAGGATCAAAAATTATTCTTAAAGATGACATTACAATTGCTAATGAATTTAGTAACGATGTAGAATTAGAAGAATTTATGAGAATTACTAAAGATTTAGGATACAAATACGACATTAAAGAACCTTTTCCATACACAGTATATCTTGAAAAGATGACAATTCAATTAGATGGATATAAAAAACAAGTTTATAGCATGGAAGTAGAGTTTTGGATAACTGACCCGAAAGATCAAATTAGTATAGATGATCAATGTAAAAAAATCTATGAAATATTAAATATTGATCAAAAAAGAGTCCAGAATAAACCTCTACAAAGTACATATTGGATACACGTGCAAACGTAATCTTCAACAGCGCACGAGGTTTAATAGAGGAGAAATAATTGCGCGCGCCCCAAATAATATATTTTAGGGTTTTTCTATAATCCGTCCGTTCGCTAATAGTGACTTCCTTCTCAGTAAGAAAAAAATACTTACTTGGACACAAACACGTAGGGGAAGTAACATTATAATTATGTTCTGAGTATGGGGCAGGTCATGCAGTGGATGCCGCCCCAGCCCTTCCGGAGCTCCTCTCCGGGTATCTGCACCACGTCGATGCCCCGTTCTTTAGCTTCCTTCATGACCCTGGGGTTCCCCGTGTAGTGGAGCGCCAGGTCGGGGGCCACGGTGAGGAAGTTGGCGGCCATGTCATTGCACTCCCGGTCGGTGATCTCCAGGATGTCCCAGCCTTCCTCCCGGAGCCACTCCATGAAGCTGCCGTCCCACCTCTCGTTTCTGGTCCTGAAGTGGGTGGGCACGGCCTCCATGACCGGAGGGTGGCTGAGGGCCACCTTGCCGGGCAGCTCGGCGAACTCCCCGTCTATGTGCACTATGCCCTTGGGCATGTCCAGGGTGATCCAGAGGTCCACCAGGTTGTGGTCTAGGAGATAGTCGCCCATCTGGTCCAGGGCGCCCTGGGTGGACCTGTCGCATAGGCCGGCTACGGCTGCTCCACCGTCCAGCATGGCGAAGCCTCCGCCCTCGAAGGTGTCGGGCTCACGCATCTCCAGGGCTACGGGGACGCCTAGGGCCGTGTGGGCGGCCTTGATGACGGGGATCTCCAGGCGCCTGGTGGGTAGGCCCATCCTGAAGAGGAGGGCTCCGCCGCTGGTCACGGTGCTGCTGTCCCTGACGAAGACCATGTTGGGGCACCTGAAGCTCTGCTCGTAGGCCACCTTATCATCTTTGACCAGGTCTCTAACCTGCAGGACCTCGACGCCGGCCTCCTCCAAGGCGTCAATGAGCTCCTGGTGGTCGCTGATGAACCGCTTGGTGTCCACGGGCATCTCGAAGTGGTGGGGCTCGGGGTCCCTGTTGGCTATCTCCAGCTCCCTGCCCGGGTGGTGAACCATGACCCGTTTTAGGGTGCCCGACTCGTGGTTTATCCCGTAACTAGGCATATTATGGGGTGTGACGCGTGGAGCTTAAAACAGTAACCCGGTGTAGGTTCACCTGACGCTTTACTTGGCGGCCTTCTTCTCTGCCTTGGCCTTGCGCTTAGCCGCGGCCTCGACCTCCTCCTCGGTGCACCTGTAGCGCCGGACGCCGTCCTCATCCCTGAAGCCGCTGACGCGTTCCTCGGTGAACATGCCTTTCAGGAGGTTGTAGGCCTTCTTCTCCTTGATGCCCATGGCTTCGGCTAGCTCGGCTATGCTCATGGGCTTGTCCAGAAGCAGGACTCCGATCTCGTTCTTGAGCTTGGTGGCCGACATGCTCTCACCTTGATACTGGTTGTTTTTTTAGATAAAGTTTGGTGCGTTTCTGGTTGCCCTCAGTATATAAAAGTAACTTTTGAGGAGTCTCCAGGACGTGTTGAACTGTTCAGAACCGTTGAATAAGGTGCCCCGTGTTCACGTGTAACTTGACTGGGATAGGTTAATGGTTGCAGATAATGGGCGTTGACCAGATACACTCGTTTATTAGGCTTTTTTTTGTGTTAAACGAGCCCCCCTACCTTTTTTCACATCAGGCTCTCCGCTGCGCCTTGTTTAATGTGTTTAATGTGCCTTGTTTCTGTGTGGAATGGACGGCGTTTTTACATAGAATGGCGTCGCAGCGGACCGGTTCCGTGGCTCCTTTTGGCGTGGGGAGGCCGTTTCCGGTTCACATTGCTCTACCCCTCCTCATTTCTGGTGCCAGGTGCTGGCGTGGTGCGGAAGAGTACAGGCATATTGATGTGGTTCCTCTTCAAAGCGACGCTGAGATATCTGAGTGGTTGCTGTCACTTGGGGATGAGCTGTATCTCGAATAGGTTTGGCCACTGTTTGCCGGTTACGTAGATTTTTCCGGTCTCTCTGTTGTATGCGATTCCGTTGAGTACATCGATCCCCCTTGTGGAATTGAGTTCATTTTGGAGTCCTGTTAGGTCGATCCATGAGACCACGTTGCCGGTGGATGGGTCTATTACAGCGATGTTGTCCGTCTGCCATATGTTGGCGTAGACCTTGCCCTCGATGTACTCCAGCTCGTTGAGCAGTCCGACCTCATCCTCCTCGTAGGTGGCTATTACTGTTTCTACTATTTTCATGGTCTGGGGGTCGATGAAGCTCAGCGTCGAGGTGCCGTCGCTGAGTATCAGGTGGGTGCTGTTTTCTGTGAGTCCCCAGCCCTCGTTTGGTATGCTGAAGGTTGACTCTCCATTTAGCTCTAGGTCATATACGAAGCCTGTGTGCTCCCGCCAAGTGACCTGATACACTTTATTGTTTAGAATGGTTACTCCCTCCCCAAAGAAACTCTGCGATAAATCTACTTTGCGTAATATCTCACCGGTCTCTTGTTCGACTATTCTGATGCTTGAACCTCCATAGAGGCCTGTTCCCTCATAGAGGACCCCGTTATGGATGACGAGGCCTTGGGTGGACGCCCCGGGGTCATGGGGGTACTTTTTTACCACGCGGTAGGTATAGAATGACTCCAGCTTAGGCTCTTGGTTGAGGTTCTGGTACGTGTAGAGGGCAGCAACGCTCAACATGATTACCAAAGCGACTGCTATCCTCTGATCCATCTTCATACAGGATAAAAGGATGTTGAGGGGGTAAAAAAGAGGGGCGGTTACCTGCGCGCACGCAATATATCTGGACCAAAATCATCGCCGCGGAGCGAAGCGGAGCTCTGTGTGTGGGGGATAAAATTATTGATTAATGTGAACTGAGGATAAGATTATGGATGTATGTTGGCGTCATCCTTCATATAAACCTGGGCTCTTACATGGCTTCCACATTTCGGGCAGGTCAAGAGCTTCCAACCGCCGCCGCGACCAAACCCGTGGGGTGAGACAAGGTCGGTGACCGTGCTTATGCTGAATAGTTGATCACATTCTGGGCAACGATACGCTGTGTTTCTGGCATGCCACCTTACGACAGTTAATAGTGACGTAATGACGATGATGATCCAGAGGGCGAATCCGAAGGGCCAGTATTTTGGTGCGAGGATTAACGCGGTGAAGATGGTGGTGGCGATGAATGCGATTAGAGCGGTGCTGGTATTCAAGGAATCCACTTCTGAATATGATCTGAATTACATGGGTCTCCCTTAACCTATTCTGGTTCACATACGCTGTGCGTGTGTCAACACCTGTGGGTATCAAATATTATTTACGTATGATTTCTTTGCGGTCAAGGATTATATAGGGACACGTGTTAGGATATGGAATCCGGTGTCAAATATGAAGAGCGAAGACGCCAGCGTCATAGCCATCACGGGAAGCCACGGCATAATGCACGGTTACCTCGTCCTCCTACCAGCGCTGCTGCCCCTCCTCCACGGGGACCTGGGGGGGATAGCCACCTTCGGGCTCCTGGTCTCCCTGGTCAACTGGTTCTACGGCTTCGGCAGCCTGCCCGTGGGGTTCATGGCGGACAGGATGAGCAAGAAGATGCTCATCACTGTGTCCATGGCCCTCCTGGGGGCGGCCTCCATCATCGTTGGCCTGTCCCCCAACGTGTGGGTGGCCGCAGTCGGCTTCATAGTGCTGGGCATCGGCGCCAGCCTCTACCATCCCTGCGGCTACGCCCACATGAGCCTCCTCAGCGACGAGATGAGGGGCCGCTACATGGGGTACCAGGGCATGGGGGGCGACCTGGGTATGGCCCTCAGCTTCCTCACCACCAGCCTCCTGGGGGCCCAGTTCGGGTGGAGGGCCACCTTCATCATCTGGGGCGTCGTCGGCCTGGCCCTGGCCGCCCTGGACCACCTGGTCATCCAGGACGTAGCATGCGATCTGGATTCCGCGCGTGAGGGCGTAGTACCCACCATAAGGAAGATGTTCGCCGTCGCGGACCGCACGACTCTTCTCCTCACCTTCATCATCGTCATCCTCAGCGGCATGCTGTGGCAGGGCGTCAGCGCCTACATAATGGTGTACATCACCGACGTTAAGATGGTGGCCCTGGTCATCGCCGGCGGGCTATCCACCCTCAAGTACACTGTAGGCGCGGTGGCCCAGATACTGGGCGGTGACCTGAGCGACAGGATGGGCAGGAAGATCATGCTCCTAGCGGGGTTCGGCGTCTTCACTGTCAGCCTCCTAGCCATGACCCTGGCCCCCAGCAACCTCCTGGTGCTGGCGGGGCTGGTGGTGGTGCTGGGCTTCTCCTTCTTCGTCACCCAGAGCCCCATGAACGCGCTCCTGGGCGATGTGAGCCACAAGGACACGGTGGGCGTCACCTACGGCGTCAACTTCACCCTCAAGTACGGGATCGGGTTCTTCACCCCGGCCATAGCCGGGTACCTGGCCGTCAACTACAGCCTGGACCACGTGTTCTACTTCTTCGCCGCCCTCTCGGCCGTGGCCTTCCTGGTGAGCCTCTTCGTCAAGGACAAGAAGAAGAACTAGGGTAGGCCGCGGGCCAGCTTGCCCACGCCTTTGCCGAACCTTGTTTTAAGCAGCTTATCTGGGTCCCCGATGGTGGCCTCCAGCTCCTCATCGTAGTCCAATGCTCCAAGGTACCTGAGGCCCAGGCTCTTGACCTCGTCCTCCACGTAGCGGCTCCGGTTCACCACCATGTTCTCTAGGACCCCTATGACGGATATCTTCAGGTCTCTGAGGAGCAGCAGCAGCCTCCTCACGGACTGGTAGGCCACCACGCTGGGGGTGGTGACCACCATGAACTCGATCCTGGGTATCAGCCGCAGGGTGTCCAGGGTGGCGTCCCCGATGCCCGGGGGCATGTCCAAGATGAGGATGTCCAGCTCCCCCCAGCGGGTGATGGCCAGGAGCTCTATGATGACGTTGGATACGTCCTCGCCGCGGAGGGGCGCAGGCTCGTCCAGGCTGTAGTGGACTATGCTCATGTACTTGAGGCCGTGGGCCAGGGGGGGCACTATGCCATACTCCTCTTCGGGGTAGAGGCCCTCGACACCCAGGATGACGTGGGTGCTGGGGCTGGTGAAGTCCAGGTCCAGGAGGCCCACCCTGAGGCCCTGCTCCACTAGGCTGAGGGCCAGGGTGGTGGCCACCATGCTCTTGCCGACGCCGCCCTTGCCGCTGCTGACTGCTATGATTCTGCCTACGTCCTGGAACCTTTTCTCTATGACGGCTAGGCGTGGGTCACTCAGCTTTCCTAACCCCCTTGATGGTGGCCAGCCAGACGCCCCGGCCCTCCGTGACCTCGAAGTCGGGGCTGCCGCACTCGCCGCACTTGATGTACACGTGGGCCATCTCGGGGACGAAGTGGATGGCCTCGGAGACCTCCTCGGTCATGCCCTCCGCTGTGAAGCCCCACTCGTGGCCGCAGTTCCTGCACCTGAATCTGGCTGGCTGGGTCTTGAGGATGAACTCGGCGTTCTTGAAGAGTGGGGTCTTGAGCTGCTCGAAGGCGAACATGAGGACCTCGTGCTCTACCTGCTGGAGCTCCCCCACCATGACCACCACCTCGGTGACCTCCGTGAGGCCGTTCTCCTCTGCGAACCGGGCGGCCGTGGATATGACTCCCTCCGCTAGGGCCCATTCATGCATGGTGCCTCCTTTTCCGGCGGGCGTTAATAATGTTACTGAGGCCCACTCAGTATTCCACCATGTTATCGGATAACAGGTTTGAAGCAGCTCATCAATGAGCCGCGCAAATGATTACACGTGAACCTTAACAGGAAGACAGTGGCATCAGCCATCACGGTAGCCATAGCCCTCATGACCCTCAACGTAACCTACCGAGGAATAGCCACGGGGGTCGGGGTCATCCCCGGCATGAGCTTCCTCCTCTGGACCCTCATAGCCCTGGCCTACACCACCCAGGAGGAGATAGAGGAGTACGTGAGGAATAACCACAAAAGAGTCACAGTACCCGCTGAACACTACGCGGCCAGGATCACAACCTGGACACGGGAAGCGGCGTCACAGGAGAACCAGAGACGCCTCCGCGGAGCCCTCGAGACCAGATACGACGCCGCCAAGCTAAGGCTCTCAGCCCTCACCGACCAACTGAAGGACACAATAGACCACGTCATAGAGGAGCACCTCTGAGAAACAATAAAAGCCGCGGACACCATCAAACCCGAGACACCCCATGAGCGGCTACCTGGAAGCACTGGAGACGACAGGCAACAGCCTCATGGTGTACCGGGACGGAGCCCTCGTTTTCCAGAGCAGCAGCAAAGGCATAAGGCCCCACCTGGAAGCCATAGACCAGCTAGGCGAGGGCCTCCGCGACGCCGTCATGGTGGACAAGATAGTGGGCCGCGCAGCCGCCCTCCTCATCCTCTACAGCGGGGCGGCGGAGGCCCACGCAGCAGTCCTAAGCACCCAGGGTAGACGCGTCCTAGAGATGCACGGCCTCAGGTTCACCTACGCGGAGGAGGTGGAGCACATCAAGATGCGGGACGGCCGCATATACTGCCCCTTCGAGGCCATGGTTCAGGGCCTCACCAACCCCGAGGAGGCGTACCGGGCCATAGTGGAGAAGATGAGGAGCCTCCGGGACCAGGCCCGGTAGCAGCCAAGCCCTGAGCGGCCTGAGCCAGGAGCGGTCACCCAGCAGTTGGATAGTTTGATGGCGTCAAGTGGCTGTCCGAATAACATTGGAAGAATTTAAGAACCCGTGAGAGCAGTGTATGGGATTCAGCCTCAGGTGAAGGGCGTGCTGGAAGAGCTAACACCCCTAGTGGACACGATTACGGACCCCAAGCTACGCGGCTTGGTCAACGAGTTCCTCACGGACCCCCCAGCCGACATAGACCACCCCTCCCTACCCCTGGCCCAGTGCCCCGCCGGAGCATACCAGCACCACAGCTACCCGGGGGGCCTACTGCAGCACACCCTCAGCGTCGTCAAGATCGCCGCCGCCCTCTGCGACATAGTGGAGGAGCTTTACGGCGGCCAAGTCAACAGGGACCTGGTCCTCGCCGGCGCCATACTCCACGACGTCATGAAGGTCTACTGCTACGAACCGAACGGCAGCGGAGGCTTCCAGACCAGCGAGTACGGCGGCATGGTGGACCACCTCACCCTCATGGTGGCCGAGATGCACAGCCGCGGCCTGCCAGCGGACCTCATCCACGTGGTGGCCGGCCACCACGGCGACGTGGGGCCCACCAAGCCCAAGACCCTGGAGGCGCTGATAGTGTCAGTGGCTGATCAGGCCGACAGCGACCTCAACGGGAAGCTGCTCCGGGCCGCCGAGTACCTGCTCAGGAGGAGCGGCGAGCATAGGCCCCAGCTCAACAGCGCCCTGGAGGCGCTGAGGGTGGTGGCGGCCAAGAGCCATGAGGGGTGGCCTGGAGTGCAGCGGCTGGTGGACGAGGGTTAGGCTGCTTGTACCGGTGGCTGGGTATTCCTGTTTTTAGGGCATAACGTCTATTAGTGTGGTTGCCTGGGTTTGTTGCGGGCAGCGGTGACAGAGCGGTTATCGTGCTGGTCTCGAAAACCAGTGGCCTCCGTGCCTCAAGGGTTCGAATCCCTTCCGCTGCGCCATATAATGAACTCAGGGTATCAGGAGCACACATGCATCACGCCTGTTTTCCCATGCTCCATGGTGTGGGCACGTGGAGATGCTACTTTTAACCACCTCACATCACAGTATAGGCTGAAAGACGATGAGCGCCCCAACCCTCAGCTTCAGGTACGCCATCATCTCCGACACACATCTACGCCCCAAGTCCGAGAGCTCCTCCCCCTGGGCCACCAACCTCCAGACCAACAGCAGAGCCAAGTGGATCGTAAACCAGGTCAACAAACATGAGCCCGATCTGGTCATCCACCTCGGAGACATAATACACCCCGTCCCCCACCAGCCCTCCTACACCGCCGCGGCGGATGTGGCCAGGCAGACATTCGGCGAGCTGGACGCACCCATCCACTACGTCCCGGGCAACCACGACGTCGGCGACAAGCATAACCCCAACGTCCCCGCGTACCCCGTGGACGCTCACGGGCTGACGGTGTACGCCACGGCCTTTGGGCCCCGCTACTCCTTCTTCGACCACGGGGGCGTCCACTTCGTGCTCATCAACTCCTCGGTGATAAACAGTGGGCTGCCTGAGGAGGCCGAGCAGAAAAGGTGGCTGGAGAAGGACCTGAAGGAGAACCATGGTAAGAGAATTCACCTGTTCAGCCACTACCCCCCCTACATAGTGGACCCCGGGGAGGCCAGCAACTACGACAACGTGGATGAGCCGGGCCGGTCGTGGCTTCTCAGGCTCCTGTCTGAGCACAATGTGGAGGCCATGTTCGCGGGCCACGTCCACCAGTTCGGGTACAACGCATACGCCGGGACCCGCATCTACAACCTCCTCTCCACCTGCTTCGTGCGCCAAGACTACTCGGAGCTGTTCCGAGTGGAGGCGGCGGACGAGTACGGCAGAAACGACACCGCTAAGCTAGGTTACGCCACAGTGGATGTCCACGAAGGCGGCCACAGGCTGAGGGTCGTGAGGTCATATGGGGCCGTGGAGGCCGCCCCAGGGAAGATGTTAGAGCGGAGCTGGGGGATCAGCGACCTGAAGACGACCCTGGGCGTCCACGTCAGGCACCCCCTGGCGGAGGTGCTGACGCTGCCATACAACGGGCCCATCGACGAGTTCACCAGGAAGATGGTCCGCAACGACTACCCCATCCTGGGGCTGTGGGAGACCGGGTTGAAGGCCCTCAGGCTACCCTTGACGGACCTAGCGGAGCCTGCGACGGCCAAGCGGGTTGGGGAGCTGGCGGAGTTTGGCCACGTCTTCGACTTCTTCACCGTGGGGCCCCCGTCAGGGGAGCTGCTCGAGGCACTGTCCCAGCACAGCGGCCTGGTGGACATGCTTGAGATCATCGTCCCGTGGGAGAAGGCCGTGGACTATTATCCAGAGATCATGGAGGTCCGTGACACCATCGAGAAGCCTGTCTACATGGCCAACATCGAGACCTCGGTCCACAGGGAGAAGGGGGGCCCCAAGTTCAGCCACTACGTCAGCCACGGGTTCCACATAGACGACACGGGGCCGCTGGACGCCGTCCTGGACCAGTTGGGTGGCGTCGACGGATACGTGTTCCAGGTGGGCCACGGCGCGTCTCCGCTGAGCAGCGTCAAGGCCATAGGCGGGTACGCCGAGAGGAACGGGTTCAAGGCCCTGGTGAACGTCAAGCTCTGCTCCGATAACCCCGCCGAGTACCTGAGGGACGACGGCTACGTGGCGGACATGGCGGCGGAGTCCGTCATGGCGGCGTGCGTCGCCCCCAACGTCACGGTCTTCCTTGACACCTTCATGGACATCGACAGAGGCTACTTCCCGAGGACGGGGCTGTACGATCGAAGGTACAACCCCCGGGTGGGCAGCGCCGTGCTGGGTAACCTGCAGGAGGTTCTCTTCGGGGAGACCGGCGTCAAGCACACCGGAACCCGTCTCGGCGGCGGCTGGGTGATCCACGGGTTTGAGACGGAGAGGTCACTTCTCTCACTCGTTCTGCCTTCGGGGCCCAGCTCGTCAGCGGAGTTCCCCGGTGACCTGGGAAAGGGGAAGTTGATCAACCTCGACACAGGGGTGGTGGGCTCTTCCCCTCGGCAAGGGGCAAGGTTCATGATCCTCAAGGCCAAGTGAGAGCACATGGAATCATGGTTAACCCCTCATCCACCTGGAGAGCGGCTGGAACGAATATTCCGCCCTTTCTTTACACGTAGCGACGGCCCTCAATATGTTAACCAAGTTGTCCGGCTTCGACTGGTGACGTGAACCAGCTTCACTATTTTATCCATCTCTATTTTCTGCGTAATGGTATAGCCCGGTGCACGCGCTGTGTCCGCCGGGGTTGAGTGAGCGGTTAGAATCAAGTACTGTCACGACCCTACTACTGCAGAGCGGAGGACGTGGTTGAGGTGCGGACGCTGACCGAGAAGCTCATCGAGTCACACCTACTGGAGGGCTCCATGGCCCCGGGAGATGAGATGGGAGTAAGGATAGATCACACCCTGATACAGGACTCCCTGGGCACCCTGGCGGCCCTAGAGTTCGAGGCCATGAAGGTCCCCCGCGTCGCCACAGAGCTCAGCGTGTGCTTCGTGGACCACAACACCCTCCAGGACGATTATAGAAACGCGGACGACCACGTGTACCTGGCGGGGTTCTCGGCGAAGCACGGCCTGGTCTACTCGAGGCCGGGCAACGGGATATGCCACCAGGTCTTCCTTGAGAGGTTCGCCGCCCCCGGCAAGACCCTGCTGGGGGCTGACAGCCACACCCCCACAGCCGGCGCTGTGGGCTGCCTCAGCATAGGAGCCGGGGGCCTGGACGTGGCCGCGGCCATGGCGGGTGAGCCCTTCTACTTTGAGGCGCCCAGAGTCGTCGGAGTGGAGCTGGTGGGCAGGCTCACCCCGTTCGTCTCAGCCAAGGACATCGCCCTGGAGGTCCTCCGCAGGGTAGGCGTCAGCGGCGGCGTGGGCAAGGCCCTGGAGTACACTGGGCCGGGAGTCGAGGGCCTCAGCGTTCCCGAGAGGGGCACCATCGCGAACATGGGCGCCGAGACAGGGGCCACCACCTCCATCTTCCCCAGCGACCAGGCCACGTGGAGGTTCCTCGAAGCCCAGGGTAGGCCGGACGCTTGGGCCGAGCTGAAAAGCGATGAGGGCGCGAAGTACCATGAGCGCCTCAGCATCGACCTGGGCGAACTGGAGCCCCTCATCGCGCTGCCTCACAGCCCAGGCAACGTGAGGAAGGTGGCTGAGGTTCAGGGGTTGGCGATCGATCAGGTCTGCGTCGGGAGCTGCACCAACTCCAGCCTCTCCGATCTCAGAGTGGTGGCCCGTCTCCTGAGGGGTCGAACCATACATCCCCGGGTGAGCCTCACGGTGTCACCCGGCTCAAAGCAGGTGCTCAGCCACCTGGCTGCTGGTGGGGAGCTAAAAACCATCATCGAGTCCGGTGCCAGGCTGCTGGAGTGCGTCTGCGGGCCCTGCATAGGAATGGGGCAGGCGCCCCCCACTGGCAGCGTCTCGCTCAGAACCTTCAACAGGAACTTCAGGGGCAGGTCGGGGACGCCCAGCGCCAAGGTGTACCTCTGCAGCCCGGAGACGGCCGTCGCCTCAGCAGTAACCGGGGTGATAACGGACCCCCGGAGCCTGGGGGAGTACCCCGAGTTGGTTGACCCCGGGAGGTTCAACGTCAACGATGGCCTGCTCGTCTGGCCCTCGAAGACCCCCGACGAGGTCCAGATCATCAGGGGCCCCAACATCAGGCCGCTGCCAGAGTTCAAGCCCCTGCCCGCCACACTGGAGGGCGAGGTGCTCCTGAGGCTGGGGGACGACGTCACCACCGACGACATAATAGCTGGGGGAGCCAAGGTCCTGCCCCTGAGGAGCAACATCCCGGAGATAAGCAGGCACGTCTTCGAGCAGATTGACCCAGGCTTCCACGGCAGGGCCGCGGAGAAGGGGGGAGGCTTCCTGGTGGCCGGCGCGAACTATGGGCAGGGGAGCTCCCGCGAGCACGCCGCCCTCGCCCCCAAGTACCTGGGGGTCCACGCCATCATAGCGGTGTCCTTCGCCCGCATCCACAAGTCGAATCTGGTGAACTTCGGGGTCATGCCCCTGGAGTTCAGGGACGACGCAGGCTACACGAGGATCGGGCAGGGCGACAGGCTCCTCATCGACGCCGGGGACCCGCGAGACGTGAGGCTTGTGAACGTCTCCAGGGGCCTGGAGGTCGCCGTCAAGCTAGACGTGGGGCAGCGGGCGAGGGAGACGCTCATGGGGGGCGGGAGACTCGTATACATCCGGGAGAAGACGCGCCGCTGAGGGCAGCAGGCTGCGATGATATCCGGCGCCCCCGCATTTAAGCCCTTAAAGCTTGGGGCCACGTGGTCACATATTGTGATTATCTTTCATGATTGTTTCACGTCATCATGACACTTGAGTCGCCCTTATATGCGGAGCCTTGGACTGAACCCTGATGATGTATGGAGGCAAGAAAGATGGGTTATGAGGTTGGGGCAGGGTCCGGCGGGGTCGCTGGGGCCGAGTCGAGCCTGGAGAACAAGATAGGGGAGCTGTCGCGGAGCGTCTCAGAGGTGTACAAATACGAGTTGCTGACCACGAACCAGTACCTGAGGCAGATGGAGCTGGTGCTGGACATCTTCCACGAGCTGTCTGAAGTGATCCACAACTAGGCGTGGGCGTGGGGGAAGGAAGGAGCAGCCGCCCTCGACCAAAATTTTATCAGTAATTCTTGATAACCTTATTATGACGTGAAATGGTCGAGTTTGTTCTATTTGACAAAAATGTTCACATGAAAGAGTTCCATGATATGAATATTGAATATATGACGTGGATTTTCAATGAACTGGACAATAACTATCAAATCGATTCACTGGCAATTATGGGCATGTCAATTCCAGAAGTAGTCGACAACACCATCGGACCATTTCTAGGTATAAAGCCTCCAGAAGGCATCCTCCTCATCGCTGAAGTCGAGGGGAAGATCGCTGGGATGGGTGCCCTGACGAGGCTGAGTGACGAGATGGGGGAAATCAAGCGGATGTATAATCGCCCACAGTATAGAGGACGAGGCCTTGGAAAACAGATGCTACATAGGCTACTGGAGGCGGGAAGAGAATATGGCTGTACCTCATTCATGCTTGATACCCCCAAGTGGGCTTATGCCGCTCAACACATCTACAAGTCAGCTGGGTTCAAGGAAATAGAAGAATATCCCGAGAGCCAGATACCCCCAGATTTTAGACAATATTGGATGTTCATGGAGAAAAGATAGATACGAAGTCGAATCCATAATTTTCTCAAGGAAACCTTATATTCAAAACAGGTCGAAGATTATATCCTCACTTCACCCTAAGTGCTACCTGTGAACTAGTATGGTTGAGATTGGTACGATCCTGAGCTTCATCCAAGCCGCAGGAATCATAGCGGGTGTAGCTTACTATATCATGAACATACATAACAATCAGAAGAACCAGCAGCTGCAGCTTGAGACAAGGCAAACTCAAATCTTCATGCAAATCTATCAGCAGATCAACACCGAGGAGGTATACAAATCATGGGCAGAGCTTGTGAATATTGGAAAAATAGACTATGCGGAGTATCTCCAGAAATACGACTCAACTGTTAACCCGGATCACTTCGCTAAGAGAGCCCAAATATGGTATAGCTACAATACAATAGGCGAACTATTGCGTCAAGGGATTATTCAGCTCAACCTTTTAAACAGATTGTCCTTGGGTCCAATGGTGATAACGATGTGGGAGAGGTGGGAGCATATAATTAGGAAAACTAGGGAAAGGGAGAGTGGACCTGATCTTTGGGAGGGGTTTGAATATTTGTACAATGAGGTGAAGAACTACCGTGATAGAGAAGGGTATCCCGGTTTTACGTATCATGCTTGAATTAGTACATTCTCAGCACATTAACCTCTGTTCAGTTCAGGTGAGCAGTTCATCTCAACAATCAAACCATAATCTTATCCTCACTTCTCGGTAATCCTAATTATGGTTTCGTTCGAGTTTCTAGCGATCATCCTAGCCGGTCTCGGTTTGATTGTATCTATTCTTTATTACACATATACACTACAGAACGCAAATAAAACAAGACAAGCACAGCTATTCGTCCAGATATGCAACCAGACATTGAACAATCCTGCATTCATGAAAGGATACTACGTTATAATGGAGAACGACTGGGAAAACTTCAATGAATATCTCGAGTTTTTAGGAGAACCAGGCTCCGAAAACTGGAATGATATCTTCCTGGTTGGAGGGATTCTTGAGAGTATAGGTGTTCTAGTTGAGGAAGGCTTGGTAGATATCAGTCTTGTAGCGTCTTTGATGGCTCGTGTTGTTATTGAGTATGGTGAGAAGGTGGTTCCGATGCTTCATGAGCGTGCGCTGTTGTGGAGGCAGACACGTATGCAGCAGGAAAAGACATTACTTGAGATGCATGCGGGTGCTCAATGGAAAGCAGAGTATCTTTATCACAAACTCATGAAGTACTTAGAAGCACACCCAGAACTGGCAACATAGTATCGAACATTTTATCCTCACTTCTCGGTAGCTAAGTGCATGGAGTTGAGTCAGAAAATAACAAAGGACATTGAAATTAATCCTATTTCTGAGGAGTACATTGAGAGTTTTCATGCCTGCCTTGACTCTGTTGCCCGTGAAAGACGATACCTTGCAGGGGTCAAAGCCAGGCCCATTGAATCAACACGCGAGTTCGTATTATCAAACATACGCAACAATTATCCCCAATACGTAGCCTTAGAGGGAAACAGGGTTGTGGGCTGGTGCGACATCATACCATTGAAAGGCATAGATTTCGCTCACTGCGGGGTCCTGGGAATGGGCGTGCTCAAAGGTTACCGTAGGCAGGGACTTGGGACATTATTGTTAGATACCACTATAGGTGCTGCGAAGGAGTTCGGGATTGAAAGGGTTGAGTTGGAGGTATATACGTCGAATACTCCTGCAATCAGGCTCTATGAGAAACGTGGATTCCTCTTTGAGGGAGTGAAGAAGAAAGCCCGTAAACTTGATGGAGAATACTATGACATACAGGTAATGGCACTATTCATCAATCCATAATCTTGTCCTCCTCAACGATTATATATTACAGTTGATATCTCCTGTAATACGAGTGATGTGGGGTTGACTGATGCTATAAGCCTCCGGCTACCCGAGGAAACCTTAAGAAAACTGGACGACCTGAGCACACGTGAGGGCAAGGACAGGTCCACCCTCATCCGGGAGCTCCTTGAGAAAGGGATCAAGGAGAAAGACCTGGACAACGCAGTAGAGCAGTACAAGAGAGGCGACGCCACAGGCTGGAGAGCAGCCCAGCTAGCCGGCGTCTCCCTCTGGAACTTCATCAAGGTTCTCGACGAGAGAGGCGTCCTCCTCCAGTACGGAGAGAGGGACCTGGAACGTGACCTAGCCGCCCTAAGAGAAGACTAGCCTTGCCAGCCGTCTCCAACAGCAGCCCTTTGATGTGGCTAGCAAAGGCTGGCAGGATAGAGACCCTCAGAAACATCTTCGGAGAGATACTCGTCCCCAAGGAAGTTTACAGGGAGGTGGTCTCCGAGGGCCTGAGGCTAGGCTTCAGCGACGCGCTAGCAGTGGAGGAGGCTGTAAGGGCTGGGTGGATCAAGGTGATAGCCCTGACGGATGAGGAAGAAGAGTTCTCGTCAAGGCTGATCCAGGGCGCAGGGGAGATACACGTCGGCGAGGCGCAGGCCATAGCACTAGCCAGAGGCCGTGGGGTGCCGCTGCTCATGGACGAGTCTAGTGGGAGAGCCCTCGCCGAGGCCCTGGGCATCGAGGCACGGGGAACAATCTACGTCGTGTTGAGAGCACTCAGGCAAGGCCTCATGGACAGGGGTGAGGCCAAGGAGACCATGAACAGGATGGTGGAAAAAGGTATGAGGGTAGACCCCAGGCTGCTCTCCAGGGTCCTGAAGGAGATCGACAGCTACAGGTGAAATCCTCTCAGATACAATGTGAACGGAGGAATAATGGAGCCATCGCCGTGTCACCGTCAAGGCTCCGCCAACAGGAAACAGGCAGTCAACCCAAATTATGAGATGATAAAAACTCTGGTTACTGGAGGCTAGATCATGCCCACCTGCCTCAGGTAGTCCTCCCGGGGCGGTGTAAAGCATTCTATCAGCACCGCGGGTCTTCTGCCCGTTGCGTCGAAGTTGTGGGGCGCGTTGGGCGGAACCCAGAAACTGGTTCCCCTCTTGATGTGCATGGACTCGTCCCCGATGTACAGGGTGCCCTCCCCCTCTAGGACGATGCCCATCTGCTCGTGGGGGTGCGAGTGGGGCGGCGTCGGCACGTTGGGCTCAACGGTCAGCCTCATCATCATAGCCTTATCCCCCACTATGATGATCTCGCCGCGTCTGCCCTTCACGGTCTCCAGGGCCGGGTGCTCTCCCGGCTTAACAACCTTCATAACTAACCAGTGAAAACCCCGGCCAAACCCACATAAGGCTATTCATCCACGGGGGTCACAGCTGGGGCATCTTCCAGTCCTGGGCCAAAATACCAAAGGTGAGCCGGTCCACCCATGCCTCATCCCACTGGTGGATCTCCCGCTCCACCCCCTCCAGCTTGAAGCCCAGCTTCTCAGCCGTCCTCCTCATGAAGGTGTTGAGGCTGTAGGTCCGCAGGGCCACCCTGTGGAACCTGGACTCGAAGAGGTGGTCCACCCACAGGGCCAGCGCCTCAGAGCCCAGACCCACGCCCTGCCTGTCGTCCTCGCAGACGGTGATGGTCACCTCGCAGGCGTCGGGGTTGGCGTTGTCCACGTAGCAGGCCACCCAGCCCACGGGGGCCCCGTCGGTTCTGTCCACGATGATGGCCCGGCGCCTCCCCTGGACCAGGTAGCTGTTGAACACTTTCTCAGCCTTCCGCCTCTCCCCCTCGGACCAGGGGGTGTTCAGCCAGGGCGCGTCCATCCGTTTCCACCTGCCGTCCCCGCTCATCCACCTGAGGTAGGGCTCTCTGTCACCCTCCTCGAAGTCTCTGAGCAGCACCCTGCGGCCGCGGGCTGTCTGCATGTTACCTCTATCCAATCTTAGCTCGCTTCCCTTTTGATGTTATCGGAGGCCCCGCCCCGCATGGCCTCGGAGAGGGGCCCCCTGGTCTTCCTCATGAGTATCTCTGAGCTCCCCCGGACCAGATAGTCCCTGAGCTCCCCAACTGTCTCGTAGTCCAGCCCCTGGTAGAACCTCCGGGCCCCGTCATTGAAGTCCGAGACGCAGAGGAAGACGTTGGGCGTCTCCCTGAAGATTCTCTCCTCCACATAGGCCATCAGCTTGACCCCGATACCTCTGCCTCTCAGGTCCGGCGCGACACAGATGGACTTGATGTAGCCGGTGAAGGCGCCCCGCATCTCCACCACCACGAAGCCCGCTATCCTGCCATCGATGACCGCGACATATACCTCCCTCGACGGGTCAGACACCACGCTAAGGCTCTCCTGGTAACCCCTCCCCAGGGTGACCCAGGGCTCCGACTCCGCCATCATCCCGGCGCACGCCTCAGCTTCGTCTCCGCCTCTCAGCAGTCTCATCTCGACGTTCATGCGTCTACCTCCACCCATGTGGCACTCCCAGGAGATAAGGGGGCGCCCCCAAATACAAATTAAATCCTGGCCCAACACTATTACCTGAGGCAACTTGCTCACCGACGCCCAACTGGAGAGAAGCGTTGAGTGGCTTCTAGGCCACGCTTCAGCCCCTGTCCGCTACCTGACCCACATACACGTCCTAGGGGCAAGCCCGGTCTCAGGGGAGGCCGCGAGTCTCTGGCGCTCGGTGGAGGAGGACCCCTCCAGCCTGGAGATACTTGGAAAGCAGCGCGCCGACGGCTCATGGTGCGACGGCGGCTCCTGGGCCCCCAAGCCAAGCTACCAGCCCATGGGCGGGTACACTCCTGTGAGCCCCAAGTACGTCACCACCGCCTGGATGCTGTCCATCCTGGGGGACATGGGTTACACCGTGGAGGACCCACGAATAGCCCGTGCATGCGAGTGGGTCATGGGGTGGCAGCGGCCCAACGGCGTCCTCTCTGAGACCAGGCGGCCTTATACTGAGGCTGACTACGACCCCAGCCCACGGAACGTCCCCTGCAGGATGAGCATCCAATTGGACGGCCTCTCCCGGGTGGGCTTCGGCCCGGATCCGCGGCTGACCAAGTCATGGGGCCTGATGTTAGGGTGGCAGAGAGAGGACGGCGGCTGGGTCCAGGAGGGCCACAGGGACGCGACGGCGTCCCCTTATAAGGTGTGGGACAGGAGCTGCCCCTGGGTCACCTACTTCGCGTCAAGCGCCCTCCACAACTCGAGCATAGATGAACACGGTGAGCCCCTCAGACGTGCCCTGGGCTTCATTCTCTGGCACCTAGACCAGAAACGTCCTCAAGACATCATGCGCTTCTTCTGGCATGGTCACGACACGGTTAGGGAGCTGGTGATGTTCGCCGAGCACGGCTTCAGCCCAGAGCAGCCCTCAATCAAGACGCTTCTGGACTGGCTGGAGACTATGTATGAGCCCGAGACAGGCGTCTTCAGGTACACGGGTAAGCCCGTGTCCAGAATGAGAAGGAGCGAGGACGGCGGCACCCCGGCAGTAATGAAGTACAGGCTCTTCCACCTGATCGAGCCCGACTGGCTCACCTACTGGGCCACGCGGGCCGAGTACAGCTTCCTGAGAGCCTCATGAAGCTTAAATGCCCTCCAGTAATCGGCTTAAAGAGGAGAAAAGAGACGCTCCACGTAACGTAACACGAGGTGCCGGCTTGAGCGGTGAAAGAAAACTAGGTCTGAGGGAGGACTGGGCCGTGGTGCCCTTCATGTCCCTGACGATGCTCGGATTCGCGGCTACTGTCTACGATTTCACCGTGATCCAGAACTTAAGCTACCAACTGAGCCCTATGAGCCTCCTAGGCCTGGCCATGTTCTCCTTCGGTGGCTACCTCAGGTTCATGAGCAGGAGGCGGCTCATGAGGGCCGGCCTCACCATGCTGGGCAGCTCGCGGCTAGTCACGGTGGAGGGGCAGCGGCTGGTCACGGATGGCCTTTACAGGCGCATAAGGCACCCTCTGTACCTGGGGGAGATGACTAGGAACCTGGGTTTCACCCTCATCCTGACCAGCGGCTACGGCTTCACCCTGGTTCTCCTCGGAAGCGCGTTTCTACTCTTCAGGATACCGCGGGAAGAGAGGATGATGTTGGAGGAGTTCGGCGACGAGTACAGGGAGTACATGAGGCGCACGTGGAGGCTAATCCCACACGTGTACTGAGGCTCAAGCATCAATGATACAAGAAGTAGACCCTGTTATCTGAGACTGGACAGGGGCTCCACAGGGTACCCCTTGGGTGAAAGCCTGCTGAACTGTGTCTTCACGTCCCCCGTGACACACACCGTTCCCCGCATCTCAGCCAAAGCCACAGGCAGGGCATCATATATCGTCACATCGCCATCGTACGCTATCTCCGCCGCCCTTATGAGGAGCGCCTCGACCACGGGCGCGGACCCCATGTGAAGTCCATACATGTGTTCAACGGCCCTCCTGAGCCCATCTAGGTCAAAACCAGGGTTGTACCTCAGGGCGTTGGCCACCTCGGAATAAGCAAGGTCCACCACCCAGAGCATCACCGACCCCTCTACATGCCTATCCAAGAGCCGCAGGGCCTCCTCGGAGCCCTGCTCTTGGCTAAACCACTTCACGACGACAGAGCTGTCCAGGACTACCTCGTCGCGTCTCTCCATCTCCTTATCTCCGCTGCGCCGTCCCAGTCAGGGCCGCTCCGCTTCCTCATGACCCTGATCTGCTCCGCCGCCCTCCTCATCTCCTGCCGCTGGATCGTCTCCTCGAAGGCACATCGCGCCACCTCGCTCCAGTTGACGTCCCTATGCTCTTCCATTCGGCGCTTCAGCTCGTCAGGGACCCTTATCGTCACGTTGCTCGTGCACACCACCCCTGCACATAATATATGCACATATAATTAAACTGTACCCTACGTAAATGCATCAACTTGCCCCAGATTGATGCGCTTCACTCTTCGCCCCGGTACCCGGCTCCTCTGATACTGCTTTATACTTACCTGATTATACCCTAACCCATGTCTGAGCCAGTAGATTTCTGCCAAAGAAGGTACGGCCACCTGAAGAAGCTCATGCAGGAACAGGAACTCGACCTGGTCTACCTCACGGGGGCAGGCCAGAGGCTTAAAAGGATAGCCGACACACCTTCCGGGGCGGCCCTCATAGTGCCCCTGGACGGCAACCCCCGGCTCTTCTGCTACTCCGTGGACATCAACAGCACCCGGGAGGAGTCATGGATACCCGTAGAGGAGATCAAGACCAGGGCCGAGGCCAACAGGCAGATAGCCGACCACTGCAACCAGCACCTCCGGGAAGGCTCCAAGATAGGGGTCCAGTCCGAGGCCTTCAGCCACACCACCTACGCCTTCATGAAGGAGAACCTGAAGGGGGAGCTGGTGGACATCGCCGACACCCTGGTTCCCGAGGTCTTCTACGGCCTCTACACTGAGGAAGTCAAGCATCAGAGGAGGGTGAGCAGGCTCGCCGACATCGCCTGCTCCGCCGCAAGAGAAGCCATGAGGCCCGGAGCGACAGAGTACGAGATCGCGGCAGAGGCCGAGTACGCCATGAGGCGGGAGGGGGCCGAGCTCACCAGCTTCGCCACCATAGTCTCCACTGGGCCCAGGAGCGCCTACAGTCACGGCTGGCCCACGTCAAGGATGCTCAAAGAGGGGGAGTTCATGCTGGTGGACCTGGGCCCCCAGATAGACGGGTACGCCGCCGACGAGACCCGCACCTTCCTCCTAGGCTCAGACCCCAAGAAGCAGCGCATGCTGGAGGCCATGGACAAGGCAGTCGAGGCCGTCATTCAAGCTGTGAAGCCCGGCGCCAAGTGCGTCGACCTGGACGCCCTCAGCCGCAGGGTCCTGGCGGACCACGGGTTCCCCGACTACAACCACAGCCTGGGCCACCCTCTCAGCGGATTCGCGGTGCCCAACCTGTCCAAGACCAGTACCCACGTCCTCAGGGAGGGCATGCTCTTCACCGTGGAGCCCGGCATCTATCGGCCAGGATACGGCGGCGTCAGGATGGAGGAGAACGTTGTGGTCACCGGGGACGGCTGCGAGCAGCTCACCAGGAGCCCACGAATCCCCTAGAGCTTCGCCAACGCCACCCTGATGCGCATCAGGGCCTCCTCAAGCTCAGCAATGCTCTGGGCGAAGGCGTTCCTCACGTGGCCTTCACCGTTAGCCCCGAACAGGTGCCCCGGGGTCACGGCCACGGCCGCCTCCTCCATGAGATACTTGGACATCTGGGCCGAGGTCATCCCATACTCTGAGAGGTCAGGGAAAGCGTAGAAGGCGCCCTTGGGTTCGGTGACCGTGACCCCCGGGATGTCCCTCCAGGCGTCCACGACGAACCTCTTCTTCCTGTCGTAGTCGGCCACCATCTCTTTGACGCAGCCCTGGGGCCCCGTGAGGGCTGCCAGGCTTGCGTGCTGGATGGCCGCGTTCACCACAAGGAACGATGCCATCTGGAGGCTGAACAGCCTGTCGTACAGCGCCTGGCTGGGCGCGATTATGTAGCCCGCCCTCCAACCCGTCATGGCGTAGGTCTTGCTCAGGCCGTTGAGTATAACCGTTCTCTCGGCCATCCCGGGCAGACTAGCGACGCTCTTGAACTTGACGCCGTCGTAGGTGATCTCGTCATAGATGTCGTCGCTGATGACCGTGACGTCCTTCTCCTCAGCGTAGTCGGCCACCGCGCCCAGCTCCTCGTCTCCCATGACCGCCCCCGTGGGGTTGTCGGGGCTGCAGATCAGCAGCGCCCTGGTCTTGTCGGTGGTCGCCCCGTAGAGGTCCTCAGGGTGGAACACCCAGTCCTCCTCCTTATACCTGGGCACTGTCCGAGCCTTGATGCCCAGGTGCCTCACAGGCTCATAGTACCCGAAGAAGCAGGGGTCCATGGTGATGAACTCCTCACCCGGCGCCATCAACGTCTTGAAGACCATGTAGATGCCCATGGTGCTGCCCGGCGTTATGATGACCCACTCCGGGTTGGCGTCCACCCCCAGCCTCTGATACTTGGCCGCCACTGCCTCCCGGAGCTCTGGGATGTGCCTAAAGTCCCCGTAGTGGGTGTGGCCCTCCTCCATTGCCCGCACCATGGCCTCCACTATGTGGCCCGGGGTCCTGTACTCCGGCTCTCCCCCGCCGATCCTGATGACACGCTTCACGCAAGACACTCCTCTACGGTAAACCGCCAAGAGCACCTATAAAAGGGTACAACGGGGCCGGCACCCATCCGCGGCCGACACACCCGTGAACGAGGCCGAGAACCATGAACACTACAGGGGGATGAGCAGCGACATGAGCTGGGCGAACATGGTGCCCACGATGAGCCCCGTGGAAACTATGTGCTTGTGCTCCAGGCTGCAGTACTTGTGGGCCACAGGGATAAGCTCGTCCACCGTCACGTAAGTCATCACCCCCGCAGCGAAGCCCAGGCCGTACCCCACCACGTCGCCGCCCCCCAGCCCCTGGATGACCGTCAACCCTATCAAGGCCCCCAGGGGCTCCATCACCCCCGAAAGCATGGCCAGGCCCAGGGCCCTCCACCGCCGCACCCCCGACTGGATGAGAGGCGTCACCGTGGCGATCCCCTCCGGGATATTGTGGAGGCAGATCATCACGGCCACCAGGACCCCCAGCTCCGGCTGGTGAGTGAACCCCGCGCTCACCACCATCCCCTCAGGCAAGTTATGCAGCGACATCCCAACCGCAATAATCATCCCGCTGTTAAACAGAGGCCTATCCTTGACCCCATCCTCCCACAACCCAAACTCGATATGAGGCAACGACAAGTCCACAGCCATCATAAACAACGCCCCCACCCCAAAAGACAAAGCCACCTCCAACAAACCCAGAACACCCAACGCCTCCGCATACAGATTCACAAAACTCACCACCAACATTACACCCCCAGCAAACCCCATAAAAAAACCAACCAACCTCTGATCCAGCCTCCCCAACAAAATCACTAAAAGGCCCCCAACACCAGTTGCAGAGCCAGCCAGAAAACTTAGAATAATAGGCGTCAGGAGATCCATAGGCTCACCTTTGAAGCTAGCCTAAAATCTGTCACCGAATATTTAGGCTTTCCTAATATTTTTCAGTTGGGGCTTTCGATTAACCGTGTTCTCTGGGCTCAGAGGTCAAGGACGAGGAGGCATCTCATTGAAGTAAAAGCATGTAATAAAAGATGGAATTTTTTTCCGCCTTATACCCTCTAGGAGGGTATAAGACACCCAGCGAAACGATACACGCACCACGCCAGCGCAGAAGCCCCAGAGAGGGGGGAGGGGGTAGAGCAAGAAAAACCGGAAACAGGTGCCCCACGCCAAAAGGAGCCACGGAACCGGTCCGATGCGATCCCAGTCTATGCAAAAACGCCGTCCATTCCACACAGAAACACGGCACATTCAACACAGGTACGGCGCAGCGGAGACCTGATGTGCAAAAAAGGTAGGGGGGTACCATATAATGGAGAATTTTTCTAGTAATAAACAGTGTACTCGACCCTGACAGGGCGATTGATCGGTCTAGGCGCATACTCCTGTGAATCCCTGAGGTACAGATAACGTCTCAGCATGATAAAAAAAGGGTTAGAGGGTTAGGCTCTTGCCCTCCTGGGCCAGAAGGTTCCTCCTCCTCTCATCCACCTCGGCCTGGATGTACTCCACCTGCTCATCCTTCAGGCCCCGGAACCTGCCCTGGGCCTTCAGGTACTCGGTCACCGGCTTCTGCTCGGGCTTCCGGCTCATCTTCAGCACCCCCTTCTCCACCTCGTATAGGGGCCACGTCCAGGTGTCCACGCCCAGGCGGGTGACCTCCACGGCCTTGGCCGGGTCGAACCTCCAGCCCGTGGGACACGGTATGACTGTGTGGATGTACTTGAAGCCCTTTATCTCCTTAGCCTTCCTGAGCTTGGCTTGGAGGTCCCGGGGGTAGGCGATGCTGGTGGTGGCCACGTAGGGGACCTTGTGGGCGGCTATGATTAGGGGTATGTCCTTCTTGTTGGACTCCTTGCCGGTGGGGGTGGTGGTGGTCCAGGCCCCGAAGGGCGTTAGGCCGCTCTTCTGGATGCCCGTGTTCATGTAGGCCTCGTTGTCTATGCATATCTGGATGATGTTCTCGTTGCGCTCCGCGGCCGCCGAGACCTTGCCGAAGCTGATGTCACCGGTGGCCCCGTCACCACCAGAGCTCACAATGGTGATGTCTTCGCGTCCCTTGACCTTCATGGCCGCGCTTATGCCCGTCGCCCCGTCGGCGATGAAGCTGAAGTGGATGGCGAAGAATGGCACCTTGACGTTCCTGAGGGCGCACATGGCGCAGGGCCCGTCGCCGTAGACTATGGTCTCGGGGCCCAGCACCTCCAGGGCCATCCTCCAGAACATGGGTCCTCCGCACCCGGGGCAGCACTGGGTGCCGCCCTGGATGAGTATGTCGCTGTACCGTCTGTCGAACTTCTCGCTGATCATCTACATCACCTCTCCCAGGTCGTGGGCCTCAACCCAGTCCACGACCCTCTTCACCTTGCCAGTCTCGGCCGCCTTCAGCGTCTCCTTGCACATGTACTCTATCTGCCTCATTGTGACGTCTGTGCCTGAGAGGCCGACATGGAAGTTGAGCAGCAGGGGCCTGTCCGGGACGCTGTAGAGGGCCCGGGCCACCTCCATGGAGACGATGCCTCCGCCGGCTGACCCGAAGCTGTTGTTGCGGTCCACCACGGCCAGGGCCTTGTACTTGGGTGCTATCTTCTGCAGCTCCTCTGTGGGGAAGGGCCTGAAGCCCCTCATCTTTATGAGCCCTATCCTCTTGCCCTTAGCCCTCATTATGTCCACGACGTCGCGGGCCGTGCCCGTCATGCTGCCCATGGTCATGATGACGGCCTCTGCGTCCTCGCAGTTGTACTCCTCCAGGAGGCCGTCGTAGCCGCGGCCGAACGTCTTCCTGTAGTCCTTGTCCACGGCCTCGATGACCTTCTTGGCCCTCTGGTGGGCCTCCTCGAGCCCCATCCGCATCTTGATGAAGCTCTGGGGTTGAGGCATCTTGAACTCGCCCGGTATTAGGCTGTACCACTCGTGCCTGTAGGGGGGCAGCCACTCGTCCACCCGGGCCTGGTCCGGGACCGTTGTCGGGGTGGCTGTGGCTGAGACGAAGTAGCCGTCATAGCAGACGGCCACGGGTAGGTAGATGTCCTTGTTCTCCCCCACCTTGTAGCCCATGAGGATGGTGTCCAGGGCCTCCTGGCTGTTCTCACAGTACAACTGAATCCAGCCCAGGTCCCTCTGCAGGAGGCTGTCCGTGTGGTCGGGCCTCAGCCCTCCGAGGGGCCCCATGGTGCGGTTCACTATACACATGACTATAGGTAGTCTCCTGCCGGGGGGCTGCCACAGGGCCTCCTCCATGAAGGCGATGCCCTGGCTGCTGCTGGCCGTGAAGACGCGGGCCCCCGCCACCGACGCGCCCACGGCTGCCGCCATGGCGGTGTGCTCTCCCTCCACCTTGATGTACTCGGCCTTCATCGTCCCGTCGGCGATGAGGGTGGCGATGTTGCTGATGAGCTCGGTCTGGGGCGTTATGGGGTACGCGGGTACCACCTCTGCCCTGGCCAGCTTGGCGCCCCAGGCGGCCGCCTCGTTTCCTTCCATCATCCTTGTGAAGCTCATTGTGTTCCCTCCTTCACCATCTCTATAGCGTGCACCGGGCACTCGTTGGCGCATACTCCGCAGCCCTTGCAGAACCTATAGTCGTAGATGGGTTTCTTGTTCTCGTCCAGCATAACCGTTCCCTCGGGGCAGTAGAGCTGGCAGTTGCCGCAGCCCACGCACTTGTCGGGGTCGGCCTTGGGGGCGAAGGCCCTCACCATCTGGCTCATCTGGACACCTCCACGGCGTCGTGGCCGCGCTTGCACGCCGCCACGTTCATCTCCCCCAGCCTTCCGGGGAACGCGTGCTTTATGGGTCCGGTGAGGCTCTCCAGCTCCACCCACTCGGTGGCCTTGGCTATGGCGCCCAGCATGATGGTGTTGGTGATGGGTATGGCCCGGGCCCCGAAGAGCTCCGCGCTCATGGCCGTGGCGTCCAGGGTGGCCACCTTCTTGAGCTTGACCCCCAGGTCTACCTCATTGGGCTTCCTGGGGTCGTTGAGCACCACCGTGCCCCCCTTCTTCAGGCCCTGAGTGACGCCCCCCTGCTCCGTGAGGGCGGGATCCAGCACCACTAGGGCGTCCGGCTCGTAGATGCCGCATGTCCGTCTGATGGGCTTGTCGTCCAGGCGGAGGAAAACGGTGACGTCTCCGCCTCGGCGCGCGCCCCCGTAGACAGGGATCTTCTGGGCGTACTTGCCCTCGCTGAAGGCCGCCTCTGCCAGTATGAGGGCCCCCATGACGGCTCCCTGTCCACCCATTCCGTGGAACCTTATCTCGATCATCTCATCACGACAGAATTCAAGATCAGTATGTTTTCGGTTAGATAAGACTTGCCCGGTCAAGCAGTCCCCGGCCGCGTTTCTACTCAATGGTTCAGCCGCCGCCTTGTTTTCTGTTTACCCGTCTGGGGGTCCCATCATTAACGTCTTATAGACTCGCGGGTGAGTACAATCTGATGGCTTTGTCAGGCGGGGTCTTGGCTGTGGTCTCTCACCCGGACGACGAGACCTTCGGGTGCGGAGGGACCCTGGCCCTCCACGCGTCCATGGGCGTCCCAGTGAGCGTCCTTTGCCTATCCTGCAATCCACCGGGTAGACGTGGGGAGATCATGGGGGCAGCCGAGGAGCTGGGCGTCCCCGAGCCCGTGGTCCTCGATGACCTGAGCATCGCGCAGACCCCGGGCCTCATCAGGCGGGTGGCTGACCACATAGTGGCCGCTAAGCCCAAAGTTGTGTTGACTCACGTCCCCTTCGACTATCACCGTGAGCACAGGGCGACCTACGAGGTGGTGAAGGAGGCCGTGGAGTGGGCGGCCCACACCACTACCTACGATGAGCCCTGCTTGGTGGAGCGGCTTCTGCTGATGGAGGTGAACACGCTCATACCTAGCCCCCACGTACTGGTGGACGTGTCGGAGGCCATGGACGCGAAGAGGCGGGCCACCAAGCGGTACACGTCCCAGCTGGCCAAGTTCACATGGGGCTACTATGAGAGGTTCAACGAGAAGAAGGCCGAGCTCCGCGGCGTCCAGGGCGGCTGCTCCTACGCCGAGGCTTTCCAGGAGGAGCCCCTGGCCAGGAGCGGCCCCTTCTACCCGGTGAAGAGCGTCAGGAGCCTCCTCTGAGCCTCAAGGTTTAAACCGGCTCCGCGCCGTCTTTTCTGGGAGGAAACTTGAATCTCTACGGGCTCAAGGTCATAGACTTCCACAGCCACTTCCCCGTCCAGAGGGGCGGCGGAGGGGGAGGCTACTGGCAGCGGGTGGTCGAGAAGTACGGGGAGGAGCGGGCCACCATCATCATCCAGAACAGCCGAAGGTACAGGGACGACTGGAGGCGGATGTGGGGCTTCGAGGCTCCGGAGGAGGGGACCCACAGCGACGAGGAGCAGGCGGAGCGCTGGGTGGCTGACCTGGACGCCAAGGGCGTGGAGAGGGTGAACTTCGTCACCGGAGGCGGCAACGACAACCTGGTCAAGGTTGTGGCCATGCACCCCGACAGGTTCACTGGGTTCGCCCACCACGACCCCTTCAGCGAGGACGCGGCCGGTGAACTGGAGCGGGCCGTGAAGGATCTGGGCCTAAGAGGCTACAAGCTGATATCGTCGAGCCTGACTCAGCCGGTGGACGACAAGTCGCTTTACCCCCTTTGGGAGGCGGCTGAGAGGCTGAAGGTGCCCGTGCTCATCCACTTCGGCGTCCTTGGGGGAGGAGGGGGCCCCTCCAGGGACCTGAGGAACATGGATCCGCTGACTCTGTGGGAGGTGGCCGCCAGTTTCCCGACGCTAAACTTCGTGGTACCCCACTTCGGGGCCTGTTACCTCCGGGAACTCCTTCAGCTGTGCTGGAGCTGCCCCAACGTGCTGATGGACACCTCGGGGAGCAACCAGTGGACCAGGTGGATGCCATACAGGCTGACCCTGGAGGACGTATTCAGGAAGGCCATAGAGACGGTTGGCCCAGACAGGATCGTTTTCGGCACCGACTCCAGCTACTTCCCCAGGGGCTTTGCCCAGGAGTACCTGAGGGAGCAGCTGATGATATGCCGCAGCATCGGCCTGGAGCAGGGCACGGTTGAGAAGATATTCAGCGGGAACGCGGCCCGGCTGCTCAGGCTCTCTTGAAAGGTTTTTATGAGCTCCCTCTGATGTGCATCCTATAAGTGGGGCATGCACTTGGAGAACACTGCGCCGGCGCACCTGATCTACAGCGACTACGTGGAGAAGGGATTGAGGGCGGAGCTGGCCCAGGCTCTTTGGGGGCAGATACCGTCCATCATGGGTGACGCCTACGAGGCATTACCCAGGATTCGCTCAAAGTACGAGGCCTCCGCGGAGATCGAGGGCTTCAAGAAGGCTCTGAAGAACGAGATGAGGTCCATGGGGCTCCTCACGGGCCGGGTGGAGGCGAGCATCGACCGCTTGGACCGTGGCGTCGTGGAGACGGGCCAGCAGCCCATGTGCTTGGGGGGTCCCAGCCTGATCCTGAACAAGTTGGCGTACGCCCACAGCCTATGCGGCATGGGGGACCACGGCTACGTCCCCCTATTCTATAACGCCGACTATGACGGTGTACAGGCCGAGCTGCTGAACATCCGGCTGCCTAGTCCCTCCTCGCATGGTTTGCTGCTTTCTTACCCGTCTGAGCTGGGTGACGAGGGTGTGCCCATCCGCCTGCTCCATAACCCGTCTGAGGACTGGTTTAGAAAGACTGTTGAGAAGATCGAAGGCAACGTCAAGGGGATCATGAAGGGGGTGAACCAGGATGATCAGGAGAGGGTGGCTCAGAGGCTGAGCCACGCCCTGACCATCATCAGGGGCGCCTACTTCAGCACTGGCAATGTGTCGGACTGGGCCGCCAAGACCCTGGGGATCATCATCAATTTGGAGGCCGACATGGGTGTGCCCGTGGTCTCCCCCAGCAAACCTGAGCTCAGGCCCTTCTTCCAGGATGGGTACGAGTTCCTTCTCTCGGAGCCCACCCGCAGCCGCTTCGTGGAGGCATCCAACAGAGCCGCTGAGCTGGTGGAGGGTGCCGGGTACAGGGCGCAGATAGGGTTGCGGGGCCGGGACTACGTCCCCTTCTTCCTGGAATGTATGACGCCGGGCTGCAGGCGGAGCCGCGTCGAGCTGAAGTACGACGCTGGTGTGGTTAAGGGGAAGTGCCCCAAGTGTGGGGAGGAGTACGAGTTCAGCTTCAACCCTGGCAGCCCCGACCTCACCGACATCATCGACTGGATATCACCTAGAGTGGACTCTAGGCAGATCATAGTGGACTCTGTAATGCCCGTGCTGGCCCACGTGGGGGGCCCCGGTGAGACCAGCTACTACGCTGAGGTGATCCCCGCGGCCAGCGAGCTGGGTGTACCGTTCCCTCAGTACCTGCGCTACACCAGGGTCTTCTATAACACGCCGTGGAACGAGGCCGCCGCTAAGGAGGTGGAGGCCCTGGGCCTCCCGATGATCCTTGGCGAGGCCCTCTTCGCCGCCCTCGGGAAGTGGGTTGAGGCGCGTAACTCAGAGAACGGGGCGGCGCTGGCTGAGGCTCACAGAGCCATCCGGGCTTCCATTGATGGGAGCTTCGGCGCCCTGGTGGGCGAGGCTGAGAGGCTTCAGGGGGAGATCGAGGGCATCAAGGGTCAGCTGGGCTCCGTGAAGGAGCGGGGGCCCCTCATCAGGGAGATGAGGGAGAAGCAGGGTAGACTCGGAGCCCTCGACCAGTACCTGTCCTGGGCCTACGGCAGGTTCAGCCCTGAGCGGTTCGGCCAGGAGGTCAGCTGGCACTGGCTGGACCTGGCCACGGTCACAGGCTTGGGGGACCTCATGGGGGTCTTCGACCGAGTCTATAACAGGTGGACGCCCAACAGCTCCGTCTACTTCGCCAACACGGGCTAGTCCCCGTGCCGCTTCCTGAGGGGCGGGGAGAGCCTCACCATGGTGAGCATTCGCTCGAATATGTCCACCCACTCGGCCATATCGGCCTCCAGGGCCCTCGGGCTGAGTACGCCCTGGGGCTGCCCTCGGCCTATCTCCCTGGACGCCTTGGCCCTGTAGACTGTGACTAGTCTGTCTCCGAAGCGGCCCACCTCCCAGAAGTCCTCTGTGAGGAAGATCACCATGGGCACTCTGAGGGCGCCGAGGATGCGCAGCTCGTCCTGAAGCTCCTCCGACGCCTCCCGGTCAATGACCCTGAGGTGGACCCTTTCACCGGCTGTGTCAGCCAGCTTATTGAGCATGGGGCCCTGCCTGGCGCAGTCGCCGCACCAGATGCCCCCGTACATGAGGACGTTGAGCTCCCTGTCCCAGCCCTGGAGCCGCTCCTCCTGATCCGGTGTGAGTTCGGGCAGTCGCTCCGCGTTCTCCCTCCACCTTGCGGCTTTCTCCTGGTCGGACTCGTCGATGAAATCGTCGTAGGGCTTGGCCATGTTGAAGTGGCGCTTCCAGAACTCTGCCCTCTTGTCGTAGTAGGTCGGATTCTCGGTCACATCGAATTGGATTGAGGCCGCACCATATATTGGTTAGCCTGTGACCCGCCTGTAGACGTCCAGGTACTGCTGCACAACCTTCTCGGTGCTGTAGCGCTCCACCACGGTCTCCCGTGCCGCGGCCCCCATCCTCTTCAGCTTCTCCCTGTCGCCGTGGAGCTCAAGTATCTTCTCTGCTATGTCCTCCGGGTGCTTGAGGGGCACCAGGAACCCGTTGCGGCCGTCCTCTACGATCTCCGGTATGCCGCCCACGTTGGTGGCTACCACCGGGAGACCTGTGCTCATGGCCTCCAGGATGGTGAGTGGGGCGCTCTCCGTCTCGCTGGGCAGCACCAGGGTGTCAACGCATCTGAGGAGGTCCGGGACGTCGCTCCTGTAGCCGGTTAGAACCACGTTGCGGCGGAGGTCCATCTTGTCGATGAGGCGCTCCACCCTGTGCCTCTCGGGGCCGTCCCCGATGAGCATCAGCTTGGCCTTGGGCGCCGTCTTGGTGACCATGCACATGGCGTAGACCAGGTCGTCCACCCTCTTCACGGGCCTGAAGTTGCTTACGTGGGCAACGACGATGTCCCGCTCAGGCTGCTCCATGAGCTCGCAGGGGGCCGGTGAGTAGACCTCTGTGTCCACGAAGTTAGGTATCACCTTGATCGCGTTGTTGATCCCCAAGTTGTTCTTGGCCTCGTCGGCCATGAACCTGGAGACGGCTGTCACGGCGTCGGCCTGCTCCACGCTGAAGGTGTTCACAGGCTCGTAGCTTGGGTCGCTTCCCAAGATGGTGACATCGCTGCCGTGCAGCGTCACCACGTAGGGCTTCCCTGTGAGGCCCCTGCTCAGGTAGGCGGCGGTCGCGTGAGGGATGCTGTAGTGGACGTGGAGGAGGTCTAGGCCACGCTTCACGGTGACGCGGCTCATCTCGCTGCCCAGGGCGATGGTGTAGGGAGGGTACTTGAAGAGGGGGTACTCTAGGACGCTCACCAGGTGAACGTACACGTTCTCCGGGTCCACCCCCTGGATGGCCACAGGCCGCTCATATGTGATAAAGTGGGCCTCGTGGCCCCTCTTGGCGTACTCGACGCCCAGCCTTGTGGCCAGGATGCCGCTGCCCCCCACCGTGGGGTAACATGTTATGCCTATCCTCAAGACGGGTCACCGTAATGCTATACTGACTAGAAAGAAAGGATGGGATAAAAAGGTGGGGTTAGGTGCCCTTCATGCGCTTCTCGACGCCCAGGATGGCGGCGATCTGGCCCTCGTGGTGGATGATCTCGCTGATGGCTAACATCAGGTACTTCTCCTTGGGCTGGACACCGTAGAACCAGTCCAGGGGCTCGGCCAGGTCCTTGTCCTTGAGCCTGTTGAGGGTCTTGATCAGGTTCTCCTTGCCGACCTTGATGTCCCCCATGATCTTGTCTAGGGAGTAGCTGGTGTTGCCCACGTAGTCCTTGGGCCACCCTTTGGGGGTGTAATCCTTGTCTCCCTTGACAATCTTGGGGATGAAGGCGTGGAGCTCGCTGGACAGGTGGGTCAGTATCCACCGTATGGTGTTGGCCTGGGGGCAGCTCTTCCAGTCAAGCTGCTCAGGCTTCAGGTCCTTTGTGGCTCGTTCTAGGCGTTCGAAGCCTAGCATCGCGAAGCCCTTCAAAGAGTCAGTCTTCTTGGTCATGTTAATCACGTTAAAACTGGGTACAACCTAGTTGGCTTGTACCGGTAATAATACTTTTGATCCGAAGAAAAAAAGGGGATTTACTTGAGGAAGCCGGGGTCCTTCTCCTTGAGGCGCTTCACTGTGCCCCTGATGTAGGCGATCTGGCCCCTGTGATGGTACAGCTCACCTATGTAGGCGAATATCCCCGTCTTCCGCTTCTGCTTGCCTCCCCAGAGGGGTATCTCCTCCTCCAGCTGCTCGTCCTTGAGCTTGGCGAGGCCCTCAACGGCGGCCTTCTTACCGGCCTTGATGTCCTTCATCAGCTTCTCCAGGCTGTAGGCCTGGTCGCGGTAGTCCTCTGGCCACCCCTTGGGGCTCCAGTTGGGGTCCGCCTTGACGATGCGGGGGATGCTCATGTTCACGATCCTGCTCAGGTGGTTCAGGTTCCACTGGATACTGTTGGACTCCGACGTGAGCTTGTATGTGAACTCCTTCTCGCCCAGGTTCTCGGCGTGCCTGTCCAGGCTGTCGATGACGTACCCGAGCTGCTCTGCAAGTATTGACGTTTTGTCTCCCATAGAAACACCATGATCAGTGTTGAACGGGCGCTTATAACGCGTTCCCCCACCTACGCCTCTCTCATCTTCTCAACGAAGCCCACCAGGTACTCCACCGTCTTCTCGTAGAGCTGTCTCCCCTTCTCGGCTGAGCCCCGCGTAGGGTCACCCATGAAGCCGCTGGGCTCCACCTCCTCGGCCCAGTAGTAGACGCTCTGAGGGTGGCCGTCGAACACGTGGGTGCCGTAACTCCGGGTCTCCAAGCCCTCCAGCGGCTGGTTCAGAGGCTTGAGCTCGGCCCTGCTCATATCCACCAGCTCCGGGTGCAGGTGCAGCATCACCGATGTTACGGGCTCGCCGCCGTGCCCCATCCTGAGGCCTGGGCCCCAGAAGTCCTTGGGGGTCATCTGGGTGACGACGCCCCAGACGTGGATGACGGCGCACAGGGCCCCAGCCTCCTCCCTGAGCCTGTATGAGACCTCTCTGAGGGCGGGGAGGTTGTCGCCGCCGTGGGCGCTGAAGAAGATGATCTTCCTGAAGCCGCATTTAGCTAGGCCCAGGCACGCCTCGTAGACGTACCGGCTCAGGGTCTCCATGCTCACAGTCATGGTGCCGGGGAAGTGCTTGTAGGGCTCGGAGACGCCGAAGGGGATCACCGGAGTGACGGGCACCCGGATCCTCTCCCCCACGTCCCTGGCCGCGGCCTCGGCCAGCAGGTAGCAGCAGCCCACCGGCTTGTGGGCTCCGTGAGGCTCCATGCTGCCCAGGGGCACTATGACGGTGTCGGCGGCCTCCTCCTCTATGGTGACCCAGCTCTTATGGTGCAGGTAGAATGACAATCTGATCGGTTGAGGGTCAGCGCCTCGGTTTAAAGAACTTGTGAGGCTACCGGAGCCGCCCGCCGCTCACCCTGTTGAAGAGCCTGATGAGGTTGCCGCTCCTAAGGAGCCTGTGGAACTGTTCGCCGCGCTCCGTCTTCTTGTAGTAGTAGTTGCGGCCTTCCCTGCGCTCCGCGAGCACCTTCTCCGGGAGCATGAAGTCCTCCACCCACTTCTTGAACTGGGCATCATTACCCAGCACCTTTATGAGGTCCCACTTGGTGGCCTCGCCGCGCTCCTCCACTGTGTCCAGTAGCTCCAGCGCTATGACGTCGGGGGTGCGGCGTACACTCAACCTGCTCACTTTTTCAGCTTCTTGCGGAGATCGAAGAGCCTGCTGTACCTGCTCCTCAGCTCTATGTACTTGTGGATGTTGAAGAGTCCTACGATGAGGTTGGAGCCCGGCGCGATGATCATCGCCAGTATGAAGAGGGGGTCGTCGAGGTTACCGTAGCGGAGGCCGATGAAGAGGACGTACACGCCGAGAGCTATGACCAGGACCCCCGCGGCCCCCACGTAGGTGACGCCTGAGAGCAGGTCCCCTACTAGGGTCTCGGAGTCGTCTATTATGCCATCGAGTATGGTGTTCCAGTTGACGAGCTCCTCGTCCACATCTTTCTTCGCCATGTTTATCAGGGGTTCAGTGTCCGATGACGTTAAAACGGTTGTTCTGAAGACAGCGCCGTGTCTAGTTCCAGAAAAAGGGGGGTTAGGGCCTGATGGGCGCCTGCACCTCGGTCATGATCTCGTCAGGGGCCACCTTGTTGGGGTCGTTGAGGTACAGGTCCCTCATGGGGCCGGCGATCTCCAGGCTCTTCTCCGAGACGTAGCCGTGGAGCCTCTGGTACGCCTGCCCTATGGTCTCGTAGCTGCCTCTGTGGACGAGGCTCACCACCCTGCAGGGCTCCAGGTTCCTGACCTCCACGGCGGGGTCCTCCACCACCAGCTTCCCCGTGACGGGGACGGCCACCTCTACGTCGGCGCCCTCCTCCTTGTACTCCTCGTCATGGTAGATGGTCATCACCGGGCCCACAATCTTCACGTAGTTTCGCTGGTTCTCGGGGGCGTATAGCACCCTCATGAGGTCGCCTATCAGCCTCCCAATGGTCTCGTCGTAGCTGCCGGTCTCCCTCTTGCTGAGGACACGGAGCCCGGGGACGTCCTTCACCACGGGGTCGGACATGGTCACTTTAAACATCTCCTCCTTCTGGTTTCCTCTGAGCAACGACACGACCCGCTGGAGCCTGGTGAGCTCCCTCTCGGCGTCACCCAGGCGCAAGCTGAGGAGCTTATCCTGGGCGTCTCCGTCTCCCCTGTCCTCAGCCTCGAAGTATGCCGCCATCTCCTCGACGCTGAACCCCAGGTCGGATAGCTGCCTGATCTTGACGCCCCTCTGAATCTGGGCGCCCGTGTAGTACCTGTAGCCCGTGAAGGGGTCCTTGGCGCCGGGCACCAGGAGCCCCTTGGCGTCGTAGTAGCGGAGGGCCTTCTGGCTGAGGCGGGTGACCACGCTGAACCTGCCGATGGATATCTGGTCGACCGTCATCGCTCAACACTATTGACACGGCCCGGCTTCTAACGGCTTGGAGTCTGCCACAGGGTAGGGTTTGAGCAGCTGAGAGTTATCTGTTTGCCCCTTTGTCACCGAGACATTGTTCGGTTCAATGAGCGATGTGTGCGAAACATCATCGAGTATTATTAAAATATTTAAACGGCTGAGTTTCCTTAACCTTTAATTGGAGGCTCAACGTTGTTCAAGGCGCGTTTCTGGGTGAGGCTGTTGTTGGCGGTCTCCCTGTCATTAGCCGCCACGGCTCCAGCCGCCCTGTGCTCCTCTGGGCCGAGCTCACGGTACGGGTGCCGGTTGGTCTACGACTCTGTGAACGAGAGGCTCATGATGTTCGGAGGCACCTACGAGGGGACGTCGCCTCAGGTCTATGACGACACGTGGGCCTTCGACTGGGACACCGAGTCGTGGAGGCTTCTGGAGGTTGAGCCCCACCCGCCACTGCGAATGGACTACGGAATTGTGTACGTCCCGGAGCTTGAGGGCTTCATCCTCTTCGGGGGGTGGAACAAGGGAGGTTGGCTGGGGGACACGTGGCTCTACGACTGCGCCTCCCAGACTTGGACTGAGCTTCACCCCGCCGCGGCGCCCGAGGCCAGGACCAGCATGGGGTTCTGCTGCGACGAGGCGAATGGCGTCCTAGTGCTTTACGGTGGTTACACGGAAGCTCTACCCGACATGGGGGACACGTGGCTCTACGACTACTCCACAAACACGTGGACGGAGGCCGCGCCGGAGGCCAGCCCACCGGCCCTGTACGGGTGCGAGATGATCTATGACCCATCCACCCAGGCCGTGCTCATGTTCGGGGGCCACTACTACGAGAATGACAGGGACTTCTTCATAAGGAGCGTGTGGGAGTACGATGTGGCTGCTAACACGTGGACTGATCGGCAGACGCAGAGCGGACCCTCTGAGAGGTACTGGCAGAACACGGCGCATGATAGCCAGGACGGCACCGTGATAGTCTTCGGGGGGAGGCGCCTCGGGAGCCAGTACGACGACACCTGGATATATAACCCAGGCGACGACAGCTGGACGAGGCTCGACGTGGCTCGCCGCCCCCAGGCCCGATTCCAGTCAGCCTTCGCCTACGACCCGGTGCGTAACGCGGCTGTGCTGTTCGGCGGCTTCACCTTCGAGAATCGTCAGAACTTCGGAGACACCTGGATACTTGACTTATCCCAGGAGAGCCCAGACTGGAGGCAGGTGGGCGAAGGGACACAGCCTGAGAGCGCACCTTCCTCGGGTATAGACGGCTTCCCCGCCGAGACCATCTTTCTGGGGATGCTTGCATTTCCTCTGCACGCTTACTTCAGGAGACGAATGTCATGAAATCTGAGACCTCATCACTGTCTTTTAAAAAAAGTTTCATGCACGGTGCGCTTCTGCTTTGTATCATCCTTCAAACATCAGCACAGCTGCCGTCAACGCTCGCAACAGACTCGAACCCCTCGGAGAGGTACGGTGCAGCCATGGCATACGACGAGGCGAACGGGAGGCTCATACTCTTCGGGGGCAGCGAATGGGACGACACCCCCACATTCTACGACGACACGTGGGCCTATAACTACAGCTCCAACGAGTGGGTGGAGCTAAGCCCCGCGGTTCGGCCTCCCCCCAGGTTCAACCCCGGGGTAGCGTACATCCCGGACAGGCAGGCCATCCTCATCTTCGGCGGGTACAAGCCCCCCGAGCGTAACCTAGGCGATACCTGGCTGTTCGACGTGAAGACGGACACTTGGCGAGAGCTGGAGCCCTCGAACAGCCCCACGCCGCGGAGCAACGTGGGCATGGCATACGACACCAAGAACGGGAAGGTGATCCTCTTCGGGGGCAGCAGCAACTCCGAGTATCCTACATCAGACACGTGGGCCTACGATTTCGAGGCGAACACCTGGACGGAGATGCATCCGGCGGCCTTCCCCAAGCCCCAGTACGGCGTCGGTATGGTTTACGACTCCCTGAACGAGCGCATCCTGCTCCTGGAGGGCCACTGGGTAACCAGGGAGAGCGGCGCGGTGAGGGACGGCTACGACGGCGGACTCTATACGTACGACTATGCCGCAGACACCTGGACGAAGATAGAGTGCTCGACACCGCCCGGGCGGTACTGGTACTCGACCGCGTACGACAACGACCTTGGGCGGATGATAGTGTTCGGCGGCATCAGGTGGATCGGGGGATACGGGAACATGTACGACGAGACATGGGTCTACGATTCTGAGACGAATACATGGTCCAAATCCATTGAGAAGGGTCCCGAGAAGAGGTACATATCGGGGATGGCCTACGACCAGGGCGGCGGGGTGACCGTGCTCTTCGGCGGCGCAGTTGTCGTAGGTGATGCGCCGGGGGGAGGCGACCTGCGGGAATACTACTCGGACACCTGGGCCCTCAACGCCACACTCGGGTGGAGCAGGCTCCTCGAGTCCGCGGCCCCAGTTGAGCCGGCAGAGGCGGAGGAGCCCGAGGCGGACATGGGTATCCCGGCGTTCCCTGTTGCCTCGTTATCAATCGGCCTCGGCGTGGCGCTCCTGTACCTGAAATGGAAGAGGCTTTCAAAAGCCGCATGGGATGTCTCCCCCGGGGGAGACTCCCAGCATATATAGGGTCCCGCGGATTAACGTCTGTTGAGATGAGTAAGCAGGACCTCCGGAAGGAGCTGAAGGAGTACTACACGGCTAAGAAGAAGCCCGAGCTGGTGGACGTTCCCGAGGGCGTGTTCCTAACCATTGTTGGGCAGGGAGACCCAAGCGGCGAGGAGTATATGCAGGCCATGATGGCATTGTACGGGGCCGCCTACACGCTGAAGTTCAGGCAGAAGGAGCAGGGCAGGGACTTCACGGTCATGGGCCTGGAGGGGCTCTGGTGGACCGACGACATGGTATTCGATCCGACTGACCCGGAGAACAGGGCCAGGTGGCGGTGGAAGAGCATGATCAGGCAGCCCGGCTGGGTGACCCAGGCTATGTTGGATGAGGTGCTGCCCGAGCTCCGGGAGAAGAGGGGCGGCAAGGTGGACCAGGTCAAAGTGGAAAAGTTCCACGAAGGGCTGAGCGCTCAGGTGATGCACGTGGGGCCCTACAGCGAGGAGGGGCCCACTATAATGCTTCTCCACGGCTGGATTAAGGAGCAGGGCTTCAGGCTCCGTGGCCGCCACCACGAGATATACCTGAACGACCCCAGGCGCACCGCGCCGGAGAAGATCAAGACCATCCTTAGGCAGCCCGTGGAGAAGGCGTAGCACCAGGGTTCAAATACGGGGGCGCCGGTCATAGTGCCCTGTTGGACCCCACATATCTGACGCTGCTGCTGCCCATCGCCAGCCTCACATGCCTCAACATGGTGATCCGCCTCTCCGTGGGCAGATCAAAGACCAGGTGGGGCGTCATAGCGTTCAACTACATGACGGGCGCCATCATAAGCCTCGCCCTGGTTCTGAGCGGCGGCGGGTTCACGGCGAGCCCCTTCACGCTGGCCCTGGGCGTGGTAACTGGTGCCCTGTACACCTGCGGCATGTTCCTCAGCATGACCACCATGGGGCGGAGCGGGGCATCCATAGCGGCCTCCGTGTCCCAGCTCAGCGTCACCGTGCCTGTGGCCATGTCCGTGCTGGTCTACGGTGAGACCCTGAGGGGCCTGCAGCTCCTGGGGGTGGCCGTGGCGGTTGCTGCGCTACCCTTCCTGGCCTACAAGAAGAAGGGAGACCGGAACGGCCCGGTGGACAGCAGCCTAGTACCACTGATGGCTACCATGCTGGTGGTGCAGGGCTTCGCCCAGCTCAGCAGCAAGGCGTTGGTGGCCGGCGGCCTGGAGGCCGAGAGGAACATGTTCTTCCTAGCGGTTTTCACCTCGGCCACCCTGCTGGCGACGCCCCTCGCTTACAGGGTGAGGGACAAGGTGGTTTTCCCACGGGACGCGGGCTTCGGAGTCGGTCTGGGCGTGTTCAACATGCTCACCAACATGAGCATACTGCTGGCCCTGAGGAGCGTCCCGGCCAGCCTCTTCTTCCCGCTGAACGGCTCAGGTGGGCTTATGCTCACCACCTTCGCGGCGACGCTATTGTTCAGGGAGCGGATCAGCAGAGTGAACGCCATGGGGGTTGCCCTCACTCTGGCGGCCGTGGTCCTCATCAACCTGTGAGCCGGGCAACCTGTTTATAGTCCCCAAGCCGTGGTTCAGCTATGAGCATCCTCAGAGAGAAGACGCAGCGCCTCATAGAGGACACCGCGGAGGAGTACCCTGCAGTCATGGGGCTGCACTCCGTGAGCCTCACCGACCCTGACGACGAGCTGTCGCTGAACGCCGACGAGGTGTTCCCCACGGCCAGCATCATCAAGGTGCCCGTGCTCCTAGAGTTCTACAGGCAGGCCGAGGAGGGCGCCCTGGACCCGGGCGAGGTCAGAGCCCTCAAGGAGGAAGACAAGGTGGGGGGCAGTGGCGTCCTCCAGCATCTCACCGTCGGCTCCACCGTGCTGACGCTGGAGGACTACGCCCGGCTGATGATCAACCTGAGCGACAACACAGCCACCAACGTGGTCATCGACCAGGTGGGCCTGGACAACGTCAACGGGCTCCTCCAGGGCCTCGGCCTCGACGCGACCAGGCTGGCGAGGAAGATGCAGGTCAAGGGCCTTGACCCTGACAGGGTGGAGAACCTGTCAACGCCCAGGGAGCTGACAGGGCTCATGGAGGCGATCCACCGGGGCGAGGGCCTGAGCCCGGGCGTCTGCGAGAAGACGCTGGTCATCCTCAGTCTCCACAAGCCCGGGGTGATCAGGGACGCCGTGCAGAATGGGGTGGATGTGGCGGACAAGAGCGGGTGGATGGGTGGCGTGGAGTGCGACACAGGCATCGTCTACACGTCCAAGCCCTACGCGGTCACAGTCATGGCCAAGAACATCCCCGCCTGGGACTTGGGCGGCCTAGAGGCCAAGGAGGTCCTCAGGGAGCTGGTCTCAACTGTCCACGACTACTACCTGAACGTGGGGACGGCCACCAGGCACGGCCGCAGGCGCTAGAAGACTCAAACGTCTAAGGGGCCTCTTCCATTGGCTCTTCGGGCCCCGTTACCCAGTTTTCCTTCGTTTTATGGGCGGATGCAGCTAAAATGTGATTGAACCCAGTCAAGAAGTGGAACAGAGTACCAAAACCCGGATATTTAACCTCGTGTATAGGAGTCGATCAAGAGGAGTAGTTACACTTTGGAAGGCGATGACGATGATGTTCAAGGAAAGAGTAGCGGAACTGGAGAACTACATCTTCAAGCGGATGGGCGACGCCGAGATAATAGGCCTCAGCATCGCCGCAGTGAAGGACGGCCAAGTAGCCTACAGTAACGGTTTCGGTTTCAGGGATTTTGATAAGGGCAGCAGCGCGAACCCGGAGACCACGTACTGCATAGGCAGCGTGACCAAGAGCTTCACGGCCCTGGCGGCGCTGCAGCTCCAGGAGAGGGGCCTCCTCAGCTTAGACGACCCCATAACCAGGTACGTAAACTTCAAGGCCAAGCCCATGGGGGAGCCCATACGCGTGAAGCACCTCCTGAGCCACAGCAGCGGCCTCCCCTCACTGGGATACGCCGAGGCCACCCTGGGGGCGGTGACCGAGACCTATGACAGCTGGTTCCCCATAAGCAGCCCCAAGGACCTCCTGATCTTCATGAGCGGGGCCGACGAGTGGGCCCTGGCCAGACCGGGAGAACGCCACGCGTACCTGAACGAGGGCTACATCCTGCTGGGCAGCATAATCGAGGAGGCCTCGGGACGCGACTACGTGTCCTATGTGACTGAGAACATCCTCCGCCCCCTGGGCATGGACAGGAGCACCTTCATGGAGGAGGACGTGAAGAGGGACAGGAACGTGGCCACCCCCTACGTCACCAACAAGGACGGCGTCAAGGTGGCCACCAGGTACCCCTACGGGCAGATGCTGGCCGACGGCGGCCTCATGAGCAACGCCGTGGATATGGCAAGGTTCACCGAGATGCTCCTTAACCTGGGTGAACTTGATGGCGTCCAGGTGGCGCGGCCCGATACAGTGCAGGCTATGATGGAGCCCAAGATACGCACGGTGGAGGAGCCTGTGCCGGGGGCGGGCCACCACAGCTACGGGTACGGGATGCGCATAAAGGAGGAGTTCCTAGGCCACAACCTGGTGTACCATAGCGGCAGCGTCTACGGTTCCAGCGCCTACATGTGCCTGGTGCCCGATGAGGACGTGGCCGTGGTCATACTGGCAAACGGAGGCTACTTCCTGGAGGACATGGGGGAGTACGCCATGGCCCTGCTACTCGGCAGGGAGCCCGGTGAGGTGCCCTACATGAAGAGGACTGGCGCCCTGGACAGGCTGACCGGCACCTACAGGACCTTCAAGGACACCTCCAGCTACGAGGTGACCCGGAGCAGCGGCATCCTCCAGCTGGAGATGACGTGGGGCAGGAGAACCTACACGGTGCCCCTCATCCCTGTGGACCTTGAGGGGGAGCCCAAGCTGTTCAGGATGTGCGGGGTGGAGGCCACGACGCCGGTGGAGTTCTTCCAGAGGGGCGGCGCCACCTACATGGTGTACGACCGCACCATGGCCAAGAAGGCCAACGGCTGTTAGCCTGCCCCATTTTAGCCCTTTTTCTAATCCCCGTCTTTCATCCAGTGAATAAGCGAAACGAGAAATCAACACGAGCCACGTGATGTGGAAACTTAAAAATGCGCCCTGAACCCCTAAAGGTATCAGTGTTCTAAATGGGCGCCACGAGGAAGAGTAGGGCACGGGACCTGGGCGTACCCTTCGACGGGGAGCCGGGTACCTTCAACGCCATAACCGACGTGAAGGGAGTTCTGGTCGGGCACTCGACCATCATCTCAGGGGAGGGTAAGATGGTGGTCGGCAAGGGCCCAGTGAGGACGGGCGTCACCGCGGTCCTGCCCCGCGGCAGGTGCTATGATCCAGTCTTCGCAGGCTGGTCGTGCCTCAACGGGAACGGTGAGATGACCGGCACCACCTGGGTGGAGGAGTCCGGTTTCCTAGAGGGCCCCGTCATGATCACCAACACCCACAGCGTGGGGGTCGTCCACGACGCCGTCATCGAGTGGATGAACCAGAGGAAGGCGGAGAACCCCACCATAGGCGAGGTTCACTGGTCGCTGCCCGTGGTGGCTGAGACCTACGACGGGCGCCTCAACGACATCAACGGGTTCCACGTGAAGAAGAAGCATGCCTTCCAGGCCCTTGAGTCGGCTGCCTCGGGCCCCGTCGAGGAGGGAAACGTGGGCGGAGGCACAGGGATGATATGCCACCAGTTCAAGGGCGGCATCGGCACGGCCTCGAGGCGGCTGAGTGAAGATGAGGGAGGGTACACGGTGGGCGTCCTGGTTCAGGCCAATTATGGGCTGAGGCCGCTCCTCACGGTGGCCGGCGTCCCTGTGGGCCGCGAGACACCGGACCTGATGCCCGCCATCAGTGGCGAGGGCGGCTCCATCATCGTGGTGGTGGCCACTGACGCGCCCCTGCTGCCCCACCAGCTGAAGCGGCTGGCTAGGAGGGCGCCCCTCGGGATAGCCCGTGTGGGCGGCGTCGGCGGCGACAGCTCCGGGGACATCTTCATCGCCTTCTCCACGGCCAACCCCGGGGTTCACGGGAAGGGCAAGGTGTCTGAGCTCAGGATGCTGTCCAACGACCTCAACACTGGGCTGTTCCTGGCCACGGTCCAGGCCACGGAGGAGGCTATAGTCAACGCCCTGGTGGCCGCCGAGACCATGACAGGCGTCAACGGCAACACGGTCTACGCATTACCCCACGACAGGCTGAAGGACGCCCTGAGGAAGTACAATCGGTTGGCCGAGTGAACCGCGCGAGCGCCGCTCGGCCAAGGAACCCCATCGGGCACTGGCCCCGACGCGGCTCACCAACATTCTACCTATGCACAATGCGTGTCGCCGGGAGCCGTGCACCGGGGACCACAACCAATATGGAGCCCCGCTTCCTGTGAGTGATCGAGATGTCCACCGATCACATATGGGACAGGATCAAGGACAAGAGTAACGTCGTAGGCTACTCCAAGAGGCTGAGAAGACGCATAAGGGACGGCGTTGAGATGGAGGAGGAGGTCATAAGGGTCTACGTCTCCAGGAAGCTCCACGCCTCAGCCCTGGACCTAAAGGACCTTATACCCGGGGAGATCGACGGTGTCCCCACGGACGTAGTCGAGATAGGGGACATGAGAGCCCTGAACATCTACCCTATGGCCCACGTGACGAGGGTTCGCCCACTCGTCGCGGGGGTAAGCATAGGTAACTGGGCGATAACGGCGGGGACCTTGGGCTGGTTCTTCAGGGATGGTAGAGGAAGGGATATGCTGGGCAGCAATGCCCACGTCTTCGCAGAAGACCCCCTGAGCCAATCGTCAGGCGAGACCCGCATAGTGCAGCCGGGCAGGGCAGACGGGGGCATAGTCCCTGAGGACATGGTGGGCACGTATAACTGGCACCAGCCCCTCGCCGGGAGCGGCTGCGCATTCTCCAACGCCATTGTGGGCCTGCTGAACGGCGCCAGCGCCCTCCTCGGTAGGAGAACCAGGTTCCATCTCAAACTTACCGACAGAGCCAGGATCGACTTCGCCGTCGCCGAGCCCACCGTCGATTACGAACTGAAGCTGCTAACAGCCGAGGAGTGGGACGACTTCGTGGGCCTCGGGTTCGCCGGGAGCTCACAGGCCAGCTTCTTCTGCAAAGCGGAGCACATAGAGGCGGCAGGCTGGAAACCCGTGGAGAAGACCATCCAGGCCGTGACCATCGGGGACACCATTCACAAGATCGGGCGCACCTCCGAGTACACATCGGGCCAGATCCTGGACGACTCGGCCTACGGCAGGGTCAGCTACGGCGGCCTGAGCCTGGTGGAGTTTGACGACGTCATCCTTACGACCCCCATGTTGGAGGCGGGGGACAGCGGGGACTCGGCCTGGAAAACCATGATTAGGAATGCAGAATAAGTGAGGCGGTTTTCTGACAGCGTCAAGTTGGGGAAAAATTAGGCAGACTAGTAATCAGCTATTTTATTAAAATTAAAATGGTTCAGCAAATGCGCCACGTAATATGGTTAATCTTATTTTACCACCAGAGGATAAGAAGATGATTCATCATGTTTGACACCCATACAGTTGAGAGCATTGAAAGATTTGTATCAGCCGAAATCACCTGTAGAGGCCACCCCGGCTCAAGCCTATCAATTATTGTAGATGGAAAAGTAGCGTGGGCGAAGGGGTTTGGCTACGCCGAAGTTGAAAAAAAAGAACCAGCCAAACCCGAGACAGTGTATAGATGCGCGTCGGTCACCAAACCCGTCATCACTGTAGGTCTCCTCCAGCTCATGGAGAAGGATAAGTTTCATCTCGACGACGAAGCGAACAGCTACCTGGACGTAAAGATCCAGGACGTTAAAGGAGAAGAGCCGACTATACGGGACCTCCTCACCCATCGCAGCGGCATGCCCACACGGGTGCCACCAATATACATGTTTGACGAGGACCCCCTAACAATGCGAGGCTACATAGAGTCCGCCGCACGAGCTGTAAGGCCGAGGGGGGAAGCGTGGGCCTACTGTAACACTGCTTACATGATCGCCGGCTACATGATAGACCTCTTCTCCGGGAAGACCTACGACAAATACGTAACCGAAAACGTGCTCAGGCCGCTGGAAATGAGAACAAGCGCCTTCACCCTGACCCCAGAGATCAGAGCAAAACTAACCCAAGGCTACAAACGGGCCGGAGGCCCCGATAAACCGCTGACACCTGTCACCCCCTACATACTAGGCACCATGCCTGAGGACCCAGCAGGGAGCCTCTACTCCACTGTACTCGATCTAGCAAACTTCGTCATAATGAACATGAATGGAGGCACATACAAGGGCAGACGGATACTAAGAGAAGAGACCATTGAGGAGATGCACCGGCTACAGGCCCCCACGGGAAACTCTAGAAGCGGCATGGGCCTCACCTGGATCCACAGCATCCACGACGGCCACGTCATGCTTAACCACACAGGCGGGTTACCCGACTTCACCAACAACGTGTGCTTCTACCCGGAGGAGAAGGTGGGGGTGTGCTGGCTCAGCAACCTTCAGGACGGCTCGGGCTGGAGGCCGCCAGCCCCCACAGTACTCAGGATCGCCCACGGAGACAAGCCGGCTTTCGGTGCAGGTCTCCAGACAGTACCCGAGAACTGGGACAATATCTGCGGCCTTTACGGCGACGAGACGCATCAGTTGGCTTTGGCGGTTCGGAACGGGTACCTAACCCTTGACAACAATGTGGTGCTGGAGAGGGTGGATGATACCCGTTACCGGGCTCGGGGGCCTTCAAACGACGGTTATGAAGTAACCATGGAGTATGGGAAGGATGGAAAGACCAAGAGCATAAGCTGGGGAACCACGTATCTCGCAAGATACCTCCCTGAGGCACCGGAGATCGATGCGGACCTCGAGCTGAAAGGCACCTGGAGAGGCGAGTACCATGACTCATCGGGGTTCCACACACTGGAACTTACAGTCCAGGATGAGGACCACGGCTCCATCCGGGATCCTCAAGGGGAGACCATGGTTCTTGAAAATTTCAAAACTGCCGCCGGCAAGGTAGCAGGAGGTTTCCGGTATCAATTGCCGAAGGAGTATGCGCGATGGGGAACCAGCGACTATGCAGATGTAAGCCTAGAGTTACGGGCTGTTGGAGGGGAGCTCAGAGGGGTCCTACGGTCTCGCGGTGGAGCGACATTGGTAACGCTAAATAAAGTCTCATAAAACGCTTCACTCGGTACAAAAGCAGATAATATCTGCTCTATTTTTAAAGCACACTTTCCCGGCTTCTACTGCCTACTCCATTTGTGCCCGTATCATAGTAACCTGTTTTCCGTAGCTATGCGATGATAAACATCCACACCACTCGTAGGCCGCCTTTCCTCATTAGTCATATTCACAGAAAACAAGCCAAACGAGATCTGTAGCCACTAAAACTGGAGGTACCCCATAGGAAGCCTTCAGGGAACTCTCTCGGCATACCCCTACGTAACTACTATTACAATAAACGGTTTCCATAACACTCACGCCTAAATCTACAAAAAATCAAACCCCATCAAACCGATCGATCTCACACTCTTCCACGCAGCCGTCAGGCACCCCCAAACAAACACCACCCCACGGCGGCCCCGCGACGGACACCGCCACCCACCGCCACCGCCAAAGAACCCCAAAAAAGCCTCCGAAACCGAAAAAACCCCTAAAACCCGGGAAACGCGATGGCGATGATGGTACCCCCCCTCCCCCCCACGCACACACAACAAGAAAAGATGGTGCGGAGGGTGGGATTCGAACCCACGAACTCCTAAGAGACAGGAGCCTCAGTCCTGCGCCTTTGACCAGGCTGGGCGACCTCCGCCCGCACACCCATAAACCGGCGACACCGATTTATCTCTTTGGATGGGGCCGCAGCGGGGAATCGAACCCCGTCCAAGGGATCCACAGTCCCGTATGCTGCCATTACACCACAGCGGCCACGCAAACAACAACAACCAGCCGACCAATTAAAAGGGTTTCGCGGCTAAATCCGCCCACTCACACACGCCACATACTTACCCGACTCCGTGACCCTGTAAAGGTTCTCCCTACCCCTACGCTCCTTCTCGATATATCCCGCCGTCTCCAGCTTACCCGTCACCCCTTTGTTCAGCCGCATGAGCACCGTCATCTTCTCCTCCCTGCTCAGCTTCTCAGGGTCCTCCTCGGCGAAGCCCTCCACCCCCTCCCGGTAAAGGAGGCTCAGAATGTCCCCCGTCCTCATCTCGCCCCTGCTGAACAGCTCCACCAGCACCTTGACGCCTCGCTCATCCGGCAACTGAATCTTAAAGTTCTCGATGAAGTGGACCTGGGGAGTAGTCACAATGGCGTTGCCGTGGCTCATCTTCTCCTCCGGCGTCTGACTATACCTGTTACACCTCACATAATACAGCCTGGCGTCCTGCACCATGGCCGCCATGGCTGTGCCCACACTCACGAAGGGGCCCCCTGCCGACATGTTCACGAACACCGTGTTACCCCTCTCCTTCTCAGCCCTCACCACAGAGCTCACCCGCTTAATCACCTCCAACATGTCAAAGATGTTAGTCAGCACCGTCACCACCTCCAACCCCAGCCTACCCAGCCGCCTACGAACCTCACCATGATAATAGACAAGGTCCCTGTTCACCCCCTCAAACCCCTCAGGCACCCAGGCCAACAGGTAAACCTTGTTAGCCTTGAACCCGTTCTCCACCTCAAAGACCCTCACAGCCCGGTCGATCTCATCCTCCAGGGGCACCACGTGGACGCTCTCCACGCCTCCGAACATGGCGTTCAGCCTCGGTAATGTAATAGACAACGTTAAACACGTTAAAGATGTTAAACCAAATAAGTTTAACTACCCGACCCGTCACAGAAAGTAGAACCAAGGCCCCGAATAAATCCAGCCATTGGATTTCCTTCCGTAAACAAAACGGGGCCCGGTTCAAAAGGAGCTACACAGCATGACGACGAGACTCAGGGGCATGACGGGCTTCACCGTCATATGGGCGGGCCAGTTCGTCAGCCTCCTAGGCACCAGCATGACCAACTTCGCGCTGACCATCTGGGCCTGGGAGCAGACCGGCCAGGCCACAGCCCTCGCCCTCATGCAGCTATTCTTCTTCGCACCCCAGATCCTCATGAGCCCCCTGGCCGGGGCCCTGGTGGACAGGTGGAGCCGCAAACGTGTGATGATTCTCAGCGACATCGGGGCCGGCCTCGGCACCGCAGCCATATTCCTCCTCATGAGCACAGACAGGCTGCAGCTCACCTACCTGTACGCCGTCTCGGCCTTCATGGGCGCCTTCCAGAGCTTCCAGTTCCCTGCCTACTCAGCTGCCGTCACCACCATGCTGGAGAAGGAGCAGTACGCCAGGGCCAGCGGAATGATCGCCCTGGCCCAGAGCGCCTCAGGCATCTTCGGGCCCGCCGCCGCAGGCGCCCTCATAGGCGTCATCGGGAAGACGGGGATCATCGCCTTCGACATCCTAAGCATCCTTGTGGCCATCTCGGCCCTCCTAGCGGTCCCCATCCCCCAACCGGCAGCCACGATGGCAGCCAAGAAGCCCAGCCTCCTCCAAGACAGCCTCTACGGCTTCAGGTACATAGCCGCCAGGCCCAGCCTCCTGGGGCTCCAGCTCATCTTCTTCATTATAAACTTCACAGGCAGCCTCTGCTTTCCCCTCATAGCACCCATGGTGCTCTCCAAGACGGGTAACGACACAGTGGCCCTGGGGGCCGTTCAGTCCGCCTTTGGGGCCGGCGGCGTCGTCGGCGGCCTGCTCCTGAGCGCCTGGGGCGGCCCAAAGAAACGGGTGAACGGGGTGCTGCTGGGCATGTTCGGGAGCTACCTCCTAGGCTTCACGCTGATGGGCGTGGGCTCCGGGACCCTCATCTGGGCCACGGCGGCCTTCATCATCCTCTTCTTCAACCCTCTCATCAACGGCAGCAGCCAGGCCATCTGGCAGAGCAAGGTTCCCCCCGAGGTGCAGGGCAGGGTCTTCTCGGCCAGGGCCCTAATAGCCCAGATATCGGCCCCCATAGCCATGCTCATCACCGGGCCCCTCACCGATGGCGTCCTGACGCCAGCCATGATGCCCGGAGGCTCACTGGCCCCGGCATTCGGGTGGCTCGTTGACACGGGCCCCGGCGCGGGCCCTGCCCTCCTCTTCCTAGTGATGGGCGTCCTGGGGAGCATCCTGTCACTCACAGGATACATTTTCCCCCACATCAGGAACGTGGAGGATATCATACCCGACCACGACGCAGCCGCTGGACTAACTAATTAATTCTATTGTAATCGAATTGTATTCGTCTACCATAAAATATAAATACGGAATCAAACCCTATTTCGACCTGAATCAAATAGTATTCGCTTGACATCGAATAGGTGATGGATGTGTCAGATAGGAACGAGAAGATGAAGGAGCTTCAGGACGAGATGAGGCTGCTAAAGGATCAGCTCTTGAGGATCAGTGAACGCCTTGAGGAGACCGCAGAGGAGGAGCCCACCCAGTCGGAGGCCCCCAGCGTCGAGGCGGAGCCCGAGGAGGCCCCCCAGAGCGCAGAAACCCACGACGACGATGAAGAGGTCGACGCCGAAGAGGACGTAGGGGGATACTACTATGGGCCCAGGTACCGTAGGTACAGGAGACCCCCCAGGCCGCCGGCGCCCCAGTGGGGTGACCGCCTTGGGGACTACATCAGCGAGTTCGTGGACGACGTCATGGAGGGAGTCACGTCGGAACTGGAGAGGAGCCTCTTCACAGAGCAGGGCGACCGTGGAGAGCGGCCCACAGTCCTGACTGACAGCGAGGTTACCAGGACGGCGGCGGTGATGAACGCCATGGCTAACGAGCACAGGATCAAGATATTGAAGGAGCTCACTTGGGGGGGCATGTACGCCGGGGACTTCCAGGAACGCCTAAAGGAGATCAGCCCCAGCACCCTCAGCAGCCACCTGGACACCCTGCAGGACGCTGGCCTCGTAATCCAGGAGCGCCGCAGAGGCAGGTACCTCATAACCATGAACGGCAGGATAGCCATAAAGATGGCCGCCACCATAGCCAAGAGAGCCGATATGCGAGTCGAGCCGGAAGACCTGGACTAGCACACAGAGTAGCGCACGGAACACCCGCCCACAGATTTGGGTGCAAACTTTTTTCCACCAACACAGGCATCATGTCACAGCATGCCCACCACGCAGGTAAACGACATCGAGGTCTACTACGAGACAAGGGGACACGGGAGCCCCCTGATGCTCATAAACGGCTGGGGCGGCAACCTGAACAGCTGGAGCACCAGGATGGTTGGCTTCCTCTCAGAGCGGCACTGCGTCATCATGATGGATAACAGGGGTACAGGCAGAAGCGGCAAACCCGATGCCCCCTACACCATGGACTTGATGGCCGCCGACACCGCCGGCCTCCTGGACGCATTAGGCGTGAAGCAGGCCCACGTCATGGGGTTCAGCATGGGCGGCATAGTGGCTCAGGCCCTCGCCCTGAACCACCCGGGTAAGGTGAGGAGCCTGGTCCTGTGCGGCACCAACCCCGGAGGCATTCATCGCGTGTCATCCTCCATCCATGTCCAGACGGAGCTGGCCCTCATCGCCAGCCCGCTGCCCGAGATGACTGAGCGGGACAGGACAGTGAAGCTGCTATACCTCCTCTACCCACGGGGCTACGTCGAGGAGAATCTGGAGAAGCTGATACTGGACGAGACCTACAGCGACCACCCCACACCCGACTACGCACTAATGAGGCAGAGCCAGGCAATTGCCGGCTTCGACAGCTACGACCAGCTGCCCTCCATTAAAGCGCCGGCGCTTGTGGTCACAGGCGTAGACGATGTGCTTGTTCCGCCTAGGAACAGCGAGATACTGGCTGAGAGGATACCCGACGTCCGGCTCGTGAAGGTCCCGGGGGCGGGCCACGGCGTGCTGAAGCAGAAGACAGAGGAAGTTGTACCAGTCATACTGAGGTTCCTAGGGGAAGTCGATGAGAGGCTCTAGCCCTCAGCCAGCTTCCTGAAGACCTCAGGGGTCATCCTGAAGGTGGTCCACTCGTCCATGGAGACCGCCCCCAAGCGGTAGTAGAACTGGCGGCTGGGCTCGTTCCAGTCCAGCACCGTCCACTCGACGCGGCCGCAGTCCCTCTCCACGGCTACCTGGCACAGCCGCTTCAGCAGCTCCGTCCCTATGCCGTTGCCCCTGAACTCCTCCGGGACGTAGATGTCCTCCAGCCACAGGGTGGGCCTGGACTCGAAGGTGCTGAAGGTGTAGTAGTAGAGGGCCACCCCCAGGTAGGGTGGGCCCACGTTGCCTGTGTTCTCCACCAGGAGGCAGTCGAATATCTTGTCCTCGCTAAACCCGTACCGCCTATACAGCTCGGGGGTCCCCTTGAACTCCAGCTTCTCGTATACGCTGAGCTGGTAGCAGAGGTCCATGATGACGGGGATGTCCCGCTCCTCCGCCACCCGTATCTTCCATCTTAAGCCAGGGATCTTAGGCAAACCTTTTCACGGTATATCCGTGGGCCTGACCCTATTAACTTTAAGACCCGTTGAGGAACCGGGCCAGCTCGATGAGGCTCATGTGCCTGGAGTTACTGTCGTAGCCGCCCCGCCTCAGGAAGAACTGGACGCTGACGCCCACCATGAGAGCGGTGATCACCGTCCCCACGCCGACAGGGCCACCCAGCAGGTAGCCTAGAACCAGCACCGTCACCTCGATGGCGCCCCGCACCTGGGACACAGGCCGGTCCAGCTTGTGGACGAAGCCCAACATGAGGCCGTCCCTGGGACCCGCCCCTAGCTTTGGGCTCATGTACAGGTAGCTGCCTATGCCTATGGCCGCGATGCTGCCGAGAAGCAGGAGGTACTCACCTGGAAGGCTGTCGTATCTTGGCACCAGGCCCCACTCCATGATGAGGTCGATGAAGAACCCTATGAAGTACATGTTCATCAGGGTGGCGAAGCCCGGGGCGAACCCCAGAACCCAGCCGATGACTAGAACCACCAAGCCCACCAGTTGGGAGACCTGACCTAGCGTGAGGGGCACGTGGTTAGCGATGCCCACCTGCAGCACGCCCCAAGGGCTCATGCCTAGGTGGGAGTACAGGTTCATCACCACCCCCACGGCGAAGAGGAAGAGGCCGATGAATAGGCTCGGAAGCTTAGCGAGGAAGCTTATCCAGTTATCCGTCCGCGACACTGTCCGCTGCCCCTATCCTGGTATGAACTCCACCTTGCCCCCGGACCTGTCCAGGGCCACCCGGAAGGCCTCCTCCGCCTGTTCCAGGCTGAACCTGTGGGTGAGCACTTTCATGACGTCAACCCGGCCCCTTGATATGAGGTCGATGCTCTGGGGGAAGTTGGAGGGCTTGGCGTCGTAGGCGCCCGCGATGGTGAGCTCGCGGCGCACCACCCAGGTCATGTCTAGAGCCACGTCTTTCCCGAAGATGCCTACGACGGTGATGTGTCCCCTCTTCCTCACTATCTCCGTCGCCTGTCTCACCGCCTGAGGAGCGCCGACAGCCACGTAGGCCACATCGGCCCCCTCCCCACCTGAGAGCTCCATAACGCGGTCCAGAAGGCTCTCCTCCTCGATGTTCAAAGTCTCGAGGCCCAGCCTCTCGGCGATGCCAAAGCGGACAGAGTCCAAGCCCAGGCCCGTCACCAGGACCCTGGCGCCGCCCAGCCTGAAGAGCTGGGCGCTGAACAACCCTATGGGTCCGCAGCCCTGGACCACCACCAGGTCGCCGAACCTGAAGGGGGTGATGTCTCTGACGAAGTGGAGGGCGTTGCTGAGGGGCTCCACAAGGGCGGCCTCCTCGTAGCTCATAGTGTCGGGCACCCTGTGGAGAAGCGTGTGGGGTACCGCTATGTACTCTGCGAAGCCCCCGTCCGTGTGTATCCCGAAGAGGGTCGAGCCGTCGCACAGGTTGCTCATACCCGACTTGCAGAAGCCGCAGCCACCGCAGGCCTTCACGGACTCGGCGAGAACCCGGTCCCCCGGCTTGAAGCCCACCGTCTCAGGGCCCGCCTCGACTACTTCCCCTGAGAACTCGTGGCCCATTACCACGGGTAGCCTCATCTTACTGTAAGCGGGCGTGTAGTTGTAGATGCCCAGGTCGCTGCCGCAGATGGCCGCTGCCCTCACCTTGATTAGCACCTCGTCGCCCCTTATCGTGGGGGCAGGAATCTCCTTGACCTCCACGCCGGGCCCGGGCCGCGTCTTCATCACTGCCTTCAAATGGTGCACCGCAACCCATGTGCGCCAGGGAGTCTTAATGTTTTCCAGTGACTCAGAAGAGTGGCTCGTGAATCAGCTCTTAAACTGAGCCGCCCCTGATTAGAGGATGGAGCTCACTTTCACCATCTGCTTGGCAGGGTTCATCCTCGTCCTGGTTCCCTACTTCCTCTCCCTGGAGCACTGGAGGCTGAGCCAATTATTCGGCGAGGAGAGGGGCGTCCTTGTGGGGGACACCCTCGGCGTGGTCTCGGGGTGGGGCTTCTTCGGGTTCTGGATCGGCTTGTGGGTCGCCCCTCAGGGGAGTCTACCTCTGGTGGGCTACACAGTGAGCGTCCTGGGCGCCGAATTGAGTGTAGCATACCTGCTGCTGACGCTGGTCTTCCTGGTTCTCGCCTTCTGGCTGGGACTGGGTGGCGTCCGCGAGCTGGGGCTCAAGGTCTCCGAGACCCACCGCCCCGTGAAGGTGATCTCCAGCGGAGTCTACGGCCTCGTAAGGCACCCACAGTACCTTGGAGGGGTCCTAGGCCACATGGGCGTGTCCCTGCTCCTCAGCTCACGGGACTCGCTGCTTTTCACTCCTCTTGTGATCGGCGTGGTCTACTTGATCTGCTGGAAGGAGGAGGTGGAGCTGGTTAGGGTGTTCGGGGACGAGTACAGGGAGTACCAGAGGAGAACGCCCATGCTGATCCCTGGGCTCCGAAGACCGGACAGCCAATGATAAAAACCCTGAAGCCGATAATGACACATGTCTTCCCTTGACTTCGGGGTCCAGATAGAGCCCCAGTACGGGTTCACCTATACCCAGATAAAGGAGGTAGCTCAGGCCGCTGAGCGCCTCGGCTATGAGTCCATCTGGGTCAGCGACCACTTCTTCATGACGCCAGACACCGTGGACACCAACTGCCTGGAGTGCTATACCGTGCTCACAGCCCTCGCCCGGGACACCCGGAGGCTCAGGCTGGGCGCCATGGTGGCCTCTCAGAGCTACCGGAACCCGGCGCTCCTGGCCAAGATGGCCGCGTCCCTGGACCACATCAGCGGGGGCCGCCTATACTTCGGCGTGGGCGCCGGATGGAAGGAGGCGGAGTACAGAGCCTACGGCTACCCCTTCCCGGGGCCGGGTGTGAGGATCAGGCAGCTGGACGAAGCCATCGAGGTGTGCAGACGCATGTGGACCAATGACAGGGCAAGCTTCGAGGGAAAATACTACACAGTCAGGGACGCCCTGTCAGCCCCCAAGCCCGTCCAGAGGCCGCTGCCCGTGTGGGTGGGGGGCACAGGCACCCAGACGCTGCGCGTCGCTGCTAAACACGCCGACGCCGTCAACTTCGCTTGGAGCCAGCCGCCGGCATTCTTCGGCGAGCGCCTCAAGGTGCTGGAACGCCACTGCAAGAAGATCGGCCGAGACCCCGCGGAGATTCGTAAATCAGCTGGGCTGATGGTGGTTATGGACGAGACCTCGGAGGGCGTGGAAGCCCGGCTGGAGGCATTGAGAAGGCGCAGAGATGCCGAGTACATGAGGTACCTGAGCAGGCAGCCCCCTAACGTCACGGTGACACCCGACGCCCTTGCCGAGCTGCTTGGGGAGTACGCCGCGCTGGGTGTGGGCCATTTCATACTGCGCTGGCACTACGGCGACGAGTTGAGGTCACTGAAGCTGTTCGCGGACAAGGTGATGAGGAAGCTTTAGCCGGGCCTGGCAAAGGTGATATTTCCCCCAGGCGGCATGATACGCTGATGACGTTGAACGCCGTGGAGAGACGAGTCCTCGACTCACTTGACCTTGACGACATGATCCGTTTCATCGGGGAGCTGGTGGCCATCCCCAGCTACGGGGGCAGGGAGACACGGGCCCAGAGGCACATGGCAGAGAAGCTGGGGAGCCTGGGCTTCGACGTGGACGCCTGGATGATAGACTTCTCGGAGCTGCGAAGGCACCCCGACTTCAGCATGAGCATCCCCCGGGACGAAGGGATGGGCGTCGTGGGCACCTTGGGCGGCGACGAGAGGAGCCTCATCCTCTGCGGCCACATCGACACCGTGGACCCCGGCGACCCAGCTAACTGGGCCACGGACCCCATGAAGGCCACCATGAAGGACGGGAAACTCTATGGGCGAGGCGTCTGCGACATGAAGGGTGGACTCTCAGCAGCCCTATACGCGGTGAAGGCCATCACGGACGCCGGCGTCAAGCTCAAGGGCAAGCTGATCTATGAGAGCTGCATAGGCGAGGAGGACGGAGGCTGCGGCGCCCTGGCCACGTGCCTCCGCGGCTACAGGGCGGACTCCGGCGTGATCATGGAGCCCAGCGAGGTCAAGGTGGCCCCCGAGGTGGCTGGGGCCATGAGTTTCAGGGCCACCGTCCCCGGCAGAAGCGTCCACGCCTGCGTCAGGGAGGAGGGCGTCAGCGCCATAGAGAAGTTCGTCACAGTCTTCAACGGCCTCAAGGAGCTGGAGGCTGACCGGAACAGGCGGGTATCCAACCCACTGTACAAGCGCTACAAGACGCCCTACGCACTCAGCATAGGCACAGTCCACGGCGGTCAGTGGCCCGGCACAGTGCCCGAGAAGGTGACCTTCGAGGGCCGCCTCGGCGTAGCCGTCGGGGAGACTCAGCATCATGCCAGAGCCGAGCTGGAGAAGAAGGTAGGTGAGATCGCTGACGGGGACCCGTGGCTCAGAGACCACAGGCCGACGGTGGAGTGGTCCGGTTACAGTTTCGCCCCCAGCAGGGTGCCCCTGGACCACCCCATAGTGAAGACGCTGGCCGCCGGCTACAGGGACGCCACAGGCTCGGAGCCGGTGTATGAGGGCATGACTTACGCCTCCGATGCGAGGCTCCTCATCAACGTGGGGGGGACTCCCACGGCAGTGTTCGGGCCCGGCGATGTCCGGGCCGCCCATGGAGCAAACGAGCACGTGTCCCTGGCGGAGCTGGAGACCACGGCCCGGACCTTGGCCCTAACGGTTCTCAGGTTCCTGGGATACGAGGGTTAGAGGTCCGGTGGCCCTACTCGCACCCGGTCCAGGGCCTCTTCCCCGCTGTACTTTAACCCGAAGACTGAGCACAGGAGCCACGTCACTCCTGCGGACTCGACATTATCCGCCAGCGTCCTCAGCTCTTTCCTGTCGTCCGGCCACTCCTGCCCGTAGCAGACATTGAAAGGCGCTCTAGTACTACTTTTCAGCTCAATTCATAACTTAAATACCGTCCCGGTCAAGGCTTATGGGTTGAACACCGTCGGCCTCATAGTCAACCCAGTCGCCGGGATAGGCGGAGCCGTGGGCCTCAAGGGCAGCGACGGCGAGGAGACCCAGCGCAGGGCGCGGGAATTAGGCGCAGTGCCCCCCGCCCCTAGGAGAGCCACAGCAGCCCTCAGGGCCCTCAAGGCGGCGGTGCCGGAGGTAAAGGTCGTCACCTACCCTGGGTCTATGGGTGAGGACCCATGCAGGGAGGCCGGTATCGAGCCGGTGGTCCTGGGCGAAGTAGGGGGCGTCACGACTGCTGAGGACACCGTGAGGGCGGCTCTTGACCTCCGGGAGGCGGGTGTTGATCTCATCCTTTTCGTGGGTGGAGACGGCACAGCCAGGGACATCCACCTGGCCGTGGACTCCAGGATACCCGTTCTTGGTGTGCCCTCGGGCGTAAAGATACACTCGGGGGTGTTCGCTGTTAACCCCGGATCGGCGGGCAGCCTCGCGGCCCTCTACCTCCGGGGTGACGCGCCTCTGAGGGATGCCGAGGTCATGGATATAGATGAGGAGGCCTTCAGGCGTAACCAGCTGTCGGCCAGCCTCTACGGCTATATGAGGGCACCATACTCGCCGCGGCACCTGCAGAGCAGCAAGGAGGGGGCCGGCCACCAGGAGGAGTACACGTTGGAGGCCATCGCCGCGGATGTGGTGGAGCACATGGAGCCTGAGGTTCTGTATATTCTGGGGCCGGGCTCAACCACGGTGCCCATAGCCGTGAAGCTGGGCCTTGATAAGACGCTCCTTGGCGTGGACGCGGTCCTTGACGGTGAGCTGGTGGCGAGCGACGCATCGGAGGAGACCCTCCTGGGGCTCCTGGAGGGGCGAAGAGGCGCCGTGGTCCTATCCGTGATCGGGGGCCAGGGCTTCATACTGGGCAGGGGCAACCAGCAAATAAGCCCTAGGGTCATCCGTCAGGTGGGCAAGGAGAACATTATTATTGTGGCTACACCTGAGAAGCTGGCCTCGCTCAGGGGCCAGCCTCTGAGGGTGGACACCGGAGACCCGGGCCTGGACGAGGAGCTGAAGGGCTACTACAGGGTGGTGACGGGGTACGGCAGGAGAACCATCATCAGAGTCGTTTAGGCTAGGCGGCCCCCTCGAGGAACTAACAGAGGGCTACAAGGCCTCCAGGCACCCCTACAATGAGACTGGTGCCGAGATATACAGGCTCACCCACCCGGAGAAGCCGAGCCTATACCTTAAGGTCTACAGGAACACAGGGTTCAGGCTGAGGCGGGAGTACGATATCCTCAAGTGGATCGGGGTCAGGCTGCCCACCCCCGAGCCTCTCTTCTACATGTTCTCGGAGGGCGTGGAGTACCAGCTGACAAGTGAGGTGCCCGGTACCCCCGCCCATCAGGTGCAGCCCGAGGAGCGGGAGAACGCTGTACGGGTCCTGGCCTTCACCCTCAAATGTATTCACGAGCTGGACACAGACGCCTGCCCCTACACTAACACCATTAAAGACCGTGTCATAGTCCTCAAGTCGGCGCTAAATCAGAGGGACGGGACGAAGCTGGACGAGCTCATGGAGCACGCCCCGGCTGAGACGCTGGTCTTCACCCACGGCGACTACTGTCTCCCCAACGTGATCACCCTGGGTCCCCGCCTCAGCGGCGTAATAGACTGGGACCACGCCGGCCTGGCGGACCCATACGTGGACCTGGCTTCCTGCCTCTGGAGCCTCAAATACAACTACGGGGAGCGGGACTCCAAGGATATGTGGATACCCCTCTTCCTGGAGGTCTACGGCCTGGACGCTCTGGACGACGAGAAGCTGGGATTCTACTCGGAGCTCATGGCGCTGGAGTAGCTATCTGGGCTTGTAGGGGCCCAGGTACTCCTCCTGGAGGATGTTTCCGCCGTCGATGACTATCTCGCTGCCGGTCAGGTAACTGGACTCGTCCGAGGCCAGGAAGAGGACCAGGTTGCCCACGTCTTCAGGGCTGCCCTGCCGCCCCACCGGTATCTTGTAGCCGAACTCCCGCATCTTCTCATCGGCGTCCTCGTCGCCGCTGCTGCCTCTGAGGCCGAAGGCGCCTGGACTGTGGATGTAGCCGGGAAGGATGGTGTTCACGTTGATGCCGCTCTGAGCTGTCTCCAGGGCCAGGGTCTTGGTGAAGCCTACGACCGCCGCCTTGGTGGCACCGTAGGCCGTCTGGCCTCCGCCGGGGGAGCCCACCATGGGGCCCGTGACGCTGCTCATGTTGATGATCTTGCCGTACCTGCGCTCCATCATGCCGGGGAGCACGGCCTTGGCGCACCTGAACATGCCGAACACGTTGATCTCGAACATCCTGTGGAGGAACTCCTCATCCATCTCCACGAGCCTCCGCCGAGGGTAGATGCCAGCGTTGTTCACCAGGATGTCCACCCTGCCGTGTCTTCTTTCGATGTCCGCCATGACCTCAGCCACCTGATCGGGGTCGGTGACGTCCATGATCATGCTCTCAGCCTTGTAGCCCTCGGAGGCTATCGTCTTGGCCGTCTCCTCCACCTTCGAGGAAACATCTGTCAGTACCACGGTTGCCCCGTTCCTAGCCAGCACCCGGCTTATGCCGGCGCCGATGCCCTGCATGGCGCCGGTCACCACAGCCACTTTACCCTCAAGCCTCACCACTTCTCACCTCTCTTCCTCTTGTAGGCCCTCCAGCTCATGGCCCACCTCTCCGGGTCATCGAAGCCACCGTCCAGAGTCACGTGGTTGCTGCTCCTGTGGGGGGCCGTCTTAACCAGCTCAGGGTCCGAATAAGCCTCCTCGATAACTGTCCTCAGGGCCTCAACCCAGTAGTCTATGTCCGCCTTGCTGTAGGTCTCGCAAGGCTCAGGGGTGAAGGGCTCAGGCACCAGCCACGGGTGGTGGCTGGTGAACATGCTCTGCACTCCGTAGTCGATGAGCCTGTTGTTGACCTCGTGGACGCCGACGCCCGTCTCCTCCTTCAGCCTCTCAAGGCTCCACCTGGCCTGGTCGAGCCGCCTGCCGCCGAAGGGCAGCGTCACGCCTCTGATCTTCTTCACCTTCTCCACCAGGTACTGGTTGTTGATCATGCTCACCTCGGCGGCCTCCCTGATGCCCTCGGCGCCCATGGCAATGCACCAGGCGTAGCTGCGCACCACTGCCTGGAGGTTGCCCATGAAGTCCCTGACCCGGCCAATGCTGTGGGGCCTATCGTAGTCCAGACGGTAGAGGCCGTCCCTCTTCACTATGACGGGCACTGGCAGATAGGGTTCCAGCTCCTCGGTGACGCCTACTGCGGCTGAGCCTGGGCCGCTGCTGCCGTGGGGGCTGCTGAAGGTCTTGTGGAGGTTGAAGAAGCACAGGTCGAACCCGGCCTCACGGGCTCTGGTCACCCCCATGATGGCGTTGGCGTTGGCCTGGTCGTAGGAGCAGAGGCCCCCAGCCTCATGGATTATGCTGGTCCACTCATCGATCTCCTTGTTGAATATGCCCGTGTCCTCGGGGTTTGTGATGAAGCAGCCAGCCGTCCTAGGGCTGACGGCCTCCTTAAGGGCCTCCGTGTCGGGGAGCCCGGTCTCCGGGTTAGGGTACAGGGTTATCACCTTGTAGCCGGCCGTGGCCGGGCACGCGGCGTCGCATGGGTGGCTGAAGATGGTGGTTATAACCTCGTCCCTCCAGGGCTCGTCGTTCGTCTGGTGGTACTTTCTCATGATCAACGCGTTGTTGTAGGCCCCGGCTGACCCCCCGGGGGGCTGGAAGCTGAAGGCGTCCATGCCGCTGATCTCCCTGAGGAAGACATCGCCGAACTCGTACACCACCTGAAGTAATCCCTGGATGGTCTCCTCAGGCTGCTCCGGGTGAACCTCCGCGATCATGCCGACCAGGTCCTCGTTCACCTTGGGGCTGTACTTCATGGTGCATGTGCCCACCCCCAGGTCTATGTCCAGCTCCATGCCCAGCGTCATCTGGCTGAGCCTGAGGTAGTGGCGCAGCACCTGAGCCTGACTGATCTCAGGCAGCCCAGGCTTCTCTCTCCTCCTCATAGAGGCCGGCACCAGCTTTGAGGCGTCCCCCACCTTGGCCTTGATCTTGTTCTCGGCCCTGGGTGGTATGAAGCCTCTTTCACCGGGGCTGCTCAGCTCGTGGACTATGGGCTCATTCCACCTGGCCGCGTGATACTCTCTCACCTTCATGCCAGCGCCTCCTTCATTGCATGCTCCAGAGCCTCTATCTGCTCCAGGGTGTGGACCTCCGTTACGCAGTAGAGGGCCGACTCCCCGAGAGCCGGGAACTCCTTCGACAGGTCCTTCCCTCCGAGTATCCTGCGCCTCAGCAGCGCCTTGTTCACCTCTCTGACGGTTTTACCTGTGAAACTGACAGGGAACTCCTTGAAGAAGCCCATGTAGGGTACCTGTATGCCTTCCAGCTCGCCCAGAAGCCCCGCTGTGTAGTGGCTCTTCTGAAGGATGGTCTCCCCCACCTCCCCGATGCCCTCGGGACCCAGCAGACTCATGTAAACCGCAGCTACTATCCCCCAGAGGGCCGTGGTGGTGCCCACCCAGTCCTTGGCGTTCTCCCGGGCCACGTAGCTGGTGCGCTCGTAGAGGGCCTGCCCGAACCCGTACTCCCCCGGGACGACGGTTTCGGTGATGCTCACCAGCCTCAGGGGGTACTCGGCCACGTACCTCTCCTCGTCCCTGCTGGCTATGAAGCCGCATGAGCCGCCCCCAGCGTACATGTGGACGCCCAGGGACTGGGCCTCTCCGCAGGCTATGTCCACGCCGTAGTCGCTGGGCGGGGCCAGGACCCCCAGGCTTATGGGGTCCACCCCGCAGACGCTCTCCGCCCCAACGCTATGGGCCAGGGCGCTTATCTCTTCTCCCTCAGCCTCTATGACTCCTAGGTAGTTGGGGTTCTCGAAGTAGACGCAGGCCACGTCCTCACCCAGCTTGGACTCCAGGTCGCCGAGGTCCACTGTACCGGTTTCGAGGTACATATCCACGGGGACCACATCTATGCCGGCGCCTTCCTGGGCCGAGCCGCAGAAGTTGGTGATGACGCTGAGCCTGGAGGGGCTCACGTTCCCTGGTACCAGTATCTTCCTTCGCCCTGTGAGCCTGGATGCCATCCTGACGCTGTTGCCGGCGGCCGCCGCCCAGTCGTAGGTGGGGATGCCGGTCACCTCCATGCCCAGGAGCTCGCAGATGAGGCTCTGGAACTCGAAGTTGGCCTGGAACCTGCCCAGGTCGCTGTGGCTGCCACCAGCGTAGGCTGTGAGGAACTCGCTTCGGCCGGCTATCACCTCGCAGACCTTGGGGACGTAGTGCCTCCAGCAACCTGCGCCCAGGAAGCTGATGTACTCGGCCGCAGTCACGTTCCTGCTGAGGATGGACTCAACGTGGCGTCTGAGCTCCAGCTCCCCTGGAAGGGGCTCAGGCAGCCTCAGCTGCCTCTCCATGAGCAGCCTGTCGGGTATCATCTCCCTGTAAAGCTCGTCGGCGTCTCTAGCCCCCACGGCTCTAAGCATCTCCCGTTTGACCTCAGGCACGGAGTTGGGTATGTAGGGGTGGGGTGCGCCTTTGACCATGATTTCACCTAGCCCATAGACGGTGGGCTCTGTGTTTAACGGTTTCCAGTGAAAGCAAAAGTAAGAGGTTTTCGATTAACCGTGTTTTCTAGGGCTCCGAAGTCAAGGACGAGGAGGCACCTCACTGAAGGAAAAGTATGAAGCTATAGATGGAAATTTTTTTCGCCTTATACCATCTAGGACGGTATAAGCCACATCTCAGGGACTTCACGCCAGCACTATAGCCCCAGAGGGGGGTAGAGCGAGATAGACTGGAAACGGACGCCCCACACCAAAAGGAGCCACAGAACCGGTCCGACGGCGCATGAATCTATGCAAAAGCGCTGTTCATACCATACAAAAATACGGCACATTCATCACATCAAGCACAGGGCAACGATGGTTGATATGCAAAAAAAGTAGGAGGTATCATCTAATGGCGAATATTCCTATCATTCAGGATCACCCGCACATCGACGAGACGCCTGAGCACCCCAGGTAAATTGACGCGAAAAAGGTAGGAGGGATATCATATAATAGCGCATATTTTTATTATTAGACAGATTACTTGCCCAAAGTCGAAGACTACAGCACATTAAAAAGATAGTCAAAAGCCTCGTAAGTGTCTCCAAAAACTTGTGGCAGCGATAGAGCCTGGGCATAGCGCCTTAAACGCTTCATCCCCCCTGCACAAACTTTAATCACTTAAGCCCCGTGAGGTATCTTTAACTGGTGGAGGCTTAGTGGAGGAGACCCCCAAGAGGACGCTGATTCCCCGCAACGTGCTCGTCCTAACCATGAGCAGAGCCATCTGGAGCATGAGCGACACCAACATAGATAACTTCATCAGCAGCTACATGCTCGCCCTGGGGGCCAGCGTCCCCACCATCGGCCTCATCAACGCCCTGGGCAGCTTCGGCGCCATGCTCCTCTACCCCATAGGCGGCTACATAGCGGACAAGAGCGGCCGGGTCCGCCTCGTCTCATACTCCACCATCCTCTACGTGTCCAGCTTCCTCGTCTTCCTGTTCGCCCCAGGCTGGGAGTGGGCCGCCTTCGCCATGATCTACCAGCAGATGGTCCTCTTCTACGTGCCCGCCATGAACGCGGTGATGGCTGACAGCATCCCCGTGGGCGAACGGGGGAGACTATACGCCTTCAACTTCGCCCTACCCAACATCATCAGGATCATAGCCCCCTACATAGCGGGCCTCTTCATAGCCAGGTTCGAGCTCATCCCGGCAATGCGCATAGGGTTCACCTTCAGCTTCATCACAGGCCTGGTGGTGGCCGCCCTCCGCCTCTTCTTCCTGAAGGAGACCCTCCCTAAAATGGAGACCATGGACTGGAACCCGCTGCGCCTCTTCGTGAACGCCTACAGGGACATGGTGGTGACGTTGAGGTGGGTCTGGGACAACATACGGACCTACGCAGCCTTGAGCATGACACTGTCCTTCCTCAGCAGCATGATTCTGCCCTTCTGGATAATATACGCGGCCTTGGAGATAGGGCTAGAACCCTACCAGTGGGGGGTGATCCTCCTATGGAGCGGCGTAGCCAGGGCCGTCCTGAGCCTGTTCATCGGGGAGATAGTGGACAGGTTGGGCCCCCGAAGGTGTTTCCTGGCCGGCTTCCTCCTGTCCATCCCGTGCATGTTCCTGTTCACCTTAGCCTCAGGGTTCTGGGACTTGCTGGCCATCTACACGGTCATAGTGCTGGCGTCCGTCCTCATGTGGATCGCGTCCCAGGTGTACCTGGCTGACAGCATCCCAAAGGAGATCAGGGGCAGGACAATGGCGGGGCTGGGGAGTGGCATAACCTTGGGCGTGGCTGGGATCGGGTTCCCCAGTGGGTTCCTAATATTCCTCCCCAAGACCCTGGGCAGCTTGGCTGGGGGATACATATACCATCTGAGGCCCGTTCTGCCCTGGGCCATCCAGTCAGTTTTCCTGTTGGTGGGCCTCATTTACACATGGTTTATGCTATTCGACCCTAAGAAGCCCCAGGAATAACCCATATATCGGGGGCATGTGTAGCCGTTCACGGGTTTCTCCCCCGGTGACCATCGGAGGCGTATGAGGGTGATAGTGATAAACTACTTCGACTGGTCGGGTACAAGGGACGGGCTGATGCGATGGGTGGAATCAGTGAGGTCTGAGTGCGAGAAGAACAACGTGGGCTTCAAGGGCCTCTACGGGCCCAGCCAGGTCAAGTTCAACTGGTGCCTAATCCACGAGGTGGACGGCCAGGAGCAGTACCACAGGACGTGGAGAGGGCTGACCATCCCCACTGAGGTGACTCACCAGGTCATCCACTACTTCTGGCCTGACACATCCTTCGCCCGCGACCTCCCCAAGTACCCGCCCACCCACTTCTTCGACGTGGCCTAGACCACTAGGTCCCCTTCTTTTGGCCTAGTAACAAGTTGTGACTACAGCTTGAGACTTCCACAGGTGAGTCTCCTTTAAAAAAGGAGGCGAATCCATTGCCCTTGATGAACATGGATTACACGAAGCTACCTGTCACGGTCATCAGGGGCTCTGGGCGCGTCACGGTGCCCGGGCTCGGTGAAGTGAAGGCCTCGGGCCGCGCCGAGATCGGCCCTGACAGGGTTCATACCGGGGGCAGCTGCGTACTCCCCGGAGGAATAAAGGTCCGAGACCTGGACTCCAGTGGTTCACTTACCATCGAGGGGGACGCCGAAGCCGATACCATGTCTTTCAGTGGCTCCGCCAGCGTCCACGGCAGCCTCAAGTTTACCCAGCTATCCAAGTCGGGGAGCCTGAGGGTTGAGGGGGACGCCGATGGGGAAACCATGGAGGTCTCAGGCTCCACCACGGTGGAGGGCAGGGTGAAGGTTAGGGACCTCTACTCCTCCGGCAGCATCTCAGCCGAGAAGGGTATCGAGTCAGACGGCCACGTGAAGGTGAAGGGATGCATGAGGGCAGGCGGCGTCAAGGCGGGGAGGTTCGAGCTCATCATGAGCAACTCTGTGAGCAGGATCAGTGGGGGCGTTGAGGCGGACTTTATTCGGGTGGAGCCCAAGGGGTGGGGTGACGAAGGCGAGCTCATCACCGACTGGGTGAAGGGCGGGGAGGTCTACCTGGAGAACGTTGAGTGCGACACCGTCTCAGGAGACACAGTGTACATCGGTGACGGGTGCAGAGTCAACGGCAAGGTGACTTACACTCGTGATGTTCGCGTCAGCCCGAACGCGTTCCTGAGGGAGCAGCCCCAGAAAGCCTAACCAGGTTAAGGAGAGGAGCAGGCGACGGCTGAGCAGATGAAGGTCGAGAACGAGAAGGGTCCGGGGATTCTGGGCCGCATCCGCTCCGAGTTCAGCTTCATCGAGGGCAACTTCCTGGTCATGGTGGTGAGCTGGCTGGTCCTGGACTTTTTCGTGGAGCTCCCGGGCACATACTACGCCCTCTACGTGGAGGCTCTGGGGGGTACCGCCGCCATCATCGGCCTCATAGGGGCCGCCCAGTTGGTGGCCAGCGCCGTGGTCCAGATACCTGGAGGCTACCTGGCAGACAAGTACGGCAGGAAGTGGCTCATATGCACCATGACCTTCGTGGCGGCCCTTGCGAGGGTCTTCTACGTTGTGGCCCCCACCTGGGAGTGGATAATGGTGGGCGCGGTCATAAGCGGCTTCGTGGCAATCTACCAGCCGGCCCTCAACGCCATAGTGGCCGACTCCCTACCCAAAGAAAAACGGGGCATGGGTTTCAGCATCATCAACCTCATCGCCAGCGTCTCCACGACGCCTGCGCCTCTCCTGGCGGGGTATCTGCTATCATTATACGGGCTTGTGCCCAGCCAGAGGCTCATCTACAAGCTGGTGATAGCCGGATTCATGGTGGCCGCTGTGCTGAGGCTCAGGCTCAAGGAGACCGTGGCGAACCCAGCCAAGATCAGCGCCGGCGAGCTGCTGCGGGAATACCCGGCCAGCCTCCGGGAGAGCATAAACGTGTGGAGGCTGGTGCCCGCCTCTGCCTTCGTCCTGTTCCTAGTAAACGTGGCTACGAACTTCATGACGGGGCTGTTCACCCCCATACTCACCCTCTACATGATAAAGGACCTGGGCATCAGCGAGATCAGCTTCAGCTACATCATGACGGCCCTGCCCGTGTCCATGATAATCCTGGCCCTGCCCGCCGGGAAGCTGCTGGACGTGGTGGGCAAGAAGAAGCCAATCATGGCAGCATTCGCCCTGTGGCCCGTCGCCATAGCCCTCCTGGTGTACGGGGACTTCTACAGGCTCCTGGCCGCCATGGTGCTGGTGGGGCTCATCATGGTCATGGCAAACAGCGCCATAGGGGCTCTTACGGCGGACCTGGTGCCCAGCGAGCACAGGGGCAAGGTGAACGGCTCCAAAGGCTTCTTCGGCCTCCTGGCGGCCTCAGCCGGGAACCTGTTGAGTGGCTGGATGTACGACAACGTGAGCCACCAGCTCCCCTTCCTCATCCAGATAGGGCTGGCGGTTGTACCCTTCCTTATGGTGTGGTTCTGGGTGGAGGAGCCGGCCCACGTAGAGTAGAGCCTCTACACCATGCCCTTTTTCTTCAGGTAGCCTGGTAGCTCGGCAACGCTCTTGAGTATGGTGTCGGGGTCCGCGGCGCTTAGCCTCTGAATGCTCTGGGTTCCCGTGAGCACCCCTATGGTGTGGGCGCCGGCGTTGCGGCCCTCCTCGATGCCTATCGCAGTGTCATCCACCTTGATCACTTCCTTGGGGTCTTTCACGCCGTGCTGCTTCATTGCGTACAGGATCATGGCGGGGTCAGGCCTGCTGGCCCCCACAATCTCACTACAAACCCAGCCATCTACTAGGCCCCTGCTCCGCCAGCCCAGGCGGTCCACTATGGCCTCCGCCACCTCGGCGGGGAACCCTGAGCCTGTGACCACCTTGACTCCCCTTTCTTTCAGGAACTTGAAGGCCTCAGAAACGCCCTTTATTTCCTTCACCTTCCCCGTGTTCTCGTTGAGGGCTTTCAGGAAGTCGCCGTATATGGCCTCGGCTTTGTCACCGCCCAGCTCACTGATGACCGTCCACTTATCTCGGCCCCTCTGCTCGTTGAGCACCTCCATGGGCACCGAGACGCCGTGCGCCTTGAAGGCGTCGTCGTAGCACTTCAGCACCAGGGGTACGCCGTCCACCAGGTCGTCCACCGTGGTGCCGGCCATGTCGAAGACCCCCAACCTGATTTTCTTGACCATCTAGACTTCCTCCACTATCTCCTCTATGGGCTTCCTCTTAGTGTTGGCGGTGAAGCCCTGCTTGTCAGGGTAGCCGAGGGGGGTGACAGCCACCACATGCTGATCCTCAGGAAGTCCCAAGACCTCCTTGACCTTACCGTTGTCGAAGTCGCCGATCCAGCAGGTGCCCAGACCCTCGGCCCGAGCCGCCAGCACCAGGTGGGTGAAGGCGATGCTCACGTCCAATATGAAGCTCATCTCCCCCATGTAGCCGCCCCTGTTGAAGTGTATATCCCAGCCCACGGCCACGATGACCACCGGAGCCTGGGCTATCCAGGTCTGGCCTCCGCAAGCCTCAGCCACCCTCCGCCGCTTCTCCTCGTACTTGACCACGTAGAACTTCCACATCTGCCTGTTACTACCGCTGGGGGCCACCCTGGCCGCCTCTAGAACCCGCTCCAAGGAAGTCTGGGGCACAGTGTCGGCCTTGTAGCTCCTTATGCTCCTCCGGGTCCTGACAACCTCGTAGAACTCCATAGCAGGGACATAGTGATTCAGGCTGTATTTAGACCCATATGCGGTGAAACGCTCCCAGATACTGCTATAAGGTATGTGGTGAGGTTACGATCGTGGTACCATGGATTATTTTGAGTCACTGAAGAAGTACACTGAGCTGGCTGGCCCCATCGGCTACGAGAACAGGGTCCAGGAGATGTTCATGGGGGACATAGAGCCCTACGCCGAGGATGTCATGCAGACTAACGTGGGTAACGTCATCGCCCACATCGGCGGAGAAGGCAGGAAGGTGGTGGCCTTCGGCCACGCAGACGAGCTAGCCTACTACGTCCTCAGCGTCACCGACGACGGGTTCCTCCACATCAGCCGCGGTCGGGCGGACAAGCTTAGCTACCCCTACACCCTGGTGGGCCAGAAGGCCCTAGTCCTGGGCGACAGTGGTGACGTCCGAGGCGCCTTCGTTAGCGCCACCGGTCACATCTTGGGACCCCAGGACCGGGACAAGCCCCTGGAGCCGTGGGGGGTGCTGGTGGACATCGGCGTTGACAACAAGGAGGACGTGGAGAAGATGGGGGTCCACGTGGGGTCCCCCATTATCTGGAACCCGGAGACGGAGAGAGTCGGCGACAAGGTGTTCGGTAAGGCCATGGACGACAGGTTCACCCATCCAGTCATGATCGAGCTGGCGAAGCGTCTGCAGGGTAAGGACCTGAACTGTGACCTCTACATAGCCTCCACCGTTCAGGAGGAGATAGGGTCCAAGGGGGCCCTGGACCTGGCCCGCCACGGCTTCGACGTGAGCCTAGCCCTGGACATCGGTATCGCCGGCGACTATCCGACGCTGCCCAAGGACAGGATGCCCATAAGGCTTGGCGCCGGCCCCGTCATAGTGTACAGGGACGCGTCCATAGTCTACAACGTGGACATCATCAAGGAGCTCCGGGAAGCCGCGGAGAGGAACGGCGTCCCCTACCAGCACGGCATCTTTGAGCACTACGGCAGCGACAGCGCCAACATGGTGGCGGGTGGCGCGAGGCCCAACCTCCTCTGCGTGCCCTGCAGGTACAGCCACAGCCCGGTGGAGATGATCCATTTGGGGGATGTGGAGAACCTGGTCAAGCTACTGACCCACTACGTGACAGCGTAACCTCTATCTTCACTTCTCCCATATTCTATTGCCGTGAAGCAGAGAGAGTTCCTGGCACCCGTTCTCATAGTGATGATCCTTGGTGCGTGGGCCCTGTTCACCTATTGGCCTGAGCAGCCAGCCCAGCAGCCTGAATCAACGATCACAGGTGAACAATGGTCCCCAGTCACCGGCTTCAAGGAGGTAAACCCCTACCCCCTCTACGTGGCCACCTACGTCGCCGACTACAGACTCGACGAGTACATCAGAACGGGCAGTTACTCGGCTTCCATGATCCGGGGCTCACCTGGCTGCACCTGCTTCTACGCCTCAGGCAGTAAGCTGTACGGCAGGAACTTTGACTTCCCCGCAAACCCGGCTCTACTCCTCTTCACCCAACCAGGTGACGGGTACGCCAGCGTCTCCATGGTGGACCTGGGCTACTTCGGGTACAGTCTGGGCAACCTGCCGGACGGCGGCAGCCTGGAGAGCCTGGTCACGGCTCCTTACATGCCCTTCGACGGGATGAACGAGGCCGGCCTCGTTGTGGCCATGGCGGCCATATCCCACGCTGAGCCGCCGAGAGACCCAGGGAAGGTAACGCTCGACGAGATAGGGGTCATACGGCTGCTGCTGGACAGGGCCGCCACCGTGGAGGAAGCGCTGGGGCTCCTGGGCGAGTACAACGTGCAGATGGTGGACCCCCCCATCCACTACCTGGTGGCCGACAAGACGGGGGAGTCAGCTCTCATAGAGTTCCTAGGCGGCGAGATGCGGGTCATCAGGAGATCAGGGTTCCAGGTAATGACCAACTTCCTGGTCACGGAGACTGACATGGCCGGAGGAACACCGTGCAGCAGGTATAACCTCGTCCACCGGAGCCTCTCCGAGGCGCAAGGCACGGTGACCCTCGAAGGGACCTTGGAGCTGCTTCAGGGCGCATCCCAGGACAGCACCATATGGTCCACAGTGTATGATCCTGTGAAGCTGGAGATCCACGTAGCCATGGGGCGAGGGTACAGCTGCGTCCACACCTTCAGGCTGAACTCAACGGAGCCCCGATGAAGCACTCGCTACGAGTTCAGCGCGTAGTCCAGGGCGGCCTCCACGTGGATGTCCACTGTGTCCAGCAGCGGCAGACGGCTGTCGCCCGTTCTCAGCAGCAGGGGCAGCTCCGTGCACCCCAGGATCACGCCGTCCACGGGGTAAGCCTCCATGATGTCCAGGAGCCTTCTCCGGGTCTCATCCCTGTGAACCCCCACCACAAGCTCCTTGAACACTATGCGGTCCACCTCGTCCTGCTCCTGCTCCGTGGGCGTCACTACATGAATGCCGTGCCTCCGACCCGCCTCCTGGTAGAAGGCGCTCCGCATGGTGAACTTGATGCCTAGAAGGAGAAGCCGCCTGAGGCCCAGGCCGCTCGCCTTCCGCAGCGTCGCCTCGGCTATGCTCAGCACGGGGACCTTGGCCTGCTGTGACACCTGCATGTGGACGGCGTGGGGCGAGTTGGCGGCCATCACTATGAACTCGGCTCCGGCCGCTTCAAGGCCTCTCACCCCCTGCATTATGTAGCCTATGTAGGCGTCCATGTCTGTGTTCTCGTGGTCGGTGAACCGCTGGAAGTCCAGGCTGTAGACCACCACCTCAGGGTAATGGTAGTCGCACCGTCTGGCGTAGTACTTCTCATGGATTAGGCTGTAGTACTTAGCTGTGGACTCGTGGCTTATGCCGCCTAGGACGCCTATCCTCTTAGCCATGGGTACCGTATGGGCGCCCGGTGTTAAGTCACTAACGGGTGTCGAAGAACGCGGAGTACATCTTCCCTATGACCTCACCTTCGGGGGTCATGACCCCTATCACCAGCCGCAGGGTCTCGAACCTGGGGCCCGTGAGCCTTAGGGTGTCCCACCGGGACTCTTTGAAGGCTAGGTTGAAGGAGGCGCTCTGGGCCTCAGCCCTTATGAAGCCGCCCTGGTCCTCCAGGGCCACCCAGACCCTGTAGCCCTGAGCCGGCAGCCGACCCTCGTTGGTGGACTTTACCTGCATGGTCACCTTCTCGTTTCTCCGGGTGGCTGACCAGCCCTGGTAGATGTAGGGTGTCACTCCCACGGGGAACACCTCCGCGGCCTCGTAGCTGAACCCCGCTGGGACCTTGCCTATGTCCCAGCCACCGGTCGTGGTCTCCAGGTAGTAGTAGGTCACGTTGTTCACGGTCCAGTGGACCCCCGTGGCGTTCACCTCCAGCCCCACGGCCATGTGGTTGGGCAGCAGAAGCAGGGACACGTTGTAGCCCATGGACTCCAGGAGGCTGGCCATGAGTATGCTGGTGTCCTCGCAGTCGCCTCCCCCGTCCACCAGGGTCTCCGCAGGGAACTTGGGGTACTCCCCCTGGCCCACGGAGGCGGGGTCCGAGACGTACTCCATGCTCTGGACAAAGGATATCATCAGCCTGAGCCGCTCCTCGTCATTAAGCCCCTCCTCCACCTGGATGACGGCAAACTCCCTAACAAGGACCGCCACGTAGGCGTCGTCGTAGGGGTGGAGGACGTAGCCCCTGTAGTCCGTGGTGGTGAACCGTTCCTTGCCACTGTAATAGCTGTACAGGGCCTCTGGCACCTTGACGGTGACGGTCCGCTCCACGCCCTCCCAGGTCCACGTGTACGTCTTCTCTATTACAGGTATTGAGTCTGGGGAAAAACCGAGCCCCCCGAACGCGGCCTCATAGTCGCTCAGCAGGGACTCGTACTCGGATGTAAGCTGCTGGTACTGGTCCCGCAGCGTTCCGTGCTCACCCACAAGCGTCTCATAGTCCTCGGACAGGCTGTCATACTCGCCTTGGAGCGTGTGAAGCTGCTGCAGCAGCTCCTCATGCTCGTCCGTTAACGTGTTGAACTCAGCGTTTAGGGCCGCGAGGTTCGCCTGGAGGCCGTCCACGGTGCTCTGCAGTCCCTCTATCTGGGGCGTGAGCACCGTGTAGATGTATGCGAACCCTGCGCCCCCGCCGAGGATGACGCCTATGAGTAAGGCTCCTAGTGTCTTCGCGCTCAAGACAGGCTTCAAGGCGTCGGACCACTATAAAGGAATATGCAAGGCTGGTATGGAGCCCAGCTACATGCCCACGCCGGGTGTCCTGTACCGTTTCTCCCACTCGGCCCTCATGACGATGTCCCGGGGGTCCCTGAGGTGGTCGCTGCACACCACGCCGTCCAGGTGGTCGATCTCGTGCTGCAGCAGCTCGCTCATCCCGTCCCGGAACTCTTCCACGTGCTCGCCGCCCAGCTCATCAAGGAAGCGTACCCTGATGGCCTTGCTGCGGGGTATCTTGACGAAGAAGGCCGCCTCCAGGCTGAAGCAGCTGTCCCACACCTCGAAGGTCTCGGCACTAATCCACTCCACCACCGGGTTCACCAGGTAGAAGCTCCTCTCAGGCATCTGGACATAGACGACGCGCCTCCTGTACCCGATCTGGGGCGCAGCTATGCCACGGCCCATGCCATAGGTCTCCTGATGCCTTGTTAGGGTGTCCTTAAGGTCCAGGAGGATGGGTCTCAGCTCGTCGAGGTCCTCCACGGGCTCGGACCTCTCCCTCAGCCTCGGGTCGCCCAGGAGGACGGTGTCTCTCACCACCATGGGTGACAGGAGGCTATCAAGCCTTATAACCTGTGCCCGGTGGGGAACGCATAAAACGTGAGAAGCAACGACATAACCATGGACCCTGTGCCTTTCTACCAGGTGGACGCCTTCACGGACAAGCCCTTCAGGGGAAACCCTGCGGCCATCTGCCTCATGAGCACCCGGCTTGAAGACAGCCTGTGCCTGGACATCGCAGCCGAGATGAACCTGAGCGAGACAGCCTTCGCCGAGGAGGAGTCCGAGGGAGTCTACAGGCTCAGGTGGTTCACCCCCCGGCGCGAGGTGCCCCTATGCGGCCACGCCACCCTGGCCTGCGCCCACGTAGTCTTCACTGAGCTAGGCTACCGGGGCCCCGCTATAACTTTCAAGACCCTATCGGGGGAGCTCTACGCCTACAGGGACCCTGGCGGCGTCCTCATGGACTTCCCCCGGAACGACCCTGAGCCCGTGGAGCCTATACCTGGCATACTGGCGGGGCTGGGAGTGGAGAGACCTCTTGATTTCCAGTACAGCTACTCTAACCAGAAGCTGGTGGTGGAGGTGGAGGACGAAGAGGCTGTCAAGGCTGTGTCCCCCGACTTCCGCAGCCTCCTCTCTGTGGAGAACACCCTTGGGTGGAGGGGCGTCGTAGTGACCTCCAGGTCCAGGGACTACGACTTCGTCTCCAGGTACTTCGCTCCCTGGATGGGTGTGGACGAGGACCCCGTCACTGGCTCAGCCCACACGGTTCTGGCTCCATACTGGGCGGCGAAGCTGGGTAGAACAAGCCTGAGGGCTTACCAGGCGTCGAGAAGAGGAGGTAGCCTGCGCCTGGAGCTCGGTGATCGGGTGAAGATGGTTGGTGGCTGCGTCACCGTCGTGCGGGGCTTCCTCGAATTCAGCTCTTAACCAGCTTTATGCCTGTCTTGGCCGCCGAGGCGACGACACAGAAGCCCAGAACCACGAGGCTGAGGCCTGACAGGAACCTCAGCTCCCCCGCAAGGGGCAGCTTCATGCCCATAAGGGTACGGTACTCTCTGAAGATGTAGTCCAGGGTCATGTAAAACCCGTTCATGAGGCAGGCCCCGGCCAAGACCAGCAGGGTGATTCCCCACATCCGCTTCTCCGAGGAAAGATCCAATCCAAGAGACGTAGCGGCCTGGGCCTGAATGGCCGCTGGCGGCTTATCCTCCTCCTCGAAGGCGTAGGGTGTCTCCTCAGGCGCCGCCTCCTTCACTTTTCTGCGGGGGATCTTGCTCTTCAACCCCTTTAGGGCGCCCAGGTTGACGCCTCTGAGGGCCCCCAGGAGGCTTCTACGGGGCTTGGCCTCCGGCTCCTCATAGTCGTAAGGGTAATCATCATCCGGCTGAGCTTCCACTCTCGGGGGTCTGGGCCGGCTTACGCTCTTGTTCATGTACACTATCATGAGGGCCGTCCACAGGGGGATCAGTCCGCCGACTAGAAGCACCCAGTTCAAGTCTACCAGACGAGAAGTGGTGGGGGTTGTTTAAACCCTATATGGAACCATGTTAGGGATTCGGTTTCAATGAACCTGGTTTATTGGTCTAGTAGGCTGAAGTGTCCTATAATGCCCGTTTTTCCTCTACCGTAACATATTATAGACGTTCACGGGAAATCGCCCCGGTCTCCCCGAATATTATCCGCGTTTTGAAAGAATTGTCGGAATACATTCGAAGGATTTATATGCGTCAATGCGATGTATTCTCCCGCAAAACTGGAATTAACTGAAATGTTTTTGCACAATATCAATGCCTCTGTGAGGCATTTTGTGGTGTTCACCTTACCTTTCTACCTTTTCCTGTTCCTCAACAACGAGATGAATGAGAGGGTCGCCCCCCATCTGACCCGAACCAACTTTGAGCTGGCAGCCATCAGCTTGGCCCTGGGCCTATTCATGGCCTTCATATATAGGCTACCCACAAAGGTGAACTATAGGTAGAGTGGTCTGATGCACTCCGAGAACCTCATTATTCTTGTATGCGTTACTCTGCTCATCAGCTACCTGAGCTCCCTCATCTACTCGAAAACTAGGGTGCCTGATATACTGCTTCTCATGGGGTTTGGGTTGCTGGTGGGCCCCGTCTTCCAGCTATTCGACAAGGAGTTGTTCCTCGAACTGGCCCCAATGATGAGCATCCTGGCCCTGAGTATCATACTTTTTGAGGCGGGTATCAACGTGGACATCACCATGTTGCTGGATTATCTGGGAAAGTCCCTGCTGTTGTCGTCGTTCTCTCTAATTTCAGTCATCATCGTCATGGGTTTGATACTTAACAGTCTGCTTCCCCAGGATTTCACCTTGCTGCAGGCCATGCTCCTGGGCGCCATGGTGGGTGGTACCAGCACCGTGTCCACCTTCGGCATCCTCTCAGGCCTCCAGAAATCTGTGAAGGACATAGGGACTACTAGGGTTCTACTTACCATGGAGTCAATCGTCTCGGACCCTCTCTGTATCATAGCTTCCATAACGATCATCAAGATGATTATGCTCCCGAACGTGTCCCTGATGGACGGCGTCAGAGACATTTTCGGCACCTTCACTCTCTCGTCGGCCTTCGGCCTCGCCGTTGGCCTGGTTTGGGCCAGGGTGCTGAACAGGCTCCGGAACCAGCCCTTCACTTACATGATCACCCTGGCCGTCCTGCTGCCAACCTACATAATGAGTGAGCACTGGGTAGGGGAGGGGGGAGGAGCCATGACGGCGCTAGCCTTCGGGCTGGCTATAACTAACTACCGGTTCATCATGGAGAGATTGGGCTCAGACTCCAAGGTGATGGTGGATAAGCAGAGGCTACGGGAGTTTCACGAGGAGATCACCTTCTTCATCAAGAGCTTCTTCTTCGTGTACATCGGCCTAGTAGTGTCGCTAAGCCTGAAGTACAGCTTCATAGGTTTCGGGCTTACCCTGATGCTGATGATCATAAGGTACGGTGTGGTTCATCTCCTGAGCAAACCCATGGCTTTCACAAACACGGAGAAGGTGCTATCTCAGTTCGTTTACACCTCCGGTCTCCCCGCTTTCGTCATGTCTCAGCTGCCCATGATCTATGACCCTGCGGGTAGATACTTCGTCAACAGCTCTATCTACCCCGACCTCTGTATGCCCATAGTACTAGGTACCGTCATATACGGGGCCTTAGTGGCGCCGGCGGCCATGAAACAGAGCGTCGATGAGATACGAAAGAAGGCTAAGGAACTGCTGGCTGAGGAGGAAGTTGCTTCTCCCGCCAATACACAGTAAATTTCAATATTTTGTAGAGTAATCCAAGTGCAATGACTTTGCGGCTGCTGTTTCTCCGCCACTTCGATACAAGCATCCACCCATATAGGCCGGCATCCCAGTGGATCCTAAGCGACGTGGGTTTGAACCGGTCTAAAGCCCTCGTTGAGAGCTGGAGGACACCCCTGAACGGAGTCTGGTCGAGCCCAGAGCCAAAAGCTTCCACGACTGCGGAGGCCCTTAGCGTGAGGCTTGGGGTGCATCTGTCCATCGACCCAAGGCTTAGAGAAGTGGATAGAGGCGGCTCAGGCTTAAATAAGGACTATGCCGTGGCCCTGGAGCTGTACCTGGGGAGGCTCCCGACGCTCCGCAGTGGGAACCTGTAGGCAGCGTCAGAGAGAGGACCAGAACATTCCTGGAATCACTAAAAAGGGCCAGCGGAAACCACCTCGTGGTTACTCACGGCCTCTACATGGCCATAACCCTCTCAGACTAATTCGATATGGATCGGTTCACTTTCTGGCAGAGCCTAGGCTTTGGGCAACTCATTGAGGCTGATTATACTGATCTGCTCGACTCCTTGAAGGTTTCAGGCTGAAGTCGGCCCAGTGACTCAACGAGCCAGCGTGCCCAGCACATCGAACTGCATCTCCCGGGGCTCGCCCAGCAGCTTGACCCTCTCTGACAGCTCAGGGCTACTCTGAACCTCCTGGGCGAGGCTCTCACTGACCCAGATATACTCCAGCTCCTGGGTGTTCCTTACCCGGACCACCCGCGCCTTCACGGGGTCCACGGGACCGCATATCCTGATGGCTGTGGCTATGGCGTCCCTATCGCTGGGCAGGAAGGGAGGAATCTTTCCCGTCTCCCCGCTGCCCTGTGTAAGGCAGTTCACGTAGGTCTGGTTGTGATCGATCTTGTTGGCGGCCCGGGTGGTGGTGATGTCCGCCAGCCCTATACCTATGGCGTTGCCGTGGGTCTCCTCGGAGAGGTCCTGGACGACGATCTTGCCCACTTTAGTGGCCTGGGGGTCGTGCTCCCCGGGCATCCAGAACCGGCCCGTCACGTTGGTGTCCATGCCGACGCCGCTGATGTTCTTACCTATCTCCTCTACGATGAGCACATCGATCTCCTTGAAGGGTATCCGGGGAAGCATCTCCTTCGCCGTCTCCAGGAGTCTCTTCTCCTCCTTCATGAACTCCTCCGGGTCCAGGGCCTTCACAAGGGCCGTCTCGTGGTAGGCGTTCTCAAGGACAGCCAGGCCCATCACCACATTAGTCTTCTCGATGATGAGCCTCCCCGCCTCGGGCATGATCCTGTGGTACCCGTCGTACTTGTGCCAGTGGATCATCTCGGCCCCCTTCTGCTTCCCCAGGCCTATGGCCAGCATCTTCAGGAGGCCGCTCTCTATCTCCCCTTTGAAGTCTGTGTGGGGCTTCACCCTGCCCACCACGAAGATGCCGTCCGCCTGCAGCGTGTACCGGTCCAGGTAGACGGTGACGCCTCCATCCAGCTCCCCCACGGGGTCCACCTCCATGCTGGACAGAATGGGCGCCCCCACCCTCTCCTCGGTGATCCCCAGGCTCCTGAGGGCCTCCACCTGGCCCTCGGGGGTGGCTCCGCCGTGGCTCCCCATGGCCGGCACAAGGAAGGGTTCACCTCCAGCCTTCCTGATCTCTTCTACGACGGCGGCCAGTATGTCGGCGATGTTGGCTATGCCTCTGCTGCCCGCGGTGACGGCTATCCTGTTGCCCTTCCTGATCTTCCTGTTCAGGCCCTTCCTCTTCAGCTCCTCACGTATCGCCGCCTTAACGTCGGGTACCTTGGGGTGGTTGAATACCTGCCTGGCCTGCACCATCCTTGGGAAACTCATGGGTCGCTCATCACCTCATACGTTTATGGGGTTTGAAGTTTTTCCGTGCGCGGGCCATCTGGATGGCCACCTGTATGGCTTCCTTGAGGCTCTGGGGGTTGGCTGTGCCGTCCCTTCTCCCGGCCTTGCCATAAGCGGTGCCGTGGTCAACGCTGGTCCTGATGAAGGGGAGGCCGATGGTCATGTTGACGCCCCCCATGTCGCCCCAAGCCCCCGCCGCCTCGTCCCACCTGAACCCGGCCAGCTTCACGGGTATGTGGCCCTGGTCGTGGTACATGGCCACCACCACGTCGTAGAGGCCGCCCAGGGCCTTCCCGAAAACAGTGTCTGGTGGGACGGGCCCATCCACGTTGAGGCCTCTCATCTTTATCTCCGCTATCGCGGGCTCGATCTTTGTCCTCTCCTCGTCGCCGAAGAGGCCGCCGTCGCTGCTGTGGGGGTTCAGCCCGGCCACGGCGATCCTGGGGGCCTCTATGCCCAACTTCCGGGCCGCGTCGTAGGCAACCTCAATGGTGGCAATGATCCTCTCCTTGGTCACCCTCTCGGGCACCAGCCTCAGGGGTATGTGGGTGGTGACGTGGACCACCCTCAGGTTACCGCATATGAGCATCATGGCGTAGTTCTCGGTGCCCGCCTTCTCGGCAAGGAGCTCCGTGTGACCCGGGTAGCTGTAGCCTCCCATGTGCATGGCTTCCTTGTTAAGAGGCGCCGTCACCATGGCGTCCACCTCCCCCGCCAGGGCCATGTCCGTGGCCCTGAGCACGTACTCCACGGACGCCTTGCCGGCCATGGCCTGGGGTACACCCATGACCAGCCTATCCGGGTCGATGTTCTCCAAGTCCAGCAGGTCGATGGCTCCGTGAGTGTAGCGGCCTTCACCAAGCTCCTTGATGGCGTTGATGGATAGCTTGGCCCGGGCCACATCCAGGCCCATCCGCATGGCTGAGCCGTCCCCGACCACCACTGGCCTGCACGTCTCATAGATCTCTGAATCGCTCAGCGCCTTGGCTATGATCTCGGGGCCGATGCCGGCCGGGTCCCCCATGGTTATCGCTATCAGCGGCCTCATGCACTCACCCTCTTCAGGTACTTCGCCGCCTCTATGAGGGCGTCACCTGAGCCGAAGCCCCCGGCCTTGGTCACCGCCCTCACCCCGTTGGAGAGAGCTAGGACGGGTACTCCGGGCTGGACTTCTCCTGTGATCTCCATGCTCTCGACTCCCAGTCCTCTGCACACGGCCAGGGCCGTGGCGCCTCCTGTGAGAACAATCCCTGATACTTGGTGTCTCTTCAGCAGTTTTACTGTAATCTCCGATAATGCGTCCACCACCATCCTCTCGACCTCAGCCTCCTTCAAGCCCAGGCGCAGGCCCAGCCTCCTCGTCTCATCCACCTGGCTCGAGTCTGGGGCCGACACCAGCGCAACGTGCATCCCGGAGGATAAAGCACTGTCAGCCCTCCTCAGAGCCTCCTCCGCGGCTTCTCCTCCCCTCAACAAGCTGATGGTGTCCAAGTTCACCTGCGAGACCCCGAGGCGATCTACGAGGCTCACCACCTGCGCCCTGGATGATGAGCGGACGCTTCCACACACCGTGACTGTGGGCTCAGGGGCTCTGAGGCCCAGGCCCTCGGGTAGCTCCGAGGCCAGGCCGGCTGAGCCGCAGAAGACCTTCACGGGGAGCCCGGCGGCGGCCAGGAGGTCCCTCTCGGCCTCGGCGTCCAGGACCACCACGCTGACGCCCTCGTCTATCAGAGCCTGAAACTCTCCGCGGAGAGCATCACGGCTTCTAACGGTCGGGAGAGCTATGTGCGCCGCCTTTCTGCCTGTCTGGGCGCCTATGATCTCGGGTACATAGGAGCTGCGGACAGCCACCTCGGACGCGTACTCCGTCTCGTTGAGGGGGACGCCGTTCACATAGACGCTGCCACCAAGGGTCACCCTCCCGTTAGGCGGGTACGCAGGAGCCACCACAGCCACCGTGTTGCCTGTGGCCTCCATGACGGCGTCCAGCTCGGCCCCCACGTTGCCCCTCAACGTGGAGTCCACCTTCTTGTAGAACACGTCGCACAGGCCGGCCAGGGCCTCCGAGGCCTCCACCACCTTCCGGCGAGCCTCCTCCGGCCCGTCGCCCCGGGAGTCGGTGTTAACAACTATGACGTCCGCGGACCCCTGAAGGCTCCCCAGCCTATCCGGGGCCGGCGCCACCTCCACACTGAGCCCCCACGCCTTGAACTGGACCCCCGTGTCCAGGGCGCCAGTAAGGTCGTCGGCCACCACGGCGATCCTCAAACCGTCTCAGGATTCTACACGACACCCCCCCGTTTAACAGCTTTCATCAGCCGACGATGAAGGAGCAGCGCACATACGCGTGATGACGGTCACTCAGACCCACCATCTGGAAACTCTAACACTATATCAAACACATGCGAAGCCCACCCAAAACTAAAGAACATTATAAAATAGCTAAATGCAACCCGAAAAAATATCACATTCTTCCACGCAGCTGCCATCACCCCCCATATTCGCTAAATTCCCAGCCACTAGGTACAACCCTGGAACCCCAAAAAAGGGAAAAACAAGCCGCCTGCAAAGACGGCCCCATGAACAGCTAACCCCCCACTACTTCTTACTGCTAAGGTAAGCGGCTATTGGGAGTATCACACACATGAAGAACGCCGAGGATACCGTAGTCCCGGCCTCGACGCCCCACGTGGGTATAACCACAAACTCGTTGACGGCGACCGCCAACACGGCCAGGGCGATGACCACGGGCGCAGCCCTATGCATCCCCAATCCGCCTCTCCTCACATGCGCGACGTAGGCGGCGCCCATCAACGCCACCGCGACACCGATTGCCCCTATTATCCAGACACTCACTCTTTCTCACCTCCCTCGTCGTCCCACAGAAAAAGCTCGTCGATGGTGGCGCCCAGAGCCACGGCCACGTCGTGAGCCAGCTTCAGAGACGGGTTGTACTTGCCCGCCTCCAGGTAGACTATGGTCTCCCGCCTTACCTTAACCCTCTTGGCCAGGTCCGCCTGAGTCATGTCGTGGCGGGCCCTCAGCTCCTTTATCCTGTTTCTCATGAGGCCACCCCTAAGTGGCTTCCTTGCGGTTGAAGTATGTGTAAAGGACGATGTAGCCAACGCTCATGAGGATGACCGCCGAGTTGATGACGGGCATAGAGCCCATCTCCTCCAGTCCCTGGAACTCTATGCGGTACATGTTGTAGAAGTTGAGGAGTATAAGGTACCATGTCCCCAGGTTGAAGGCAACCATCGCGGCCTTGCCCTGTATCCTTACGGTTCTCTCGTCCTGGAGAGGGAACCCGCTCCTCCTCTCCTTGATGGTTCTCCACAGCGAGTACGCCCCTATCGTCACTATTAGGAGCGCTACAATGGGTATCGCCGTTATCCAGATGGTTTCAGCCATTCCACTTCTCTCCTATGTTATCAATATCCCACATTTTGTGGTGTATTTCTAACATTGTGTTAGATTAACATAACATGATCTATTTAAGGATATTGGAAAAACGACAAGCGCCCTCAAACAGAGATGGGTCACAGAAGGCTAGGCTCTACTCTCCGGGAGGCGCCGCGACCTCACTGTGCTCCTTCTTGATGGTCACCTTGCCGCGTTTCAGCTTCCTCTTCTTAAATGAAGGGAAGAGGCCCTCATCCTTCTTATCAGACAATTCTAGACCTCCCTGTCACGCCTCTCGTGGTCGTCCACAGGCTTGAACACTAGGTGGCCCCCAGTCCTGTTAAGCTTGTCTAGTGCGGCCGTGAACTCCATGAAGGTCCCAGCCGCTTCCTCAAGAGCGTCTCCACACATCTGCTTGTTGAAGATGAAAGGCTCGTCCAGGCGTATGGTGGCATTGTGGAAGTTTATCCTCTCCCACTCCACGGAGCTCAACATGCCGGGAAACTCCCTGGCCACCAGGCACCTGATGTACTCCCTGGTGCCCTCGGGGCCGCTCATCGTGGCGCGGGTCACCTTCTCGGGAAGGCTGTCCCAGTCCTCCCACGGGGCAGCGTCCCTGGCGAAGGCCAGCGAGTCATCGAGGCTGAAGGTCGTCTGGGTGTCCTCGGGGGCCTCGCCCAGGTACTGGAGGACTTCCCCGTCGAGGAGGGTGTACTGGTTGCAGATGCCTACGCCCTCCTCAAGGGCTCCAGAGTACTCCTCGATGAGGGCCTTCTTAGTAACCCAGTCGATGCCGTCGATGAAGTACTCCAGCCGGCGCTCCCCCAGGCCGTCTACCGTGGCCTGGATGAGGTTGAAGGCAGCCCTGTCAGCCTCATTGGGTGCTTCTTCGTCCATCATCTCCTCGATCCCGGCCAAGTAGAAGCCCTCAAGGATGTCGGCCAGGGCGTCACCGTGTCCGCCGCCCTCCAGGCGGACCTTCCAGTTGCACTCCTCTGTGTCCACGGTCAGCTCCTTCATGGCGGCCACAGGGTCCGCCAGCCTCGGGGGGCTACCGTAGTAGCCTTTCTCGTAGGCCGTCATCACAAGGGTCTCCAGGCAGTCCCTGAGGTATACCTGGTAGGGGCTCCTGAGGCCCTCCCAGTTGATGTCGTGAAGCCTCCAATACTTCTCAGGGTCGGCGTGGGGGTCATCCCTCTGGTTGAGGATGCCCCTGGCGTCCACCGTGTCGTTGGACGACAGCCGCTTCACGAAGGCAGCCCTGGGGCTGATGACATAGCGTAGGCCTTCTCCCTTCATCACTTTCCCCGGTCGCGGAAGTGAACCGTCGCCTTTGCAAGGAACGTAGTCGCCGCCGCCGGTGAGAGGTATGCGGGCTACCATGAAGGGCGCCAGGGCTTTCTCAAGCCTGTCCCAGACCTGGGGGTTGCAGACCCTGCGGCTCATGAGTATGCTGGAGTGGGTCGAGTAGGAGACCGCCCTCCACTCCCCGTCTGCTCTGATGTTAGAGACGTTGTTCTTGTAGGCGTTCACGCCCCGGAAGTAGCTCTGGAGGCCCCTGGCCGCGTAGAAGCCGAAGAGCTCGGCCACCTTGTCGTAGACCACGGCCTCCATAGGTGTGTTGTAGCTGGGGGAGGACAGCTCCAGGTGGCTCATGTCGTCGTAGACCCTGAAGCTGTTGTAGGCCAGGTAGTCCAGGCGGGGCTCCTCCACCCTTATGGAGGTCACGTACCCGGCCCGTCTCAGCTCCTCTATGGCCATCCCCACCAGGTGCACCAGGGAGCCGTGGGGGAGCTGGGGCCTGGTGTTCATGGCCAGCTCGTGTTCTACTCCCCGAATCTTGCTCTCCATCAACCTCGTGTCCTCGAAACTGGGCGAATGGCTTCCATGGGGTGATACAGTCTTTAACACTTACTACTGGCGAAATCATGCTTCAAGCCGGTCAGAGCTTGGCCTCTATCTCCGCTATCTTCCTCTCAATCTCTTGGCTTGTCCAGCCCCCCAGGGAGTTGAACTCGAAGGCGGGGTAATGTATCTCCGGCCTCAGCTTCAAGTGGGACCAGCTTATGGTCTTGACGTTGTCCCTGAGCCGCTCAGCCAGGGCCACCCTGAGCCTGCCTCTGCTCTCAAAGGGCGGCTCATTAAAAGCCCTCTCCACGTCGTCCTCGGACACCACAGTCTTCAGTCCGCGCCTCTCCACCAGCTCCTCGTAGAGGGGGTCCGTGACCGCCGTGTATTGAAACAGGGCAGCCTCCTTGGCGGCTTCAGGCCCCAGGCCCTCCTCCAGTTCGAACTCGTCCAGGCCCTCCTCGGCAAGCCTCTTCTTGATGACCCACTCGACGGAAGTGTCCAGGCTCTCTATATGGCCCTCGTCCAGCTTTCCCAGGACCCACTTGAACATCCGCAGCGCCTCAAGGTCGTGGTCCCCCGGCTCGGCCTCCGAGAACACCTTCTCGACGGCGTCCAGATAATACGTGTTCAGGTAGTCCACAGCCTTCATTCTTCCCCCGTCGGCCAGCGGGACCTCCCAGTCTCCCCGGAGGTTCATGGACATTACCTTGTTGGACTCGATGGGGTCCAGTACTTCGGGCACATGGGTGAGGTGCCCGGCCTCCAGCGCCTTGAGGACGTAGCCCGTGACGCTGTGCTTGAGGAACGTGGTGAGCTCCGACCTGGCCCCCTCTCCGTTAACTATATGCGCCCTCACATAGCCGTCCCCGGCGTGGGGCTCGTCCCGGGTGCTGACGATGGGGTAGTCGGTGCTCACCTCGCTGTAAACCTTCTTGGGGAAGATGACCCTGGGGCTCATCATATAGACTCCGTCCATGATCCCACCTGCTCCGCAGAAGACCTGCCTGAGGATCAGGTACGGCACCAGCAGGCTCTGTCCCTTGAGGTAGCTGCTCCTCTCCACCAGGTAGTTCTCGTGGCTTCCCACCGTAGTGTACCGCCGCTCACCCTTGGGGTCGGCGGCGATGTTAGTCTTGTACAGGTGCACCAGCTGCCCCTTCTCCTCCTCGTGGGCCCACGAGGCCAGCCGGGCGTAGGCCTCACACGCCTTGTCGTAGGCCACCAGCTCCAGCGGGTTCCTGCACTCAGGGGTGCAGGCCTCGAAGAGGTTGGAGTGGACGTAGCAGAGGCCGCCGTTTCGTAGGAACGCCCTGGGCACGCCGTCGTCGGGCTTGAACACGTATGCCCCCTTCCTCCCCAGGGCCTCGAAGAGCTCCACGGGCCGTGAGCCCGAGGCGTACTCCTGCTCGGCGCCCTGCCACAAGTCCAGAGACAATGGTACCCTGAATCTGGGCCCCGGATGCCTCATATAATTTGCGATCCGGGCGGTACGAGCCGTTAAATAATTACGGTAAATACATACAACTGTGGTTTTATGGCGGGAAAGGTGCCGGACGAGCTCTTCGCGGACCTGGTCCTAGTGAACGGGAAGATCGTCACAGTGGACAAGTACGACACCATAGCGGAGGCCGTCGCGTGTAAGGGAGAGAAGATCATCAAGGTAGGCTCCACCGGTGAGGTGCGGGCCTACGCAGGCAAGCACACCAAGGTCATCGATCTTGGGGGGAAGCTGGTCACCCCGGGGTTCGTGGACACCCACGCCCACTTCAGCCACGGAGGCAGACGCGTCAGGACCGTTGACCTCCGCTACGTGCGGAGCATGGACGCCCTCATAGAGGAGCTGAGGAAGAAGGCCGAGGCTACGCCCGCGGGCCGATGGGTACAGGGCTACGGGTACAACGAGTCCAAGCTGAAGGAGAAGAGGTTCCCCAACAGGTACGACCTGGACAAGGCGTCCACGGATCACCCCATCTCGGTGACACGGCAGGGGGGCCACGACGGGATGAGGGTCAACAGCCTGGCCCTGGAGCTGGCCGGCATATCCAAGGACACCCCGGACCCGGAGCCCCCGTCCCTCATCGAGCGTGACCCAGAGACCGGGGAGCCCCTGGGCAACCTCCGGGAGGAGGCCGAGAAGCCGGTCCAGGACCTCATGGCCAAGGAGCCCCCCGTCACACGGGAGGAGATGAAGGAGGGTATACGGGACACCATCCGGCTGTTCCTGTCCTGGGGCATCACCAGCCTCCAGGAGCCCGGCGCCCCCATGGACTTTTTACCCATTTACCAGGAGATGCTTAATGACGGCGAGTTCCCCATAAGGAACAGCTTCCTGATAGCGGCTCCCGCCATGGGGCGATCGTACTACCGGAACGAGAGGTACCAGCTAGCCGTGGACATCAGCGTGGAGGCTGGGTACATGACCCACTTCGGCGACAGCCACCTCAAGTTCGCGGGCATCAAGCTTGGCCACGACGGCAGCATGAGCGCCGGCAACTGCGCCGTCTACGAGCCCTACCTCAACTACCCCACCCCGGACAACTATGGCGTCGTCCACGGGTACACCAACGAGGAGCTGACCGACGGCAGGGCCCTCGCCGAGTTCGCCCCCCTGGTGGTGAAGCTACACGACGCGGGGATGAGGTGCGGCATAGGAGCCATCGGCGACAGGGGCATCGACTTCTTCCTGGACGCCATCGAGACGGCCCACAGCAAGAGCCCCAGGAAGGACGCCAGGCACAGCCTGGAGCACTGCAGCCTCCCTACGAAGAAGGGCCTGGAAAGGATGAAGCGGATGGACGTGACCAGCTCGACCTCAGTGGGCTTCGGCTGGGAGCTGGGGGACCAGCACAGAAGCTTCATGGGGATGGAGAGAATGAAGCGGTACATGCCCATGAGGAGCTTCAAGGAGATGGGCATAGTGGCCAGCGGCAACGCGGACTGGCCCGTGTGCAGCGCTAATGTCGTGGAGGGCATCCACGTCTGCGTAAACAGGACCAGTGAGACGGGCCAGGACCTGAGCAGGAGCCAGGCCATAAGTGTAATGGACGCCATAAGGGTGTACACCTGGAACGGGGCGTACATCACCTTTGAGGAGGACATCAAGGGCAGCATCGAGCCCGGGAAGCTGGCCGACATGGTGGTTCTGGACACTGACATCCTTACTTGTCCCCCCGGGGACATAGTGAAGGCCAAGGCGCTCACCACCATCGTGGATGGCAGGGTGGTCTACCAGAGAGATGGGTAGCAGCGGCCGCGCGATAAAAAGGTGGAACGAGGCCGTTTGGAAAGGTTATTGGTTAGAGGTGGTGGGGCCGGAAGGATACACTTATTTAAGATGGCTTATTTCGCCTTTTAAGGGACTTATTTTGAGGTGTTTAAAAACTGCCTGCAGCTTTTCTTGTTTCCTTGGGGAACTCTTCAAGTAGCTTCGCAATGAAGCGTGATGCAAGATGTTCTTTGAGCTGCGTTTCGCTATATCTATGGTGGTATACACGGTGGTGGCCTCCCTTCCCCGTTCTCTCCTCGTAGTCCAGTATACCGTTGTCCACCATGGCGTTGAGGCTATTGATGACACTGGCCCGGCTGATCAAGCCCTCAAGCTGCTCATTGGCATTCAGCCACACCTCTTTGCTCTTCGCGCCTTCCGGGACGGTCCACAGATAATTTAAAGCAAGTACTTGGTAGGGCTTGAAGAACATCTCGTAGCCTTGCTTCGACAGATCCATTTGGATAGAAAAGGCACGAGTCTAGATTGGAGTCCACTCGTCTACGCTTAAGTTAACTATCTCAGGTTAGATGTGAAGTTCGAACCCCACCCTCAGTGGAGATATCTCCCGCTGATTTCCCCTTTTTCATTTTGTCGTTTAAGGGTAGGCTTTTTGCCTGTGTTATGTATCAAAATGATATCAACTGAACCAACAAGTTACTAAGGCTCTCGATCCGTGTCCTACAGGGTAGAGAGTTCAAGGCTCACCCAAACTCGTTGAAGAATAAGATCTACGGGCCATAGATAGAAAATTAAGCTATTTATCATATTTATAGTAGGAAAATGATTGTTTTCTAAGCTCTTGTTGAGGGAAAGTGTGAAGAAAAATAAAACCAAGCTAACTGAAGCTTATACTTCTTCTCTCTCAAGACTGAGAAGGTGTTGATAGGCATCTCTGTTTCTCTCAAATCGTTTCATTAATTGTGCCCATTCATAGTCGCTGCTCTTTGTTCGAATTTGCCTTAATGATTCACGGATACAGTCGAGATGCTCCATGTGCACATCTACAAACCGTTTATCCACTATCATCTTACAGCACTTGCAGACTTTTAATGTATCTGTCATCGACTAGTGGATAAATTATAATAGACATAAATATTTTAATAATTATTTGTATGAACATTATTTACATCTATTTAATTTCCTAAAGTCATAGTGATATATAGGATAGGTCTTTAATTAAGAGTCAGATATAATACTAAGGACTAGCATTTAATGTCTAATATTTACACTGTATAAAAGAGAAATCACGTTTAATATAGATTATCGTAATTGCCGAATTCATTCTATACGTGTCATACGGTATATTCATGCATAGCTAATTAAAGATCTACATTAAAGTAACGTAGGATATCTGCCTAGACCGACCATCCACATCGACCAAATCGTTCTTCTTCAAGAGGCCTAACAGCTTTTCGTTAGGAGCTTCAATAACAACATGTTCTCGGCCTTCAAGAAAATCGTATAACATAATGGTTCCATATCCCTTGTTTCTATACTGAGGCGCGACGAATATTTGCCTAAGACAATGGAAAGACCCCTTCTCAAATATCTGTTGACTATTGGCTAGATAATACCCTACAGCCTCCCCTTCAACCCACAATATTTTCCCATCCTGTAGTCTTGAGCTTAGCCACGCTCCTCCTTCCTCGTTGGCGCACGTCTTAAAGTAGATGACAGCGAATAGGTCCTGCCTGTCATTGACCTTCAAGAGACCTTCTTTTCGCTCATTAAACAGTGCCTCTCGGCTCGATATCCACCGTCTTGTAAGTTTGACTGCAATTATTTTTTTACAAAAAGGACAAACGAGTTGTTGAATCTTGTACCGACTCATTATATTCCCAGAAGAGCAAGTTACGTCTTCACCGCAGTCTGGACAAACAATTGTCTGTACACGTTGTGTAATCCACGGCAACTTGGAGTCATCTTCGCCAAAGTCGTGACCACAGTAGTAGCAAATAAAACGATCAATCCCATCAACTCCTTCTGTTTTTACTAAGTATTCGTGTTTTTTTCTGCATTTTGGACATATTAGTAGTGGGAGGCGGGATCGTTTGAACTTAAGTGGGGACATACTACATAAATATGGTCTATTGAGAGTGAAAAAATATTGTGGGGGCTAGGTTTCTAGTTTAGAGTAATATTTCGTTAGGACTCTGTCTGCTCTCTCTTTGGAGACGGTTCTGAAGGCCTCGTCGATGCTTTTCCTTGTGTGGAGGATGTTGACTAGCTCCTTTTTTGAAGAGACGACATTGCTCCATGAAGACTCAGGGTTCTTGAGTTTGCCTGTTCTTTTAGCTAGACGGATATATGATCTCTTTATCTCCTTTCCTAGGAGCGGTGATGTGAGGGCTTGGCTTAAGGTAAGGTTGTTCTTACGCATAGCTTCGGTAGCTGTTTCCAGGGCGGCGAGAACTGCTAGAGGTTTCTCACCTGCATATCTGTATGGGGCTCTGTTGGCGAGCTCGTCGATGAAGAGTTCGATGATGTCAAGCTCTTGTTTTTCGACCATGACACTATATAATTATTATCTGCTTATGAAATTAAATTGATTGGCGGATTGTCTTCTAAGGCGTAAATTTTTAGAGTATGTTCAGTCAAGGCTCCAAGCAATAGTCATATTTTCTATTTTCGATCATAATACCCCGTAAAATGGTGTATTGTGACCAGAAACAGAAATAATTATTAGCCGATGCGAAGATACTACCCCCTAGAAAGGGGTATAATGATCAAAATGAGTAACATCGAAAGCACCTACACGTGGCTGCTCCAGCAAAACACAGCTACAATCCAGGAAATCACAGAGCAATACAGGGAGCACAATGAGGCAGCCACAGCGAAATACGTCTACGACAAAGTGATCACTCCAATGATCAGGCAGGGCAGAGCCCAGCGCATCCGCCGTGGCCTCTACACGGCGGTCGACCCCTTGACAGGGAAACCGGCTGCCGACTCCATAATAGTAGCCAGCAAACTCAGGCCTGAGTACTACCTGGGTTACCACACCGCTCTAACCCTTCACGGGGCAGCATACAGCGCCTCCACGCAGACCCAGGTATGTGTTAAGCCCCGTGACAACTTCAGGGAGTTCAACATCGGCGGCAACACGATAAAACCGGTATACACAAGCGACACAGAGACCAGTATCCAGGCTCTCCGCTACCGTGGATACAGCGTCAGGGTCTGCGGCAAGGAGAGGCTCCTCATAGAGTGTCTCGACAAGCCCAAACATGTTGGGGGGTGGGAGCAGACTCTGAAGAGCTTGGAAACCTTGGGTGGCGTCGAGTACCAGCAGATACCGGGGCTGCTAAGGATGATCGGTAACCAGAAGCAGACACGCGTCACGGGCTATGTACTGGAGCTGCTTAGGCAGCACAGCGTCTACCACCGCCACCTCCCCGAGGACACACTGAATGCGCTTGAGGGCATGGTGGAGGGGCCGCCCACGTACCTGGTCAGGGGCGTCCCCGGGCCGCTGGACAGGCGGTGGAGGCTGTACATCCCTGAGTACTTCGCAGGCCTTCTCCGAGGAATCTGACGTGATAGGCTACGACATAAGGGAGCTCCAGTCAAGGTACCCCTACAGCCCAGCGGTGCTGGAGAAGGTGTGCCGTATAAGCGACTTTATGGCTCAGGTTTCAGTTATTCCGTTCCTAAGGGAGCACCTGTCCCTTTACGGTGGGACCGCCCTCAACTTCGTCCACCTCAGGCCGCCCCGGCGCTTCAGCGTTGACATAGACTTCAACTACCGGCACATGGGCGAGTCACGGGAC
>JBDRQD010000003.1:0-15799 GCA_043826455.1 Candidatus Bathyarchaeota archaeon
ACCACGCCAGCACCGGAGCCCCCAGACAGAGGGGGGAGGGGGGGTAGAGCAGAAAAACCGGAAACGGACGCCCCACGCCAAAAGGAGCCACGGAAACACGCCTTCACGATCCCATTCTATGCAGAAACACCGTCCATTCCATGCAGAAACACGGCCCATTCAGCACATTAACCAACGCTCAAACATTGGCTGATGTGAAAAAATGGTAGGGGGGTATCGATTTTAGGAGAAAAAACCTCATTAAATACTGGTCCAGGGCCCCCAGCACCGAGAAGCCATTGACGGCGGCACGAAGAATACCCAAATCCTCTAGAGGGCTACTTACCGGCGTAAATCTTCTTGTAGGCCTTGGCCTTGCTCAGGGTCCGCTCATGCTCCTTCCGCATGTACTCGTGCTCGGACTCCTTGCACTCGCGCACGGGCTTCGCCGGCACCCCGAGCACCAGCTGGTTGCCCGGTATCTCCGTGCGGGGGGAGACCAGCGCCCCTGAGCCCACAATGGACTTGGAGCCGATCCTGGCGTTGTCCAGCACTATGGCGCCGATGCCTATGATACTGCCGTCCTCTATCTTGGCCCCGTGGACAGTGGCGCCGTGGCTTATGATCACGTCGGAGCCTATCTCCACCGGGTTGCCCGTCGGAGCCTCCACGAGGCAGCCCTCCAGCACCGTCGTCCGGGCCCCTATCTTCACGGTGTCGTCGTCGCCCCTGATGACCGCGTTGGTCCAGACGTTCACGTCCTCGTCCAAGGTCACGTCCCCGATGACCCAGCTGCCTGGAGCCAGGAACACGGATGGGTGAACCTTAGGCTTCTTACCCTCAAACTCGATGACAGACATTATACTCACTGTTAGCAAGGTGAATGAAATCTAGGTGAAAAGAGTATCTCTCCTAGACGCTCATCTTGAGCATCCGCTCTATGGCCACCCGGGCCCCTGAGGCCACGTCCTCTGGCACCTTGACCACGGGCTCCTCGTTGATAAGCGCAGCGTACAGGTTCTCTAATGTGATCCGCTTCATGGCCCCACACTCTGCGTGCATCTTGGCGGGCAGGAAAGTCTTACCGGGGTTCTCCCGGGCCAACCTGTCGATGAGGCCCACCTCGGTGCCCACTATGAAGACCTCGGCCGGCGACTCCCGGGCCCTCCTCACCATGCCCCCGGTGCTCAGTACGAAGTCTGCCCTGTCCTGGAACGCGGGCTCGCACTCGGGGTGAGCCCAGACCTCAGCGCCGGGATGCTTTCTCTTCAGCTCCATGGCCTCGGCCCCGTCGCCGATGAACCTGTGGACGTTGCAGTAACCGTCCTCGGGCACAGGTATGATCTCGACGTCGGGCACCCTCCTGCTGACAAAGTAGGCGAGGTTCCTGTCCGGCCCGAATATGACCCTCTCGGCGCCCAGCTTCCTGATGATCCTGTCCGCGTTAGCCGAGGTGCATGTGACGGTGGCCTCGGCCTTGGCCTCAGCCAGGGTGTTCACGTAGAGCACCACAGGGGTGCCCGGGTGCAATGCCTTAGCCTCCAGCACCTTCTCCACAGTGAGCATGGCCGCCATGGGGCACCGGGCCTTCAGGCTGGGTATAACCACCTTCTTGCCTGGGTTCAGCACCGCGGCCGTCTCAGCCATGAAGTCCACGCCGCAGAAAACTATCATGTCGGCGTCTGCCACCTTCTGGGCTTCCCTGCAAAGCTCCAGGCTGTCCCCCAGGCGGTCGGCCAGTACCTGAATCTCGGGCACCTGATAGTTGTGGACCAGGAGGAGGGCGTTCTTCTCCTCCTTCAGCCTCAGGACGCGCCTCTGCAGCTCGTTGAGGCCCATCAGATCATCTCGATCTCGAGTTTGACGTCCAGGCTCCTCACGCTGTGGGTGAGAGAGCCCAGGCTGACTACGTCCACGCCGGCCGCGGCGTACTCCCCTATGTTATCCAGGGTGATTCCCCCCGAGGCCTCATAGATGAAGCCATCCCTCAGACCTTTTTCCCTAAGGCTGCTGAGATTCGCCTTAATCTCCTTCGGTGACATATTGTCGAACATTATGATCTCCGCCCCGGCTCTGGCGGCCTCCTCAGCCTCAGCTAGGCTCCTGACCTCTACCTCGATCATCTTGGTGAAACTGACGCTTCTCCTAGCCCTCCTCACGGCCTCCGTGATGGAGGGAACCAGCTCCAGGTGGTTGTCCTTGATGAGCACGCAGTCGTCCAGCCTGAACCTGTGGGGGTCGCCTCCGCCGTGCTCCACGGCCCTCTTGTCAAGGTCACGGAGACCGGGAAGGGTCTTCCGCGTCGCAGCCACCCGTATAGTGGGGTTCCTGGCGGCCGCCAGCCTCACAGCCTCGGCGGTCTGGGTGGCTATCCCAGCCATCCGCCCCACGATGTTGAGGGCTGTGCGCTCACCCGCCAGAAGGGCTCTGGCGGGCCCCTCCACCGTCAGTAAGACTTTTCGGGCTTCAACCTTTGAGCCGTCCCTCGCATGCACCTGTACGGTGCACTCCAGGACCTCAAAGATGAGGGTCGCCTCCTCCAGGCCAGAGGCCACACCTGGCTCCCGGTAGTAGAGGCGCGCCCTAGCCATCTGACCCTCAGGTATGAGGGCGGTGGATGTTATGTCACCGTACCCGATGTCCTCCATGAGGAACTCCCTGATCTTATCCATCGCCAACTGTTTTGATCCAACCATACCGTGGCACCCCTGAATATACCTCGACGTTTCCGTAAAGACAGCATTCACATCCTTTTAACTGTATCCCGGATGGAACACGTTTTAACCAAGAATCAACACGGTTCCAGTGGATCAAAATGGATTACAGGAGATACCTGGTCGAGGTGGGTACCGGCGTCGACCTCCACGGCATGGACGAGACCAAGGCAGCCCAGAGGGCCGTGAAGGACGCCATAAGCCACAGCAGCATGGTGGGCCTTGGCAGCCTCTTCAAGTTCGAAAAGTTCAGCGAGATGGAGGACGCCCTCATGGTGGACGTCACCGTTGCAGCCCCCAACCCCGAGAAGGTGGACGGTGAGGCCGTTCTCAGCATCCTGCCCGAGGGTAGAAGAAGGATCAAGGTGGTGAAGGGTGGCCTCCAGTTCCCCACGGAGGATACGGCAGCGGAGGCCAAGACCCACGGCATAGTCATGGTGAACGCCTGCATAGTGGTTCTCGTAGACATGGATAAGGCCAAGAGGAAGTAGAGTCCCCGTTTCTTCTTCTCTTCCAGTCAAAATACATTAAGGTAACGCTAGCGATACCTGTAACCATGAGTCAGCTAGTGAGCCGAATCTGGAAGCCTGTGCAGAGGATGGGTGCGGACAGGTACATGAGGCTCAACATCCTGAGCTTCGCCGCCAGCGTCAGCCTAACCAGACTACTTCTTGAGATGACAGGGTACCCCCAGCTGGGCAACGAGACCCTCCACATAGCCCACGTCCTCTACGGCGGCGTACTCCTGTACACCTCAAGCATCCTGCCCCTCCTATACGCCAACAGGTGGGCCTACACATGGAGCGCCATGATCTCCGGCGTCGGCGTCGGCCTCTTCATAGACGAGGTGGGCAAGTTCATCACCCAGGCCAACGACTACTTCTTCCCCGCAGCGGCCCCCATAATCTACGCCTGCTTCCTCCTCATGGTCATCCTCTACCTGAGAGTGAGCCGGGGCGCGGATCTGGACGCTAGAGGCGAGTTCTATGCGGTTCTGGAGACCCTGAGCGAGGTTCTGGACCACGACCTTGAGCCAGAGGAGCACCAGGACCTGTGCAGCAGGCTTGCGCGGATAAAGGAGAAGACCAGCAACCCGGACCTATTCAGGTTAGCGGAGGAGCTCACCCACTTCGTAGAGACAGACGCCCTGCATCTGGCATCAGATGACCCCAACCTCTTCGACAAGATCATAGGGCTTGTGAAGACTGTAGAGAGACGGTACGTGACGCCTAGGAGAGTGAAAACGTTCCTTGTCATCACCCTGTTCATGCTGGGCGTCCCAAGCATGACGCGGTTCGCAGCCTTCATGGAGGCCTCGCTGGACTCGTCGAATATGGACGCCTTCCTCTCTGTGCTGGCGTCGGAGCTGCCCCCATCATTCCACCTCAGCAGCAGGTGGATAATAGGCTACGTCATAGCTGACAGCGTGATGGGTGTGGCTCTGGTGGCGGCTGCAGCGCTCATCTTGTTGAGGCGTGAGAGGTGGGGGATAGAGATAGGGTCAGTGGGGCTTCTAGCCTACCTCCTGGGCCTGAACCTGATCCTATTCTACCTGGAGCAGTTCTCCACAGTGGTAACGGCGGGCATCCAATACCTGGTACTACAAACCCTGTACTACTATCAGAGAAAAATATAGGAGGTTTGGGTCACTCAAGCTTGTGGCCGCAGTGGTTACAGAACTTGGCCGAGCCGGGCACAGCCTCCCCACAGTGGGGGCAGAACCTCTGCTCACCTTGATTCTTAGGGGCATCCTGGGACGATGCGCTTCTCCTCTCATCTATTGTCTCACGGGCTGCCTCGATCCCCTTACCGGCGACCTCGATGCCCTTGCCGGCGATCTCGGCGCCCTTGCTCAGCCCTCTCTTGGCGAAGCCAAAGGCCGCGCTCAACCCGCGCTTGGCCTTCTCCTTGGCCTGGTCAATGTCCTGCTCATCGACCTCAATATCGATGACCTTCTTAGGGGCTGACACCTCACTTTTCTGCCCTGGCGGCGGTGGCGGTACCTGCGTCGCCTGACCCTGGAAAGCTGCCTCATTCTTCGCCCCACAGTGGGGGCAGAATTTCTGCTTCTCCTCTATCTGCTGTCCACAGTTATCACAGAACGGCATATCCTATCAGTACAAGCCCGATGCGGGGTTCCTAAAAAATCATTCCATCAAGCAGCGAGGCTGACGAAGTAATCCACTATCAGCTTATAGATCTGGATGCCAGTGGTCTCCATAAGAGCCTTGTACCCGGGGAAACAGTTAGCCTCCAGGACTATGGGCTCGCCGTCGCTCCTGGGCAGGATGTCCAGGCCGCTGATCTTGAGACCCACGGCCTCCGCCACCTGGACCGCCAGCTCGTCGTAGACCGGGTCCTCAAAGGGCTCGGCCGCGCCGCCCACGGCCACGTTGTACCTAAAGTCCTCAGGGTTGGACCGCTTCTCCCGGCCCACCACCTGGCCGTCGATGACGAAGCACCTTATATCGTAGCCTGGGTTGGGGACGTACTCCTGAAGATAGAAGACGCCCTCGCCGTGGCTCCTGATGTACCAGACCAGGAACTGCATCAGGTCCTCCCTGCTCCTGATGCGGCTCAGCTTCATGACGCCGATGCCCCTGGCCATGCAAATAGGCTTGAGGACCACCTCACGGTCGGCGTCCAGGAGGCGGGACGCGAACTCGTAGGCGTGCTCAATGTTCTCGGTGATGACTGTCTCAGGGTGGGGGAGCCCCAGCTTCTTCAGCTGCAGCGAGAGATGCTCCTTGCTATAGTTCAGCATACTGTCAACAGGGTTAATGACGATGGCAGACTCCTCGATCCTCCTCAAGACCAGAAGCCTGTGCAGTAGCTCGAAGGTGGTCCCTCTGTGAAGCATGTTGCTGGGCGCGTAGACTAGGTCGTAGTCAGGCCTGAAACGCGGTAGGGACACGTCCCAGGGGGCCTTGTAGTCCACGTCAACGCCCCGGTCCTGGAGCTCCTTCCGGACCAGGCCCGTCTCCCCAGTGGTGGGATTATCGGTGAATATGAGGACGCGCATGGTGTACATAGGTCGAAGAGGGGCCTAGGCTTAAATCCTTTTCACGGCTCCGACGCCCCCTAAATAGGATAAGGTTTATTAAATGGGCACAGCCCTCAACAGTAGAAGTCTACTAGGTAGAGGTCAACTATGTCCATGAGTCCCGGCGGCAGAACCCCCTTCAACATGGATGTGAGCCCACTCCAGCTCCTCCTCCTCATACAGCTAGACGGAGGCCCCAAGTACGGGTACGAGGTGCTGAAGGCTCTCAAGGAGGAGTTCGAGGGCACGTGGGAGCCTAAAACCGGGACAGTGTACCCAGCCCTGAAGAGCCTGGAGCGTAAAGGCTACGTGGAGACCATGGAGAAGGACGGCACCGATTTCTACTCCATAACCCCTGAAGGAAGATCCCTTTTCAGGCACATGGAGAGCCACTTCGTGGACAGCCTAGATTTCACCGTCAAGTACCTATCAGCGGTCTTCAAGTGGATGTCCACCGACATGAAGCAGGGCGCCGCCCGCCTCATCAAACAGCTCACCGAGAAAGATCAAACCTTAACAGAACATATGCTGACAGAGTTCTACCAAAACCTTGATACAGACGTAAAAGAAATCCTCCTAAACAACGTCAGAGAGATGACCATGCATAGGCTCAACCTCATAAACAAGCTACAGGAGCAGCACAGGACGTGAAACACATAGTCGAGACGGCGGACTTAACCAAGACCTACATCCAGGGAGGGCGGCCACTGGAGGTGCTGAAAGGCATCAACATGGCCGTGGAGCAGGGAGAGTTCATGGCCATCATGGGGCCCAGCGGCAGCGGCAAGAGCACCCTCCTCAACATGGTGGGCGCCCTCGACCGGCCAACATCGGGCAAGGTGTACATCAACGGCGTTGACCTCAGCAAGCTCAACGACAACCAGGTGGCGGAGCTCAGGAACAGGGAGATCGGGTTCATCTTCCAGTTCTTCAACCTCATACCCAGGATGGACGCCCGCGGCAACGTGGAGCTGCCCATGGCCATAGCGGGCGTCTCCAGGGGCCAGAGGCACAGGAGAGCCATAGAGCTCCTAGACCTCGTCGGCCTGGCCGACAGAGCTGACCACAAGCCCAGCCAGCTCAGCGGAGGCGAGCAGCAACGCGTCGCCATTGCCAGGGCCCTGGCCAACGAGCCTAACCTGATCCTAGCAGACGAGGTCACCGGAAACCTAGACACAACGACAGGTGGAGAGATAATGCATTTACTTAGAATGCTCAACAAGGATGAGGGCAAGACCTTCGTCCTCATCACCCACGATCCAGCCGTGGGCCAGAACACAGACCGCCTCGTTCAGCTAAGAGACGGCATGATAGTAGGAGAGAAAAGGTTGAGGGACATGATATGATAAAGAAAAGAACTATTGGAGCACTTGCGCTGCTGGTAATGGTAATATCATTACTACCCATACCCAGCGCGCAAGCCAATGTACTCCAGGTAACTGTGGATAATATCTACCTTACTGCAGGAGAGGCTAACAGCATTAAAGTCACATTGAAGAACCTCGGGGTGGACATCTACACCGTTGAAGCGGTTCTCACGTCCCTTGTTCCCGGGATTTCAGTGATTAAAGACGCGCAGAAAGGATACGAGGTTATTCAAGATAGAGCAAAGATTTACTACCCTGTTTTATTTGTTGACCAGAACACCCCCCTAGGGACATACACGCTTACTCTTACAGTGAAATACATCAGGTACGGTACGGGTTTTGACAGCCCCCTGTCTATCCCCATTGGCGTAGTAGTGAGCAACGAGTCCAGGCCCAAACTCCTGTACGTGTCGGGCCAGGAGACAGTTAACGCCAAGACTGGGGCAGCCAGCGAACTGCTTTACGTCTTCGAGAACGACTGGGACGCAAACATCCGGGGTCTTGAACTGAAGATAAGCTCATCCACAAGCCAGATCATCATCACCGACGGCACGGTCACCAGCTTCGACACAGTGGTCCCAGGCGAACAGATCAGGATCACGCTAACCGTGTCCGTGTTGAAGAGCGCCTTACTGGGCGCCTACACGTTGACAGCCAGGGCGACCTACAGAGACTCTTCCGGTAACAACTATTACCAGAACTATGTTCTTCCAGTGAACCTGGACTCTAAGGCGATCACAGAGAACACGATAATCACCATAAAGAGCATGGAGGTCACTCAGAGCGTCAGGCCCGGCGACGATTTCACCATATCGGCAACGATTCAATGTGAGGGGGCTGACGCCTTCGACCTCATATCATCCATAAGCCTCACCGGCGTAACCAAGATCTCTCCACTGTCGCCCACCAGGGCAAGCGTCGGGGACCTAGTTAACGGGGAGTCCAGAACCGTGACGTGGAGGCTCCAGACCTCAGGGGATATCCCGGCGGGCCTCTACCCTGTGGGGATCCAGGTTGTTTACCTCGATAACAAGGGCGCGCCGGGCCAGATCGCGGAGGTCATGACCATCTCAGTGGAGGAGCTCATAGAGTTCGAGCTTCTGGACGCCCCCACCGTAGTGGTTAAGAAGGGTGAGACTGCGGAGCTTGAGGCCGATCTACTCCTCATAGGGACGGACAGCGTCCAGTTTGTCAGCATAGAGCTTGAGAGCGACGCCGTCTTCAAACGGGTCCCGGGCAGCACGGAGTATATCGGTGCAGTGGACCCCGACAGCCCCATCCCCTTCGACATAAAGTACAAGGTGGCCGAGGACGCTCCGGAGGGGGACCACGTGATGCGTATCACGGTGAGGTACAGGGATCATCTTAACAGGGAGCACGAGGAGCTCCTGGAGCTGAACGTAACCGTCGCGGGCAACGTAAAGGACAACACCCAGACCACGGAGGCTCAGCCGTTCTGGGTGTGGGTGCGGCGGCTGCTGGGACTAGGCCCCTAAGTGATTAACGTGAACCCCCTCGACATCTTCCTCATGTCCACCCAGGGCGTTAAGGAGCGCAAGCTCCGTTTCACCCTCAACATAGTGGGCATCCTCATAGGCTGCGCGGCGGTCACCGGCCTGGTGAGCGTCACCCAGGGCCTGACGGACAGTGTTTCGCAGCAGCTGGACGTGTTCGGGCCCACCAACATCATCATCATTCCTGGGGACGTGAGGAGCGGCATGGGTATGGTGGGGGAGACCATGGGCTGGAGGGAGCTGGACATTATAGGGAAGACCTCCAAGGTAGCCGCAGCCACGCCCATCATCGCCAACAAGTTCTGCAGCTTCACCGTGAGGGGGAGGACCTTCTACACGGATGTCTACGGCCACACGGAGAAGTACGCTGAGATCAATAAGAACACCCAGTTGGACGTGGGCAGGCACATAATACGCGGCGACTCGGCCGTTGTGGTGGTCGGTGCCAACGTGGCCAAGCCCGTGGACCTGGATGAGAAGATCATTGAGCTAGGGGACAGGATAAAGATCAGCGCCCAGGTGGGGGGCGTCAAGAAAGAGATGACGCTCCGGGTGGTGGGGATACTTAAGGCTCAGGGCAGCAGCTTCGGCTTCAACCTGGACGACAGCATCGCCGTGCCCCTGGCCACGGCCCAGCAGTTCTACGAGATCGGGGGAGAGTTTGACTTCGTCATAGCCCAGTCGGAAACCATAGACGATGTAAGCCAGGCCGTGAGGAACCTGAGGGACAGGCTGGGAGACAAGGCCACCGTCATAAGCTACAGCAGCGCCCAGAACATGGTGGGCAGGGTCCTGGGCACCATCCAGTCTGTGCTGGGGGGGATAGCAGGCATAAGCCTCCTGGTGGCGGGGGTCAGCATCATCAACACCATGACGGTGTCGGTGATGGAGAGGACCAAGGAGATTGGCACCATGAAGGCGGTGGGCGCCAAGAGCTCGGATGTCCTGTTCATGTTCCTCAGCGAGGCCATGGTGACGGGCTTGGTTGGAGGCGCCGCCGGGGCGGGTTTCGGGTTCCTCCTGGGGGGCCTCGTGGGGGGCTACATTGATTTACCTGTTAAGGCTTCATTGAGTCTGGGTGCCTTTGTGGTGAGCTTCGCGGTGGCGACTGCTGTGGTGTCAGGGTTGTATCCTGCGTGGAGGGCTAGTAACCTTAGCCCTGTGGAGGCTTTGAGACATGAGTGAGAGTGACAAGGGTTTTGTTGAGCTGCTCCTGGGCGTCCTGAGAAGGCCCGGCGAGTACTTCGGATACGTGGAGGAGGACGACCTGGCCAAGGGCTTGATCATCGTCGCGGTTATGGTGGTCCTCGCGGCGGCTTCCACCAGCGTCTACATGTCTAAGATACCATTGGAGGTGTTGGTGCCTCAGCTCGGGGAATTGGGCGTGGATATAGGGGATGTGGCGGGAAGCATGGGTCTGTTCTCCGCCGTCGGGGCAGGCGTGAGCATACTCTTGGGCTGGGTCCTCTCCACGGTGGTCATGCACGGGCTGGCCAACCTGGCAGGGGGCCGGGGAAGCATGAAGAGGCTCTTCGCCATGCACGGCTTCGCGGCGGCGCCCCACGCGGCCAACTATGCGCTGAGGACTGTGGACGCCTTCGTGTCTAGCAGCCAGTCCCTGGTGACCTACTTCATGGCAGGCAGGGTCGTGGAGGCAAAGCTGGTGAGGGCGGTGCTGGGCACCAACATGTTGACGGTGTTCGGCGTCGCGGGGCTCGTGTACCTGACCTACGCCCTGTCCATTAACTATCAGCTGAGAAGGGATAGAGCCCTGGCGGTGGCCATCGTCCCCCTGCTTCTTTACATAGCCCTCAGCTACCTCAGCCCAGCTTGACCGTAACTGTTTCATTCTTTTACACGCAGGTATTATCGAGTCGAGTTGGGCAACCCATACAGTGAGCTGGATAAGAGGATACTAGGCGAGGCCTACGGCAGCGACCAGGCCATGGAGATCGTGACCACCCTCTGCGACGACTATGATAGCAGATGGCAGGGCTCAGGGATGGACGAGGCCGCCTGCAGGTACATGGCGGAGTGGCTAAGGGGCCACGGCCTGGAGAACGTGCGCCTGGAGAAGTTCACGTTGCCCGGCTGGATCAGGGGCAGCAGCAGCCTGAGACTTGTTGAGCCCAAGGAGAAGAGGATCGACTGCATCGCGCTTCCCATGAGCTGCGAGGGCGAGGTTGAGGCGGACCTGGTCTACCTTGGCCCGGGGCCTGTGGACATCTACGAGAAGATGAGGAGCGACATCGAAGGCAAGATAGTGATGGTTAACAGCGGCAACCCGCCGGGCATGGCCAGGTTCCTCCACAGGAGCGAGAAGTACCAGAGGAGCGTCCTGGCCGGCGCCGCGGGATGGATCTTCATGAACCACTACCCAGCCTACGGGCCCCCGACGGGGGGCATCAGCCCCATAATACCGGCGGTGGGTGTCAGCTACGAGGACGGCATGTACCTTGCCAGGCTCCTGGAGCGGAAGGGACGGGTGAGACTGAGACTGGAGACCAGATGCAGGAACCTGGACGTGGACACCTGGAACGTGGTCGCCGACCTGCGGGGCACGGGCGGCACCGACGAGTGGGTGGTCTACGGGGCCCACTACGAGGGCCACGACATCTCGGTGGGCGCACTGGACGACGCCACGGGGGCCGCCTGCGTCATGGAGATGGCCAGGATACTGGCTAAGGAGAGGGGCAAGATGAAGCGGAATATGAGGTTCATCCTGTTCGGAGCCGAGGAGATCGGTCTCCACGGGAGCAGGGCTTACGTGAAGGCTCACCCCGGGGAAATGAGCAGGATCAGGTTCATGCTCAACTTCGACGCAGCGGGCAGGGCCGGAAGGCAGGGCTTCTGCCTTCACGGCTGGCCCGGCCTGGAACCCATGTTCAAGCAGATAATAGCTGACCTGGGACTCGATCTGCCCCTCTGGAGCCAGGTGGGGCCCTACAGCGACCACTGGCCTTTCCTGCTCCATGGCGTCCCGACGGCCACCATGGGGGACCCCGAGGAGGCCCGGAGGAGGGCGGGCAGAGGCTTCGGTCACACCAAGTACGACACGGTGGACAAGTGCGACCCCCGGGCCATGCGGGAGTGCATCGGAAACGCGGCTGTGACGGCCGTGAGGCTCGTTAACGAGGAAAACTGGCCCGTAGCTCACCGCACCCAGGCCGAGATAGATAAACTGGTTCAGGCTCAGGGCTATGAGGAGACTGTGCGTCTGGGCAAGAAGCTACAGGCCTACCTTGAGGCTAGGAAGGACGGGCTGAGGCCTGAGACCCTGGAGTATCTGAAGAGGCTTTCGGGGAGCTGGGAGGAGGTCATCTAGTTTATAATATCCCTTCATCCATTGTCGACGCCGGTAATAGTTATCATCATTAAGGGATGAACCCATAGTCTTCACCATGATTTCAGTCTCCGATGTCGAGGAACTGGCTGCGAAGATATCTGAGCCTTGGTCGCCTGTAGACGTAGCGTACGTCAACGACCAAGTGATCAGGATGGCTGTCTTCCACGGCGTGTACCATTGGCACAAGCATGCTGAGGAGGATGAGCTATTCTACGTGGTTGAGGGCTCAATAACCATCAAAATTAAGGGCGGCGAGGATGTCCGGTTGAACAAAGGTCAGATGTGCGTTGTGCCGAGAAACGTTGAGCACTGCCCTCTGAGCTATGATCCCTCCTTGGTGCTTCTGTTTGAGCCCAGTGACCTGAAGAGCAGAGGGGACTAGTTTCAGGGAAGTATCGGGGCCGGATTGAAATTTTATATCCACAGTAAGCTAGTATATGCCGGTGTAAATTTTGACTAATCCGCATCTGGATGTCGACAAGAAGATCATGGCAGAGGTGTACACCAGCTCCGAGCCCATGGACAACCTGAAGGTTCTTTGCGACGTGCACGGGAGCAGATTCCCCGGCTCCGCGGGAGACAAGCCCAGCGTCGAGTACATGGTGAAGAAGCTGGAGGAGTACGGCTGCGTGAACGCCCACATGGAGGAGTTCAAGATCGCGGGCTGGACGAGGGGCCCGGCGACCCTTGAGATCATTAAGCCCGTGAAGAAGAGCTTCGAGGTGATAAGCCTCCCCCACAGCATAGGCGGCGACGTGGAGGGCAAGCTCGTGTTCCTGGGCGACGGGGCCATCCCCGACTACGAGAAGCGCAAGGCCGAGATCGAGAGCAGCATAGTGATGGTCTCCTCCGCGAACCCCAAGGGCATGCAGAGGTCCCTGCACAGGAGCGAGAAGTTCATGCGCAGCGTCATGGCTGGCGCCAAGGGCTGGATATTCATGAACCAGTACCCGGCGTACGGGCCCCAGACGGGCGGCATCAACCCTGTCATCCCCTCCATAAGCGTCAGCTACGAGGATGGCATGTATCTGGCCAGGCTCCTGGAGAGGGAGAAGGATGTGGTGGTCAGGATCAAGACTACTGACAGGAACCACGAGGTGGTCACCTACAACGTGGTGGCCGACGTAGTGCCCAAGAAGCCCGTGGACGACGAGTACGTCATAGTGGGCAGCCACTACGACGGCCACGACATCAGCCAGGGCGCCGTTGACCCGGCGTCAGGGGCCGTCACCGTCATGGAGATCGCCCGCGTTCTGTGCAAGGTGAAGGATAAGCTTAAGCGCCGCGTCAGGTGCATGTGCTTCGGCGCCGAGGAGATAGGCCTCTACGGAAGCTACGCCTACGCCAGGGACCACGCAGCGGAGCTGGATAAGTGCAGGTTCATGCTGAACCTGGACAGCGGTGGCAGCGCAGGCAAGAAGGGCATAGTGTTCCACGACTTCCCTGAGCTGGAGCCCCTGGCCGAGGAGTGGGCCAAGCAGATGGTGGCCGAGGTGCCAACCGACCAGAACGTGAGCCCCTACAGCGACCACTGGCCGTTCTTCCTGAAGAGCGTGCCCTGCGCCAGCGGCGGCGACCCCACCCAGGTGAGGACCGGCAGAGGCTACGGCCACTCCAAGTACGATACCCTGGACAAGGTGGAGATGCAGTACCTGCACCTCGCCGCGGCCAACTACAGCAGGTTCCTGTTCAGGGTCGCGGACGACGACAAGTGGAGCCCCAAGAGGAAGACCCAGGAGGAGATCCAGGAGTTCATCAAGGAGAAGGGCTACGACAAGACGGTGGCCCTGGCCGACCAGGTGAGGGAGTATGTTAAGAAGAACTACAAGAGCATCCACCCCGAGACAAAGGAGTGGTTAGAGAGGGGTGGCGCCTGGTAGCCTAACACTTTTTTTGTTAGGAAATATTTTTAGCATCTTTTAAAACCGGCCTAAGTCTACAATAGAAATGTGAAGTTACGTGTGGTCAAGCCCCACAGGGCCTCCTTCGATTACTCTGTCGCCTTCAAGAAAGGGGACAAGGTGAAGGTAGGCCGCGAGGACCCTGAGATGCCCGGCTGGTACTGGTGCGAGAACGATGACGGGGTCTGGTCCTGGGTGCCAGAGGAGTACCTGGAGAGGAAAGGACCGGTGGCAGTTATCACTCAGAAGTACGACACGGGGGAGTTCACCGTAGACAAGGGAGAAATACTGGAATATATGACAGAAGTGCACCTCTGGACCCTCTGCAGAGCCCGCGACGGCAGGGTGGGCTGGGTGCCCACCGCGAACATGGAGAAGACCCAATAGGTTTTAAACAGGGGCACCTCCGCAACACTGGATGGAGGACTGCGACAGGCTCGACCTCCTGTGGCTGGAGGGGAGGTACCTGGGATTCATCGCGGAGACCAGCACGGAGCTCAACATCCTGGAGCACCTTGAGAGTTGCGGCGCCTGCAGAGCCAAGGTCATGAAGGCCATCGAAAACGATGAGAAGATCCTGGGGCTGGGCAGCCTATTCCTGAAGAGTTCAGATGATGATAAGGTACCCGACTACGGGGACGACGCCGAGGCTTTCGTGGACGCCCGCATAGTCTGGAGGAAGAGGAAGCTGGAGGAACTCCTCCGGAGCGCCGAGCTGGAGCTGGAGGACCTACGCCGGGGACTAAGCTAGCCTTTGAACCTAGACTTTAGGCCCTCGATGGATTCCATGTAGGCAGACCACGTGCGGCCCCCCGTGACGCCCCCGTCCACCACCATGGCGTGGCCGTTGACGAAACGTGAGTCGTCGCCGGCCAGCCACAGGGCGGCCCTCGCAACGTCCATCGGCGTTCCCGGCCCCTCGATGGGCTGGGCGCCCCTGAACGCCTCGGACACTATGTCTAGCTTCGCCTCCGCCTCCTCCTGAGTGAGCCCCCTGGCCAGGCCTATCATGGGCGTCGGTATGAACCCTGGGAGGACGCAGTTGACCCGGACCCCGGACTCGCCCAGCTCCATGGCCACGGACCTTGTGAACTGGATGACCCCCGCCTTCGCGGCGCCGTACACGTGGTTACCGTAGCCGGTCCGGATGCCGGCCACGCTCGCGGTGTTTATGATGCTTCCTCGGCCCTGCCTCTTCATGACGGGGGCCGCGTGTTTAACGCCGAGGAACACGCCCCTCAGGTTCACCGCCAGCGTCCTGTCGAAGGCCTCCACGCTCACATCCTCGATGGAGCCCACGGCTCCCGCTATCCCGGCGTTGTTGAACATGACGTCCAGGCCTCCGTGCAGGGTTACGACGTAGTCAATGGCCGCCTTGACGTCGGCCTCGACGCTCACGTCACAGTGAACATAGGATACGCCTCCGCCCAGCTCCTTGCATAGAGCCCGGCCTTTCTCGTCCAGTACGTCGGCCACCACCACCCTGGCTCCCTCGGCGTGGAACAGCCTCACGGAGGCCTCACCTATCCCGCTGCTGCCACCGGTGATGACGACGACCTTCCCATCAAGTCTACCCATAACAATCAAAGAATAGGGAGTTGAACAGGGTAAAGAAGTATGGGGCTACTCGTCCTCGGGGTGGAGCTCCACAACCATCCAGGCCTCGACGCAGATCCAGCCGGGGTGGTGCACAGGCAGAGCCGCCCTAGCGGGCCGGCCCGCGTAGTCGCCCCAGATCTCTATGAGGAGGTCTGTGTACCCGTTGAGCACCTTGGGCTGGTCCATGAATCCAACCTCGCTGTTGACGAAGCCCACCACCTGGAGCACCTGCTTGATCCTGTTGAGGCTGCCCAGCTGCTTCTTGAGCTGAGCCAGGCAGTTCATGGCTGTCTCCCGGGCCCCCTGGTATCCCTCGGCGATGGTCAGGTCCTTGCC
>JBDRQD010000004.1:0-2476 GCA_043826455.1 Candidatus Bathyarchaeota archaeon
TGTTTTTTTTTTAAAATTTATGATTGGTTTGTTTTAGTAATTATGAATGATGATAAATATTTCTACGACTTCTTTCTACCATGCCCTCTGACGATATTTTAAACTCACCAACAATAGATAAAATGGTTAATTCACTTAACCGAAAATGGCAGACATATCCAAAAGATGTCATTCCTATGTGGCTCGCCAGCCCGGACTTCCCTATACTGCCTGAAATTAAGGAAGCACTACACAAAGCAGTAGACGATGAAGACCTCTACTACAACTCCGACATCAAACCCCGTACAACTATAGCTGAGAAGATAAAACGGGTCAACAAAATTGAGGTCACTCCAAATGATGTAATGATCTCCCAAGGAGTTGAGCCTATTCTATGGTTCGCCGTGAAACATGCATGCAGGGAAGGCGAAGAAGTAGTACTCCCTAACCCAATGTACAACGGCTTCCTCCACGCAGTGCATGACATTAAAGTCAAACCAGTCTACTGGGACCTTGACTTTGAGGATGGATACAAGTTCGACTTGGAAAAGCTCAAGGAGATTGTGAACAGGAAAACCAAGCTCATATGCCTCTGCAACCCACACAACCCAGCAGGTCGGGTGATGACTCGCGAAGAGTTAAAGGGCGTAGCAGATATAGCGGTCGATTACCGGATTCGAGTATTCGTTGACGAACTCTGGGAGGATATTCGTTTCGATGGACGCAAACACATCTCGTTTGCTTCATTGAATCCCGAGATTGAGAACCTAACCGCCACGGCATGGGGCGTATCCAAGACGTTCGGCGTCGCTGGACTATATCTAGGCTACATGGCAACCACAAACAAGGACATGTTTGCCGACTACAAGAAAATAGCTCAACTAGTTCAGAGGGGATCAAACACCCTCGCTAGGGCTGTTGCTCCTATCATGTTGGATGAGACTCTAGACTGGTGGAGACGTGACCTGATGAACCATTTGACAAAAATACGTGAGTTATGCGTGAGACGGATGAACAATATTCCGAACGTAAAATTCCCCAAGATCGAGGGAACCTATATGGCGTTTCCCAGATTCGACATCGGTATGAAGTGCGAGGAGATTCATGAGTATCTGTTAAAGGAAGCGAAAGTAGGGTTGAGTATGGGTACGAGTTTTGGTCCGCTCGGTGAGCATCATATGCGTATCTGCCTCGCCACAAGTAAAGCCATAATGAATGAAGCTATCGATAGAATGGAAAACGCATTAACTAAACTCTCACCTTAAACAATTTTCACCCAATTATCAAAAGTCAGGTTTCAAACGACAGGCTAGTACTCCAGCTTCCTGAGGACCAGGCAGGCGACGCTGCTATCCTGGATGGCTATCCCCACGGACTTGAAGACTGTGACACCGTCCTCAGGGGTCCTCCCCTTCTTCTCGCCTGAAACCAGCTCTTTGAGCTCAGCGTAGATGTGGTCCTCCGTGATGGCCCCCTCCTCTATGGGAATGAGGACGTCCCCAGCCTCCAGCATGATCCCCTCCCGGTCATCGATTACCAGCTTGGACTCAGCCACCGTGGCCGTGTCCAGCTCCCTCCAGTCAGGGTAGAAGGCCCCTATGGCGCTCACGTGAACCCTGTCCTTGAGCCACTTCCTGCTGAGAACTGGCTTGCTGCTGGTGGTGGCCGTCAGGACGATGTCGGCGTCCCTACATGCATCCTCGCCTGAGGCTGCCGGCACCACCTCAATTCCCAGGGATTCAGTCATCTCCTCAGCGAACCTCTGCCGAGCCTCAGGGTAGAGGTCGTAGACGTACACCTTATCGATGTCCCTGACCGTGCAGGCGGCCCAGGTCTGGGTCCTCCCCTGCACCCCCGCGCCGAATATGGCTACCGTTGACGAGTCCTCCGGCGCCAGGTATTTAGCCGCCACACCCGTGATGGCCCCCGTCCTCATGGCGGTCAGGTACGTGGCGTCCATGAAGGCCTTCACCATCCCGGTCCTGGGGTCGTTCACCACCAGCCACGCCACTGTGGTGGGCAGCCCCTTCCCCCTGTTGTCAGGGTATATGCTGATGATCTTGGTCGCCTGGGCGTCCAGGCCGGTGAGGTAGCTGGGCATAAAACTGATGCTGCCGTTGTACTTGGGCACCATGATGGTTGATCGCGACGGCATAACCACGCCACCCTTGGCGTACTCCTTGAAGGCCTGCTCCACGGCGTCGATGGTCTCCTCCATGGTGAGAAGCTTAGAGATGTCGCTGTCCGAGAGGAATAACATGGTATCAGAAGCGTGAGATCATTATAAAAATGTCGAGGGTTTGACTCTCCAGATTAAATGCGGCGCAGCGAATAACTGAAGTCTAAACAGCGGCGGCGACGACTGTCAACCTCCACCGCCGCCAAAAGGACCCCTAAAAATCCTCCGAACCAGAAAAAAGGCTATAAAAACTGGAATCGTGGCGGCGGCGCAGGGGGGGGGGGGGGGGCGGGGGGGCCCGGGGGGGCGGGGGGGGGC
>JBDRQD010000005.1:0-15435 GCA_043826455.1 Candidatus Bathyarchaeota archaeon
TTTAATTCTATCTCTTTTTTCAGAATATATAAAATAATCGTCGGTTAATTGATGTAAGAGATCTAAATAAGTTTCAATGTTATTTTGGATATTTTTTATAATACTTTCTCTTAAATTCCTTTTAATGAATGGTCCACTTAACCAGATTCCATAAGTAAAAATCTCTTTTTTATTAATGCCAAATTGAAATTGAACTCCCTTTCGAGGATCATCAAATTTACTATGTGCTAGTCCGAGCCACATATGATCACGATAACTGCCGTCATCTATTCGTGGACTCCACGGTCGAGCAACATATGGTGATTTATTTTTTGTTTGTAGAACCTGAAATTCTTGTGGAAGAGACGCTAGGAGCTCTGGTACTAATTGATTTTTAAATTTATCAGCAACCAATTTTATATGGTTCACCGTTTTAGATTTTCGACAGGAATCAAAATCCTGTTGTGTTAGTTTGAATAGAGTGTTTTGTATGCTTACCATGAAGTATCTTCATTTTTATATCATAATAAAATTTGCTACGTGCGATTCAATAATATCCTCTTTATACGAACAGATATCAGAGGGTCAAAATGTCTCACCAGGAATAAAAACCGAGGTGCTTTTCAATGCCATACCTAATAATCTAATGAACCCTGCATATTTGAATACTCAGAGATCCATTGGGAGGTATGCACGATAGGAGTCAAAGGGAGATCAGGATGACGGCTACTCTAGTCAGCAAGGACAGAGGGGCAAGCTGGCAGATCGTCAAGGTTACCGGGTTAGGCGGAACCGAGAGAGTGAGGCCCACAGACTTTGAGGGAATGAAGCTCGTGAGGATGGAGTACTGATACCTAATTATGTTTTTAGAGGGTTATTATTGACTCTGTCCAGGTATGAAAACTCCGCGCGCTTACAAATGCTTTTGACCAACATCCCAATGCCAATGGTTATTTAGCTCTTTTAGAACAGAGCCATGATACCCTTTTTAATTGATTACTTTACTAAAAACCGTTAATCTATCTTTCTCGATCCAAGGATATTCAGTTATTCGGCCACCCACTTTAACCCAAATCCTATCATCATCTGCATCATACATTTCGCAAAAAGCGGTACCATGAACCATTTTCGATGTCTGAGCAGGAGCATTGCCAAGACCGACAAGGAATCCACGTTGATCGCCTCTTCTCCAGGAAAGTTCAAGATCAATTACGCTTTCATATTCGCCATTCGTTACCAGCTTCACATATACCTCCATGATCACCCCGTACCCTACATCAATCTCAACAGTCGTTTCATCTAAACCATAATTTCCAGCATCCAACGTGAATTGCACTTCTCTGCTGAAATTTGATAGACTATAAACACCTGATTTGTTCAGTAACAACGCATATGAAAGTTTAAACTCTTCAAATTCCGTTGATAACTCTTCATATTGGTTTTCCATCTCACCTATAATCTGTTTGTACTAGTATTCAGTAAGATAAACCCGACGCACAATCTCATCTTCATATACCTGTCTCTCCAGTTCAAATGAAGCAACTTCAGACTCGAGTACACTTACTTGGTCCTTGAGATCGGATATATTGGATGAATTGAGGTAATTACTCGCAAGAACACCTGAAAGCCCACCGACGAGAAGACCTAAACTTATCAAAAGTACAGTCTTTTTAACAGGTAATACTAAATGAATTTCTCATAATATAAAATGCGTACACTGCATAGTATCCAGGTTTCAGAGCTAGATCCCACGGAGCGGGAATTGAACATTAATTTAATATTCGGTATTACTGAAAATTTCGGTTTTAACCCAAAATTAAACATTGTCATAAATACGATACATTGATTCCTTCAGCGGAAAAGTCAGAACATGAACGCCAATAAAATACATAAACACACATAATCCGGATCTTCACGCAAGCTTCAAAGGGTAACCTAAAGGAACCCCAGGTGAAAACTAGGGGAAACGCGCCTATTAACTCGGAAACCCACAAAACACACGTGAAGACCAGGACCAGGCTCAGCGTCAGCCTCAGCGACCAACTCATCCAAGAGATCGACCAACGCAGAGGCCTGGCCAAACGATCCACCTACGTGGAGCACCTTATAAGAAGAGGCCTAGAAACCAGCACAGACAAGAAGCAGTGAAACTAACCTGCGTGAATACTTATTAGTACCCCCACCCCTACTAAGTAGGGGTACCCCTACATGTACTTTGATCCGCTGCCTAAGAAAAACCTGAAAGACCTCTTTAACCGCAAAGAAGAACTAGACAAGTTCTCCAAGGCACTAAGCTACTCGTCTCTAATAGTGATAATTGGGCTGCGAAGGACAGGTAAAACCTCTTTCATGAATGTAGCGTTATCAGAGTCAGACCAACCATACATCACGCTTGATCTAAGAAGCCTATCCTTCAACCCGTCACAAGCAGACATAATAAAAAAAACCGAGTCAGCCTTCAACAACCTTAACAAGAGATGGCTGTCAAACATCATAGATGCGTTGAGGCAGGTTAAAGGAGTAAGCATTCTCGGTAACTCCGTTTCTCTTGACTGGAGCAATAAAGGAATAGATCTCCCCGATCTATTCGACAACGTAAACAGGTGGTCTGAAGAAAACAACAAGAGATTCCTTCTGGCGTTTGACGAGATCCAGGTCATTCGCGGCGAAAAAAGCATACCACGGTTATTCGCTCACGTCATAGACTACAATCAAAACATCTGCCTAGTCGTAACAGGGTCCGAGATGGGACTGCTGTTTGATTTCCTGGGATTCGATGACCCTGATTCCCCTCTGTACGGCAGACATTACACAGAGATCAGGATGCACAATTTCGACGCCGAAGAGTCGATGGAGTATCTTCGAGTAGGGTTCAAGCAACTGGGGCTCTCTCCAAATGAAAACGTGTTAAAGTACGCTGTCGATAATTTAGACGGGAACGTGGGGTGGCTTACACTCTTCGGTACACGGTGTAGAGACGAAAACGACGCAAGCACAGGGATCGTAGATAGCGTCGTGATGGAGGGAGGAAAACTCTCAAGGAATGAGGCACTCAAGCTGGTGAATTATTCTCCTAGATACGCAGTGGTTATGAATCACCTTGCGAGAGTCGGAAGAGCAAGCTGGAGCCAAGTAAAATCCATACTAGAGGCGCATGAGAGCCGAAGCTTACCGAACTCAACCGTCTCCGATATATTAAACAAACTTGTGAAAACCAGTCTCGTTGAAAAAAACGAAGAATACGGTATACCGGACCCTCTGATGGTTAGTGGAATTCTAGAAAACCCTCTACCGGAGAACTAGTACCCCCACCCCTACCAAGTAGGGGTACCCCTACTAATTGGCGGCTGTACACGCCCCTAACCTTTGCCCCGCCTCCCCGATCCCAGGTCCTTCATCTTAAGGTCCCTCTCCAGAACCACATCATAGTAAGCCAGCAATCCATGGGCCACGGCCTCCCTCACACTACACGCCACACCCCTCCTCAGAAGCTCCCTCAACACCCACGCGGGCTCCCCAGTCAAAACACACTTGACGTACACCCGGGGCTGCTCCTCATCCAAGCCACAGCCCCCCAACCACAACACATAGAGGGGGCACCCTGGAACACCAGTCAAAACCGGTCGGCGAAACGGGGTCACCCCGGAAGCCCACGCCCATCACCCCGGAGGAGGCCCACCTCATCAGCTAAACGATGAACAGCGCCACACCTTTAAAGCAATATGAAGCTTAGGTAACTACTGAGAGTAGAGAAAGTGTGACACCTAATCACCTGGATACTTGCCCTCGTCTCTCCTACGCTCCCCGCGAAGCTCCCATACAAGCCTCTTAGGGTCAAGCCCCCCGACCACGGCCCTGTCCAGCAGCTCCGGGCGCTTTGCCCGGCCCTCTATCAGATACCTTATAGCATCGTTGTAGTCGACCCTGCGCCCCAGCCTGAGCTGTAGCTCGGCAGATATCCTCAGGAGACCGTCCCATACATCGTCTTCACTTGTGATGTGTGGTCATCGGTAGACTCGACCGACAACACCAAAAACACGAGGTACACATCAATACCCATGACCATCCAAGCCACCCTATGCCAGATTATAAACAATGGCAGGCTCCTCCTGCTCAGAAAGGACCCGGGTCTTTTTGGGGAGGGCAAGTGGAACGGGGCGGGGGGCAAGCTGCTGTCTGGGGAGAGCCCCGAGGAAGGCGTCGTCAGGGAGGTCCGTGAGGAGACCGGCCTGGAGCTCAGGTCTGTCACCCATCACGGGGTCCTGGACTTTTACTTCGGTGAGAAGCCTGAGTCTGACTGGGTGGTTCACATCTTCAGCAGCAGTGATTTCAGCGGTGAGCCCAACGAGGTCTCGGAGGAGGGTGTGCTCCGCTGGTTCAGGTTCGAGAACATCCCCTACGACAGGATGTGGCAGGACGACGAGCACTGGCTTCCTCTACTCCTGGAAGGCAAGCGGTTCAGGGGCTGGTTTCTCTTCACCGAGGACGGGGGCAAGCTGCTCAGCCACCAGCTGACCGTCCAGTAAACCCGTTACCCTCACCGCCCCATTCATGGTGAGGTGAAGTCATGCCCTACATATTGAAGGAGGACCGGCCCAGGTACGACGAGACCCTGGACGCGCTCATAGAGAAGCTCAAGGAGAGGCCCGTGGAGAACGTGGACGGAGACATAAACTACTGTGTCACCCGGATACTGAAGGAGGTTTACCCCCTCCGCTACTTCCACATCAACCGAGCCATGGGGGTCCTGTCCTGCATCCAGCACGAGTTCTACCGCCGCGTCGCGGCCCCCTACGAGGACACCAAGATAGAGCAGAACGGGGACGTCTAGCCCCGTTTTTTATTCATCCGACCGAATCATAGGCTTACACGGCCGTGGGTCCGTTGGCGATGTATGGTCCGCCCTAAGACTCAGGGCCCATTGACCCACCCATTTATTAACATGATAGCATCAACTTTTCGGTAAGAATCCCGGTTAAGAGTTGAGAGGCTGATGTCGACGCAGAAAAGGGTCATTATATGCACGGGGGCCCCCGGCAACGGCCGCGACGAGATGCTACAGCAGCTGAGGGAGAAGGCCCACTTCGGCTACCACCACCTCTTCAGGTACATAGTTGAGGAGGCCAGGCTGGACGGCACAAACCTCAGCAAGATCAACATCCTGGACTTCTACGACAGCCAGCCGGAGAAGATGGAGCAGCTCAGGAAGCGCGCCATCCAGAAGATCGTCCAAGAGATCAACAAGGCCGGGGGCGTCCACATCGTCAGCACCCCCATCCACTTCGAGTGGAAGGGCAACAGGTTCCAGGGCCTCCTAGAGGACGAGGCCAGGCAGCTGAACCCCGACATGTTCATCATAGTATTCGACGACTTCGTCCGCGTCCGCCGCCGCCTCCTGGAGGACGCCCAGTGGCAGGGCCACAAGTACACCCTGGGGGAAATAGCCAACTGGAGGCGCGAGGAGGTGAACGGCGTCTACAGGCTGGCCGAGGCCTTCACGCCCCGCCGGGAGATACAGCTGGTGGCCTACGAGAACGGCCCGGACATCCTGCGGGACCTGGTGTATAAGCCGAGCAAGGAGACGGTGTACCTGAGCCACCCCATCACGGGGGAGGGCCCAGAGTTCTTCAAACAGATAAACAAGTTTCTGGATAGCCTCAAGGAGTACTACGTCGTATACGACCCCTACCTCATCAAGGACTGGGACATCGTGGAGCAGTGGAGGGACGCCGTCAACGAGACCATCGACGCTGACGGCGAGCTGCCTGAGACCTTCACCTTCAGGATGACCTACAAGGAGGGGCCCATGGAGGAGGAGTTCGACATCCGGGAGGTGGAGACGGCCATCAAGAACCTCAGGTTCCAGATCATCGACAGCGACTACAAGATCATCGAGAACAGCGACATGACGGTGGTCTACCATCCCCGGAAGAGCATATCGGCGGGCGTCATGTGCGAGATGGTGTACGCCAAGGCCCTGGCCAAGCTGGTTTACGCGTACTACCCCTACGAGCCGAGCCCCTTCTTCGAGTGGTACGCCACCCGCATCTTCACGGACCCCGACGAGATGAGGGACTTCCTCATCAAGGAGTCGAAGATGACAGGGCAGAGGCCCCTCGACTTCTTCAGCCAGCCCCCTGCGAGAGATTGAAAAATTTCTAATTTTATATATTCATCGTGCATTACTTGTAAAAGGGGTTTGCCAAGTTGAGTGTTTTTCTCGTGACTTTCGTGGGGATGAAGGTCGATATGGATAGCTTGGTATTGATGAAAGCCCTCCAGAAAAGAGGCATTAAAAGCCGCAGTGTCGCATGGGATGACCCCAAGGTTGACTGGGCTGAGCCAGACCTGTGTATTGTTAAGAGTGCAAGCAACTATGGGTTAAACCCGAAACTATTCATACAGTGGATGAAAAAAGTTGAATCTAAAACCCGCCTCTGGAACAGCGCAAAACTGATGGAGTGGAACCACGACAAACACTATCTTCAGGAACTTGAAGCTAAGGGTATCCCAATTCCACCAACCGTCTTCATCGAAAAGGAGTCGGAGGAGAGCCTCAGCAACCACTTGAGAGACATCAACTGGAGCGAGATTGTAATTAAGCCTACAATATCCGTAGGAAGCTTCGGTTTAAAACGTTTCAAAGCGGATTCCCCCGAAGCAGAGAACTACCTGAAAGAGTTGACAAAGAAGGGCTTCTCGCAGGAGTTTATGGGAGACACATATACGTTCCCCCCAAGCGACGCCATTGCTCAACAGTATCTTCCAGAGATAGTGCATGGAGAAGTTTCCCTACTCTACTTCGGCGGCAAGTTCAGCCACGCAGTCATGAAGAAGGCGAGGGCGGGCGACTTCCGCTCACACCCACTATGGGGAGCCACTGTTGAGAGGCATGAACCTTCCACAGAGGAGTTGAGGGTTGGTGAACATGTGCTGGACTCCATGGATTCCACAGAGTATGCACGGCTTGACATGGTGAATACATCTAAAGGTCCGCTCATCATCGAAGTGGAGCTGATTGAACCATTCCTCTTCTTCGACATGTACCCTGAGACAGCTGAGGTTTTCGCTGACCATATTAAAATGTCCCTATAATAAAGGTCGTCTAATCAACTCGCTAGATGGAGCCACATGGTGTCATCCATCTTGTTCTATTCCTTGCTGCTTCTAAATAGCCTTCCTCAGAGCCGTGGCTGCCCAAACAGTACAACGAAGCAGGAGGAGGGAATAACATTATTGATGGTTTCTCTAGGGTTTCCTGCCTGCGCATAATATGTAGCCTATGTACCTGCTAGCCACCTTATCCCGCAGCAGCACACTCTTACCCTTACTGATCTTGCCGAAGCGCTCCCGCATCTTGCCGCTCCTCACCTCTAGGACCAGCAAATCCCATAGAGTTCCCATGAGCTTGCCCCACCCCCCGAACTCGTCCACCATGTTCAACGCATAAGGTTTCTCAGAGACGTTGGAGTGCTCCTCCACCACAACCTCGGTGAACCCAGCGGACTCGAATGCTGAGCCCCAGGTCAAGGGGCTGCGCAGCGTGAAGGGCAGGTCCGTGAGCTCCCTGAACACCCTCTCACCGTAATCGACTCGATCTGTGGCTTCCGGGGGCACATGGTCGGCCCTGTACATCTCGTTGATGCCCAGGCACCCGCCCGGCTTGAGAACACGCAAGAACTCGGGGAAGGCTCTGGCTGGGTCGAGGAACTGGGACACGAACACGGTGAGCACCGCGTCGAAGCCATCGTCCGGGAACTCCAGGCTGTAGGCGTCCCCTACCCTGAAGCTGACCCGGTCGGTGAGGCCCAGCTCGTCGGCCCTCCTCTGGGCATACTCCACCATGTGCTCGGCTATGTCCACACCTACAACGCTGCACCCGTACCTGTTGGCCAGGTAGCAGGCGTTACCCCCCGTACCGCAGCCCACCTCCAGGACCTTGGTGTTCTCCGTTATGTGGCAGAGCTCGGCAAGCCTGTCCATGCTGGCCGCGCCGCCTATGTTGAAGAAGGGGACCCCCATGTATCCCATGAAGTCGTAGTAGCCTAGGCCCTCGATCTCCTTGAGGGTTAACGATCTGGACATTCTTTCACCTAGAATGCTCGCAGGGCGATTATAACATGTGCTCAAGACGAAGTCTTGAAAAATACGAGGGATGTTTGGACGCCAATAGTTACTCTAGCTGCATCCAGGGCAGCGCCACGGTCCTGTCCGGGTAATAGGGTACTCCGGGATTTTATCGATCGCATGCATAATAGTGTAAACCAGTTGCCTAGAACTGTACGCCCTTTCTGGAAATGAAGGAGGCAGGGGCTTTAACCTCCCTGACCTCGTTGACGAAGTCCGCCCTGTTGATGAGCTCCTGGGGGGCGTATCTGCCCGTTAAGACAGCGTCAGTTTTCTCAGGTAGACCATCTAGGACGTCGATCAATTTTACGGGATCAACGATTCCTAAGTGAGCGGCGAGGCATACCTCGTCAAGGATGAGCAGCTCTGGCGGATTCCTTGACGCGAGCACTCTCTCCGTGTAGTCTAATGCTTTGTTTGCTGCTTCCTTATCCCTGTCGTCGACGCTACGTACATTCGCCGTGAAGCCGCCTGCACTGACTTCACGTTCTGCGCCTGATGTGATCCAGCCGGGTCTTCCAAACTGTCTAATCTCGTAAAGAGGCTTGAGCCTGTCCCTGATCCTGTACTCCCCTGTCTCCTCCCAGTGTTTAAGGAACTGTACGACGACAACGCGGTGACCATGGCCTAGAGATCGTAGGGCCAGTCCCAGAGAGGCAGCGGTCTTACCTCCGCCAGTACCAAAGTAAAGATACACGTGACCCACTGTTGTCACCCGCAGACTTCGCATCCCTTTGTGGGGCGGCCTCCAGCGTACTCGGCGTCAGCTGTGGTCACATTGTCCTCGCCTTGTGGCTCTCCGAGATTGAGAACCTGCTCACCTTTACTACCGTACCGATAGACGGTGACGCCCTTACATTGAAGTTTGTAGGCGAGCATGAAAACTTCCTCCACATCGCCCAGGCTCGCGTCCTCAGGGAGGTTAACGGTCTTTGATACGGCGTTCTCCGTGAACTTCTGGAAGGCGGCCTGCATCTTGACGTGCCATGCTGGGGCGATTTCATGAGCGGTGACGAATGTTCTGCGGATGTCACGGGGGACGCCCTTGATGTCCCTGAGGTTGCCGCGTCTGACGATCTTCTTGAGGACCTCACTGCTGTAGAAGCCCTTCTCCTTGGCCATCCTCTCGAATATGGGGTGGAGCTCAAATAGGCGGGTGCCGTCGAGGACGTGGCGCATGAAGGCCACCGCGAACAAGGGCTCGATACCCGAGGAGCAGCCCGCGATGATGCTTATGGTTCCGGTTGGGGCGATCGTGGTGGTCGTCGCGTTTCTACGCGCCACGTACCTTCCCTTCCATATGCTCTTCTCAAAGTTAGGGAAAGAGCCACGCTCAAGCCCGAGCTGCTCCGAGGCCTTCCCAGCCTCCTCTGTGACAAACTTGGCTACGCTTTCACCTATCTCAACCGCTTTCTCTGAGTCATAGGGGACGCCCATGAAAATCAGTAGGTCCGAGAAACCCATGACGCCGAGGCCTATCTTCCTGTTAGCCCTTGTTATGGCCTCCGTCTCCTTCAAAGGATATGGGTTGATGTCGATCACGTTATCGAGGAAGCGGACAGCTGTGTGAATAGTTCTCCTGAGCTTGTCCCAGTCTATGGTGTTATCCTCTTGGAGCATCTTTGAGAGGTTGATGCTGCCAAGGTTACACGATTCGTAGGGGAGGAGTGGTTGTTCGCCGCAGGGGTTAGTGGAATGTATGGCCCCCACCGATGGGGTGGGATTATGCCTGTTCACCTCGTCGATAAAGATGACTCCGGGGTCGCCGCTTCTCCAGGCGTTGTATATCAACCTTTCCCAAACGTATCTGGCGCTCAGCGTCCTTGCCACCAACTTGGTGCGAGGATTGATGAGGTTATAGTCTTGGTTGTTCTTTACTGCCTCCATGAAAGCGTCGGTGACTGCTACGCTTATGTTGAAATTGGTTAGAACGCCGGGCTGCGCTTTGGCGGTTATAAACTCCAGTATGTCGTGGTGGTCGACGCGGAGAACCGCCATCATAGCGCCCCTTCTTCTACCCCCTGCTTTGATAACCTCGGTCGCGGCGTCGAATATCTTCATGAAGCTCACGGGGCCTGACGCCACACCCATAGTTGTCTTGACGACGTCCCCAGCGTGACGTAGCTCACTGAAGTCGAAACCGACTCCGCCACCGCTCTGCTCTATTAGGGCCATGTTCTTTAGAGAAGTAAAGATACCCTCGAGGGAGTCTTCGATGGGTAATACATAGCAGGCCGAGAGGCCAAAATTTGTGTCCGTCCCGGCGTTGAAGAGTGTAGGCGAATTGGGGAGAAACTCGAGCCTACTCATAATTTTAAAAAACTCTTTCGCCTTCCCATCCACGTCGCCACCATACATTGTTTCCGCGCTGGCTACCGCCACAGCGACTCTCCAGAACATCTCAGTAGGGGTCTCGATCATTTCCCCTCGCTCGTTCCTAAGGAGGTACCTCTTCTCAAGGACCTCAATGGCGTTGACGGTGAGCTTCGGGGCGTCTAGGATACCCAGCTCGCCTCTGAGGGCCCTGAGTTCAGCTTTCCTCTCCCTGTAGGATTTATACTCAGACGAGACTCTTTCATAGCCCGTCTCTCTTAAGGTCTCAACAACAACGTCTTGAATGGTTTCGATGGAGATTATCTGCCCTTCGTAAAGCCTATCGAGTTTCTCAATGACGATACCCGAAATAGTGTTAGCGGTCTCATCGTTCTCACCCTCTACAGCGTAGAGGGCTTTGAAAATGGCGTTAGTTATCTTCTTTTTATCGAAATCTACTATCTTTCCGTCCCTTTTCCTGACTTTCTTGACTGTACCAGTCAAAGATTTTTTCCTCGAGTTATCATCGATCATGGTTGTATTAGAACCCCAACGTTTTTTCTTCTGGCGTTAAGCGAAGGAGAACACTCGTATTTCTAAACCTGTGACCGTTACACGGCTTGTTCGATGCCTTCTAACTATTCATATTACTGACGGAATATGGTTAAGAGCGTCTATTATTCACCAAGAAACCGGAGAAGTTTTTATTACATGTTGTGCTTTATTGCGGAGATGGAGAATTCATGGAAATGAACGGGAGAAAACTTCCCATAATAATTTTGGTGTCCCTGACACTTTTACTAATCGCAGTTATGCCCGCGAACGCGGAGGTTAAACCCATAGTGGTGGCCCACTCTAAGGGTGCCCTGGAGCCGGACCTCCAGCTGAAGGCTCTCATCAACTTGACCTACGTCGAGTGGAGGGTCGTGCTGGGTGTCCTGACTCCCGCCCACCTGAGCGGAGCGGACATGCTTATAATGAGCAAGAGCGACCCCGCCGCCGAGTATACGGCGGCTGAGCTCAACGCCATCGCCTCATGGTTCAGCCAGGGCGGCAAGACTCTATGGGTGGCCGCTGACGGCGACCAAGGGACAAGCCGACTTAGACAGCACACGGCCAATGAGGTGTTGGAGAAGGTAGGCAGCAAGCTCAGGATAGAAGACTGCTCCGTAGAGGATGTCACCAGTAACGCTGGAACAGGCTACAGGGTCCTAGGCATCTCTACGAATGCTGATCCCATGTTCAGGTTCCTCGTCACTGGAGTTGAAAGAGCCCTCTTCCACGCCCCATCCCTAGTGATCGGGTACACGGGTGGAGAGTACGTTGACCTCACCAGCGAGGACGTTGAGAACGTATACATTATCATGACTACGAGCGACGGCGGCGTAGTGATGGACAGCAGTGAGCCCGCCCCCAAAGTCATGGAGGCGGGCGCTGAGGGCAGCTTCCCGCTGATGGTCTTCGAGATCGACTGGGCCAAGAAGAACACAGTCATCGCCACAGGCGAGTCCCCCTTCGACCAGGACGAGGGAATGTACAAGCCCGAGCTACAAAACCCGGAGAGGTACGGTCCCACGGGCAGCTGGCAGCAGGGCGCGGTCCTCATGGAGAACATCCTCAAGTACGCCACAGTCTTCGGGGACGAGATCATGGGACTCCAGACAAACGTCTGGGGCAAAGAGACGACCATCACAGGCCTCACGGCCGACAAGACCAGCCTCCAGAGCCAGGTTAGCACCCTCACCACGGAGAAGAGCCAGCTCCAGGCAAACCTGACGGCGGCTCAGAGCGGCGCCACCATCATGCAGCTGGTGGCGGTGGCGGCCCTGGCCGTCGGCGTCGTCGTGGGTTACTTCGTGGGGCCCAGGATCAAGAAGCAGTGACCCCTTTTTTCCCTCCTTTCACTCGTTGACACCTCTCAACCCACGTCACCGATGGACATTAACGTGATATGGGTGTTATCCACATTAAAGGAGAGGTGTCATTATGGCTGCCCTCGAAGGATTAAAGGTGCTAGACCTCACCCAGGTCCAGGCCGGCCCGGTTTGCACGATGCTCCTGGCCGGGCTGGGCGCGGAGGTCATCAAGGTCGAGCGCCCAGGCGGGGAACTGGGGCGCAGGTACCCGCCAACCAGGGGTGACATGAACCCCTACATCGCCTTCCTAGGCCGAGGCAAGAAGGGTGTGACCCTCAACCTCAAGGACCCCGAGGGCGTGGAGCTGCTGAAGAGGCTCGCAGCCGCCTCGGATGTCCTAGTGGAGAACTACAGCCCGGGCACCATGGAGGCCTTGGGCCTGGACTACGAGACTCTGAAGGAGGTGAACCCGAGGCTCGTCTACGCCTCCATATCCGGGTTCGGCCAGACGGGGCCCTGGAGCAGCAGAAGAAGCTTCGACCCCATAGCCCAGGCCCTGAGCGGCTTCATGTGGCTGGGCAAGGAGATGCTGGACCCGGAGGGGCCTCCGAGGCAGGCGCCGGAGGCCGTGGGGGACACCATCCCAGGCATACTGGCAGCCTACGGGATACTCGCGGCGCTGATCAGCCGCGGCAGAACCGGCGCCGGCCAGAGGATAGACGTATCCCAGATGGAGAGCCTCGTCTCCGTGTCCCCCAGCTTCGCCTACTGGGTCCTGGAGGGCACAACACTGCTGCGGTCCCTGGCCGCCTATAATTTGCCTTGCTCAGGCTACCACAGGGCCAGGGACGGCCACGTCATGTTCTTCATACCCCAGGGACGCCTGGCTGAGTGGTTCCACGAGACCACAGGCCTCACCGGAGACGACCACCAGGAGGTAGCTGACTGGGTGGCGGAGAGGACCGTGGAGGAGGTCGTCAGGATCATGGATGAGGCCGGGGTGCCCGCCGCCCCCGTCTACACCGTCGAGGACGTGCTGGAGAACGAGCACAGCCGCGCCCGCGGCCTCTTCGTGGAAGTGGATACCCCGCTGTATGGTAAGGCGAGGCTGCCCGGTTTCCCCTTCAAGCTCTCCGAGGCGGAGGGGGACCTCTCAAGGCCGGCGCCCCGTGTAGGTGAGCACAACCGTGAGGTCTACGGGGGCCTGCTAGGGCTCTCCGAGGATGACATCAAGAGGCTGACCGAGAGAGGGGCCATCTGACTAGGTACGCAACCCGAATGAGAACCTGAAGGTACTCCACGTCAACCGAGAGAACGGTTATTAAACCCTTATAATCATGAGTGGCGCCAAAAACGGGTTTTAAGAATTAGTGTGGTGTGAGGATAAAATATTTGATGTCAGGATGTTTTTTTAGTTGTTATGATGTTGCTCTTTTCACCAAGCACATGCAATTATTGCGCGCGCACACCCACAGGTTGATTAATTAATAAACGTCGATATACAGCATGGTTCTCAAACTCATCCACACCATGAATTTACCGAGCCACCAGTCTGGCGGATTCGATCACGGCGACGTCTTCGAGAAAAGTGGCTTATCCTTCGTCGCCCACACAGGGAACAGCACAGTTGAGATGTATGAGGGTTGGGAGGGAATCCACTTAAAGACCATTTCAGGCGTCCCTGAGGCGAGCGGGGTATTGTGTGCTCAGGCTGAAAAGATAGCCTTCGCGGCTTCGAGGGGTACAGGTAAAATCCTCGTTTTGGACGGGGTAACAGGTGCGACGATTCGTGAAGTTCAAGCTGGTTCCAAGTCTAATGGCCTCGCGTGGGACCCCCGTAGACATAGGCTTCTAGTCGCAGATGTCGGCGACTTCCATATCAGAGTCGTTGACCCAGGCGATGGAAAACTCATCGCGGATATGCCTCTACCTGGGAGGCCACGCTGGTGCAAATACTCCAGCAGCCTGGATAGATTCGTCGTGAATATTCACGAGCCCTCCGAGGTGGCTATTATTAGTCCAGAGACGGCTAGAGTTGAGGCGCTGATACCGTTATCTGCGAGCGGCGCCCATGGACTCGACATCGATGACGAGAGCGGTTTCGCCTACATAGCATGCGACGGAGGAGCCGTCGTCTCCGTTGACCTCAATAAGAGAAAGGAGTTGGATAAAGTAGGGATTCTGCCTAATCCAGATGTCGCTTGGTTGAACGTGAAGCGAGGGCTGCTCTACTGTGCTAACTCTAAGCCTGGAGTGGTCCAGGTTGTGGACGTCAAAGCGATGAGGATCAGGGAGGAGGTTCCAACTGAAGAAGGTTGCCACACAGTCGCCTTCCATCAGGAGGCGCAGAAGCTTCACGCTTATCTCCCTAAGAGTTGTAGGGTAGCTTTCTACAGGGAAGGCTAGCCGCTTCTCTTCTCGGGATGGCTTGATGTCTTTGAAGATGAGGTACATCGAAGTGGAGGAGGCAGACTGAAAGAAACCAGCCGCGCGCGCAGATGAGGATAAGATTATGCCCCCTCCTTCCCGGTGGCTACGCGTGCCAAAGAGAGCTGGAAAGCGGATGCGAAGCACTCAAATACGTCTACATCGTATTACATTGTATACGAAGTGATGTGTCGATGACCACGGAAGTCATGTCGGCTCGGCTCCCGAAGGAGAAAGTGGACATCATAGAGGAGATCGCCCGAGAGGAAAAGGTGGACAAGTCCACGGTTCTGGACAGAGCACTTGACCACTATATACGGGAATGGAAGCTGCGGAGAGCCATAGAGTCGTATGAGGAGGGGGCCGCCACGCTGCCCCGGGTGGCGGAGATCGCGGGGCTCTCAGTATGGGAGATGATTGACGTACTGGCGAAGAGAAAGATACAGCCCCAATACGATGTAGAGGATCTGGAAGAAGATCTGAAGGCATTCGGGCATGACTGATGTTCGAGGGCCAGCCGTCTCAGATTCGACCCCCCTCATCTACCTGGCCAAGATCGGCAGGTTAGACATCCTCAAAGGAGTCTTCAAGAGCATCTATGTTCCCGAGGCCGTGTTCGACGAGGCAGTGACGCAGGGTAAGGCGCATAACATAGTCGATGCCTTCATCATCGAGAAGGCTGTGGGTGACTGGATCATCAAGGAGCGGGTGAAGCCTGAGATAGAAGCCGAGT
>JBDRQD010000006.1:0-93048 GCA_043826455.1 Candidatus Bathyarchaeota archaeon
TTTCCCAGCCACTAGGAACAAACCCCTAGAACCCCAAGGAACCCTAGCCCATCCACAAGCCACAATGGCTCACTGCTCATCCCCCTCACATCGCCTTAGACCTCAACGGATGTCTTACTCAGCACACGCATAAGCTGACGCTCTGATTAGTAACCTTATTTTTAGACGCCGAGGGGTGGTATCCTATGAACGTAACCCAGATAATACTCGTCATAGTCGTCATCCTCATCACCGCGACCGGAACTATAATCTGGAGAACAAGCCAAGAAACCACAACCCCCCTCAGAACCCTCAACCCCCAATCCAGCGGACCCAAAACGCTAGTAGTCTACTCACCCGGCCTATCAGACTTCCACCAGAAGACAGCCGAAGCCTTCGCCAACGCCCTAACCACCGACTGGAGCGTAGACATCGTCACCGCCAGCAGCCAGGCCCCCACCGACCTCACAGGCTACACCCTGCTGGTCATCGGCGGACCCGTATACGGCGGCCAACCATCCAAACCCGTGCAGACCTACATGGCGAGACTGGGAGACCTGAAGGGCCTACGCGTCTACACGCTGCTCACCTCGGCGGGCGAGAACCCCCAAGCGGAGACGACCATGTCGTCCTGGGTGACCACCCACGGAGGCGTCGAGGCAGGCACCCTCGTCTTACACACACAGACCCCGAACACGCCCATCGACGGAGCCACCGAGCCGACCCAGATCGCGGCCAAGGCCGCCCAGAGCCTAACAAAATAGGTCCAGACCATGCCAGACTCGATCCCCTGGGAGAACCCCGCCACCATCCCCCCCTACACCCCCACGGTCCTCACCCTCACAAGAATCCTCCTCACTCCGATACTCCTGACCCTACTCAGGGCGGCCAGCCCCCTCGCACCCACCATATACCTGGCCGCGTGCGCCACCGACCTCCTCGACGGCAAGGCGGCCAGGCGCCTCGGCTCCTCATCCGCCGAAGGCGCGGTCCTCGACGCCTCAGCCGACTTCCTCCTCATAGCCACCGGCTTCACACACTACGTGCTCCTCGGAATAGCATCACCGCTCCTACTAACCTTGATGACGCTATCGTTCCTCCAGTACATCCACACAATAAGTCTCCCGGTCAGAGACGTCCTCGGGAAGCACGTGGGCACCGTCCTCTACACCCTACTCGGCGCATTGATCCTGGCACCCTCAACCCAGGTCGGTGCCGCGGTGAACGTGATCGGCGGTGCCTACGTGGCGGCGGCTCTGATCCATAGGTTCCAACGCATACAAGATTATTACAAACCCGGATCTTGAGGGCAACCAACGAATGTGAGACGCAAGCCTTTTTTTTAGCTATCTTGTCTGGCTCTTTTCTGGGATTACCTTGGTCTTCCTATACTGAAAACAGGATCGTAGGTTTATGGATCGATCCGAAACCTCTAATAAGTTACACACACATACCCACACGGGGCATACATGGGCACAAAAAACATCTCCATCTCAGAAGAGGCCTACGAGAGACTCTCGGCGCTTAAAAAGCCGAACGAGAGCTTCACGGAGGTCATAAACAGGCTCACAGAGAGGAGGTCCATACTAGAATTGGCGGGCGTCCTCACTGAGCGGGAGGGAAGGGAGCTAAATGAAACCCTGTCAACGCTCCGCGGAAGAAGCTCCGAAAGGATCACATCAACCATGAAGAGGGTCGAGTGAAGATGCTCGCCGACACATCCTTCATCATAGACCTGATGCTGGGCGATGAAGCCGCCCTGCAGAAGGCCCGCGAGATCGAGGCGGGAAACAAGCCGCTCATGGTCTCCGCTCCCACAGTATTTGAGCTGTACGTGGGATTATCTCTGAGCAGAAAACCGGAAGAGGAAAAGAGGAAAATATTGGAGGTCCTACGTTCTCTTCCCTTCCTGCCCCTCGACTACGAGTCATCACAGGCAGGAGGGCTGATCTATGGCGATAAGCAGAGGTCTGGGTCACGGGTAGACCCAGAGGACGCCATGGTCGCCGGGATCGCCAAAGTAAACGGCAAGAAGCTCCTGACGCGGAACCTGAAACACTTCCAGGGCATCGAGGGAGTCCTCGTGGAACCTTACTGACCCCAGGCGACGGCGCGCATCGAGGCGGGGAGATCATCAACCATTGCGCTCAGCCCATCCCCTAGCGTCGCCCACCGTGGACCCAAGCGAGAAACAACACCTCTACGCCTTATCCGAGTCACGTCGAACAAGCGATAACCCACGGACACCGACGCCCACCGCCACCGCCAAACAACCCCTAAAAAGCCTCTGAACCGGAAAAAAAGCCTGAAAACCGGGAACCGCGGTGGCGGTGATGGGACCCCCCCTCCCCCCCCCCCACGTGCACACACACAGAGAAGCTACTGCTTCTCCTTCTCAGACTCCTCAAAATCATACAGCAACGGATAAATATCATAATGCTGCCGGATCAACTTCAACGTAAACCGCCCAAACCAGTAGAAAATCCCCAACGAAAACAGGATAATAATAACACTAACCACATCAACGGTATCCATCAACAACCAAAACACACGCAGCTAAATAACCCTACCTAAAACCCCGCCAAACTCACAGCCATAACCCACGCATCCTCACCATCCATATAATAACCATAGTTCCTCTTCACCTTCCGAAACCCCAAAACATCATACAACCCAATAGCAGCCACATTACTCACCCGCACCTCCAAGTACCCCTCACCCACACCATACACATCCCGCCCCCGCCTCATAGCCTCCACCACCAACGCCCGCCCCAGCCCCCGCCTACGATACCCCTCCATCACCGCCACACTCACCACATGACACAGCCGAGCAGGCGTCAACAACCCCAGCTTAGACCACCCCTTCTCCACCCTACACATAATATAGCCCTGAGCCTCACCGTCCGCCTCAGCCACCAGAAACGTCTCAGGGTACTTCTGGTAAAGATCACGGTAGAAGAAGCTACTATAGTTCTCAGGCAGACAAGCAGTGTTGATGTGCATAACCCGCGGCAGCTCATCAGTCCTGAAGACCCTGACAGAGTACTGGTCGCCAGCCAACACGAATCCGATAATGGATTATTTCGGGAGATTTAAATAAATCGAATCCCCCGGGACGGACACAGTTTTATCGCCCCCACACCAACAATATCCAGATGGAGGACACGAGCCAGGCACAGGCCCCAGAGATGGACCCACGATACGTGGACGCCGTGCACCGCCACTTCAAGGTAGAGGACACATACTGGGAGAGAACCACCCCCACCTTCATAGTCAAAGGAAAAGCGGAGGGCTACAGGCGGCACCTGATAAAAGACGCCTTCAAGGCCCTAGCCGAGGAGCTGAAACCCCTAGGCTACCTACCCAGGATCAGGTGGATAGTAGATAACTACCAAATCTCCGTACTCAGCAGAGAGACGAGCCCGGGCGCCAACAACCGCCGGAACCTCGCCCTCTTCGCAGCCACCCTGGCCACCGTCTTCCTAGACGGCTACCTCAGAAGCAACAACCCCGTCCTAACCCAGGCCCTCATGAGCGACACACCCGTCCTCCTCAACGCCGCCCTCTTCACCTTCGCCATAATAACCATCTTCGGCGTCCACGAGCTGGGCCACAAAGCCATGTCCCAGCTAAGAGGAGTAGAGGCCAGCATGCCCTACTTCATACCCGCCCCCCCAGGCATGGGGGGCACCCTCGGCGCAGTCATAACCCAGCGAGAGCCCCCCGTCAACAGGGACGCCCTCTTCGACCTAGGCATGAGCGGCCCGGTGGCAGGCTTCACAGTCTCCGCCCTCATGGGCTACCTGGGCCTCAGACTCAGCTACGTGGTACCCCTAAACCAGATAAGCCAATGGATGATGAGCTACCCCGAGATACGCTTCCAGCAGATGCCCATGCCCATCATCCTCGAGCTAATGGCGGACCTGGTGAGGCCCACCCCCGAAGGCATGGTCCTGGTGATGCACCCGGTGGCCTTCGCCGCCTGGGTAGGCTGCGTCCTCACCTTCATAAACCTCATCCCCGCCTGGCAGCTGGACGGAGGCCACATAGTCAGATCCCTGGTGGGCAGGGAGAGCCACAAGATCATAAGCGTCGCCGGTGTGCTCCTCCTCGTAATATCAGGCTACTTCATAATGGGCGTCGTCGTAGCCTTCTTCCTCATGAGGGAGGGCGCCGAGTCCATGGAGCCCCTGGACGACGTATCATCCCTCAGCCTATCCAGGAAGCTGGGGTTCACCCTCTACTTCCTGCTCATGGCCCTGACTCTCGTGGCCCTGATCCCCATCTAAGCACCTGGAAACAGGCAGCAGTACGAGCCACAATGGGATGTGCGCCGTGAAAACGGTCACACGTTCACCTTGAATGTCGAGCCAAACGGCAACACATAGGTGCTCCTGCCCCTTCTGCCGGCCACAGCCATCTCGTAGGCCTGGCTCGTGGTCCTCACAGACTCGAAGCCCAAGGGCTCAACCAGGTAGCTGGGCAGAGCCGAGACCAGGATCACCCTCTGGGTGCGCGTCACCCTCTTAAACATCTGGAGAGCCTCCGCCCCACACATGTACCGCCTCTCAAACTCGGCGGCCTCCGTCACCCTCGCCAGCCTGGTGAACGCCTCCGCACCGAGCCCCTCACCGCACTCGGCCAACAGAATCACCGTGCCATTACGCTTGGTAACCCTGCTGGCGCCCTCCAGCGCCCACGAGGCCTTGTAGAGGTTAAAGTCGAACCTGTCACCCCCGGCGCTCACCACGGTCACATCCGACAACGTATCCGCCTTCTCCTCGTAGCCTCCGCCCAGGGCCGTGATGGCCTTGCCCCAGGTCTCCTCGAAGCCCCCCGCGTACACCCCCACGGGCTCGCCCCCCGGGCTCACCGCCACGTTGACCGCGAAGTCAACCCCCGCCAGCTTCACTGCCTCAACCACGTCCTCCTTGACAGGGTTAAGCTCGATGACGCCCGGCGCGGCCCCGCCCTTGAAGTAGTTCCTCCGGTTCTCCACGAGGGTTTGATGCGAGCAAACACCCGGCACCAACGCGTTATGCGCGCCGCTGAAACCATAAAGGTGGTCTACCCGCGTCTCCCCCACGGCGATCTTTATGGTGGCCTCAGCATACGCCCTGTTCACATTCACAGGGGTGCCCCTGTGGGTGGCCCCAGCCTCCACCAGCCCACCCGTGGACCTAACATGGTCAACTACTTGAACCTGAGACAGCGTGGAGGCTCTACCTATCTCCCCCTGGAGTCTGCTGCCGCCGTTCTCCCTCTCGCAGTCACCCAGGATTACCGTGATCCTGTCCCGGGGCACTATCTGCTCAACGAGCTGCTTCACAAGGTGCGACAAGACCTGGACAGCGTGGCCCGGGCTCATGGAGCCGTCCACCGTTATGGCCACCCTGCAGTCAGGCTTCACCAGCTCGTCGAGGGACGCGGCGCCGATTGGGGCGTCGATCGCGATGAGAATGTCATCCTGTAGCTGTATGTGCTCCTCTCCATCAGGTGGTCCAAGTATCTTGAGGAGGTTATCCAAGTTCACCGAGACGTACACCTCCGTCTCGCCGTAGGGTAGCCAGCAGTCAGTCATGGTGCTCAACCTAGGAAATAGTCGTTAAATGAGAAAGGGTTTTCGCCTCATATGGGCGAATCGCGGTGCCGCGCCCGTCATGGTCTGTTGGTGGGGCTCGACAGACTGGACAGGTACTCCCTGATCCTTCGGAGCCTCAGGCTCTCAGCCTGAAGTCTGCTGCGCCAAGTCTCAGCGGCCTCGTCATCCCCCTGAGCCTCGGCCTGGTTTGAGGGTGTCAACCCGAGCCCTCGCCATGTTCATCTCCTCCAGGGCCCGCCTGATGTCCTCGTTAGATACGTTCTGGAGAGCCTCCTTGATGCCGTCGCTGACATCCACCAGCTCGTTGAGGTCCAGCTTGCCTTCATCTAACTTCCTCTGGAGCTGCGCCAGCTTGTCCTCGGTGAGGGCCAACGCGTTCGTCACTCTCGTCCTCTCCGCTGTAGGGATGGTGGCCTGGTAAGCTGACAGGGACTCCCTCAGGTTCGTGACCCTGCTCTGGATGCTCTCCCTGTACCTGGAGGCCAGGACCACCTTCACGCGGTTAATCTCCGCGTTCACCAGGGCCTGAGCGTCCTTCAACCTCTGCGCAGCCTGCCTCATGACCGCATCGAAGCCCCTCTGGTCCCTGTCTCTGTACTGGTGTTCAGCGTCTCCAAGAAGGGACTCTATCTCCTCCAATGTATCCTCGAGGGACAAGGTGTCCCAGCCCCTCTCTCGCAGGGACTTTACTGATAGGCTCAGCTTCTTGAAGTACTCCCATGCCCTCATCAGGGTCTGGTTCATCGCCGCCGTCGGCGGCTCAGCGACGGGGGGCCTCTCCGGCTGGTCGATGGCCTGGAAGGAGCCCCGAAGAATGCCCTGTGCTTCCTTCACCTTCGCCCACGACTCCTCCAGCCTCCCCGAGTCCAGCAGCCTCTGAGCCTCTTCTAGGGCCTGCTCGGCCTTCTGAGCGCCCTCAACGACCCGGGGTGGAACCGTGTACCCCCTGGACTCGAGTTCAGCCACGTATGCCCTCAGCCCTCTAAGCGTGCTCCATGTGGACTGGAGCAGCTGAGCAGCCACCTGGTTCCTGTCGCTGCTTGACACGGTGACCATCAGTGACTCCTTTAGGGTGCCGTCCGTATCCACTGTGACGCGGTACACGTCCGAGCCCATGGACTGAGACAGGACGACGTTAAGCTTGTAGTGGCCGTCCCCCGGCACCTTGAACAAGTACACGTAGGTATCGTTGTTGGTCCCCTTGAGGCAGACCGTGATGTTTAACCCGGGCTCCGAGTTGCCCTCCACGGTGAAGAAGCCGCCCGGAGCCACGTAGACGTGCCTCGCGGATGTGCTCACTGACAAGGCTGGGGACGCGTTCACGGCCAACGGCGCTACAACTACCAGAGCCAGCATGAGCAGCAGCGGCAGGGTCCAGCGATGTGGGCGCATCCTCGCATAGCTCTCCCCCGCCGCCTTATTAGAGGAACCTGTAGGAACAAGATGGAATAACCGTTTCACTCTGCTCACCTCCGGTACCTCCTGCTTACGCTGACCAGGCTCTGGCCCCCCACCTTCCGCTCCTCGATGATCTCCAGACCCACGAGGCGCCTTATCATCCTCCAGGCGCTCGTCCTCGGCAACTCGAACTTCTCTTTTATCTCGTTGGCGAACACCTCTCCACCGGCCTCGGCTATGAACTTCAAGGCTTCCCGGTCCTCGAACCGCAGCCCTGGGTTGTCCTGAAACACGGCGTCCAAGTCTATAATAAAGTGCTCACGCTGGGGCGCAGCCTTTACGGCTCCACGTCTACTGACCATATACAGCCCGGAGGCTATCACGACGAGGGCCACGGCCGCCAACATCGTCAGTCCGGCGTCGAAGGGCTTGGTGGCGCGTTCAGCCGCGGCCTTGCTGAGCCCGGCATAGTCCTTAGCCATAGAGTAGCCCCCGGCCTCGTATACGCTGGTGGCCTGGCTTAGGTAAGTCACCGCTGCGTCAATCCCCTCCGTCCGGCCCTCAGAGAGGGCCTGAGACACCGCTGTGTCGGCCATATTGATGAGAGCCAAGGCTTCAGAGGCCTCCTGTCTTGTTTCATCGGCAGCATCAACGGCGTCACCCGACCTGATTATGGCGCCGGCGTAATCCGCGGCGTTGAAAAGGGCGTACGCCTCAGCGAGCAGAATTCTCGCCTCCGTCAGCTCCACCCCCGTTTCCTCAATCTGACTAAGGTATGCTTCGGCCTCATCAAGGGCGTCGCTCGCCTTCGCCACGGCGTCGAGGGCGCCGGTCAGATACGATATGGACACCTGGCCCGGGGGCATCAGGACATGTGGCCTGCCCTGCTCCACACCGATCTCGATGGGTAACTCGCTGAGGCTTATTATGGCGGCGCTCTGCGGAAGCCTGATCCTCGAAGCTATGGGCGTTGACACGTTGAAGGTCCACACGGACCCGGTCTTGCTCGTCAAAGCCAACGTATAGTAAAGCACGTCTGCATAGGTACTTCCGATCGAGTCGATGGTTACCCCCGTGGGGTTAACCGCGGCTTCCAAGGGTAACCCGTCCTGGTTGAGGACCACAAGGCTGTCGTAGGGTGGTCCCGGTAACCCCACGTCCACTTGAACTAGGAACGAGTCCAGCTCCATTCCGTACTTCACCTCGGCGACGCCATCACTGTACACCATGTACTCGACGGTCTTGAGCGTGTAGTCGGAAGCTGAAACTAGCGGGACCACCGAGAACAACAACGCCGTCATGATCAGTGCGCCTGGGGCTCTCATGGTGTTCAACACGTAGCTGTTTCCAATAGATACTGCTTCAGAGGTAATCTGTTTTACGTATAAGAGATATTAAGGGTGGCTCCCCTTCATGGACAGTGAACGTATTGACTGAGAAAAAAGTTGTCTACTTCGACGAGATCAAGGAAGCTAACACCGAACTCACTCTGAGAGCAGCCAAGAAGAGGGCTGACGAGCTGGGGATCAAGGACATAATAGTCGCAACTACGAGGGGCGGGACCGCTTTGAAGGCCCTGGACCACTTCAAGGGCGGCTATAACGTGATCTTGGTCACCCACTCAGCCGGCTTCAAGGAGCCGGGTAAGATAGAGATGAGTGACGAGACCAGGAAGGAGATCGTTGCTAAAGGGGGCAGGGTGCTCACCACGCTGCACGCCTTCGCCGGCGTAGACAGAGCCATCAACAGGAAGTTCAACACCCTCGGCTCGTCTGAGCTCGTGGCCCACGTACTGAGGCTGTTCGGGCAGGGCATGAAGGTGTGCGTAGAGACCGTGTACATGGCAGCGGACTCCGGGATGCTCACCATGGACCGCGACGTGGTGTCCATCGCGGGCACAGGCAAGGGGTGCGACACGGCTGTCGTGGTGAAGCCCGCCCACCTGAGCGACATGTTTGACCTCTACGTTAAGGAGATAATCTGCAAGCCCACAACCAGATGATGGGTTAGGAGAAGACGCTGAACCTCTCTTTCTTCGCCTTACATATGGGGCACCGCTCAGGGGGCTCACCCTCCACGGTGTAGCCGCAAACCTGGCATACGCCCACGGGTCCCAGCTCCAGGTCCTTCTCGTTCTTCACAGCGTCCAAGGCTCTCTCGTAGAAAGCTGCATGGGTCTTCTCAGTCTCCCAGGCGAACCTTAAGCTGATCTCCGCCGCGTACTCCTTCTGGGCCTTGGCGACCTCCATGAAGGCGGGGTACATCTCCTCCACCTCGTAGTGCTCGCCGTCTATGCCGTTCTGGAGGTCCTCCTCGACGGTTCGGCTGCCGAAGAAGGCGCCCGACGCGGTGGCGGCGTCGCCCTTGTGTTGGATGTTCTTGTAGTGATTACCAGCGTGGATGAGTTCCGCGTGGGCTACAGCCCTGAACAGGCGGGATACGTTAGGGAAGCCCTTCTGCTTGGCTCTCTCAGCGTATATCAGGTACCTCGTGTGGGCCTGGCTCTCACCAGCGAAGGCGCTGATGAGGTTCTTCTCTGTCATCGCTCTAACCATGACACCACTGTATGACGTGAGTCGCGGTTTTTAGACCTTGTTCATCTATATGCGAGAGGTTCTCGATTAACCGTATTTTTGGTGCTCCGGAACTGAGGACGAGGCGAAGCCTCACAGAAGCAAAAACACGGAGCAAAAGATGGAATTTTTTTTCCGCCTTATCCCGGCTGGCACGGGATAAACCACCCAGCGAACGATACGCGCACCACGCCAGCACCGGAGCCCAGCGAGGGGGGGAGGGGGGTAGCGCAGGTGAACCGAAAACGGACGCCCCAGGCCAAAAGGAGACCGGGAAACACGCCTTCACGATCCCATTCTATACAAAAACGCCGTCCATTCCACGCAGAAACACGGTCTATTCAGCACATCAGACACGCTGCCCCAGACTGCTAATGTGTAAAAAAGGTAGGGGGGTATCGATTTTAGGAGGAAAAAACCTCCTATAATATGGGTCCAGGGCCCCCAGCACCGAGAAGTATATGACCGTGGCACGGGGCTAAGAAGAAAACCTCCTCAAAGAGGCACCAACAACAGATTACAGATTTACGATGCAGGACGACCCTAAATCAGGTGACCCTTCATGGTCCGCTCCTTGTTAGAGTCATATCCCAGTCAAGTGAATCTGCGTCTCGCCACCCAGTACGCCGAGAAGGCTATGACGAGATCTATTGCCCACCACTTGTACAGGTCGAACAGACTCATGAAGCCGTGATCCTGCAGGGCGCCTAGTTCACCCTCCTCTGTCCCGGAGGCGAGCAAGGGGCCCCCTGACTCCTCTGGAGCTTCACCTGCCCTGAGCATCTCCTGGGGCCCGGCCAACATGGATACCTGCTCGGGCACCGTGGATACGAGGAAGTACCCCACGGCCACAGCGGCCACCATGTAGGCCATGATCTTAGCGTTCATCGAGTACACCTCCGGCGCCCCGTGACTTAATCCTAGAGATTAGAACACGGCGAGCACCACACAGGACTGCGTGTTCTGGTATTAGAACAGTCAACGCGGCCGATCCCTCCATATCCTGATGGTCTCATACCACAGGATGACCGCAGGAACCAGGCCCATGACCAGGGTGGTGATGGCCTCAGGGGACGGGTAGAAGGGCCTCTGGATGAGGTACGTCAGTATCATGGTAGTCATGAGGACCGCGTAGAAAAGGTAGCGAGGCAGCATGACGCCTCCGAAGGTGACGAACTGGCGTAGCACCCCCACCTTCACCTCCTTCACCACCCGGTAGTCCCCGTAGACGTTCTCGATGAGGCCCAGGTCCTGGAGCTTGGTGAGGTGGTAGCTGCTGACGCTGGGGCTGCTGAAGCCCAACTCTCGTTGTATCTCCCGCACCCCGACGGCGTCAGACGGGTTCTTGAGCATCTGCATGTAGACTAGAAGCGTCTTGCCTTTGAGCTCAGACTCGATGACGGCGTCCTCACTTGCCACTTCTCAGCCACCCTTGTTTCATCTAATTTGTCTGCTCAATCTTTAAAGGTATTCAAGATGGCGAGGCTGGCGTGGATGGCTTCCTCGGTGCGGACGGTCTGGGTGCCCTGGGCGGGCACGGTGTTCACTATGTACTGGAAGCACTCCTCGGCTCGACGCCCCTCGTGTCCCACGATCTCGTGGATCCCCTCCTTGTAGGAGCCGAAGGCGACCAGGGTCCGCCTGCTGTTCAGCCACCGCTCCTCCAGGGCGTCTCTGCAGACGGTTATCTCGGTGCCAAGCCTCGAGGTGGCTACTGTTAGGTCCCACTCAGGGCTGAGGGCCAGCTCCCCGAGCCTGACCCTGCTTCCTCTCAGATCGTATCCCCAGTACTCGTCGAGCTGGCTCTTCTTGACGGGGCGCCCCAGGAGTTGAGGGTCCTTATCTGTCACCTTCACCGTTATCCTGCTGCCCCTGCTGGGCCCCCTGCCTTTGACCGTCAGCGGCTTGTCTACCCCGATGTCCACGGTGAGGCTGCCCTCAGCCACCTCTGTGACGACGCCGTCCCTCACATCACCCACCTGAAGTTTGTCGGCGGCGTCCTCTGTGGGGTGGTGGAGTGTTCTCAGGGGCGGAAGGGTGCCGGCGTACCTGAGCTCGGGTCTCCTTTTGAACAGGTGCTTGCGCAGGTACTGGGGGGTCTCCATGTAGCCTAGTATGTACTTCATGAGGAGGGACTCGTCCGGCCTGTCAGGGTATACTATTATCTCGTCTACGCGGTATATGGCGGCGGCTCTCCCCACCTGAGCCAGTATGACTGTCTTGTCCCTGAGGTCGCTGTACTCCGCGACTATGGATGCGGGGATGGCCACCGATAGGCTGTTTCTTCTCCTCAACTATGCATCTCCTCTCTGTACTTTCTCCAGCTGCTCCAGCCCGTCTTCACGTACCTTTCTCTGCCTTCGGGGTCCTCCTTGACCCATTCAAGGAAGCCGTTGAAGCTTCTCATGGAGGCTATCTTCTTCTGTTTTCCTATCCCCATGTCGGCTAGGCTCTTTATGAACTCGGCCTCGGCGAGCTCCTGGGTCGCCCCAGTTATCTTCACCTCGCGGACCTTGTAGCCGAGCTCCTCCAGGGTCTCTCTGGCTGACGAGAAGATGAACCCTGTGCACACGTGTAGTTCTTCGCTTGTGGAGGCCTCAAGGATATCCAGGCCTTCCAGGATTACCTGTGTGGCCGCTCTGACGTACTCCTGATACTTGAATTGGGCGTCGCGGAAGTACTCTACAGGTATCAGGCCCACATGGTTTTCACCTGTCTCCACGCGCCTCATCACTATGACTACTCCGCCTACTAGGTCGCCCCAGCCGGAGTCGTCTACCTCAATCACCATGTGTGTTCCTCGACTGATTACGTCTCAACAATTACCTGTTGAAACGTTTATATTCATTGATAGTGGCTTCGCATTAAACTTGTTTAAGGGATTCTATCGACTCGGTTGAGCTGGGGTCTCTCCCGTAGAGGACGGCAAGGTAGGCGCTGGCGTAGTCCCCGATGTATAGGGCGCTGAGGATGCGGGCGAGCTTCCCCTGCCCCACTGCCTCCACCTCGATGACTCTTCCGAAGGACTCGGAGACAAGCTTGGTGAACATGTACACCTTAGGCGATAAAGGCCCCTCCTGGGGGTCTCTGATGATCACGGCGCAGCACTGAGCCAGGAGGTCCCTTGGGGCCTCCCGCGCCATGACGCTGTTGTGGAAAGCCTCCGGGATGAAGTTGTGGGCTGCTGGACTCTTGGAGTTCTCGTTGAACTGAGTGGTATACCTGTACGCCACCGCCTCATGGATCTCTCCTCCGAAGACAAAAGGGATGTAGCCCTTGAGGCTCTCCGCGAGCCGCTTCGCCGGGTTGAAGGCGCTGGGCGTGCCTGGATCCATCTCGCGGCTAAGCCCGTCCAAGACCTTGAGGGCCTCCGCGACCTGACCCCAGGTCTCGTCGTCTACGAGGCCCAGTCTTCTGGATACGGTAGCTAAGCCGAAGAACTGGTGGGCTATGGCTGCGCGGGGCTGGAAGCCTTTAGGGTACCTGAGGCGAGGTATCTTCCGGAGGCTGGCGCTCTGGCTCAGCTTGCCCCCTGAGCAGAAGCATACCAGGGGGCAGCCCCGGTCCAGGGCTTCCTGGTACTGGCTCAGGGTCTCCTCGGTGTTGCCCGAGTAGCTGACGCAGTAGACCAGGGTGTTCTCGTCGACCCAGGCGGGCAGGTGGTACCCTCTCGAGACCTGGATGGGGACAGTGGACCTGTCCATGAGCCAGTCTCTTAGGATGAGGCCTCCGACGGCTGAGCCCCCCATCCCGGCTATGAGTAGGCCTTTGATTTTGCTTGCTTCGAGTTTGGCTAGGTTGAGTTTCTCGGCGTCTTTGATGGCTTTTCTTGCGTTTTGGGGGAACCTGGCTATGGCTTGGAGCATGTTGCTTGGGTCGTGGGTTTGTAGGTGTTGGGGGTCGTTGAGGCCTGGGGTCATGGTATGTAGTTGGGTTGGTGGGTTAAAATTATGTGTGGTGCATCGGGCTGTGTGGCTCGACTTTATTGTGTGGTTTGTTGCAGGCGGCTGGTAATTCTAGGTATGTGGCGTGTCCTTTGTGGCTGCGGGCTACTGGTTTTGTACCTAGTGGCTGGGAATTTTACGAATTAGGGGGTTAATGACTACGGCTTGGAATGCGTGAGTTTTTTTAAATCGTCCGCTTACAATCGAAGATGGGGAAAGTGATCTTCCGGACTGTGTAGTAAAATCCTTTCCTGTAGCCGACCTGAACTACAGGACATGAACGGATTGATCGACTTAGTTTCCTAGAACGCATTTAAAACAGCTGGAGAACTTGTTAAACCCAATTATGTTATTCGAAATTTCATATAATGTAACCACGTAGTCGTTGCATTAAAAACGCGTATATAATAATAAAAAAAATTAGGTTTCTAGTGGGTTTGGTGCTCCTATGTATTGTTTTACAGGGTTTTCACTCGGGGGATCTAGATGTTTGGCTAAAAACTCATAGATCTCTCCGCGTACTCCTTTTGAGAACCTGGTGTCTAGCCTGCTGAACCCGTGTGCGCCTGGAGTGGGCGGGTATATCTTGTACTCGAAGTCCCATTTTTTAAACTTCAGCGATTTTATCAGGTGTTCTACTTCCAGTACATTAACATCTTGGTCATTCTCTGTGGAGTGGACAAGAAGAGGAGGGTGTACGTTTGGTTGGTACTCTGGGACGTTCCAAGCTGGTGATCTCCTTTTATAGTTAGAATAGTCATCGTTTCCACTCTTCCCGATGTGGTACTCTGCTTCGAACAGGTCTCTGTAACTTTGCGACTTGTACCCCATCCTGGCTACAACGTCACTCACAGGTACTGACGCGTGAGCCGCCTGGTAATCCGTTGGGTGATTGAATATATTGAACAAGGTATGCATTCCGCCGTGGCTCCACCCCATGATACCCACTCTTTCAGAGTCAACGCAGTCATAGTTTTCAACCATGAACTTCTTGGACTCGTAGGTATCCTCGGACTCTAACCCACCGTAGTCAATTAACTCGTAGAACTCTTTACCGTACCCAGTGCTACCACGGTACTCCGGCGCCACCACAACGTATCCTTGTGCTACAAGTTCTCCGACTACGTTTGAAGCCATCGAGTTAAAGTTAGAGTGTACTCCTCCGTGAGGTAGTACGATAAGCGGGCTTTTTTCTCCCTTCTTTAGATTTCTAGGTATGAATGTATACGCAGAAAACGTTACTCGGTTGCCAGCTCCTTGAGCCGTTGGATTAAGCTGGTACTGAGAAGGCGGGCCCGTTAATGTAACCTTGTCGATGTACGCAAGGCCGCCGACTTTGTGGTACCATAGAACGTCGTCCACCATCATCTGAGTGGCCGAATGCATGTGGGCTAATGGCCCATACTCCATCCCATTAATTACCAGCTTCTTCAATACGGTTTCAGCTATTTTTTGGATTTCTTCATCTGTTAACAACATGATTCCTCCACCATTACATTCCCTCAAATTGGCGGGTAGACAACCCAAAGAAAGCGAGGCTGTGGCAGATCAGATATTTGGTTTCTTTGGGGAAAGGAGACTTGGCTTTCACTTTAGTTTATCCACCATTCGCCTTGAAGGCTATCCCCCCGTCGTGGGGTTAAGTGCGTTCCAGCGTAACCAGCCTCTGGGTACGTTTCTGACAATCCCTCAGCACGAGTTAAGCATGTTATAGGAATGCCTCCTTTAAAAAAAATGGGAATTATCCTACATAGGGATAATTTTCAGAACCTGAAGCAGATACTCGATTCTGCCTGAGAGCATGGACATCCTGAATAGCACGGTGTTGCCGAACATTACGCCTAGACCAATCATGACGATGAGTCGGCCCAGTCTCGCTGTTGGAGCGAGCACCCCCTTATGTTCTCTTGTGAACAGGAAGTAGGATAAAGCGCATATTGTGCCGACGCCAACGTAGACGAAGTTAAACCAATCCATCATAGTTGCGCCCGATGGCGCAGTAATGGTGGAGTTAATCTGGTTGATGATATTGGGGATCAAGGTGCCGCTTGTCACAACACCTAACATTACGCCTACAAGTGTAGCGATAGAGTACCTTGATATCCATCTATACTTTTCTACGAAGACGGTGTACATACCCAGTCCAAGAAGTATCGGTATGACGAACACGTATTGTCCATTCAGTAATGGGGTAATCGCGATCCTGTTCGTGTTCTGAACCGCGACGATCGCTGTTATGGCAAAGGCGATGCCGATGTAGATGTGTTCAGCCAACCTGTAAAGCGGGTTCTCTTTGTAGAGCATGTAGCTGTAGATGGCTACGGTGAGAACCGCACCCACCCATAACCCCAGCAAGCCCCATAGCTCAGTTGGATACGCCATTTCAGTTTCCTCCTTTAATTTTATTGTATATTATTGGCAAGTTAGCTAGGACAATCAGTATTACGAAGAGTAGATGAGTGGAACTGATAGCGTCCATTGTTGTTGTGGCTGCAGCAGGCATGTCAGCAAGTTTCTCTAGCTCCGCTGCTCCCCTCACGCCTACTGCTAAACCGAAGATGTCTCCGCTAGCGAGGTAAGGTGCAAGAGCTGAGCCTTTCATTGCGATACCCATACCAGCAACAGGTATCCCATAGGGCTCTCCCCACTGCTGGATCCACTTCACTTCTCCCTCCGCTGTGAATAAGACCATAGCATAGTCTGTGGCGCGGTTTGCTTCACGCATCAAGGGTAGATCATTGATAGGGGTCCCGAAGTGGTCGGCTGGGAATATGGAGCTCATGTCAACCGCCATTTGTGATGCAGCAGCATCTTCTCCAGCGTAGTAACCTAGGAAAACCACGTCTGTGCCGTATTCCAGTGTTTGAAGCTTTGGAACCAGTTCATTTAAACGGTCCCAGGACCTGGCGACGTCAATACTGTTACCTAGGTAGACAAGCTTTGCGCCTCTGTCGATGAGTGTGTTTGTCTCTACGACAAGCCCACCCATGCACTCAGCCCACGTGCTTACGCTCATGAAGATGTCAATGAGTACAATGTCGCCGTCTTGAACTGACAGCAGGCCATCATATAGTGCCCTTGAGGAGGGCTTAACGGTGATTGGCAGTCCTATGGGGGTAATCAGAGGCCAGGCTATGACGATGACTATCAGCCAGTAGTAGACTCTTCTGTCAAGTTTGTCAAGTCTATCAAATATGGTTTGATTAGCCATCTATTCACCTCCGCCGAAGAATCCTCTCTCGTTACCGGTGATTACTCTGTAGGCGTACACGATTGTCCCGAGACCTGCGATCAACATTAGAACCCTGTATCCAGGTAGTTGGCCTGGACCTAGGAGCCAGTCACCTATCACGGGGAATCCTGACCAGATTACCTCTCCGATAGGAGCATTGGTAAAGACAACTATGCACCCAGCTATGAGTAGTAGAGCTGCATCAATGTTTCTGGCTCTGAAGGCTCGGTAGGCTGAGGATACAATGAAGAAACCGGTGCTCGCGTACATGGTTTGCTCTAAAGTAGTGTATACGTTTCTGAATGCCCACTGGTACTGGGCTCCATTGGTGTTGATTAATCCCAGTATGAAAACTGTCACGAATGTTACTATAGTCACTATGCTGTACAGCCATCTTCCTTCTGCTCTTTTCAGCACAGTTTTCCCATGTATCCTTAACAGGCTGATGACGCCTAATCCTAGAGCGATGTTTGAGATTACTACAGCGAACTGTCTGAGGACCTCAGCTATAGATCCTATACCAGCGATCGCAAAGAAATAGTCGGCAATAATTATAGCGAATACTAAGATAGGTATGTATTTGAAAGCTGTTGATTTAATAAACGACATAGTATCACAACCTCAGTAGATCTACAAGGAACTTGATGCCAGTAGGAGCGAGAATCATGCCCAAGATCATTATCCCAAGGGACACTAACTTGATTACATCTTCAGCAGCTATAGGCCCCACAGCTCCTGCGTCGCCTGATACTGCTGCTGCGGCAGCGAAAAGCTCCTCCATTATTAAAGTATAGTCTGTGCTAGCAACGAGAAAGGGTATCTGGTATAGGTTGACTGTTCCACTTATCTGCATGGCGCCCACATGGTTACCTGCTTCTGAGAGTACCACAGACTCGTATGCAAGGTAGCCTATCAGGCATGCAGCGGCTGGGTTCTCTCTCTGAACTGCACCAATATATCGAGACACCAGTGAGCTCTGGTTCGCGATTAGTTCAATGTCATCGTCATTGTACTCCTCGCCTTTTCCTTCAACAGCATAAGCGTTTCTGATTGTTTCCTGGATAAGAGGCATGGCGTCAATTGTAACAGTGAACAGTCTGAGCTTAACGCCTGCTTTGGCCGCGAAACGGGCTAAGCGTCCTAGGACTGTGATGCCTGCTAGAATGTATGCTCCACTCGAGAGGCTTAGTGATGACCCGATACCAGGCATGTAGAAGATGGGTCTACCCATCTCGGCGCATCGGCCAACAGCCTCAGGTAAAGCCTCCAAGGCCGCCAAGCTTCGAATTTTATAGACCTTGCCTTGCTCCATCATTCTGGTGAACAGGTAGTATAGGACAAACGAGCCAAATAGTAAAACGAAGGCAACGATCCGTCCGTCTTTAAGTAACATCTTGTTCTTTTTCCATTTTGCATTCCCTGTTGATGGACAACAGGGCGTTCACCCCGTCGTGGGGCATAGCGCTTTCCGTCGTTCCCAGACAGGTTGTACTGCCGGGAAACTCACTCGGTGTAACCCTGCGCGGGCTATGTAAACCAGGGTTTACATTTTGATCTAGCATTAGATCATACAGTATGTTCATTATTTACTGATTTATAATTTGTCATAATTCCACGATTTTTAATAAATTATTAAAATATATTAGTAAACATCAGTTTTTTCGGGTATGAACGGTTAAAAGATAATTGTTTTTAGACCTCCATGTAACCCTCCTTAATAGGAGGCGATTGATTTTTGGGAATGCTAGAGCTACTCTCTGAATTGATCCAGAACAGATGCATCAATCCGCCTGGGAACGAGATGAGGTCAATTAAATCAATAGAACAGTATATGCATAAACATGGCGTCAAAAGTAGAATATACGAATCAGCACCAAACAGAGGCAATTTAATCGCTAGAATCTCGGGTTCAGGGAGTGGCCTCACTCTCATGTTTGGGCCAGGTCACGTCGATGTAGTGCCAGTGGATGACGCTGATGCGTGGGATGAAGATCCGTTCACAGCCACGATAAAGGATGGCTACATGTGGGGCAGAGGTTCTCACGACATGCTCTTCATGGTCACCGCCCACGTACAAGCATTCATTGACCTGAAAAGAAGCGGGTTTAAACCAAAAGGAGACCTGTTGCTGCTGGTGGTCTCAGATGAGGAGGGTGAGGGAACCTATGGATCGCAGTGGATGCTCGAGCATCACCCTGAGACAGTGCGTACTGACTACGCGGTCTCAGAGGCGGGCGGATGGCTCAATGAGCAAGGGGGCGTGGTCTTCACCTTCGGAGAGAAGGGGGACGTGTACACTAGCCCTGTTGAGTCGGCCTTCGTCACAGTTATGGAGCAGGCGATCCAAAGAGAGGTGCCCGGCGCTAAACTTGTACCCGAGATGATGCCCGGAAAAACTGATTTAAAGTTTCTGAGAAAGATGGGCGTAGAAGCGTACGGTTTCGGTCTTTACGACTCTGAGACGCCTTCTCATGCGAGGAGGGTTCATGGGCCCAACGAGAGGGTGAGCCTTAAGACGCTGGAGCTTACTCACAGGGTTTGCACTCACCTCGCTAAGGGTTTAAACGCGTCGTAGTTATTCTTTGGGCCAGGCTCAAATTTCCCCTGTGAGTGAGGCAAACCATATCTCAGTTTAACGACAAAGGATATGGGACAGGACTTGAAACGCGCCTTTGAGGACCCCTTCAGCGCCGGGGGCTGCTGGTATAAGGGGAACGTTCACACTCACTCTGACAGGTCTGACGGCACCAGGACCCCGGAGCAGCTGGTGTCCATGTACCTTGGCGCTGGCTACGATTTTCTGTCCATAACCGACCACAGCGGGGTGACCGATGTGGGCGGCCTGGACGGCCGCGGCCTGCTGCTCATCCCAGGTGAGGAGCTGTGCGTGGGGAAGTCGCAGGCGGGGACGCACTACCACTTGGTGGGTGTGGGCATCCAAGATACGTTACCCTTCAGGGACTTCGACGCCGAACTGGACCCGCAGCGGGTGGTGGACGAGGTCAACGGCCTGGGCGGGGTCAGCCTGCTGGCTCACCCCTACTGGTCGGGCCTGTGCCACCGGGACATGGTGGCGGTGGACGGGCTGTGCGGTGTGGAGATATACAACACCAGCTGCGACTACGAGCGGAACACGGGGCTCTCCGCGTCGCACGTGGACGGGTTGATAGCGGCGGGCAGGCGCCCATACATCTTCGCTGTCGACGACCACCACGGCGCTGATAGGCCCACGATGCCTGTGGACGCCTGCGGTGCCTGGATAATGGTGAAGGCGTCTTCGCTGGAGGAGCGGGACATCTTGGAGAGCATACGTGGTGGTCTGTTCTACTCCAGCACGGGTCCCGAGATCAAGGATATCACGGTGGACGGCGAAGGGGTGATTCACGTGGAGTGCTCGCCGGCGAGGACTGTCTCCTTCGTGTCCACGCCCTCACTGGGTATGAAGTTCCACGCCCGGGACAGGCCCATAACCTCGGTGAGCTACCCGGGGAGACCTGGTGAGACGTATGTCCGGGTCGAGGTAACGGATAGTGAGGGGAGGACGGCTTGGTCCAACCCCATCTACAACTTGTGAAAGGGTGCACGGGTTCTGCGGTTATTCACCTGGAGGGATCAGCTTGGAGAGTGTATTGTAGCCTAGGATGAGTCCCTTCTCCTCCCGTCCATAGGCGTCAACTATCCCCGACTCTGTGTCGATGTGCTCCCTGGCGTGGGCGGCGGCGAACACGTCGTCCTCATGCTCTATGTCTATGTTGCCCCTGTAGCCCACCTCGATGAGGGCCGTGATGAACCGGGGCCAGTTGATCTCCCCCCACCCCGGGAGACGGGCTCGCCACCAGCCGTGGCCCAGGCCCATGATGTCTCCGAATGCCTGCCCGAGGATGCCTACGCGGTTCAGCACCCTGCGGTTGATCTCCATGTCCTTGGCGTGGATGTGGTAGATGCGGTCCCCGTAATCGTAGATGGCCTGGATGTAGTCTATCCCCTGCCACACCATGTGGGACGGGTCCAGCTCGATGCCCAGCGACTTGGAGGGTACCACCCGGTACATCTCGTCCCACACCTCGGGGCTGATGGCGATGTTCTCGCCCCGCAGTTGGAACCTGTCCATCATGGGGCAGTTCTCTATGGCGATGCGCAGGCCTCGTCTCTCGGCCTCGTCGCAGAAGGGGGTGAAGGCTTCCTCGAAGAGGGGGATGTTGTCCTTGATGGACTTGTCGGGGTCCCGGCCCGCGAAGGTGCAGACCACGCCGACGTCCATGCGGCTGGCCAGCTCCATGACCTTGTATAAGTATCGGCTGGCCTCATCCGCTTTGGCTTTGTCGGGGTCCAGGTAGTTGGGGTAGTAGCCGAGGGCCGATACCTCGATGTCGTGGGCTTCCAGGTCCTTCTTGACCTCCTTGATGCGCCTGTCGGTGACGTGGTCGGCGTTGAGGCTGGAGTCGGGCCAGGCCGAGAGCTCCATGGAGCGGAAGCCGACCTTGTGGGCGAACGCGACAGTGTTTTTATCGTAGTTGGTGTAGAACCCGAGTTTCATGGATATCTCCTTCCCTGTCTGCGATAATTAAGACTATCCCGAGGGGCCGAGATGCTCAGCTTTAATTCCGAGATGCTTGTACAAGAATATGGTATGAAGACCTTAATCGTCTATACTCGGTGTACGGAAACACTGAGAAGATCGCCAAGGCCATCGGCGAAGGTGTAGCCGGCGATGTGGAGGTTCTACGCTCGGATGAAGCGGACTTCTCCAAACTTGAGGCGTTTGACCTAGTCATCGTCGGCTCTCCGACCCACGGTGGCAGGCCCACTCCGGCGATGCGGGACTTCCTCAGCAGGGCCCCGGAGCCCATGTTCAAGGGCACTAAGGTGGCCGCCTTCGATACAAGGGGCGCGAATAAGCTGGTGGGTGTCTTCGGCTACGCCGGGGAAAGGATCGGTAACAGCCTTAAGGGTAAGGGTGGACGCCTCGTGGTGTCGCCGGAGGGCTTCTACGTAAAGGGTACCAAAGGTCCGCTGAAGGAGGGGGAGCTTGAACGCGCCGCCGGCTGGGGTAAGGGGATCGTTAACGGTTTGAAGTAGGGGGGCTCGGGGCCCAGGGGCGGCTCTTATACTCCTGGTGGAGTTGAGGTGCCCACAGTGAAGTGGGGCCCGGATGCCACAGCGGCTCCTTCAGCTTCTCTACTCGTGGCTGTGTGGTCTACTGGGCATGGTCCCTTTTCTTTGGGGTTCCAGAGTTTGTTACAAGTAGCATGTAATTTAGCGAATTAAGGGGTTGATGACAGCTGTGTGGAAGAATGTGAAAAAAATTTGGATCACCTTTAGCTAACTTGTATCGTTTAAGGTGCACACTCTCTATCAGCCTGTGGTCTTTGTGCACTGTGTGGCACCATCAATTAATCACAAGTTTCACCTTGACAGAACCAGCACCTTTTTCTCGTACACCGCAGGATGCTCTTCGCCTATTCTAGCCGTGAACACCAGGGTCCCGTTCACCTGAGGGGACACGGGGATTGGCATGAGCCACGTCTCTGACCCCGGGGAGGCGAAGTAGAAAGGACCTGCGGGGGTGAGGTGGGCCCCATGGCCACCTCTGAGAGGCTCTCCGTTGAGGGTGCAGCCGAACTCGACCTTGGTGATGGCTGAGTATGGGGCCGGGAAAGGAAAGTAGTTGTAGCAGGTGATGGTGGCGGTGACGTTCTCGCCGACGAGGCAGGTCTCCCTGTCGGTCTCCACTCGGAACCCTACTAGGCGATCAGAGGCAGCAGCGAAGAGGATGAAGTCCATGAACAATATGAGTGGCGAGAGCCTGACAAGCTTCCTCAAACCCAATGATTCTCCTCAGAATAATTTGAACGTTAAAGAGATAAACGCCACGGTTTCAAACCCTGACAATGAACATTAAATAGCTAATATAATAAAGGCTTAGAACTCGGGCTCGGGTTTACCCAGCTTCTTGTCATACGCCGCCTTCACGAACCCATAATACGGCGGGCTAGGCGCCCATGGACGGCTCTTGAACTCCGGGTGAAACTGTGTGCCCAGGAAGAAGTAGCGGTCCGGCAGCCACAGCAGCTCCTTCAGCTTCTTCTCCTTGCTCCACCCCGGGAAGACGGCCCCAGCCTTCTCCAGCCTGTCCCAGTACAGGGGGTTTACCTCCCACCTGTGCCTGTGCCGCTCACGAATCTCCGTCGAACCATACAGCCTGTGGGGCAGGCTCCCATCCGCTATCACCACCGGGTTGGCGCCCAGCCTCATGGTGCCACCAAGCTCCTTCAACCCCTTCTGCTCCGGCAGGAGGTCAATGACCGGGTGCGGCGTCTCCGGGACGCACTCGGTGCTGGCGGCCCCCTCCAGGCCCACCACGTTCCTGGCGAACTCCACCGTCGCCAACTGGAACCCGTAGCAGATGCCCAGGAAAGGCTTGTCGTGGGTCCTGCAGTAGTTGATGGCTATGATCTTGCCCTCAGCCCCCCTCTGCCCGAAGCCCCCCGGCACGAGGACGCCGTCGTACCCGTCCAGGGCGCTGGCCTTCTTCAGGTCCTCCTCGAAGAACTCGGTCTCTATCCAGTCGATCTGCACCCTGCACCCGGCCTTGGCCGCGGCGTGCCTCAGTGCCTCGTTGACGCTCACGTAGCAGTCGGCCAGCTCCGCGTATTTACCGCACATGGCGATCCTAACCACGTCCCTAGGCTTCTTGAAGCGCTCCACCATCTCACGCCACTCGCCCCACTCCGGCTTGCAGTCCCGGAGCCCCAGGTACTCGCACACCACGTCCCCCATGCCCTGCCTCTCCAGCTCCAGGGGCAGCTCGTAGAGGGTCGGCACGTTGATGCTACTGAAAACCGCCCTCTCCTCCACACTGCAGTACAGGGCGATCTTACTCCTAGAAGCCTTGTCCAGCCGCCCCTTCTCGATGCGCGCCGCTATCACGTCCGGCTGCAACCCTATGGCGCGGAGTTCCTTGACGCTGTGCTGGGTCGGTTTGGTCTTGGGCTCACCCACGGCCTCCAGCACCGGCACCAATGTGACGTGGACCAGCAGGGTGTCGCCCCGCTTTTCCTCGTTCCTCATCTGCCTGAAGGACTCCAGAAACGGCAGCCCCTCAATGTCGCCGACGGTGCCGCCGCACTCCACCAGCACCACGTCCGCCTTGCTCTTGGAGGCAGCCAGCCTGATCCTTCGCTTGATCTCATCAGTCACATGTGGAATGATCTGGACACAGCGGCCCAGGTAGCCCCCCTCCCGCTCCCTCCGTATCACCGTCTGGTAGACCTGACCGCTGGTGACGTTGTTGAGGCCCGTGAACTCGCCGCCCAGGAACCGTTCGTAGGTGCCCAGGTCCATGTCGGCCTCGTAGCCGTCCTCCAGCACGAAGACCTCCCCATGAATGTAGGGGTTCATGGTGCCCGCGTCCACGTTTAGGTACGGGTCGCATTTCACGGCTGTGACCCGGTAGCCCCGGACCTCCAGCATCTTCCCTACGCTGCAGGTGACCAGCCCCTTGCCCAGGCCGCTCAGCACGCCCCCCGTCACAAAAATGTACTTCGTCAAGACGTTGACCTGCCAATAATACACCCACTTCTCAAAGTTGTAGACTATAAATGATTCTATGGAGAACGGACTGAAGCTTAGACCAGACGAAAACTACCCTGAAGACCATGAAAAGCTGATTTCGTCGAGCGGCCGCGTCCCCCCACGGTCAACACAGGCGCCTCACGCGGACACAGGATGAAAACGTCAGGAGTTGCCTATGGGCAGCCTAGCATCCGTCGTGATGTTCAGGCCCAGCTCCTTCAGCGGCTTCTCGCAGCCCCCGTCCATGAGGTGAGTCGAGTGCATCTCGCATCCCCTGAGAGCTGGGAGAGCCGAGAGGCACTCGGCGGCGTTGGGGTTGAACACGGCGCTCACGGCCAGCGCGTCCAGGACCTCCTTCACGTCCAGGGACTCGTCCAGCCCCAGGCCCCTCTTCAGCCCGGTGATGGACTCTATGATGACGGGGGACAGCACATTGATCTCGTCGGGTATCCCCGCCAGGTACTTCACCGTGTTGAGCAGAGCCGCGGACTCGGAGTGGAGTAGAGGCGAACGCTTCCCCGTCAGGAGCACCTTCCCAGAGGCCACCCAGACCTCTATGGCGGCCCCCGAGTGGAGCCCCTTGTACCCCTTCTCCGGGTCCCGCAGCGCTACCTCCAGCGCCTGATTAGCGGCTAGGGCCACGCCCCGGTCACCCGGAGTAACACCCACCCTGGCCATTATGGCCTCCATCCTCTCCACGGTGTCGTATGTGGTGAGGCCCTCAACGAACTCCCTCTGGTACTGGTAGAAGCGGCGCACTATCTCCTCCCTGCTGGCATCCCTGCAGACGCCATCGTCCACTATGCCCTCCCCAGCCATGTTGACCCCCATGTCCGTGGGGCTCCTGATCTCAGCCATGGGGTCCCCAGGCCCCGTCATCTTCTCGATGATCCTGCGCATTATGGCGAAGTTCTCCACGTCCCGGTTGTAGTTGGTAGCCTCCACGCCGTATGCGTCCCTGTGCCACGGGTCCAGGCAGTTGTAGTCGCCCAGGTCGGCGGTGGCCGCCTCATATGCCACGTTAATTGGGTGCTCCAAGGGCAGGTTCCATATGGGGAAGGTCTCGAACTTGGCGAAGCCGCTCATTATACCCAACTTCCGCTCCTGGTAGACCTGGCTCATGCAGAAGCTCATCTTGCCGCTCCCCGGGCCGGGGGCCGTGACCACCACGATCCTCCTGTCTGTGTCCACGTGCTCGGGCCGGCCGTAGCCCTCCTCGCTCACCACCCTGTCGATGTCCGTGAGGTAGCCCTCGATCTCGTAGTGGATGAACACACTGATGCCCCGATTCATCAGACGCTGCCTGAACTTGTCTGCGGCGTGCTCCCCCTCGTAACGGTTGATGACCACCGCGGAGACGTCCAGGCCCAGCTCCCTGAGGTCGCCGATGTCCTTGATGATCTGGTCCTCGTATGTGAGCCCGAAGTCGCGGCGCACCTTCCTGCGCTCTATGTCCTTGGCGCTGATGCAGTGTATTATCTCGGCCTGGGCCCCCAGCTTCCTGAGCATCTGGACCTTGGTGTCCACCTCGAAGCCGGGCAGCACCCTGGACGCGTGGTGGTCGTACCTGAGCTTGCCGCCGAACTCCAGGTACAGCTTGTCGTACTGTTCCACCCGCTCCATGATGCGCCGGACCTGGGCGGAGAGGTACCTGCCGGTGTCGAAGCCCTTCTCCTTGATCATACCAGGCTCCGCCTCTCAAGGTTGAACCAATGTGAAGATAACGTCGAATCGGACCTCTTCCCCAGCGTATGTTTAAGAATTTTGTAGAGCGCTCTCGGCGGATTCTTCGGCATATTCAACAATATTTTGAGGTCCAATAAGACACTTGCGTAGATTTTCAGGCCTCCTGGGGGTCGATGAGGGGCTCACCCGTCATCTCGGGAGGCTTTGGTACGCCCATGAGCGTGAGGATCGTCGGCGCAACGCTGCTCAAGCTCTCACCCCCCCTCAGCTTCACGTCGCGCAGCCCCTCCTCGCCGCTTATCAGTATGAAGGGCACCGGGTTGACGCCGTGGCTGGGGTTAGGCTCACCGTCAGGGTAGAACATGGTTTCAATGTTGCCGTGGTCCCCTGTCACCAGCACAGTGTAGCCGCTGGCTAGGGCCGCCTCCACCACCACGCCAAGGCACCTGTCCACCACCTCACACGCCCTGATCCCGGCCTCCAGGTTGGCCGAGTGGCCCACCAGGTCCCCGTTGGCGTAGTTCACCAGAATGAAGTCGTAGAGGCCGCGCTGAATCTCGGGGACCAGCCTCTCCGTGATCTCGGGGGCGCTCATCTCCGGCTTATCCTCGTAGCTGGGCACCTTGGGGCTGGGCACCAGTATCCTGTCCTCCCCAGGCTCCGGTTCCTCCACCTGGCTGTTGAAGAAGAAGGTGACGTGAGCATACTTCTCGGTCTCAGCGATCCGTAGCTGCCGCAGGCCCGCGGCGCTAAGCGTCTGCCCTAGGTTGTTCTTCACGGTGTGCTGGGGGAAGACCGCGGGCAGGTCCAGGGCCTGGTCGTAGACGCTCATGCAGACATAGTGGATGTCCGGCCTGGGGCCGCGGCTGAACCTTGTGAACCCTTGCTCGGTGAGGGCGTAGGTTATCTGCCTGGCCCTGTCGCTCCTGAAGTTCCAGAGGATGAGGGCGTCTCCGTCCTCGATGACGGCCACAGGGGACTCGTCTGGCTCCGTCAGCGATATGGGCTCCACGTAGTAGTCTGTGAGGTCTGGGTTCCCCGCGTAGGCGTGCTCGAGTGCCTCCAGGGGGTCTCTCTCCTTCACGCCCTCCCCGTGGACTAGGAGCCTGTAGGCTCGCTCCGTCCTGCCCCAGTTGTTGTCCCTGTCCATGGCGTAGTAGCGGCCCACCATGGACGCGATGCGGCCCACGCCCTTCTTCTCCATGACGCGGAGGGTCTCCTCTAGGAAGCCGGAGGCGCTTCTTTCGGGGACATCCCGGCCGTCCAGGAAGCAGTGGACGTAGACTTCTCTGAGCTTGTTTCTCCTGGCCAACTCCAGTAATGCGTAGAGGTGGTCCGTAGTTCCGTGGATGCCCTGGTCGCTGAGGAGGCCGGCCAGGTGAAGCCTGCCCCCAGTCCGCTTCAGGTGCTCGACGGCGTCCAGGAGGGGCCTCTTCTCGTAGAAGCTGCCGTCCTTGATGCTGTGGTTGATCTCCTCCAGGGGCTGCCATACGACGCGGCCGGCGCCCATGGTGAGGTGGCCGGGCTCGCTGCCCCCCTGGGTGCCCTCCGGTAAGCCCACGGCGTTGCCGGTGCACTTTAGGAGGGCCCACGGGTATGTGCGCATGTAGTGGTCGTCGTTGGGGGTGTGTGCGAGGTACGCGGCGTTGCCCTTCCGCTCCTCTGTGTAGCCCCAACCGTCCCTGACGACCAGGATGACCCTGCGCCCGGCCATATCTGAGAATTATCTGTGGCTGAGTTTAAGGTCACCGCCGCAGGTAGCCCCACAGCAGCGACAGGAGGCTCAGGAGTATGAGGAGGGGGCTGGTGGCGAAGTAGAAGCCGTCGCTCCTGTAGACGTAGACTATGTACCAGGGTAGGCGTTCGATGCTGGGGACCAGCCTGGAGAGGTAGGGGAGAGCCAAGAAGAGGACGCCTAGCAGTATAAGTGTCCAACCCATGGCCGTGAAGGGCCTGTACTCGTCCATGGACGTATATTGATCACTGGATAGTAAATGTTTTAATGCGGCGGGGCTGATGTGAACCGGAAACGGGGGACCATTTTGAGGATCGTCATGCTGGGGCCTCCTGGGAGCGGCAAGGGCACCCAGGCACGCATCATCTCTGAGCTCTACGGCGTGCCCGTGGTGACCACCGGAGACATGCTCAGGGACGCCGTGGCCCGGAGAACTCAGCACGGCAGGGTCGCCAAGGGGTTCATGGACCGGGGGGAGCTGGTGCCGGACAGGATCGTCAACATGGTGGTGCGGGAAAGGCTCAGCATGCCTGACTTAGAGGCCGGGTTCATCCTGGACGGGTTCCCCCGGAGCACCGCCCAGGCCGACGCCCTGGACAGAGTGCTGGAGGAGAGGGGCCTGCAGCTGGACTACGTCATCCACGTCACCCTGGGGGACGAGGCGATAGCTGCTCGGCTGGGTAACAGGAGGAGCTGCCCCGTGTGCGGGGCCGTGTACCACCTGGAGTCTAAGCCGCCCAGGGCCGCGGGGGTATGCGACGAGTGCGGCTCGGGGCTGGTCCTCAGGGACGACGACAAGCCCGAGGTGATCCGGCACCGGCTGGAGGTGTACCGGGAGAAGACCCAGCCTCTGCTGGACAGGTATATGGGGGCAGGGATCATCCGGGAGGTGCCCGGTGACTGCCCCCTGAACGAGTTACCCGGGCTGCTGAGGAAGATACTAGGCTAGGTCTTGTACCCTATCTTCCGTAGGAACTCTTTGCGCCACCTGACGCCGTGCTCGTCCTCGACGCCCCGGGGCCTCTGCCCGTCTACTACGCCCAGAATGCCGCGGCCCTGCTCTGTCTCGGCTACGACGACGGCGAGGGGGTTGGCGGTGGCGGCGATGACGTGGCACAGCTCGGGGACTGCCTTGAGCTGGGTGAGGACATTGATGGGGTACGCGTCCCTGAGGAGTATGTTGAGGCTGTGACCGCAGCCCAGGGCCAGGGCGTTCTCCGCCGCAGCCTTCTTCAAAGCCTCATCGTTGCCGTCCACCCTGACGAGGCACTCCCCACTGGCCTCGCTGAAGGCCAGGCCGAACCGGATGCCGGGGGCGCTGGAGGCCAGGGCCTCGTATACGTCCTCCACGGTTTTGATGAAGTGGCTCTGGGCGAGGATGATGTTGCAGCCCTCGGGCACCTTGAGCTTAACCATTTTCAGCTCCAACGCGTTTCACGCCTGAATCTTGGCGGGCTGCGCTTTTAACTGGTTCGTAATCCATAAGTCTCTGGCCGCGACTGGTTCCATGATGTCTGGGGACCGCAAGGAACCGGATGACCTGGCCGAGAGGATCACCGGCTGGCACTACAGTCTGGGGTGGGGGGACGGCTCGGACAGCGTGGCACCCTACGTGCCCACCCCCATGAACGTGGTGCACGAGATGCTGAAGCTGGCCAGGGCTGGGCCGGGGGACGTGCTCTACGATCTCGGCTGCGGGGACGGCAGGATCATCCTGGCCGCCGTGGAGGAGTACAACGTGGACAGGGCCGTGGGGTACGAGATTAACCCCCAGATGGCTGAGGCCACCAGGATGAAGGTGTACGATAAGGAGCTACAGGACCGGATCGCGGTGCTTCAGGCAGACTTTTTCGGGGAGGACCTGTCGGAGGCCTCTGTGGTGACGCTGTACCTGACCACGTCGGGTAACGCCAAGCTGAGGCCTAAGCTGGAGAAGGAGTTGAGGGTGGGGGCCCGGGTGGTTAGCCACGATTTCCCGGTCTCGGACTGGGTTCACAGCCGGGAGGAGGAGCGGTTCTACATGGTGGGCAGCCACAAGCTGTTTCTGTACGAGATCCCTGAGGCTTACATGCTGGATAAAAAGGCCCCGGAGGGGGACAGCTGGGACCGGCTGCGGCGGATGTTTGAGCGCCGCGACTCCCGTTGACTGTGGCTGTACCTTTCAGGGAAAAATTTTAGTAGACGCCTAGGGCTAGGGCGATGATGGCCATCCTGGCGTAGATGCCGTGCTTCATCTGCCTGAAGTACCAGGCGTTGGGCAGGTCATCCACGTCGGTGCTGATCTCGTTGACCCTGGGCAGGGGGTGCATGATGGCCACGTCCTTCTTGCCGTGCTTCTGGACCATCCGTCTGTCCATGATGTAGCTGTCCTTGACCTTGTCGTACTCCTCCTGGCTGGCGAACCGCTCCCGCTGCACACGGGTCATGTAGACCACGTCCAGCTTGGGCATGGTCTTGGGCAGATCGGATACCTCGACCACCTCTATCTTGTCCTTGACCTCCTCGATGACCTCAGGCTTCATCTTCAACGCATCAGGGGCTATGCAGTAGACCTTGACATCATAGTTCCGGAGCGCCTTCAGGAGGCTGTGGACGGTGCGCCCGTTCTTCAGGTCCCCCACCATGCCTACGGTGAGGCCGTCGATGCCGCCTTTGGCGTAGCGTATGCAGTGGAGGTCCAGCATGGTCTGGGTGGGATGCTCCCAGGTTCCGCTGCCTCCGTTGATGTAGGGGACGCTGCTCACCTTGGCTGCGCGGAGGGCGGCGTCGTTGTCGGGGTGCCTCATGGCTATGATGTCTACGTAGTTCATGACGGTGCGTATGGTGTCCTCGAAGCTTTCGCCTTTCTTGGCGCTGCTTGTCATGGGGTCGGCCACGGTGGTGACGTTGCCGCCTAGCCTGAACATGGCTGACTCGAAGCTGAGCCTGGTGCGGGTGCTGGGCTCGAAGAAGAGGCTGGCCAGGACCTTGCCCCGGGCCATGTCCGAGCCCTGCTTCTCTAGGTCCACCATCTCGTCGGCCACGTCCAGGATGAAGTCTAGTTGGGCGCGGCTGTAGTCGCTCATGCTGATGAAGTGCTTGCCTTTGAAGTCGGCTTTACTAACCATGGGGATGTTTTGGTTTGGTGGGGATATATTTGTTGCCGTGGTTGGTTCTCAATTGGACGTTGTGCTCCATAATTTTTATAATATAAATTATGTTACAGTTTATTATGCCGCTGGAAGACTTCTTGATGCCTGGGGAAAACATCAGGTATTCGAGCGCGTCGCCGGTTGAGTATCAGGGGGCGCAGTACTTTTTCTTGATCACTGACAGGAGGGTTCTCTGGCACAGGCAGCAGGGACTAGTTTTCAAGAAGGATAATGTAATCTCCGAGAACATAAGCGAGATAGTAGACATGTCCTACTCTGAGAAGGGCCTTGTCTCGAAGAAGGGAATAGTTAACATCACCACCTCAAGGAAGAAACTCGAGTTTTCGGGTGCGAAGGACTCGATCATGGAGATCTACAAGGAGCTCCAAAACTTCATTTAATTTATGTGACAGGTTGACCGAGCAGCCCCTGCGGTTTGAAGTACATTGTCAGAGTCATTACGGCTATGGGCACGAGGGGCCTGTACTCGCCCATCCAGACGCCTATGGTGTGGTTAGCCCACACGATTAGCGTGATTTCAACCACTCCCATGATTAGGCCCCCCACCGCGGCCCCTCTCATGCTTCTCACACCTCCCAGTAGGCACGAGGCCAGGACTCCTGTCATGAGGGTGGTGCCCATTGCTTGGGGCCATACGAACCATATGCTCCCGTAGGCCCCCGCCAGCCCCGCCAGGCCTCCAGCCAGGGCCCAGGCCCGCCATCTGACCCTGCTCGGGTTGACGCCTTGCACCATTGCTAGATCGGCATCGTCAGCCACGGCCTTAAGGGAGGCCCCGATGATAGTCCCCTTGAGCAGGCGCTCATGGAACAGAACCGAGACGACGGCGATAACCGTGGATACTATGAATACGCCTGGGACCCACCCCACGGTGAAATCGTAATTTGGCAGGCTGAAATACTGAGCATATGCACCGAAGTGGGTCATCAACCAGTACGAGTAGCACTCCACGAGCGTGGACAGTATGATTCCTGCGGCAATGAGCGCCAGGGTTACATACACGGGGCCCCTGCGCCTCCTCAGCAGGGGCTCGACCACCAATGCGCAGCAGAGGGCGCCTGTCAGCCCGCAGACAGTGAAGGCTGCGGGTAGGCTCAGGTAGACCTGGGCTCTGAGCACCCTAGCCACGGTGAACCCCGTGTAGGCTCCGATGGCAGCCGTGGGCCCGATGGTGAGGTTGAAGGTGTCCGATGTGAGGTATGTGAGGGTGTGGGCCTGGGCCATGAGCACCAGCATGGACGCGTAGATGAGGGTGTTCATGAGTAACGCGACGCTCATATAAAGATGGAGGCGACAGTAAACGTTTTAACGTTTATGGGGGGCGTTTCAGAAGCCCATGCGCCACCCTGCGCCCAGCTCCAAGTAATCCTCCCCGTAGCTGTCCCTGAAGGCGCTCCGCGCCAGTTCCCCGCTGCAGTGGGTCGGCGCAGCCTTCTCGACCCCCAGGCCCTTGAGCTCGGCCACCAGGCCGTCCAGGCTGGCCTTGTCCGCGCCGCCCAGGTGGAAGCCGCCGAAGACGAAGCTGACATCCAGGCCCGTCGCCTCCTCGGCCGCCTGGACCAGGTTCTGGACCCCCGGGTGGCTGCACCCAGTGATGAGGACCAGCCCCCCGCCAGTGTTAACCATGAGGGCCTGCTCGTCGGGATTAAAGTCCAGCACCCTTGTGGTGGCCACGCCGGGGCAGATGAGTGTCGCGTTCCACGTCTCCATCAGGGTGGCTCCGCTGTCTCTCACCCTGCTCTTGATGTGGTAGGGGAACGACTCGGGTAGGTACACCGTCATGTCGCTGTTGGCCTCCAGCACCAGGCCCAGGCCCCCCACGTGGTCCCAGTGCTCGTGGCTCAGCACCAGGTAGTCGACCTCAGCAAGGTCGACGCCCAAAGCCTCCACGTTGTGGGCCAGCACCTCGGGGTCTCCCCCCGTGTCGAAGAGAACAGTGTCGTCCCCCAGCTCAACCAGGCAGCTGAAACCCCACTCTGTGGCGCAGCTTCCGTTGAAAGGTATGTTATCGTAGAGGATGGTGAACCGGCCGCTACGCTCAACCAGGGCTAGGGCTGTCTCTCCTTCGCCGGCCTGGTCCCAGCCCAGGAGACCCGGAGCCAGAAAGTAACCCGCGACGGCTGCGGCGACCACGAGGGCGAAGCCCGCCACCCATCTACCGTTGAGCCTCATAAACCAGACATAAGCGGCCATTCATTAAAGGGCATTCAATGAACCGTCTTTGGGTGTAAAGACGCGTCTTGACAGGTGACTAAGTCTCAGGGTAGAGCCCTATTTCTCTAAGGAACTCTCTGAAGGAGGGCGTCAGGTCTATCCCCAGGAAATCCGCCGGCTCCACCCACCTGGCCTCCAGGGCATCATCCATGGCAGTGGCCTCGCCCTCCATGACCCTAGCCAGCAGCTGAACTATGATGAAGTGGTACCGGACCCGCCCCTCGTCGTCCCTGACGATCTTGTCCACCACACCGATCCTGTCCACCACCTCCACCCTGAGCCCCGTCTCCTCCAGCGCCTCACGAACCGCCGCGTCCCTGACCCTCTCCCCCACCTCCACCAGGCCACCGGGCACCGTCCACAGCCCAGCGTCAGGCTCGGCCCCCCTCCTGATGAGCAGAAACTTGCCGTTCCTCTCGATGAGGATGCCTACGCCCACGATGGGCCTCTCAGGGTAAAGCCTGCCAGACATACAGCTTAATTGCAGCACCCAGCAGCTTATTTAGTCGTCGGCCACCTGCTCCCGCCCCGCGGCCTCCATGTGGATGAACCTGCTCATGGGCGTGCTCAAGCTGCTAGCTGGGTACACCTCAGGCAGCACTTTCACCCAAATGGGGAACCTGCACCTGAGCGCCGTCCCCTTAACTATGGCTTCACCCGGCGGAAGGTAGCCTATGAGCTCAGCGAACTCGGCCCCCATGATCTCAGCCATCCTCGCCTTATCAACGTCCTCCAGGCTGTGACACACCACGTTATTCGCACACTGGGTCACCACCGTCTTCTCCACGGTGCTCAGCCTCTGGGTCACCGCCCACAGCCCCACACCGTTCCTGCCGCCATTAGTCGCGATCTCCTTGATGACCCCCAGCAGCTTGCCCCTGCTCTCCTTCTCACCGATCTCAAAGACGCCCCGCTGAGGGGCATAGTACATGGCCTCCTCCAAGACGATGATGCACCCGAACTTGCGGTTCTCCAGGGCCTCCCCGAAGATGCGGCGCAGAACCTGGGCCACCACCAGGTGCTTCTGGTCCCAGGTGTCCTTCCCGGCGCTCAGGTCCATGATCACCACGTGCCTGTCCCGGAGCAGCTCCACCGGGTCCAGGGTCTCCATGTCCCCGTCCGGGATCAGTCGGCTGATGCCCACGCTGTTCACCACCTGCATCCTGTACGCCTCGAACTCCTCCGGCTTCTTGTTGAACCCCAGCCTCTCCAGGTGAACCTGATCCAGTGCCCTGCGCAGGTTCGCCTTGGTCACCGTCGCCTGCTGCGCGTACAGAATCTTCAGGGCGTGGATGAGTATCTTGGCGTTCCACCAAGTCTTCTGCCACCCGAACTCCGCCACGTAGTCCTCCCAGGGGATGCCCCCTGGCTCGAAGAACCTGCTCCAGGGGACACGCAGAACCTTGTCTGAGCCGAGACGCTCCTGTAGGCTGCTGTACTCCCCGTCCTTATCCACTATGAAGAAGCGGACTGGGGGGTCCGCAGCAGCGGCTCTAGCCACCATGGTCACCGCCGTGGTGGTCTTCCCCGTCCCCACCGCCCCACATATCAGGCAGCTCTGCCGGATCAAGCTGTACATCCCCAGCTCCACGTCTAGGTCCGTCCCTGGGTCCGTCCCCAGCAGTATCCTCCAGTCGCCGCTGGGCTTGGTGAACTGGGCGATGACATCCCTCTCGGCCAGGTACACGGGCGTGTTCGGCTGAAGCGGATACCTCAACGGCCTGAGGCTGCCCCCCTCATCCATCCACCCCCACTGGTACGCCTGAGCATGAAGCGTGCTATCCTCAAAGTCGTTGATGACTCTGCCGTCCCTGAGGAGGGCCTCCTCGTACTCCCTGACCCGCTTATGGGGGTACACCCGGGTCACCTGGTAAACCACGGGGCACCCGTTCTTAGGGTGCTCCATGTACACTAGGTCGCCCTTGGCCAGCTCCAGGCCCCTGAGGAGCAGCACAGTGATCTCGCTGATGCCGTACTCGCCCGTGGCGCTGTACGTGTGCCCGACCCTCAGCCCACCATCCACTCGCCCTCACCCCAGTACGGCGCCAGCGGAGAAACGTCCCCCGTCTCCCGGCCCACCCTGCTTATTATCTCGCTGAAAACGTCGCCGATGAAGCGGCGGCTCACCTTCACCTCTTCGTCGGCCCGGACGATGGGCAGCGGTATCCCGCTCCAGATGCTGGTCGCGTAGCAGTAGTCGGCCACGTCGTCCACGGCCCCCAGGCAGAACGCGGGGAGGTCCACCCTGATGGGGGGGAGGTCCCACTCCTGGGTCAGCCGACAGTAGAACCCGTACACGGGCTCCTGAACCACGTCCATCATCTGGCTCCCCCGGGATGCCATCCGCATCGCCGTCCGGGGGCTGAAGATGTCTGTGCGCTCCCCTGGCATCAGTGTCTGGTGCATCAGGTAGCTGTCACTCAGGTCCGTCTCGGCGCCCAGCCCCAGGTAGTGAACCAGGTACCGGGCGCTGGGTCGCTTCACCACCCCGGCCACCGTCACCCCCCGGTCCCTGCACACCCTGAGTAGCCCGTTCAGGGCGTCCACCAGCCGCCGCCTGTCCTCCTCGCAGCCGGCGGCCCCCCACCAGCCGCTCAGCGCCAGGGGCCCGTCCACCAGCATGAGCTCCACCTCGCCGCCCCCTAGCAGGAACTCCCTGGCGGTCTCGTAGAGCCTGGCCTCCCGGCGTAGGTTCACCGACCCTGCGAAGCCCACGCCCACCGAGTAGGGCTCGCACATGCTTTCGGGGGGCAGGTAGAAGCGGCCTCCCTGGGGAAGCGTGTAGACCAGGGCGCTGATTACCGCGTACTGCCTGGAGGCCATGGGTATCACCTGGCTCCCCGCGTCCACACCAGCCACCCACGTGTACGCCTCCCGCTTCCTTAGAGGCACCACATCCATCTCGCTCCTGATACGCTCCGCCAGCTCCCTGACCAGCGGGGCCTCGGTCAGCACGTCTCCCGTGATCTCGGCCAGGAGCAGGTTCCTTATGCTGAGGCTGAGGCTTTCGGCCTGCGGCCTGGGATCAGCCAGCTCCCCCCGTTCCTTAACCGCGAGCACCATGATACCACGTCCGTTGAAACCGTTGACGTACAACACTTTTTTTCCACCGTATTTAACCCTTGCGATCGCTTTGAGCGTAATTTCTGATAAACCAGGTTTTATTTATATACTCAGAAATTAAGACGCTCGCCCATCTATGTCTATCAATGTAAAAACGCATGGACCCCAAAAGTAAAGTTAAATACCACTTTACATAGATATGACAACTAGAAAGATGAGTAAGAACCAGAGCCTAAAGGACACCATTTTCAAGGAGTTTCTCAGGAACCCGGCCCTTGGGCCCACCGAGATGGCGGAGAAGCTGGGCGCCAACTACAACAGCGTAAAGGCTGCTTTCGCCAAGCTCGCCGAGGAGGGACTCCTCGAGCGCTCAGGCAGAGGTAACTACGAGCCCAGCGTCCCGGGCATCCTCCTCAACCTCATGGCCCGCGTGGAGGCCCTGGAGACGAAGGCACCATGAGCGAGACCTGGGACAAGGTCCTCAAGGACGTCTCACCCACCACCAGCCAGTTCAAGGTCCTAGTCTACCTGGCCTTCCGGGGCCCCAGCCAGCCCAGCGACATCAGCAGCGAAACGGGCATAGCCCCAGGCACCGTACGGCCAGCCCTTCGCACCCTCCTGGACAAGGGCTACGTGGCCCAGCAGGAGGACGGCAGCTACAGGAGCCTCGTCCCCTTCACAGACGTCGTCTCCCACCTGTACGCGGCTCAGAAGTAGCCGGAGGAAAAGCCGTGGGTTCCGAGGAGCTCGAGGGCCTGAAGCGGGCGGACAGCCAGAGGGACGTCTTCCTCATGTTGGTCCAAGGCGGAGAACCCATGAGTAGCCAGGAGATAGCCGACAAGCTTGGGCTCACGGTGAACGCCGTCAACATTGCCCTCTTCAACCTCAACAAGAAGGAGCTCGTTGAGCGGGTGAGCCGAGGCGTATACAGGTACCGGCTCGGCCCCATCCTGGTGGAGCTCCTGAAAAAGTACTTCGAGTGACCCGCATGAAGCTGGATGAGTTGGACCCCGAGACCTCGGCCTTCAAGATACTGGTCCACCTCACCTTCCGGGGCCAGCCCATGAAGCCGATAGACATCAGCAGGGAGCTGGGGGAGAACAGCAGCAGCGTCCGGGCTAGGCTCGCCGAGCTCAAGCGGGACGGCCTGGTGGACTCCACCGGTGACGGGTACGTGGCTCTCACCACCACTTACGACATCTTGATGAAACTTTATAGACAACCAAAGGAAAAGTAGGGTGAAGTAGATTGTCTGAACAGCAACTGGGGGAGATGAAGGAGAAGATGGAGACCTTAGTAGGGCTGCAACGGGCGCCCAGCCAGTTCATGGTCTTCTACCACCTGCTCGGCACCTCCAAGACCATGACGGTGAAGGAGATCAGCGACGAACTGGTTCTCACCCCCAAGGCCACGGAGAGGGCCGTAGCCAAGCTCCTGGAGAAGGACATGATCCAGAGGAGCCCCTTCCGGGACGGCGGCTACAACGTGGACGCCAAGGGCGTCACGTTGATGCTGCTGGTAACCACCATGGAGCTATACCAGGAGCAAAAGAAGAAGAAAGGCTAGTCCCGGCCGAGCCTGGGGAGGACCTCCTCCTCGACCCACCTGACGCCCTTCATGGTGAGCCTGTACGCGCTACCCTTACCCTCCGGCTGGAACACGTGGCCTCTGCGCCTCATCTCGTGGAGCCTTGCAGCCACCGTGATCTTCTTGCCGCTGCTGGCCAGCCGGTCCCGAATCGCCTTGCCAGTGGCCTCATGGTTCCTCATGGCGTACATTATCAGGCCCACGGCCTCATAGTGGCTCAGCTCCTCCCGCGTCACGATCGTCGGCCCATCTCGGCCCACCCTCACGATGCCCTCCAGGACATCCTCGGCCTCCGCCGCGGCCACCTCGGCTAACCTGCCCTGGACAGCGGCCACGAACTCCCCGGTGAGCCAGCCCAGCCCCTCCATGACCTCCTCCGGGGACCCTCCTGAGACCTCCAGTTCACCGTACCCGGTCTTGACCCGCACCTTAAGCCGTGGCAACCTTGGCCTCCTCCACGTTCAGCAGGTACAGGTAGCCCCGCTTACTGTCCTTCCACCTGCGGAGGCTCCCCTTCTTCACCATCCAGACAAGGACGCCGCTGAGGGTGGTCTTGGGGAAGAATATGGCGTTGGCCTCCATGGCCTTCCTTAGCTCCCCGATGGCGCGGGGCGTCTTCCCCCAATCGGACCCCAGGAGGCTCTGCACGGCCTCACTGCACTGGTTGGTCCTTGAGATGTTAGGATACTTCTCTATGGAGGCCCCAGCCTCGGCCTTAGCCGGCTTGGGGTGGGGCACCTCAGCGTTGAAAGCCTTGGACACCTTACCTATTATGAGGTCCAGGTCGTCCAGGGTGGCCAGCACCTCCTCCTTGGCTCCCCCCAGCTCCACCTCCACGTTGCCTATCCTGACCTTGAGGCGGAAAGAGGGCTCAGACATGGCAACACCCAGAACTTCTGATACCATAATAAGCTCTAAGACCGTTTATAATACTTATGGGGATTGGGTTTTATCCTTCAGAGCCGCCTGGAGCAGCCTCTGAACGTCCCTAGGCTGAGCCCTGCCCCGCACCTGCCCCATGACCACCCCCATGAGCGGCCCCATAGCCCCCATACCCCTCTCAGCCACCAGGCCCGCCCTCTCCTCCACCACAGCCCCTATGAGTGCCTCCAGCTCAGAGAGGCTCATGGCCTCCAGCCCCAGGGCCTTCAACGCGTCCCTGGCGCCGCTGCCCGGATGCTTGGCCAGCCAAGTCAGCACGTCGGGTAGTGCCTCCTTGGCCGTGGACCCCTCCTTGACCAAGGCGAAGGAGCCCCGGATGGCGTCGTCTGTCAACGCCTCCACGGGGACGCCGTCGCGCCTCAGCCTAGTCAGGTCCTCCGTGAGGGTGACAGCCAGTAACGTGGTGCTGTGGCCTTCGGCAGAGAGCTCCTCGAAGAGGCCCATGTAGTCCGAGTCCACAGTCTGGGTGGCCAGCTTCTCGTTGAGCCCATGCTCCTTCATGAAGCGCCTGAGCTTCACCTCAGGCATCTCGGGAAGCCTCACCCTCAGCGCACTGATCCTCTCAGAAGTGATCTGGACGGGCTTGACATCCGTCTCAGGGTACATCCTGGCCGCCCCGGGGCGGGGCCTGGTGAACCGGGTAGTCCCGTCCGGGTTGGCAGCCCGAGTCTCGGCGGGCACCCCCATCAGGGCCATCCGGGCCCTGTCCACTACTGCCACCAGGGCGGCGGCGCACTTGTCGTGGTCGTCGGCCACGATGACAGCCGCGTCCCCCTCAGCAGCGTCCACTGCCTCTCTGAGGGCGCTGACCTCCTCCTCGGTGACGCTGTACCCGGGGAGTTCATCCGTGTGGAATATGCCCTTCACGTTGCCCATGAACTTGGCGTGGTCACTCATCTCGGTGCCCAGCCTCCTCCCAGGGCATAGCTCCTTTCCAGTGAGGCCCGCAAAGCCGGGCAGCTTGACAGCCAGCACGACGCCGCCCTTCTTGAGGGTGCCGCCCAGGACCTTGCTCTTGGTGCCCTTGAACACGCCCGAGACGTCCACATGCTCCTTCTTTAGCTGGTTCCCCTTTACTCCCCGTTTCTTGAGCTCCTCCGTGATCTCCAGGAGGGCCGCCTGGCGCATGGCCTCGTACTCGACCACCGTAGGCAGCAGCCCCAGGTCCTGGACACCCTTGATCTCTATGATGGCTCCGCCCCGGATGCTGACGTTCACGTCCTGCCTGATGGTGCCCAGACCCCTCCGCACCATGCCCGTGGCCCTGAGGATGCCGCCTATGCGGGCAGCCGCCTCGTAAGCCTCCTGAGGCGTGTGTATCTCGGGGGCCGTGGTGATCTCTATGAGAGGGATGCCCAGCCGGTCCAGCCTGTAGGTGATGGTGTCCCCCTCCTCGCTGATCTTCCTCGCCGCGTCCTCCTCTACCGCCACCTGCTCCAAGTGGATCGTCTTGCCCGCGGCCTTGATCTCCCCGCCCAGGCTGACGACGCTGGTGCGCTGGAAGCCACCCGTGTTGCTGCCGTCCACCACCGTCTTCCTCATGACCTGAATCTCGTCAACAGGGGCACCCCCCGTCATCAGTGTGAAAGTGAGGGCTATGTCAACGGACTCCTCGTCCAGGGGCCCCGGAGGCTCCTCGTCCATCTCCACAAGGCAGTTAGTCTCGTGGTCCGCCAGATAGATGATGGTCTTGCCCTTGAGGAACTCGAAGAGGGCGGCGGGGTCGATCTCCCCCAGCTCGGACTGACTGGGCCTGAGCCTCCGCGTGAATGTGTAGTCGGGCTCCCTCTCGCTGAGCCTGGGGGGGCACGAGCAGAACAGCTTGTGCCGCGTGGCCAGCTCCTGGTGTATCTCTATGCCCACTGTGAGCCCCAGCTTCTTGTAGTCCATCACGCGGCACCTCCAAGGTACGGCGTCCTGGGGTTGAACTCCCCCACCAAGTTCGCGGTCAGCAGCCTCTTAGCCTCCTCATGGTCGTCGGTCTGTCCCAGGCACCACTTGAGCTTCACGTAGGCCGTCTCCCCGTGCATGTCCCCCAGGGGCACCGCGCCCCGGTCCACCAGCTCGCGACCGTGGCTGTAAACGTTGAGGTTGACGCGGCCCCAGATGCACTGGCTGGTGATGCCCACCACCACGCCTTCCTTTCTGGCCCTCGCCACGGCGGGCCAGAGGTTCTTGTTCACCTGGCCCAGGCCCGTGGCCTCGATGATGAGCCCCCTGTACCCCTCGTCCAGGTAGCGCTCCAGGAGTGTGAGGCTGAAGTCGGGATGGAACTTGATGAGCGCAACCCTGTCGCTGAACCTGTTGAGGAGCCTGGGCTCGCACTCTTGGCGCAGCCTGACCCTGTCGTTCAGCATCTCCAGCTTCCCGTCCCGGTACCTTGCCAGGGGCCAGTCGTTCACCGGCTGGAAAGCGTACCTTGCGCTCGTGTGGCACTTCCGCACCTTGGTGCCCCGGATGTAGGAGATGCTGTCGTCGCTGGTGCCCTCGTGGAGCCCCACGCAGACCTCCGCGAAAGGCGCATTAGCCGCGGTGTATACGCCCCCCATGAGGTTGGTGGCGTTGTCGCTGCTGGGCCTGTCACTGCTCCTCTGGCTCCCCACGAAGACCACGGGCACGGGCAGGTCCTGGAGCGCGAAGCTGAGGGCCGCGCTGCTGTACGCCATGGTGTCCGTGCCGTGGGTGAATATGACCCCGCTGGCCCCCGCCCTGATCTTGTCGTGCGCTCGCTTCGCCATTCCCGCCCAGTGCTCGCTGCCTATGTCCTCGCTGAAGACACTGTACAGGATGTCAGCCTCCACGTCAGCCACCTCCGTCAGCTCAGGCACTATGCCCAGGAGGTCGCGGCTGGTCATGGCAGACACGACGCCGCCGGTCACGTAGTCCACCCTGCTGGCGATGGTTCCCCCGGTGCTGATGATGCTCACCCTGGGCAGCCCCTTCTTGGCCTGGGGTAGCGGCGGCTGCCTGAACTCGGGCTTCGGCGCCACACCCACCTTCTCTATCTTCATCCCGCTGGTGTAGGCGACGCCGATGTTGTACCCCGATTTGAGCTTGATGACGAGGTGCCTGTCGTCGTAGCTCTCAACCCTGGGCATCAGGCTCCCTTCGTACCGCTGGTTGTTGACAGTGACTGCCAGCTTGTCCCCTATCTCCGCCCCCGCCCCGGCGAGGGCCTCACGCAGTTTTCCGCGGTACCCGGTGAGCCTGTCCTCAGTCATGTGAATCAGAGAAGTTTACTCTCTTCCGATTAATAATAGGCGTGGTCAGATCATCTGGAGGTAGGTGCGCTTGGTGGGCCTGTAGTTGCCTGGGCCCAGAAGCGCCTGAAGCCTGTTCCAGAGCTCCGTGATCCTTGGGTCCTCCCTGATGGCCGAGGACACCATCTTGTAGTGGTCTTGGTCGCTGAACCTGTTGATCTCCAGCCACCTACGGGGGTCCTTCTCGTCCCTGTACAGCTCGACCTTGAGGCAGCCCAGCTCCAAGTATATATCGATGGCCTGCTTCTCCAGCTTCACGTACTCTATGCTCTTCTCCTTAGGAATCCGGTACTGGTAGACCACCGTGTACAATGCGCTCCCCCAGACTAGGGACACGGCTCGGGATAAAAACGCATCTCACAGGGGCTTAGATACGTATGGGCCGTCCTTCACGTAGCCCAGCCTCCGGTAGTACTCCTTGGTGCCCAGGGCGCTCATCACCACCATCCGCTTCATGCCGCGGTCCGCGGCCGCCCTCTCAGCCTCCTCCATGAGGGCCTCTCCCCAGCCCCTGTGCTGCCAGTCAACCCCAGGCGCGCCCACGGGGGTCATGCTCCCGTAGACGTGGAGCTCCCGCACCAGGCCCGTGTCCACGGTGATCTCGGGCCTGAAAGCATCCTCCGAGGGTAGCCTGAGCCTGAGGAAACCCACCAGGACGTCGTTCTCAGGGTCCTCCACACTGATGAAATCCTCGGTTCCGCCCGACGCCTCGTAGACTCTGTGGACCATGTCCAGGGCTTCTGGCTCCACGCCCTCCCTGGCCCTGTGCCCCGCCTCCCTGCACCTGATGCACCGGCACCTTGAGCCGCGCTCCCTGAGCCGCTCTTGGGCCAGCTGCCGGAGGTTACTCTTGTCCACACCGGCCTCGATCTGGTGGACAGGGATGTCCCTCTGGACCCTCATTATCCTGACCCAGGGAGGTACCATCTCCTTGACTCGAGCCACCAGCTCTGCGGCCTCCTCGGTGGCTAGGGGCGTGTACTCACCGCGCCGCCACCACTCGTACAGCTTGGTGCCCTTAACCACCAGGGTCGGGTATATCTTGAGCATATCAGGCTTGAAGGCCGGGTCCTCGAAGACCCTGCGGAACCCCTCCAGGTCCCGCTCAGGGGTTGAGCCCGGCAGCCCAGGCATCATGTGGTAGCAAACTTTCAGGGCCGAGTCCTTCAGCCGACGGGTCCCGTCCACCACGTCCCTAACCGTATGGCCCCTGTCCACCAGCCTGTAAAGGTCGTCGTAGATGTTCTGGACCCCCACCTCCACGCGGGTCACCCCCAGACCCAGCATGGCGTCGATGTCCTGCTGCGCTAGGCAGTCGGGCCGGGTCTCCACGGTTATCCCCACGTTCCTGATCTCTGAGGAATCGGCTTGGAGCTTGGCCTCCTCCAGGCTCCCCGACTCTGCGCCGTTCATGGCGTCCAGGCAGCCCTCCACGAACCACTCCTGGTAGCCGCGGGGGCTGGCCGGGAAGGTGCCCCCCATGATGATGAGGTCGACCTTGTCCACGGTGTGGCCTATGGCGCGCAGCTGCTCGATGCGGCTCCGCACCTGAGCGCCTGGATCAAACATGTTCTGGGCGCCCCTCATGGCGGCGGGCTCGTGACCCGTGTAGCTCTGGGGGCTCCCCGCCTCCGGGCCACCCGGGCAGTAGGCGCACCTGCCGTGGGGGCAGGGATACGGCTCCGTCATGACGGCCACCACGTTGACGCCGCTGATAGCTCGGGACGCCTTACGCCTCAGCAGGGGGATGAGCCGCTCCCGCTCCTCGGGCCTCAGCGCCGCGATGATCTCCGAGTTGCCGGGAATCCTGCCCAAGGAATACTTCCTCGTGGCCCTGTACTTGGCCACGTCCAGGTCCTCCCTGGTAGGCTCATCCAGGTAAAGAAGCGTCTCAATTATCTCTCGGAGAGCGGCGTCCAAGTCGAGTTGAAGAAAAACAGGTTTGTTAAAAAGGTTATCTAGAGGATTGTGAGGCTCTCGATGTCCCTGGGGTAGTAGGTGAGCCACTCGCAGCCGTCCCCGGTCACCAGCAGGGTGTCGCTGTGCCTGAAACCAGCATACCCCAACTCGTAGACGCCGGGCTCTATGCTCACCACCATCCCCGGCTCCAGGGGCTGCGGGTTCCCCTGATCCAAGTAGGGAGGCTCGTGGCCCAGGAGGCCCAGGCCGTGGCCCGAGTGGTGCCTGACCAGCTCCCAGTAACCTGCATCCCTAATCACCTTGTTAGCCGCTTTATCCACGTCGGCGCAGGTGTTCCCCGGCTTCAACGCGTCCGCGGCCGCCTCCTGGGCCCTGCACATGACCTTGAAGAGCTTCCCCATCTTGGCGGTGGGCTTCCCCACGATCATGGTGCGCTCCAGCTCAGAGCCGTAGCCCCCCACGTCGGCCCCGGCCCCGGTGACGAGGACGTCCCCCTCCTCGATCATCTTACCGATGCTGATGCTGTGAGGCATCGCAGACTTCCAGCCCACCTGGCCCCTGTACCCGGCGCCGCAGGGCCGCCCCTTCAAGGTCTCATACTCCGGCCCCAGCGTCTTCTTCATGATACCTGAGGCCTCCAGAGTGGCCATGAGACTCACCTCGGCGTCCCAGAGGCCGGGCCTTGTGTACTCCTGAAGGAGCTGGTGGGCCAGGTTGCCCCACTTGCAGCTCTCCCTGATGAGCTCCACCTCCTCCTCCGACTTGAGGAGCTTCATGTCCCACATGTACTGGTCGTCCTTCACCAGCTCGGCCTCCTTCAGCAGGTCCTTGAGGGGCGTGCCCACGTACCCCATGGTGCCCCCGGCCCCAGCCGGGTTATCTGTGCCTATCCGGGCCTTGCCGAGGTCCCTGTCGGTGATCCACTGGGCGAACCGCTCTATGGGGTGCTTCTCCCCCGGGTAGTCCAGGTAGGTGAGGCAGTCGCCCACGAGGGGCGTCTGGTGGCGCAGGTGGTCGGCCTCCAAGAGAGGTCCCATGAATGTGGGCTTGCCGTCGGGCTCCACCAGGAGGGCGGCGGGGCGCTCCGTGACCATGTGGTAGAAGTGGCTGAGGTAGAAGATGCTGGTCCCGTTGGTGACCAGGTACGCGTCCATGTTCTCCTGCTTCATGTGTTCTCTGAGCTTCTCCAGCCTCTTCCCGTACTCTCTCCAGCTTATCCTGAGCTTGGGCATCTCGAGTCAGAGAAAACTGGGGTTTAGGAGATAAAACATCATCGAGGAGGTAAAGATGGGTGCGCCCCGCTACTGGGGCTGCTTCTTCAGCTGGTCCAGCGGTGGCTTCAGGCCAGCGGGGAGGGGGCATATGTATTCGCGGCTCTTCATCTGCCTGGCCCACTCGTCCTTCGACCTCTGAAGCAGCTTCTTATCCGACAGGAGGTCGATGACGGTGCCAGCCATCACCTTCGACGCGAATACGGTGCTCTTCTGGCCTAAACTTGTGCCGTTACTAGCCGTGTTCTGCCAGCTGTGGCCCGCCGCGCCCACGATGGTGTAAACGGTCCTGAACTGGACCGTGGGCGTGTTCCAGGCCACGTCGGCCACGTCGCTGCTGCCTCCCCCCTTGGTGCCCTCCCCGACGGGGTCGTATATCCTGGTGTTGAGGTTCACATCCATGAGGTCCATGGCGTCGGGCAGGCTGCTGCTCATCAACCCCACCTTCTTCTTCTCGCGTGGGATACTCTTAGCCAGCTCGGCGGCGAACTCCTCCTCATCCTCCGAGTAGGTGGGCGCACCCACCAGCCTCATGTTGGCTATCGCTGTCTCGCCCAGCACACGGTTCTCCATGCCGTTGTGGACGCCGCTCAGGAACGTGACCTTGTGGGTTGTGCCCACCATCTTGTCCGCCCCGTCCGCGATGTCCAGTATCTTTAGGTAGTACATATCCACAAGCTCCCGCTCCGGCGCCCGCACGTAGTACCAGCTGCGGGCGTAGGGGGGCACCACGTTGGGCTCGTGGCCCCCATCCTCCACCACGTAGTGGATCCTAGTCTCCTGGACCACGTGCTCACGCATATAGTTAACCCCGATGTTCATGAGCTCCACGGCGTCCATGGCGCTCACCCCCTGCTCGGGGCTGCCCGCCGCGTGGCTGGCCACCCCATAGAACTCGAACTTGACGCTGTTCATGGCGTTCCCGCTGCGGAGGCTGACGCCGTTGAAGCTGCTGGGGTGGTGGCCAACGCAGGCGTCCACGCCGTCGAAGACGCCGTCACGGACCATGAACACCTTGCCGACGAGGGTCTCCTCGGCGGGGCAGCCGAAGACCTTCACGGTGCCCTTCACCAGGCCCTTGTCCATGGCCGCCTTGACCGCCAGTGCGCCCCCCAGGGCGGTGACGGCGTAACCGTTGTGGCCGCAGCCGTGGCCGGCGCCCCCCTCCACCAGGGGCTCCTTGTAGGGCACCGGCTTATTGCTGATGCCGGGGAGGGCGTCCAGCTCACCCATGACCCCTATGACCGGCTTCCCCTTCCCGTAGGTGGCCACGAAGGCGCTGGGCATCCCGGCGACGCCCCGCGTCACACTGAACCCCTCCTTCCTGAGGACATCCGTGAGGAGGTCGGCGGTCCTGTTCTCCTGGAGGCCCACCTCGGCCAGCTCCCATATCCGCATGTGGTGGTCCACCAGCATGCGTTCGTGCTGGTCGACCCAGTCCCACGCTACTCGCTTAGACTCTGACAAACGTCACACCTGGTATAGGTTGGGGGAGGTTGTATTAACCTGTAACGAGTAGAGTGGAGTCGAGGTTCGTATACTGGGTCAACCGCTTTCCCCCTTTTTTGTGTCCAATCAACACGTAATGGTACCGTTTTCTCTTAGTTAGCGACCCTGAAGAAAATCCGGTCTTCTGGAGATGGGTGTGGTTCAGCGGAAAGAAGTAATGGTACCATTATTCTCTGGGAGTTATGGGGCCATCACGTTAACAGGAGATAATGGTACCATTACTTCACTGAGGTGAGCGCCACTTTGAAGCTGGCAGACAAAAATTGTACCATTTCCCCGCGGAGAGTAAGGCGCCACTAAACCATCACAGTATAATGGTACCATTTTACTCTAGATGAGCCATCGACTCCACTCGGAAGCGTGAACACGGTCCAGTGCTTGCCTGATCCATCTCGTCGGGTCCTCATGAAAAGGAAATAAAAACTACGATGTTTCTAGGCGGTCACCGGCTTCGGCGTCGCGAGGCCCCTCCTCTCCCTCAGGGCCCTCATCTCGTTGGCCAGGTACTCCACGGGCTCCAGGTAGTCCGGGTAATCGTTGCGCCTCCTGAACTCCAATGCTATGGGTCCCATCTTCTCCCAGTACCTCTGGACGCCTGAGGGGTTCAGCTCGTGGAGGAGCTCCAGGTCCAGGAGGCCCCTGCGCACCAGGGCCGCGAGGCTATTGTAGTAGTTGCGGGCTACGCGCCTGGCCACGTTGGCCTCGGGGTTCTTCAGGGGGCTGTACTTTTCCCAGTACTCGTCGTAGCTGCTCCACTGCCACCGCCAGAGTATCTCCGTCAGGGCGTCGTCGAACTTCTCGTCTGTTATGTACTTGACTAGGCTGAGGTGGTGCTCCGCCCGCCGCGTATTAACCTCCACTAATTTAACTGCCAGGTACTGTCGGGAGAAGTACACCATGTAGGCTACCCCCAGGGTGAGGGCGAAGCCGCCCAGGGTCAGGGACACGCTTTGAAGGTCAACCATTTGGGTCAGAGGAGACTTGGAGCGATGTTGGGATAAGATTATGGTTCCACGGTAAGCCCGGAACTACCTCTTAGGAGTATAATTATAATGCCACCGCCCTGCACCAATACACGTGACCCAAGCCACCGAGGACACCCTAAGGAGAATAGAGCAGTCAGCCGGGAGAAGGTACCTCCCCATCATCGGGCGCGAGAAGGGCAGGCTCCTAGGCGAGATCGTCGTCAAGCACAAACCTAGACGGGTGCTGGAGGTGGGGACCCTGGTGGGGTACTCCACCATCCAGATGGGGAAGACCATGGGTGGCGACGCCGAGATAGTGACCATCGAGGTGGATCGGGATGAGGCGGAGGCTGCGAGGGAGAACATCCGAGCCTCTGGGATAAAGCCCAGGGTGACGGTGATCACCGGTGACGCCCTGGACGTCATCCCGAAGCTTGAAGGAACCTTCGATCTGGTCTTCCTGGATGCCGCCAAGCACCAGTACCTGGCCTACCTGAGACTGGTGGAGGACAGGCTGGGAGCCGGCGCCGTGGTGGTGGCCGACAACGCCGGAATCAGCTCTAGGGCAATGAGAGAATATCTGGAGTATGTCCGGGGCTCCGGAAGGTACAGCAGCGAGTACATCCCCGTGGGCTGGGACGGTGTAGAGGTCAGCGTCAAATGGTGACCGGCTCAGGTTCAAGGTAACTCTCTCAAACGCTTCATTGGTGTCCTCACGTGATGGATCAATGTTAGATAATCGCCTTAAACCGGGTCCCCGACCAGACACAGGCATGATCCGGTTCAGCAGAACCAGCTTCGGCCAGTGTCTGGGCTTCCTGACCTGCGTCCGGGACGGCCTGTCCGCCCGCGGCATCAAGGAGAGGCTGGGCCTCAGCAGGTACAGCTATGAGTACACCCGTAACAGGCTCCTTAGGCTCAGGCTCGTGGTCTACGACGGGGACCAGTTGCTTCTCACAGACAAGGGCCTGAACGTGCTTACCTACAGCGCCGATGCATCAGCCGGCCATGACGAAGCTGAGCTGAAGATCGCTCAGCAGCCCCCTTAGTTGATTCACCTCGTCCTCTGAGGCAAGAGCCGCCAACTGATCGACCAGGACGCTCACCGAGTCTATGGCCACCTTGGCCCGCCTCAGGTCCTTCACGGGTTCAGCGTCCTCCTTCACTGGCGCCCCCAGGTAATCAAGAGCCTTGCCGGCGAGGGCCCCTATGAAGAATCGGAGCAGCTGGTCCACCTCCAGATATTTGAGGTCGTAGGACTGCACGTCCTCTCTCTCAGAGCTCATGCACCATATCTGGGGTGTCAACGGAAAAACTCATCCAATGGAGGACCCCATGAAGCACCTGTTCGAAGGTAAAAGCCGGACCGGTGTGTGGCGTTGTACCTCACGCGAAGGTTTTTTAACCGCGGTTCAGGGGCGAATCTAAGTAGTCTTAGTCTCCTTTTCTCCAAACTGGCGCTAAGACTACTAACGTCTAAGCAAACGTCACCCCTCTCAAGAGACTTGTCAGCCACCGGATGGAGGAGCTGCTCATTAATCACAATGGACTCAAACTAGGAGGAGGAGCCTGTCATCCAGGCTGCGGAGCCGCTTCACCGAGTAACCCCTATCCCGTAAGCCGCCGACAACGAACTCCACTTCGTCCCCGCCCAGGGGCCTAGCCACCTCGGCCTTCACGGCGAAGAGAGGCTCCTCAGGGCTGTAGACATCCACGCCCCTGCGTCTGGTGACGGATACGCTGTACTCTCGGATGCCGAGGTGGAGGAGGGCGCCCTCCACAAGCCTGTGGACCTCCTGTCTCCGCTCCTCTATGTAGGAGCCGACGGCGTCACCTTTAGGCAAGGCGCCTGCGCTCTATCTCGGCCTGTACTTCCCTTATCTGGTCGCGGCTGAGGTCTATGCTGAAGCTGGACTTGAGGCGCCTCTTGACCTCCTCCAGGTTCCCTGCCCCCTCGGCGGCCTTGGCCACCAGGTTGCACATGTCCTCCACGAAGTTCCAGGGGAAGACCACCCACCGCCACGTGATCTCGTCCCCATAGTAGTCGGGCACGAACTTGCTGCCCATTATGTGGCGGAGGGCGGCGGTCCTGATCTCGGCGGGGTTCTTCTCCCTGACGTAGTCCACGGCCAGCTTCATGCTGTCCCCTGTGTCTGTGATGTCGTCCACCACCAGCACCCTCCTGCCGGTGAGGTCTATGTCGAAGGGGTACTTGATCTGGGCCTTGCCGTCGGGGGTCGCGGTGACCCCCCAGTGCTCCACCTTGAGGCTCACCAGGTCCTTCACCCCCAGGTAGTCGCAGAGGACCCTACTGAGGACCCAGCCGCCCCGGGCCAGGCCCACCATGAAGTCGGGCCTGTACCCGGACTCTATTATCTTCTTGGCGACCGCCTTTCCGAGGCGGTCGAAGAGGCCCCAGTCCATGACTTCGCACTCGAACTTATCCCCAGGCATAACGTAGAAAAAAGAAGGGACGATGCTTAAGACAGTTTGCCACCCAGGCGCCCAGCCTGAGCCTAGGATAACCCGAGGAGCCGCCCCGGGTTGTCCTTCACCATGGCACCGATGTCCGCCTCGGGGACACCCAGGTCCATGAGGCAGGCTATGAACTCTCGGAGCCCCTCCACGGGGGTGGGCAGGGTGTAGACGCCGAAGTCTGTGCATATTATGCAGCGCTCGGCTCCCAGCTCCTTCATCTGGGCGGCCGCCTGCTTGACGCCTCCGCCTACCTCGCCGCTCATCCCCTCGTCTATGCTGGCGTACTCCCGCTCCACGTAGTAGTGGGTCTTAGGGATGGTGGTGGTGTGGGTGTACGCCGCCAGCGTGTACTCTATGTAAGCGCCCCTCCCGGCCATGTAGCTGAGCTCATCCAAAGTGGCCTCCTTGACCACGGCGCTGGACACCACCACCCGCTCGATCCCATACTCGGCAGCGTAGTCCACCAGCCTGACGGCCTCGGGCACCGAGACGTGGCCTGTGATCATGTAGACGTGGGGGTGAGCGGCGATGAGCCGGAGTATCTCGTCCAGATCCCTGCTGGGTGCTCCCTCGGGGACCCTGATACAGGTGTCCAGCTCCCTCATGAACTCGGGGAATAGTTCGCTGAGGGGCTTGAAGACGCCATCCACGACGCGGCCCTCCCTCGCCGCCTGGTACAATGTGCTGTGGGCGCCGAAGCTGACGTACTTCGCCCCGTCACCGTAGTAGAGGGCGGTCTTCACGGCTCTGGGGTTCATTCCACCGTACACCGTGTTGAGGATGAGGCCGCCGTAGGTCTGGAAGTCGGGGACGGCCCTGTTCACCAGCCAGGCCGTACCGTTGCTCATCTCAAAGACGTCCATGAAGACGATGGCCCTCATCCCGGCGTCCCTGGCCTGGACGGCGGCCTGGAAGGGGTCCACCCTGCGGGGGCTGCTGAAGATGTGGGGCCCGGCGTGGACGTGGATGTCTATGGCGCCCCTGAGGAGCTCCTCGGACCTCTGGAGGGTCCTGCCCTCAGGTAGAAACCTGTCCCTCAAACCGTATCAAGGATATCACTCGTCGGTGGAATATAGTATCTACTTCCCGTCACCATTTCCACCCCTGCGCCGAACGCTCGCGCGGTTTAAAGGCAACCTTTCCAATAGGGTTACCGGTGAGGATCGGTGAGGTACTGCTCTAAATGCGGTAAGGAGAACAGCGACACAGCCGAGTTCTGTAAGCACTGCGGCGAGAAACTGGCCGGCGTCACCTACGTGAAGCCCAGGGGTTCGGGCTGGGACGCGGGCCGCGTCATAGTCACCATCATCGGCGTCGTCATGATCTTCACGGCTTTCGGCCTCGTCATGGGGGGCGGCAGCCTCAGGTTCATCAGGGGCACCATAATGGACGATGAGGGCTTCATCGTGAGCGGTGTGAAAGGGGTGTCCTCTTCCTCCTACGCTATAGTTTTCCAGAACCTGGACGTGCACATCGACGACGAGGCGAGCAGGGTGATGAGGGCCATGGGGGGTGACATTGTGTTCAAGTTAGAGGCTACAAGCGGGGACCCGTCCAAGGCCGTGTTCCTGGGGGTGGCGCAAGACTCGTACGCCGCCGCCTACCTGGGCCAGGTGGAGTACGACAGGCTTGTGAGCTCCAGATGGGAGTACGACCCCTTCGTCAACGATTTCCCGGAGTACACCCTTAGCAGGCACCCCGGCTCGGCTCCCTCAGGGCCGCCCACCATGCACAGCTTCTGGGTCGTCCACCAGTACGGGACGGGGAGCCAGGTGCTCACGTGGAGGCCGACCACGGGCAGCTACTGGGTCGTAGTGATGAACGAGGACGCCTCGGCTGGGGTGGACGTGGACGTCAAGCTGGGTGTGAGGGTTCCCCTCATTGAGAGCCTAGGGGGGATACTGCTGTTCAGCGGCATCATCATAGGGCTCATTGGCGGGTTCATCATCTACCACGCCGTCATACGCAGGTGAAGCCAACCTTTTTCTAGCACCTACCCGATCCTGTGACGGAGAGGCGATGAGGCTATAACCCTCGCCGCTCAAGGTGAATACGAGATGGAGAAAGACTACAAGAACATGCTGGAGCGCGCCTACTCCCAGCTCCCCGAGGACACTGGGCCCCTGGACAGGTTCACTGTGCCCAGGGCGGACGTCCGTCAGCAGGGAAGGAGGAGCGTCATCGTCAACTTCATGGAGATAGCTGAGGCATTGCGTAGAGACCCCGACCACCTGATGAAGTTCATACTCAACGAGACTGCCACCAGGGGCACCCTGGACGGCAACAGGGCTATGCTGCAGGGCAGGTTCAACGCCGAGACCATCAGGAACATCGTGGACATCTACACCAACAGGTATGTCATCTGCCCCGTGTGCGGCCGCCCCGACACCCACATGGTGAAGGACAGGAGGCTCACCTTCCTCCAGTGCGACGCCTGCGGCGCCAGGAGCAGCATAGGGAAGGCCTAGCGTTGGGCAGGGTCTACGTCAAGTCCATGCGCCGCGGCAAGGACACCGTGGTGGCGGTCTGCGACGAGGAGATCCTGGGCGCGACCCTTGAGGGGGGCAGGGTGCCCTTCACGGTGAGCGAGGGCTTCTACAAGGGAGTCCTGGGCGACGTAGAGGAGGCCCTAGAGGCCATGAGGCGGGCCACCATCTGCAACCTGGTGGGCAAGAGGATCGTCGAGGCGGCCATCGGGTGCAGGATGGTGCACGAGCGGGCCGTAATATACTTCGGTGACGTGCCCCACGCCCAGATAGTGAAGCTGTAGGGATAATCTCTTTTAGCCGTACGGTCACTTCCTTACGGTGAAGTTTTCTTGGACTACAAGGTCAAGGACATTGGGCTCGCTGAGCAGGGCGAGCTGTTGATCGACTGGGCCACGGACCACATGCCCGTCCTGGGGCTCATCAGGAAGAGGTTCGAGAAGGAGAAGCCTCTGAAGGGTGTCCGGCTGGGCGCCGTACTCCACTGTACCAAGGAGACGGCGGTGCTGGTGCGGACCCTGGAGGCGGGGGGCGCCAAGGTGGCTATCGCCGGCTCGAACCCCCTGTCCACCCAGGACGCGGTGGTGGCTGCTTTGGCTGCGTCAGGCACCCCGGTTTACGGCTGGAGGGAGCAGACCAAGGACGAGTACTACTGGTGCATCGACCAGCTCCTAGAGTTCAAGCCCCAGGTGACCATGGACGACGGCTGCGACCTGGTGAGCAGACTCCACGAGAAGGCGCCTGAGCTACTGGGCAAGGTCAAGGGTGGCAGCGAGGAGACCACCACGGGCGTCATCAGGCTCAGAGCCATGGAGAAGGACGGTGCGCTGAAGTACCCCATGGTGGCCGTGAACGACACCCCCACCAAGCGCCTCTTCGACAACAGGTACGGGACAGGGCAGAGCACCATTGACGGCATCCTGCGGGCGTCCAGCGTCATGATCGCGGGCAAGACCTTCGTGGTATGCGGCTACGGCTGGTGCAGCCGAGGCATAGCCATGAGGGCCAGGGGCATGGGCGCCAACGTCATAGTCACCGAGGTGAACCCTACCAGGGCCTTGGAGGCCGTGATGGACGGGTACAGGGTGATGCCGCTGCAGGAGGCGGCGCCCATCGGCGACATCTTCGTCACCAGCACAGGCAACGTCAACGTCATCGACGGGCACCACATGGAGAAGATGAGGGACGGCGCCATGCTGGCCAACAGCGGCCACTTCAACGTGGAGATCAACATCCCGGCCCTGGAGAGCCTGTCCAAGGGCAAGCGCAGGATGCGGTCAGACCTAGACGAGTACAGGCTCAAGGACGGCAGGAAGATCTATCTGCTAGGTGAGGGCAGGCTGGTGAACTTGGCCGCGGCGGAGGGCCACCCCAGCGAGGTCATGGACCTGAGCTTCGCGGACCAGGCGCTGATAGCGGAGTGGCTGTGGAAGGGGCCCAAGCTGGCGGTCAGGGTCTACGATGTGCCCTCGGACATCGACGCCATGGTGGCCAGGCTGAAACTAGAGTCCATGGGCGTGGGCGTGGACAAGCTGACCGAGCAGCAGCTCAAGTACATGAGCAGCTGGCGTGAGGGCACCACCTAGCTGAGGCAGACACCGTCCTCAGTGCCCCGGAGAATCCCCCTCTCCACCAGGAACTCTATGCTGTTCTCGGTCTCCCCGGGGGTGAAGCCCTGGCGGCTCATCTCCCGGACCAGCCACGACGGCTGGTAGAAGAAGCCCGGAATCTTTATGGTGCGCACTATCTGGCGGCTGCACGCCTTGATACGGCTCTCGTTGCTCATCAGCGGCCCCATAATGGTCTCCACGCGGCTGGTGAGGGGCGCCGCCGGAATGCCCAGGCTGTTCTTCACGTGCTTGTAGAAGTCCTTGGTCATGCTTCCGCCGTGGAAGGTGAGCACCCGCTTGGGCTTGCACCTGCGCGTGTAGCTCATCAAGCTCCGGTAGTCGGCGTGGTCGCTGAGGGGAAACGCTGTCCGCTTCTTGCCCATGATGATGGCCCAGCCCGAGGCAAGGGCCTCATCGGCGTCGCCGGCTGTGATCTTGCTGCCCTTGGGGGTGACTATGGCGCACTTACCGGAGTCTATGAGGTCCAGTCCCTCCGAGCTTTTAGCGTCCACGCTGTCCAGGTTGTAGCCAAGCTCCCTGTACACGTCCGTGACGGGCGTCGCGCTCTTAGCCGTCACCGCCGGGAGGTTGGTGTACTGGTTGAGGATGCTGATGATCTCCTGGGCGTTGCCTATGCTGTCCGTCTTGAACACCGGTATCCTGCCGCTGAGCACCGTGTTCACCGCCCACTGGTATATCTCCACGGCCACGTCGTCCCTCTTGGGGAAGCTGAACATGGGAGCACCGAAGGTGGTCTCCACTATCAGGATGTCACAGTCCACGGGGGGCGCAGGGTCCATGGTGAAGGTGGTCTCGGTGCACAGGTCGCCGGTATAGAGCACCGTGCCCCCCGGGGTGTTGACCTCGTACATGACGCTGCCCAGGACGTGGCCGCTGTTGTGGGCCCGGACCTCTATGTCTCCGATGGCTATCTTGCCCCCCGCCTTTACAGGCTCCAGGTTCTCCAGGCGCTTCCACCCCATTGCTCCGAGGAGCCGTAGCGTCTCAGTGGTGGCGTACTTGGTGCGCTCGGGGTGCTTGAAGGCCGCGGCGTGGTCGGCGTGGGCGTGGGTGACGAAGGTCGGGTAGCTGTGGGTGTTGCGGGTAGGATCGAGTACGATCCCCTGGTCTCCGTACTCTACCACCACTCCGCCGCTGAAACGTACCTTAAGATCCACTTGGGCCACCGGACTGAATCATTATAATTCTGGTGAATTGTCCCAATAAGGAGTGCGGCGTTATTTATACCCGCTGGTCACCGGGTCTGCAGCATAAGTATGGCCTGGGCCAGGTCTCCGCCGCTCTGCTCCAACGCTGCACGGGCCTTCTCCATGCTCACGTTGGCCTGCTGCGCCACCAGGAGCACGTCCTCCTCAGGGATCTCGGGGGGCGCCTCCTCCGCCACCTCCTCAGCGGGGGCAGCCTCCGGCTTCCTTGTGGTCTCCCTGCCGCCCACCACGTTGTACATCTTCTGGCCCTGCACGTTCATGCTGGTGACGGCGGGACCCTCGATGATGATCTCCCTGGTGTCGCTCTGGAGGATGACTCGCTTGATGTCACCCAGCTCATCCATCTTCATGCCCATCTGCTGCATCATGCGGCGGGCCCGCCTAGAATCCATCCTAGCCATGGCGTGTTCGCAGAATATGAAGGGCAACTGGAATTTAAATCATGAAGGGTACGCCTTGAAGAATTGAAAAGAGAATAGATGGAGGAAAGAGAGGCTAAAGGGTCTTGGCGGCTGCCTTCACCGTGTTCCTGAGGAGCATGGCTATGAGCATAGGGCCCACACCGCCTGGCACCGGGGTGATAGCGGACGCCTTCTCCATGGCGGCCTCCGCGTCCACGTCCCCGAACACCTTCTTGCCCTCGTAGTTATTGCCGTTGTCGATTACCACGACGCCCTTCTTCAGCATGTCGCCCGTGACCCCGTGCTTCGTGAACATCTCGGTGCTCACCACGTCGGCCTGCCTCACCAGCTCAGCCAGGTGGGGGCACTTGGGGCCCACCACGGTTACGCGTAGCTTCAAGTTGGCCAGCACAGCGGCCAGAGGCTTGGATAGGAAGTTGGATTTGCCAACAACCACCCAGTGCTTGTTCTCAGGGTCGATGCCGTACCTCTTCAGGAGCTCCAGGATAGCCTCGACGCCCGCCGGCATATACGCCTCCTCACCCATGAGCAACTTGCCCAGGGTGTTGGGGCACAGACCGTCCACGTCCTTCCTAGGGTCGATGGCGTCCACCGCAGACAGCTCGTCCAGCCCCTCAGCCAAGGGCAGCTGCACCATGATGCCGTGGATCTTGGGGTCCTTGTTCAGCTTGCAGATGAGGGCTACAAGGTCCTTCTGGGTGGTCTTCTCCAGGTGGTGAAACTCGGCGTAGAGGCCCAGCTCCTCGGCCTTCTTCGCCTTCATGCCCACGTAGCGGGCGCTGTACTTGTCCTCGCCCGTGAGGACAAGGGCCAGGCCCGGTGTGACTCCCTTGGCCTTGAGATCGGCCACCTGGGCGGCCAGCTCCTGCATCACCGTCTCGGTGGTCGCCCGCCCGTCCAATATTGTGGCCATCTCAGCTCAGCCCCTTTATGACGCCGTTCTCGTCGATGTCCATGTCGTCGGACGCAGGCTTCGACGGCAGCCCGGGCATGGTGTTGATGTCCCCGCAGTAAGCCACTATGAAGCCGACGCCTGTGGCGGGCTTCAGGTTCCTGACGGGCAGGATGTATCCCTCCGGGGGCATCCCCTGGATGTCCTCGTTGTCCGTGAGGCTCAGAGGCGTCTTGGCCATGCAGATGGGCATCTTGTCGAAGCCCAGCTTCTCTATCTTCCTGAGGGTGCTCCTGGCCTCGGAGCTCAGCTCGATGTCCGCCACCTTGTACATGCCCTGGGCGATGGCCCTGATCTTGTCCTCCACGGGCATCTCCAGGTCGTAGAGGTAGTGGAAGCTGCTGCCCTTCTTGACCTCCCTGAGCACCACCTCGGCCAGCTCCTTGCCGCCGACCCCGCCCTTCAGCACTGTGTCCGTGAACGCGGCGGGCACGCCCTCCTTCTTGGCCCAGTTCAGGATCACGTCGATCTCCTCCGGGGTATCCGTGTAGAAGTGGTTCATGCAGACGACGACACGCAGACCGAACCTCTTGGCGTTGTCCACCTCGTTGGCCAGTATGGGCAGGCCCGCCCTCACCTTCTCAGGGTTGGGTTCCTTCAGGTCCTTGTACTTGACGCCGGCGTGGCGCTTCAGCGCCTTGATGGTGGCCACGATGACAGCCAGGTCGGGTTTCAGGCCGCCAGCCCTGGACGCTATATTGCAGAACTTCTCCATGCCCAGGTCGGCTCCGAAGCCGGGCTCCACGATGACGTAGTCCGTGAGCTTGAGGGCCGTCTTGATGGCTGACAGGCTGGGGCAGCCGTGGGCGATGTTGGCGAAGGGGCCGCCGTGGATGATGGCGGGAGTGTTCTCCAGGGTCTGGACCAGGTTGGGCTTCACGGCGTCCTTCAGTAGGATGGCTAATGCGCCTATGCCGCCTATGTCCTTGGCCTTGACGGCCTCACCCTTCTTGTTGTAGGCCACTGTGATCTCGCCCATGCGCCTCTTCATCTCCATGAGGTCGCTGCTGATGGCGTGGATGGCCGTGATCTCGGAGGCCGTGGTGATCTCGAAGCCCGTCTCGTATGGGACGCCGTCGTTCTTGCCGCCGAGGCCCGCGACTATGTTACGGAGGAAGCTGCTCTCGATGTCCAGCACCCTCTTCCACATCACCTGCTTCATGTCGATGTTCAGGTCGTTGCCCCTGAACACGTGGTTCTCCATGAGGCTGGTGAGCAGGTCGTGGGCCACAGTGATGGCGTGGAGGTCACCAGTGAAGTGGATGTTGATGTCCTCCATGGGTAGGACCTGGGCGTAGCCGCCCCCGGCCGCTCCTCCCTTGATCCCGAAGACGGGGCCGAGGCTGGGCTGACGCAGAACCACGATGTTCTTCTTGCCCAGCTTACCCAGCGCCTGGGCCAGGCCGACGGCCATGGTGGTCTTACCCTCACCGCTCTTGGTGGGGGTGACAGCTGACACGATGATCAGCCTGCCGTCAGGCTTGTCCTTCCTGTCCGTGAGGACGTGGGACTTGATCTTGGCTTTATACTTACCATAAAGCTCTATGTCATCCTCTTTGAGCCCGAGGCTCGCAGCGATCTCCGTGATCGGCTTGAGCTTGGCGCTCTGAGCGATCTCTATGTCCGGTGGAATAGCCATAGTGTTTCAAGGAATAGATGTGAGCCCGCTTAATAACTTTCAGGGGAAAAAAATGGGGAGCTACATCCCCTCGTGCAGAACCTTGTACTCCTTCTCCGGACCCGGCTTAGTGAGACTCCACTCAAAGCCACGCTGTGTGGTGACGTACTCGGGCCACGGCAGGTCTATGGGAGGGTAGAAGTCTCTGGGCAACAGGGGCGGCACCCACTTGCTGCCCCCTACGCCTCCTCCCGTCCTATCCTCGAACTCCTTCCTAGCCGCGGCCAGGTCCACCGGGTGGGTCAGCAGGTCAACGATGGTGGCGCCGATGGTCTTGGACGCCGTGACGATGCCCGGGTCCACGCAGGCCGAGTACCCGTTTAGGGCGTAGCTGGCCCACGCGGGCAACGGCTTGTCGGGGTCAGGGTTCCTTAGGACCGCGTTGGCCGTGTTCAGCCGCGTAGACGGCGCCGTCCACTGGTAATCCACGTAGTCGTCTGAGCCCTGGTGCGTCACCCACTGGGGGAACATGTACCTGATATCCTTGTCTATATAGTCGATGGGCTGGACACTCTGACACGCCTCCGTGAAGGGATCCTTGGTCGCCTCGAAGCCCAGGTTCTCCTGAAGCTTTCTGCCGAACTCCCTGGCCTCCTCGCTGAACTTGGGTGGCCCCACCGTCTCTAGGTTCCTGAACAGGACCTCGCTCAGCTTCTTGTTGCTGAGCCCCGTCCTGGTGCGGGCTATGATGCGCTTCGTGACCCTGGTGCCAGTTATCTGGGCCACCCCCTTGGCCGTGTTGTCCAGCACCCGCTCTATCTGCTCCTGCATCTCTAGGAGCGGGGCCCTGTGGGCGTACTGGATCTGGCTTATCCTAGGGGGCAGGTTGTCCGAGGTGGCCTGGCCCCCTACCATTATGTACTCGTTGAGGGTCCAGTAGGCCGTGTAGGGGAGCATGGCGTCCTCCACGTACTTCGTGGCAGTGTACATTAGGCACACGGCGTCCAGGGACGCCGGTATCCTGCCCCCCGCGTGGCCCAGTATCCTGAAGGGCACGTTCTTGGGCCTGAACCAGTTCTCGGGGTTCACCGTCTCGAAGGTGTACAGGGTGTTCCAGTAGCTGGCCGCGTTGATCTCGTACCTCACCGTGTTGTAGCCGGCGGGGTGGTACGGGATGCTTGCGTCGAAGTCGTCGAAGTAGCCCTTGGCGGCGTGCACCGGCTTGGAGCCGCACACCTTCTCCGCGGGCTCCCCGAGGAACTTGAGGGTGCCCTTCAGCCCGTGCTTCTCCATGGTGTGCTTGGCCGCCAGGAACCCGAAGAGGGCGCCTGTTCCGAGCCCCGAGTGGGGGTCCGTGTGGCCAGCCGCGTAGGGGTGCAGGTTCTCGTCCCGGGGCTTCCGGTAGGGGACCGGCGCCTGGCTGCAGTCGGGTACCGCATCGTACTCGGCGAAGCCGCCTACGACGGGCTTGCCCTTGCCCCAGACGGCGCAGAAGGCCGTGGGCATCTCGCCGCTGCCCTCCTCCACCTTCCAGCCGTCGTCCCGGAGGAGCTTCACGTAGGCCGCCGCCGACCTGTACTCCCTGAAGGCTGGCTCGGCTAGGCGCCAGATCTCCATGTGGAAGTCTGAGAGCCGCTTCCTGTTCTCGTCAACGTAGTCCAGGGCGGTCTTCTTCTCCTTCTGAATCTTACTCAAAACACCACCAAGACTACGTTGGGCGCCAGTATATAGAACATTTACCTGGCGAGAAGGAAAAATGGTACCATTAATCTTCGGAAATATTTAGGTCAAGAATAATGGTACCATTTCTAGGTGGGGACGAGCACCACGATGAAGCGGGCGGATCAAAATGGTACCATTTTCCCTAACGCGGGATGCCACCATGAAGCGGGTAAACAAATGGTACCATTATTCCAGAGATTATTGGCATCTTGAAACCAGTTCAAGGTATGGTACCATTAAATTTCCCTTGATAAACCAAGGTCTTTGCCCCGAAAACTTATCTTGTGAACAGTCAACTTGTAGACAGTCAAGGTGAATGAGTTGGTTACAGTTACCTTCGTAAAGATAGGTTACATAGGCACGACGACCCTCGTCGACGCCCTCCTGGACGAGAGGTCCGCCCGGGCGGACATCAAGATACGGATAATATCCAGCGGCGTCAACATGGACGAGGCCGAGGGTGAGGCCGTGGCCAAGATCGCTGCAGGCGTCCCGAGCGACCTGTACGTGGCCATATCCCCCAACGTGGGGCTGCCGGGCCCCGCGAAGGTCAGGGAGGTCCTGAAGAAGACGGGCAAGCCCATCATAGTGATAGGGGACGAGCCCAGCAGGAAGGCCGTGAAGAGCTTCCCCGAGGAGGGCATAGGCTACATAGTCATCTACGGTGACCCCATGATCAGCGCCAAGGCGCCGTTCCTGGACCCCGTGGAGATGGCCCTCTTCAACGCCGACGTCATACGGGTGCTGGCCGTGACGGGGGCCTTCAGGCTGGTCCACACGGCCATCGACAAGGTGATAGACGAGCTGAAGGAGGGCAAGAAGCCCGTGCTCCCCGAGCTGATCATCAACAAGACGGCCGCTCTAGCGGCCAGCGATATCCAGAACCCCTACGCCTACGCCAAGGCCATGGCCGCCTACGAGGCGTCCAAGGAGGTGGCCAGCCTCAGCACCGAGGCGGTCTTCAAGATCGAGGACAGGAACGAGGCATTGCCGGTGCTGGCCGCGGCCCACGAACTCATGAGGATGGCGGCCAAGCTGGCTGACGAGGCGCGGGAGATCGAGAAGGGCAACGACACGGCTGTGAGGCTAGCCCACTATAAGAAGGGGGACCTCAGGCGCCGGGTGAAGCTCTTCGACGAGCCCGAGAAGTAGGCTACCTGTGCCTACTTCTCCCTCGCCTAACCTTTACGGCTGCCCCGGTCCTGAAGCTGAGCATCTCCTTTTTTATCAGCAGGGCCTTACCCACGGCAATCACTTCTTTCTGCGAGTCCAGGACCACCACCTCGTCCCCCGGCCTTATGGCGTCGCCAGCGTCCACCACGTGCTTGGCGAACACGTTCCTCCCCTCCTCCACGGCCTCCACCACGTCGTCTAGGATGGTCACGGCGTAGCCGAAGCCCTCCATCGCCTCAGCTAACCTCCTGGCCCCCGCGATGGTCAGGGTGAACAAGGCGTCGTTAGGCCTGTAGTTGGCCACCAGCACGCCCCCCGCCTCCAAGTGCCTTGGTTTGCCCGTGTTCTTGGAGTACTCGATGACCGTGTCCTCCGGGAAAAGGGCTTCTCCTGCCCCGCGGCCGAACTGGAAGTCAGCCACAGCCCTAAGCCTCTCCACGTCCTCTTTCATCAGCCTCAACCATGTCGCTGAGGATTTATAAGCCCAGCCATAAAGTCTCTATGAGGTTCATACATGCGCTGCGAAGTATGTGGACGCGAGATATTCGGGCAAGTCTACTACAGGGTCATAGAGGGAGGTAAGATGACGGTCTGCTCCGGGTGCGCCCAGTTCGGCGCACGGGACTGGGACCCCAAGGAGAAGACGGCTCAGCAGTCTCGTAGGGGCCCCTCCAGGTCGGCGGCGCCCCCGCGCCCCAGGAGCGACATAGAGGTGGCGGAGACCTTCGAGCTGGTGGAGAACTATGGGGAGCTGATACGCAAGACCCGGCAGAGGAAGGGTATGAAGGTGGAGGACTTCGCCAAGAAGCTCAACGAGAAGGAGTCCGTTGTCAAGAATCTGGAGAAGGAGGAGCTGAACCCCAGCATGGCCCTCATCAAGAAGGTGGAGAACGAGCTGGGCATCAAGCTCCTGGAGCTGGCGCCCACGGCGTCCGGCCCAGTCCTCGCCAAGCCCATGGGGCCCAGGACCCTGGGCGACATGATCAAGATAAAGGTGCCCAAAGACGAGGAAGAGGAAGAAAAGCGATAAACCCAGCCATCGTCGTCACGGGGACCCCGGGCACGGGGAAGACCACCTTCTCCAAGCTGCTATCCGAGCGGATCGGAGTCAGGCACATTGAGCTGTCAGCCTACGCCTTGGAGCGCGGGCACATCCTGGAGAGGGACGCTGAGAGGGACACATCCGTGGTGGACATGGAGGCTCTCCGGAGCAACGTATCAAACATGCTGGATGTTGAGACCCTCATCTTGGACGGCCACTACGCCCACGAGCTTACATCCCCAGACTCCACGAGGCTCGTATTCGTCCTCAGGAGGGCCCCCTGGACGCTCCTGGGGGAGCTCCGAGGCAGAGGATACTCACAGGAGAAGACCTGGGAGAACGTGGACGCCGAGCTCCTGGCCGTGTGCCTCAGCGAGGCCCTGGAGAGGTTCCCCCCGGGCAAGGTCTGTGAGCTGGACACCACGGGCGCCCAGCCCCAGGAGACCCTGAAGATGGGCCTGGCCGCCCTGGAGAGAGGGAGCTGCCCAGGGGCGTACACGGACTGGGTGAGCCGGCCAGAGACAAACGAGCTTCTGAGGGTGAGGCCATGTACCTCATAGCCAGGTGCCCCAGCTGCGCCAAGATCATAATGGCTAACGAGGCAAACAAGACCAGGTCGTGCCCCCACTGCGGGGCCCGCGCCGACCTCTTCAGCCTCAGGGTGCTGGCCAGGGCCAGAACCAGCCAGGAGGCCGTGGAGATCATCCAACACTTAAAGGAGAGGCAGGGCGACGAGGAATGGGTGCCCCGGTTCAAGAAGTTTAAAGTATAGCTGCGTTTCTCGGCCCCCAGCCGGATAGGAATGTTTTTGATTTTTATATGAGAGATGGAGATAGGATAGGTTTAGAGGTAATCGATTTGGCCGCTATAACTGGTAGAAGGTTCTTCGAGGAGCTAGGCCAGCTCGTGGACAAGCCGGTGGTCGTGGAGGACACGTCCGGCAAGACCTACGAGGGCACCCTCCTCGGATTTGACAGCCAGAGCATGAGCGTGGCCCTGGGCGATGTGAAGGGAACGCAGGGGACGCTGTACCACAGGCTGGTGCTGACGGGAAGCATTATTGCCAAGATCATGGCCACGGACCGGCCTTTCAACCTGGACGGGCTGAGGGAGCGCCTGGATAGGGTCTTCCCCAACATGGTCCAGTACTTCGCCGAGGCTGGCGTCATCGTGGTCATGAGCAAGATAAGGGTGAATGAGACCGGTGTGATAGAGGGCACGGGCCCGGCCGCGGACAGGGTCCGGGACATCTACAACAGGTTCATCGCCGAGACCACTTAACCCATTTTTTAAACAGGTTCAGCCTTTCTACTCGGCTCTCACGGTCTCTCCGCCCACAGGCGGAACAAGTATAAGTCGCTGTGCAGAACCTTGAATTGAAGGTACAGAGTGAAGCCATGAGCCAGCCACAGCTAAGGATGCACCAGACCATAGGCGGGTACACCTTCGAGGGCCCATACATGACAGTGGATCACCTGCCGAGTGCACCCGGACTATACGCCGTGGTGTGCAGCGACCAGAGAGGATACTACCTGCTGGATGTGGGCTACTCCTCAAAGATCAGGACAGCTGTGAAGAGGAGCACCCGGAGACAGTGCTGGGAGAACAACAGGAGAGGGGTCATGATGTACGCCTTCCTGGTGGACTCGCAGCTGGATGAGACCCAGTACAGGGCCGTCGAGAAGGAGATAAGGAGAAGGTACCCGAAGCTGCCCTGCGGACAACGGTAAGCATAATACGCTGTACCCTATTTCTCAGAGCATGTCGTTTGAGCTCAGGGACCGGGACCTCATGGGCAGGATAGGCCGCCTCCGCACCAAGGGCGGAGAGGTGGAGACCCCCGCCTTCATGCCCGTCATCAACCCCTTCCTCCAGAACCTGGCCCCCAAACGGATGCGCCGGGAGTTCGGGTGCGACATCGTCATCACCAACAGCTACATTATCCGCAACCAGTTCGGCGACATCCCCGACCTAGACGTCCACAGGCTCCTAGACTACGACGGCGTCGTCATGACGGACAGCGGAGCCTACCAGATACTGGTCTACGGTGGTGTCGAGGTGACCCAGACCGAGATAATAGAGTTCCAGAAGAGGATAGGCTCAGACATCGCGGTCATCCTGGACATCCCTACGGGCTGGGACGTGCCACGGAGCACCGTGGAGTACACAGTGGAGGAGACATTGCGCAGGGCCAGGGACGCCCTCCCCCTCATAGAGGACTCGAACGCCCTGTGGGTGGGCCCCGTCCAGGGGGGCCGCCACCTGGACCTGGTTGCCAGGTCCGCTAACCTGGTGGGCGGGATGCCTTACAGCATCCACGCCCTGGGCAGCCCCACGGAGGTCATGGAGCGGTACGTGTACCCGGTGCTGGTGGACATGACCATGACGGCCAAGCTCAACCTGCCCCCCGACAGGCCCCTCCACCTCTTCGGCGCCGGCCACCCCATGATCTTCGCCATGAGCGTCGCCATGGGCTGCGATCTCTTCGACTCGGCCGCCTACGTCCTGTACGCCAAGGACGGCAGGTACCTCACCGTCAGGGGCACAGTGCAGCTCCAGGACCTCCAGTACCTGCCCTGCAGCTGCCCAGTGTGCAGAAGCCGCTCGGCCCAGGACATCAAGGACCTGCCAAGGGGGGATAGGCAGCGCCTCCTCACGGAGCACAACCTCCACGCCACCATGTCGGAGATGAGCGTCGTGAAGCAGGCCATAGTGGAGGGTGGCCTCTGGGACCTAGTGGAGGCCAGAGCAAAGGGCCACCCCCAGATGACAGCCGCCCTGAAGAGACTCTCAACGTACAGGGATAAGCTGGAGGAGCTGAGCCCCGGGTTCAAGGGCCACGGGGTCTTCTACTACGACTACCACAGCCTGAACAGGCCCCAGGTCACCCGGTACCAGGCCCAGCTCAAGGCCAACTACGGTAAGCCAGAGGGAAAGACCACGGTGATCCTGCTCCCTGCCCCAGCCACCAAGCCCTACAACACGTTTCCCGGGTTCCTGGAGCTGAAGAGGAGGCTGGATGGTAAGCTGGTGGACGCCCACGTATGCTTCTTGGCGGCTCCCTACGGCGCCGTCCCCGAGCACCTGGCGGAGACGTACCCCCTGTCCCAGTACGAGATAGCGGAGCCTTTGGACGCTGAGACCCTGAGCTTCACGGCTGAGAAGGTCCTGGAATATCTGATGCCCACGGGCCACAGCAGGGTTTTGCAGGTCTCATGCGGCTCTGAGCTGGACACAGCGGTGGAGGAGGCCCTGGGGGCTCTGGGAGATGCCCACAGGGTCATCCACGTTGACAGCCCATGGGGCGGTGAGGCAGCTGAGGCGCTCCTCAGAAACCTGTGAACACCCACCCTTGGGGCAGGTAGCCCGCGCCGAGGCTCCTTTACAGAGCCCTAAAAGATAACATTAAAGAATGAGTGCACAGAAATAGTTGCGTCCCCCTAGGCGGTTCAGGGATGCTTGGCTGCGAGGGAAAGGATTGAAACGGTTCACGTGAGCGGAACCATGAGTTACGCGGTGTACTGTTTCGACTAGGTTAGGTTACAAAGAGAATGGTTAAACTCAGTTTCATGGGCGGCTGCCATCGGGTTGGAGGCAACGCCGTCATAGTGAACACAGAACAGTCCAACCTCCTACTTGAGTACGGGGTTAAGCCGGGGACACCCCCGGAGTTCCCTGGCCACGTGAGGGCTAGGGACGTGGACGGAATAGTGATCGGTCACGCCCACCTGGACCACAGCGGCGGCGTGCCTCTCTTCTACTTGTCGGAGAAGAAGCCCTACTTCGCTACGAGGGCTACGAGTGAACTCACCCAGATCCTCGTCAAGGACATGATAAAGCTCAACAGCTACTATCTGCCCTTCGAGTACCTGGAGCTGGACAAGATGAATGAGTGCCGCAACGACCTCAGCTACGGCCAGGAGGTGAAGATGAAGGACATGGAGTTCAGCCTCATGGACGCTGGCCACATACCGGGCAGCGCCATGGTGGACATCAGCGCGGGCGGCAAAAAAATCCTATACACCAGCGACTTCAACACGGTCCCCACAAGGATATGCAACAACGCCAGGCTCCCCAAGAAGAAGTACGACACCGTAATCATAGAGTCCACCTACGCCATGCACGAGCACCCTGATAGGAAGCAGCTGGAGGAGGACTTCGTGAAGGACATCAAGTCCACCATCAACAACGGGGGCAAGGTGCTGATACCCGCCTTCGCCGTGGGCCGCAGCCAGGAGATCATCAACATCCTCCACGCCCACAAGTTCGACGGGTACATCCTTCTGGACGGCATGGCCAGGGCCGTGAACGAGGTCATGCTCGGTGAGCCGGAGGCCGTGAAGACGCCCAACAGCTACAAGAAGGCCATGTCCAGGGTTCACGAGATCAGGGGCTGGAGGGACAGGCGCCAGGCCCTGAGGAAGGCCGACGTCATCGTGGCGCCCTCAGGCATGCTCCAGGGGGGCACGGCCATGTTCTACATGGAGAAGCTGGCCCTGGGCTCAGAGAACAGCATATTCCTGGTGAGCTTCCAGGTGCCCGGCACCGGCGGAGCCAAGCTCATGGAGACAGGCATGTTCCCCATCAAGGAGAAAGATGAGAAGGTGGCGGCCAAGGTGAAGCACTTCGACTTCAGCAGCCACAGCGGCAAGACGCTCCTCCAGCAGTTCCTCAGAGGCCTCAAGGGTAAGCCCGACATCTACGTGATCCACGGCGAGGAGGAGAGCTGCGACTTCCTGGCCGAGTGGGTCCGGGACGAGCTGGACATGAAGGGAGTCGCGCCTAACCAGGGCGACGAGTTCACCGTCTAACCCTTTTAACTAAATCTTTATATCGTGCACGCTCCGTCCCTACTCGATTTCACTTTGGCTCAAAGGGCGGGTCAGGAGTACTCGATAAGGCAACTCATGAAAGGCAACATACTGGTTCTCACGGTGAGCCGCATCATCTGGAGCATGAGCATGAGTGTGGTCAACCCGTACCAGCCCCTCTTCATACAGGCCCTGGGGGGAAGCAAACCCTTGATAGGGCTCATAACCGCCCTCGGCAGCGCCACCGGCATGATCTTCTACCCCCTGGGGGGGTACCTGGCGGACAAGTCCGGGCGAGCCAAACTGGTGGGCTACGCCACCCTCCTGTACGCCATGAGCTTCATAGTGTTCATCATGGCCCCCACGTGGCAGTGGGTGGCCGTCGCCATATCCTTCCAGCAGCTGGTTCTATTCTACATGCCCGCCCTCAACGCCATAATGGCTGACAGCATACCCCCAGGCGCCAGGGGAAGAATCCTGAGCATCACCATAGCCATCCCGGAGGCTGTAAGGATACTGGCGCCCTTCATCGGTGGCTGGCTCATAGAGACATACACCCTGATCCCCGCCATGAGGCTGGGTTACATGCTCAGCTTCGGGATGGCCTTCATGGTTGCCGTCATGAGGATAAGGTATCTGAGGGAGACCATCGAGAAGCAGGAGTTCAGGTGGGACATCCCCAAGATATTCAGAGAGAGCTACAGCAACGTCTGGGAGAGCATCAAGTGGATACTGGCCAACATGAGGGGCTACAGCCTGATAGCCATGATGCTCATCTTCATCGCCAGCCTAGTCCAGCCCTTCTGGGTGGTTTACGCCACCGAGGTAACGGGGCTGACGCCCCTCCAGTGGGGCCAGCTAAGCCTCATAGCCGGGGCAGCCAAGGTGGCCATAAGCCTCACGGTGGGTGGGCTTGTGGACAGGCTAGGCCCTAAAAAGTCCATGGTGATAAGCCTCCTCATAGGGGCCCCCGCCATGCTGGCCTTCCCCTACGCCAAGGGCTTCGTCGCCTTAACCCTAGTCTACGTTGTGCTGGTGCTGGGAAACGCCTTCATATGGATAAGCAGCGGCGTATACCTGGCAAACTCGATACCCAGGGCCGTGAGAGGCAGGATAATGGCCGGCCTAGGCCAGGGGGTAAGCCTGGGGGTGAGCGGCGGCGGATACGCCCAGGGCTTTATCCTGTTCCTGCCCGGCATGATCGGTAGCGTTGTGAGCGGGTTCATCTACGAGATGAACCCTATGTACCCCTGGTACCTGAACGTGGCCGTGATGGTGCTGTGCTTGCTCATGGTGCTGAGGCTGATGAGGGAGCCCTCCAAGGCTGAGGTTTAATCGAAACCATTAAAACCAAGCACTCAGTCTTTTCTGGACGCGGAGATAAAACAAAATGCCCATCGAAGTTATGGACAAGGAGGAGTTCGTGGAGCTCTCCAAGAGCGCCTCCGAGTGCAAGGTCAAGAAGAACAAGGACAACACCAAGCTCAAGCTGAGGACAGGCAGGTACATGTATACCATCAAGCTGGAGCCCAAGGAGGCCGAGGAGCTGGTCTCTAAGCTGGGCTGCCCCACCGTCCAGATCTAGGCGCCAAATCAACCGGTTTTACTCATAAGCTTCTCGCTATATGTTATTGGTGAGATGAAAAAATATAGTGAAAAGAGGTAACAGCTTACTTCTTTTCCAGATAAGCGATGTTGTTAACAACTGAGACTTCAATCTTATCTTGAATGTCTCTGGCGTCAATTCTCTTCTTAAGCTGCGTCCTCAGGTAGTTGGCGTCTTTTCCCGGTACTTCAACCTTCACAAGGTCGTGGCTGTTTTTTAGGAAGCTGTCGATGATAGGGTCGTACTTGCTCCCTTTCCTGTACTTTCTTGATGGCTTTTTCTCAACTGGCTTTAAATCGAATTTAACGTCACTCATTTCTTGCGCCTGTTATTTCATGTATTTCTTGTATTTATATAAGTTGTCATTGATGTTTTATGAGTAAATGGTTATTCTATAATGTTGAGAATAAGCAGTAAACCTGGCTATTACATAAAACGTTTACCCAGTGTATGCTAAACAGTGATCAAAAAAGGTGATCATAGGCAGACTCTTTTTATAGTCTCCTTGAACGTCCTCACACCCGCATCCAGCTGCTCCAAGGTTATATACTCGTCAGCCGTGTGCGCCTGATCGATGCTCCCAGGGCCGCAGATGACCGTAGGTATTCCCGCCCTGGTGTAGTCCACTGCCTCGGTGTAGTAGGGTGCGCCAACGGGCTCTGTGCCCAGGAGGTCTTTCAGTGTCTTCACTATGACACTGTCCAGGGGTACGTTCAGCGGCTCCCCGGCTCTGTGGCTCAGAATCTCAGCCTTGAACTGGGGGTCTCGCTTACTCAGCCGGTCTATGATGTCCTGTATCCATTTGCGGGACACCGCAGGGTCCTTGTGGGCTGGGATGAGCCGCATGTTTAACGTGAGCTTCGCCTGGTCTGGGATAATATTGGCCTTGAAGCCCCCCGTCATGAGCGTGCACTCCACAGTTGTGGGCCCCAACAGCGGATGCCTCTCCTGGTCTAGCTTGGATTGGAGCTCCCGCAGGGCCATGAGGAAGTCCGCTGCCTTCTGCACGGCGTTGACCCCCACCTCAGGGCGACTGCTGTGGGCGGCGCGGCCGTGGATCACGACCTCGGCTCCTCCACCGCCCTTGTGGACGGGTATTATCTCCATCATGCTGGGCTCAGGTATCACCCCGTACATGGCATCTTTCGTTGTGATGAGCCCCTCCTTCAGAATGCGGGTCACGTACCAGCCCCCCGTGTCCTCCCCCGCCGTGAAAGCCACGGTGAGCTGCCGCTTCAGAGGCTTCCTGGAAAGCTCCTTCACAGCCTGAAGGATACATGCGTCGGGACCCTTCATGTCGCAGGCCCCGCGCCCATACAGTTTCCCGTCCTTCACCACCGGGTCGAAAGGCCCAGAGACCTTCCACAGCGCAGGGTCCCCGGATAACACGATGTCTATGTGACCTGACAGCACGAGGCCCGGGCCCTTCCCGGAGCCAAGTTTGCCGACAACGTTGGCTCTGTCCTTCTCCACCACCTGTAGGTGGGTCTCTGCTCCCAGGTCCTCCAGGTAGTCGCGGATCCACTCCGCGCAGGGCTGCTCCTTGGCGGGGGGGCCGCTGGTGTCGAACCTGATGAGCTCCTTGGCTATGTCCACTACGGTCAAAGGTGTCACTAGCTGAGAAGTGGAGTCGAATTGTTATTTAGGGTTTGAGAATGGGTTCCCGTGGCCGCAGGCCGAGGTACCCCCTTATGTTGTATATGTGCTCCCTCTCGTGTTCTAGGAACCGTCTCAGGACCTTGTGGGCGGTCCACCTCTCGTCCGGGTACGAGGTGTACTCGGCTCGGGTGAAGACCCTGTCCCCTTTGCTGGGTGCCACCTGTCTCAGGGTCTCCACGCATCCGCGGCGTACCGTCTCCAGGCGCTGGAACACGGGCAGTCTGTCGGCCTCCTCCACCCTCATTCCAAGACTGGACTCGTAGACCCTGTCAGCCTCCGAGCCGAGGCGGGATACGTAGAACTCCTCGGCGTTGCACACGTGGCTCAGGATCTGGGCTATGTTCCGCTTTTTCCCCGGGGGCACTACGCTCATGGACTCAGCGGAGAGGCCCCGGACCTGAGCCAGCAGGTCGCTTCTGTTGTATCCCATCCGTTTGACGCATTCCTCCAGGAGGCGGGGGGACACGGCTTTGAAGTCGTACCTGAAGAGGGCGACCTCACCCCCTGATTCTCCAAGTTGACTTACCCCAGTCACCTCCTCGGCGACCGTGATCTCCGGGGACTCTACTCTGGGCGGCGCCTCACTGTGGCGCCTCAGCCACTCGTGGTGGTACACGAGTTCTTCCTCAAGCTCAACGAGGGCCTGGTCCCTCGTGGTGGCCCTCGCGTGGGTGCCCAGGTGCTCAGTGAACCGCCCGTACCACAGGCCCGTGGTTCCCGTCTCCAAAGCGGCGTAAACCTTCGCCATGGTGCCTCAGCATTGGAGGTGTCGCTGGTCCGTGATAAACGTAGCCCGCTGATCAATAGTGTTTAAGTTGTTGCGCTGTGGATGAAGATGATGTCTAAGCGCCTCAGTCTGGCGGCTGGGCTTCTCGCGGCAGCGGTCTACATACTGGTGCCTACGCCCGACGAGGCCGTGATCCACCCCGCTGTGGGTGGAGCCCTGTACATTTACTTCCAGGTGGACCCGCTAACGGGGCTCCTCGTCTCCGTCGCCGTCTACAGGCTGGCGGGCATTGCCTGCCTGGCCGGCGCGTTGCTGCTCGGGGGAAGAGACGCCCTCCGGATGCTGAGGGAGAAGCTCAGGGTAAGGGTTGGTGCTCCCACCTAGAGCTAGACACGGGTTCTAACTGCCGCAGGCGAGTTCAACAGCCCTGCAATCCCAGAATTCTACAGCCAACTCGTGGCCGAGGGTGAGAGCACCGGCAGACAGCCGAAAAAAAGGGTAACACCCCGAATAAACCGATGGCTCAACCAGTGCAAACAGTAAAAGAAACAGCCCCCCCCATCGTCACACCCCACGCCGAACAACGAGCACGGCGGACACCGCCTCCCACCGCCACCGCCTAAGAACACGGAAAAAGCCTCCAAACCCGAAAACAACCCCGAAAACAGGGAACCGCGGTGGCGGTGATGGGACCCCCCCCCCTCCCCCCCACGCGCACACACAGACAAACAGAGGAGAATGGTGCTCCTGCCGGGATTTGAACCCGGGTTCTCCGACTCGAAAGGCCGGAATGCTTGGCCGGTCTACACCACAGGAGCGCGTACCAGTGATAAGCCTGCGGCCCTTTTATAAGTTAACCGTCGGGGGGCATTTTTATATCTGCGTCTTCTGTTTATGGTGGGTGCGGGCCCGTAGCTCAGTTTGGCTAGAGCACCCGGCTCATAACCGGGTGGTCATGGGTTCAAATCCCTTCGGGCCCACCAATAACATCTTCTCCTACCCCAGGATGAAGGATCCGGCGGCGACGGGCCCTAGCAGGATGAGCGCTAGCTTTCAAGAGGAACCGGCTTCACAATAACAGTCATTGAACATACGATAATTGTTAATATCTGCCCCATGATTTCATGTGATAATGGAGTTAGCGGACCACAAGAGGCGGCTTAAAAACCGCTATGTGTGGCTCATTACGCTACTTGGGATCATGCTATACTTACACTCATTCATAATTCAAATCCATCCGCTGATCTTCCTCGTGTGGCCTCTCAGCTTCTGGTTGATGATCGAGGTTTTGGTCAGGTTTAAGGAAAAAAGGTTCATGGTTCTCATGTTCTCAGCCACATTCATCGCGTACATGATAGTCACCCAGTTTCTAGTGGTGGAGAAACCGCAGGGCATATTCTTCAATCTTGAACCCGTTCATAACATGTCCACAATCTCCTACCTAGTCTTGGCGGAGGCGAGCCTCTTCTTTCTCTACGATGCGCTGATCACTCGTTCAGTGTCCTTCAAGGATGTCCCCGCCTACATCGGCTTTGCGTCGGTTATACCATGGCTGTCACCCGCCGTCATTGAAGCCATAATTCTCATGCGGTGGTCTCTGAATGGAACATTCTCCGCGATGACGACTGGAAAAGGCATAGGAGGCGCCAGTCTAAATGACATTCTATTCTACTATGGTGGCAGAAACTTTGCGGTATCCTCTGCACTCTTTTACGCAGGGATGCTGATTTTGTACATTTCACAGAGAATGATTCAACAACATGAGGAAAATATGTTCAAGAGATCGATGGCTGCAAAGGACGAGGAATGGATAATCCATGTCTGGGAGAACCCCCTGACACTACTGGGTGAAGAGGAGCAGGAGACGTTCTTAAACGACCACAAGCACCTCGGAAGAGAGGACCAAAACGAGATCTTAAGAAAAGAGACCCTACCAGCCAAGGGAATTTTACTGATCGACCCCAGCTCACTTAGCTGATATATGACTTGTAGGCGCTAACCGGGTGGAAATTCATGTTTTGGTAGTATTTCCGGATTGGAGTCGAAAAATGGATCACGCTTCTTATCCTCCACTCGAGGTCCGACTCTATAGAGTCTGAGAGACGTTCGATGTTTGACCTTGGAACGGCGATGCTTGTCGTGAATGTTTTTTCCTCAAAAGGTTTTAGAGGAACATCGACTGGGGGCGCGTACGCTGCGACCCCGATATACTCCTCACCGCCGCCAGTGATTATGTAAAGCTGACACTGAATCGAAGAAAACTTCAGACGGGTATACGTTGTCGGGTTTTCAACTGAGAAAGTCAATGCTATGTTAATCTTGTCACCCTCAGGGTAGTGGACCATCTCATCAATGGTGACAGTGACTTTGTTCATCGAGGTTAGGAGCCCCATGTAATCGATGAAATTCATCACGATGAGCCCAGCCGACACCACAACTGCGGCTGTGAAGACGTATGTAAGCAGTCTGAGCCGTCTTTCCTTGTCTCTCATCGGATTCACTTAGAGCATCAAGAGATATAAGATTAAAACCTTTGACGTATGAGTATCACTGGGAAAAGGTCGAGCCGTGCATTAGCGTGGGATCATTGAAACACATGCTCTTGGTGGCCCTCGGGTGGGCGGTCTTTCACAGTCATCTACAGTTCACCGTCCTCATCTCTGAGAACAACGGCATCCAACCGACATGGTTTCTTCTAGTTTTATTCATGGCGATTGTTGCATCTACTCTGTTGGAAGAGTTGGAACAGGCGTTGAAAACGTGGCTGGTATCTATAGTGGTCTCAGTTACACTTGTCCTGCTGCTTGTCACGTTCCCCATAGCCTTTGGTATGCTCAATACTCAGTTCGCTCCTTTGATCATCGTTGGATCGATTCAGCCCATGGCCACCACATTGGTGATAACTGCGCCCATCAACCTGTTTGGGTGCTTCTTTGGTCAAGTTGTAAGAAACAAGTTAATCTAAAGATCATATGTGGTTGAGGTGGCAGGCCACCATGTGACCGCCGCCAATATCCACGAGCTCAGGCTCGAGTTTAGAGCATATGTCCTTGGCCACCAGACATCTACTGTAGAACCTGCAACGCCTGGGCGGATTGATGGGGCTGGTAACCTCCCCAGTTATGTTCACTTTCTCCTTTCTGGCCGCCGGATTCGGCACGGGCGTCGCCTCCAAGAGCGCTCGCGTGTAGGGGTGCACCGGGTTCTTGACGATCTCGTCGCTGGTTGCCATCTCCATGATCCTGCCGAGGTACATGATGGCGATCCTGTCGCAGAAGTGCCTGGCCACGGCTAGTTCGTGGGTGATGAAAAGGTAGGATCTGGTTAACTGTTTCAGCTCCATCATGAGGTTTAGTATCTCGCCTCGGGTGGAGGTGTCCAGCATGGAGACAGGCTCATCCGCCACCACGAAGTCGGGGTGGATTATCAGGGCTCGGGCTACAGCTATTCGCTGCCTCTGCCCACCGCTGAGTTCATGGGGGTAGCGGAACATGAAGTCCTCGGGGGGAGTCAGCCGCACACTCTCCAGAATCTCAGCCACCTTCTTCTCTTTATCAGCCTCGTTCTCTATGAGGTGATTGACTTCGAGGGGCTCCGCCACCAGGTCCAAGACTGTCATTCTGGGGTTAAGTGACTCGTAGGGGTCCTGGAATATGATCTGCATCTTGGGCCTAAGCTGTTTCATCTCGCTAGGGGAGAGTGAGACTATGTTGGTGTCTCTGAAATATATCTCGCCGTTCGTGGGCTCGATGAGGCGGATCAGGAGACGGCCGAGGGTGGTCTTCCCGCAGCCACTCTCTCCGACCAAGCCGAGAACCTCGTCTTGATTTATATCGAAAGTCACTTTGTCGACTGCGTGGAGGTTCAAATCCTCCTTGGTGAAAAGCGAGCTAATTAGGCCTCTCCTTATGGGGAACAGTTTCCTGAGTTCTCTGACTCTGATTATTGGGTTTTCGCTCAAACTAGGTCGCCTCGCGGATGGTGGCACGCCACATGGTGATTCTCTGATATCCTCCTCATCTCCGGAGGCGGCTCCTGCCTGCAGATCTCGGTGGCCGCCTGGCACCTGGGGTGGAACCGGCACCCCAGTGGCGGATCGAGGAGGTTGGGCGGCGCCCCGGGTATGAACTCGAAGGTGTTTTTCCTTTCCTCATCCTCTACCGTCGGGAAGGTGCTGATTAACCCGTGCGTGTAATGGTGCTGGGGGCTCCTGAATACCTCGTTGATCTCTCCCCCCTCGATGATTCTCCCCGCGTACATGATGTTCAGGTAGTCGCAGAGTTCGGCTAGGACAGAGATGTCGTGGCTGATGACTATCAGGGAGAGGTTCATGTCCTTCTTGAGCCCTCTCAGCAGGTCCATGAGCTGCTTCTGCACGATTACATCCAGCGCGGTGGTGGGCTCGTCGGCTATGACGAGCTGGGGGTTACAGGCTAGGGCCATGGCGATCATCGCCCTCTGACGCATGCCTCCGCTGAACTCGTGGGGGTAATGGTTCCCCATGGCTGGGTCGATTTCCACCCTTTTAAGGAGGTCGCGCGCGATCTCGATTCGTTCGTTCTTTTTCTTTTTCTTGTCGTGGAGCTTGATGGCTTCGTCTATCTGGTCCTCGACTTTGAACACCGGGTTCAGGGCGTTCATGGCCCCTTGAAAGATCATGGAGATTTGTTTCCATCGAACATTCTCCCTGAAATCCTTCTCATCCAGGGTGTAAATATCGTCGCCCTTGAACACCAAAGTCCCGCTCTCTATCGCCCCGTTCGAGGGGAGAAGCTTCAGGAAGGAGAGTCCGAGGGTGGTCTTACCGCACCCAGACTCCCCGGCCAAGCCCACGGAGCTCCCTTCTTCTACTGTAAAGTCTACGCCGTCGACCGCCTTCACAACACCTTTCACGGTGTGGTAGTATACTCTCAGGTCTGAGACTTCGAGGATGTTCATCTCAGCGCCTCCTGAGTCTTGGGTTCAGTATCTCGTCGAGAGAGAAGCCCATCATGACGAAGCTGACTGCTAATAGGGAGATGCAGAGCCCGGGGGGAATGACCCAGTACAGCTCCTTTATGGCGGCATAGTACACTATGTCGTGCAGCATCTGACCCCAGCTCATGATGCTGGGATCGCCTAGGCCCAAGAAACTCAGGGCCGCCTCGGCGGTTATGGCTGCAGGAACACTTGTGGCCAGGCTCACATATACGAGGCCCATGACGTTGGGTAGGATGTGCCTGATAGTAATGTGTGTGGTGGAGCCGCCTGCGGCGCGGGCGGCTTCAATGAACGCCCTCTCTTTCAGGCTGAGGACCTGGCTTCTTACGGTTCGGCTGAATCCCATCCAACCAAGCAGGCTGATGACCAGTATTATGTTGATGATGCTCTGACCCAGAATGGCGATGAGGATGAGGAGCAGGGGAAGGAACGGGATCACTAAGAGCATGTCTGCGAAGCGCATCGACACCTCGTCCACTAACCCACCTGTGAAGCCTGCGAAGAGACCAACCACTAATCCGAGGCTCACAGAGATGAACGCGGACAGCATACCCACGAAGAGAGATATCTTCGCGCCGTGGGCCAGCTGACTGTACACGTCTCGGCCCCACTGGTCAGTGCCCAGAAAGCCGTAGCATGTGCCCATCAGCTTGATGTCAAGGTCATCGACGTAGATCCGGGTGGCTGCTGTCGAGTCTGGGTTGATGTTTTCGAAGGATGCCTCAAAGAAGTATTTGTATTCACCTGGCTCATGGAATATCTTGAGAGCTGGGTCAGCGAACACTCCCTCAGGGAAGATCATCTTCACCTTAATCGAGTACGAGTCCACCTTGTACTCGGGTTTTGTCCAATCAACGTCCCTATTGACGGCTCTCTGCCATAGGACGTACTCTTCACCTTTTGTGTCAGCCAAGACGAGTCTGATGTTTATACTTGTACCCTCAACCCCCTCGGCCTTGAAACTCAAATCACCTGTAAACCTCTTGGGGGAAGAGGAATACTCCCAAGAGAAGGCCTTGGAGACTATGATGTCTGCGGAGGGCTCTCCGTCAACTTTATTCAAACTGATGAGGATTGAGCCGGGTCCACTTCCCCCCGCATGGCCCTCCATGGAGTGCGTGACGGTGAAACTGCTCTCGGAGCTTGCCTCTATGTCCCAATCTTTCAGTTTCTCGGAGTCCCCAAAGCCAACATCAGTTACAGGGTTCAAGTTGGGCACCAGGTGTTCAAAACCGGGTAGATGCCTGAACCAGGCGGGGGGAACCCTCCTTCCCCCCACATCCCAGTCATTCACAGGATGGTTTTCAGTTAACATCGGGCCGATGAAGGCGAAAAGGAAGAAAAAGAAGATCAAACCTATGCCGAGCAGTCCCTTTTTGTTCTGTCTATAAACTCCCCAGAACCCTTTCGCCTGGTTCAGCAAGAGGTTGAATCTTTTGCGGCGGGTTGACAACGTCATGTTTATTCCCCTCAATATTTTATCCTCGGGTCGATGTACCCGTAGATGATGTCTACGATGAAGTTGCAGACTACGGTGACCAATGCGAAGATGTAGAACAATGCTTGAAGCACCGGGTAGTCGGTGAACTGGATGGCGTTCCAGGTGTAAAGCCCTAAACCTCTCCAGGAGAACACGGTTTCCGTCAATATCGCGCCGTTCAGGAGACTGGGTATCTGAAGCGCGACGTTGGTCACCAGGGGAAGCATAGCGTTACGGAATGCGTGCTTGAAGAGCACGCCTCTCTCGGTCACCCCTTTCGCTCTAGCAGTCGTGATGTAATCCTCGTGAAGGGTCTCAAGCAATGTGCTTCTCATCATCAGCAGCCAGTACCCGTACTGGAACAGGAACAGGGTGAGTGCGGGGAGAAAGAGGTGCCATGCAATGTCAAAAGCTTTCACTATGGGGTCTAATGGTGGCGGTCTTGACATCGTCCCTGCTAGTGGAAAGAGGCCGAAAACATATCCTCCGATATAAATCATGAGTAGTCCCATCCAGAAGGTGGGTAGAGCGTAGCTGAAAAGTGAGATTGTGACCGAGGTTAAATCGAATAGACTCCCACGCTTGTATGCTGCGTAGATTCCGAAGACTGTTCCGAAGATGATGGCGAAAAAGAGGGATACACCCATCAGGACAAGGGTGTTGGGGAGCCTTTCAACGATCTCTCTAGACACTGGCTCTAATGAGTAGTAGGAGTACCCAAAGTCCCAGGTAAGGGTGGATTTGATGTAGCGGATGTATTGAACATGCAGTGGCTCCTGTAACCCCCAAAGCTCTATGAGACGCTCAACCATCTCGGGTTCGAGCCTGGACCCACTGGCCACCACCTGGATTGGGTTACCCGGAGCCATTCTAAAGATAACGAAGTTAAGAGAGAGCGCGAAGAACAGAAGAATGAAGCTGTAGAGTACCCTCTTTAATATGAATGTCTTCAGAGTCATCTACTTTCCATCTAGAATTTAATGCATACCCTTTAAAAGTTGGTGATGTCGGTGCAAGAATATTTAAAAAAAGGGAGAAGATTTTGTTTATTGTTCGCGTCTCGACATGTATATTGCGACTACGCCTACCAGTATGGCGATTGCTATGGAGGCGTATCCAATTGTCGAAGCGCTGCTCAGTCCTGCTTCCAGGGATGAGATCTTGGACTCCAGAGACGACAATTTAACATTGAGGCTGGCTATGTCTCGAGCCGACGCCTCGCTGGCGGTGGCTGTCTTGGCCAACAGTTCCTCAAGGCTAGCTATCTCCTTAGCCTGCTTGGCTATGGTGGGGTCTTTGAAGTAGTCCTCGTTCGCCACAAGGTGGACGTATTCGCCTGGGACGTACTCCACAAACTTCCAAGGTCCAAGACCGATCAGTGTCCCTTCTTTCACTGGGTCGTAGTCCTGCCAATTGGCGCCTACGTCCTCCCAGATGTGTTTGGGGAGTACGGGTACGCTATTGATGTAGTGGAACGCGAAATAGCTGGTTGTGTTCTGGTACACTTCAAGTGTGTAGTCGTCGACAAGTACCAGTTTCTCGATGAATTGTACACTGGGCAGGTATCTTGGTACGCCGTATTCACGTATGTACTCGTAGGTGAATTTCAGGTCCTCAGCAGTGAAGGGTACGCCGTCGTGCCACTTCGCGTTCTTGACGAAGTGGAAGGTCACCTTGACGCCGTCGACGCTAGTGGGGCTAGTCCAGTCATCGATCTCCCAGGACTCGGCCAGCCAGCCCCAGTCTTCACTGATATCGTACGGGTTGTATGTGTACGGACTTTCATAGATCTTATCCAGGACCTCCCACGTGTAGGTCCATGCAGCGGTCAGTGGGTTGAGGGTCTCTATGTCAGATTTTATGCCGTATTCGATTCTTCCGCCGTAGCTTTCAGCCGCGGGGTGCATGTTGAAGCAGCTCCACCAGCTGTTGATGCCTGTCCCGATCATGTTTACAACTCCGGTCCAGTCAGCCCTGTAAGCCTTGACGCCGATGTGCCCGTACATGGGTATGCCGGGTACTTGTTCAGCCAGTATCACCTGCATTGCGAACGCAGCTTCCTTCACCTCTTCGAAGGTGCTGGCCGTCTTCAGTATGTCCCCCCATGCGTCGTATGTGCTGTTGACGAAGCCCGGATAGTTGTAGCCACGCCACCCGCCTACGCAGTCAGGGTCGAACTCCTTGCTGTGGTAGAAGTCTGTGAGGTGATCAGGGTCTCTTGTGATGCCCCATCCACCCGTGTAGACGTTCCACGCTCCTTCAGGGGTGTTCATGACCGCATTTGCGCAGACGGCCCTCTCAACGGCTGTTGCCCCGGACACTGGAACGCCTAGGGCTATTAACTCCTGGGCGAGCCATTCACCAGCCTGCTTCCGCTCCGGGTCATCGATGCGTATGTAGAAGAGCACCTCTGCCATGTTTTCGCCAGTTACAGGGTCGTTCCGTATGCCGTCACCATCGGCGTCCTTGAATCCGCCTTTGTCTAACTCGGCTGCCGCCTTCACGGAGCTGTACTCGTATGTCCTGATGTTTGGGTTAGCCCAGCCACCCAGTACGACCGGTACGGGGCTGTCCAGAGCGTATCCAAAGCCTTGCAGAACGTCAGTCTCAATCCGAGCCTTGTCAACAAGGTGGGCGAGCGCCCTCCTGAAGTGGACGTTGCTCGTTGGCCAGCGTTGGCAGTTAATGTCTATCAAATAGTATCCGAGGTCTGCGGTGCTAGCGGTTTCGATGTTGGGGTCAGCTAGTGCGTCTGCAACCTTCTCGGCGGGGAGCTCCCAGTCCATGAGGTTGATCTCACCTGTCTTCAAGGCTAGGTACTCTGCCTCAGGGTTCAGGTAGATCTTAAAGAACAAATCGTCCGCCCAGGGGCCCGTCTTCACCACCTTGTCTTCAGCGAAGACAGGTATGCTTGGTAGGGAAAGAGACATCAGTAGTATGATTACTAAGAATTTCACTAATTTAGTTGGTTTCAATGTATATCAGATACAAAATGGACGGAGAACTATAAAAAATGTATATACCCATGCCTTAAAATTGAAGGTGAAAATGATTGTAGGAATATTCACATGTTGTTATCTAAATGGTTAGCTAAGTAGTTACTCAACATTAATGAATAATCAAATTCACAGGCGCAAAGGAATTCATGGTTCGGAGGAACTGGAACACGCTCCAGGGCTCGCAATCAGTTTATATACCGGTGCCAGTGGGGGCGAGGTTTCAGCCCGCACGGATAGAAAGACTTTAAATGCTTAGCCTCGTTACAGTCGTAGAATCCAAGGAAAACTTGGCATCAATCTTAACAGTGAAGACTATGAGCGACGAAAAGAAACCTGAGGTCCTCGAAGAGAAAGAGGAGAAGGTCGAGGAGCAGGAAGTGGAGGCCCCTGAGGAGGCTCCAGTGGAAGAGGAGACGGCCGAGGAGCCCGAGGAGGAGGTCCACTACGAGAACGCCGTCAACAAGGGAGACTTCATAAAGCTGGAGATGACCGGCACGGCCGAGGAGACCGGCGAGGTCTTCGAGACCACCAGCGAGGAGCTGGCCCGGGAGAGCGGCATACACAGCGAGGAACGGGTCTACGGGCCCAGGCTCGTCATCGTGGGGGACGGCTTCGTCCTCCGCGGCCTGGACAGCAGGCTACCTGGGACGCCCTTCGACGAGGAGAAGGAGATACAGGTCCCCGCCGAGGAGGCCTTCGGCGAACGGAACCCAGCCAACGTGCAGATGATCGCCTACAGGGTGCTCAGGAGCAAGGGAGTGACCCCCGCGTTGGGGGCGGAGCTGGAGATCGACGGCAGGCCGGCCATCATCAGGAGCGTGGGCGCGGGCCGCGTGCAGGTGGACTACAACCACCCCCTGGCGGGCCGCAACATAATCTACAAGGTGAAGGTCGCGGAGCACATCACCCACGAAAAGAATAAGATGGAGGCCCTCATAGGCCGCAGGTTCCTGGGCATCGAGCCAAGCGAGTTCGAGGTCAAGAAGACCAAGAAGAAGCTGAGGATCGGCGTACCCGACAAGATATTCTTCGGGGAGAACATCCAGATAGCCAAGCGGGGCGTAGCCCTGGACATCCTCAAGTACTTCCCTGACCTGGAAGAAGTCGAGTACTACGAGACCATCAAACGATCCTAGGGGTTAATCCCTTGAGGCCCGAGGCAGCCGTGGTGGGCGCAGGCCCCGCCGGACTCCTCGCGGCCACACGTATCGCTGAACACGGTTTCAGCGTCCAGGTTTTTGAGGAGCATCAGACCATAGGTGAGCCCAGCCACTGCGCCGGACTCATCAGCGTCGAAGGCCTGGGGCGGCTGGGCCTACGCCCAGACCCGTCGTTCCACCAGAACACCGTGTACGGTGGTAGGATATACGCCCCCAACGGCGAGTGCATCGAGGTGGTTGACAGCAGACCCAGGGCGTACGTGGTGGATCGAGCCGCCTTCGACAGGCACCTGGCTGAGAGGGCCGCGGACAAGGGGGCAGAGCTCATCCTTGGCCAGAGAGTGGAGGCCCTGAAACTTGGGGAAGCTGCCTCGCTGCGGCTGGGGGTTCACACAGTTGACCCGGGAGTCGTAGTCGATGCCGAGGGGCCAGGGGCCAGGCTTCTACAGGCAGCGGGACACAGCACTGGGCAGAGGGGCATCATTAGCGGCTTCAACGTGGAGCTTGAGGGAGTTGAGCTCGACAGGGGCATCGTTGAGCTGTGGTTCGGGAAGCGCCTGGCGCAGGGGTTCTTCGTCTGGGTCATACCGACAGGCGACGGCTCAGCCAGATGCGGCCTCGCCTTGAGAAGCGGCGGGCTGGAGGCCCTCAAGGGCTTCGTTGAGAGGCGCTTCGGCTTTGGGCCGCCCCTAAAGATCAAGGCTGGCAGGGTGTGCACAGGGGGACCCGTCAAGCGCACAGTGTACGGTAAGCTACTTCTCGTCGGGGACGCGGCGGGCCAGGTGAAGCCCACCACGGGGGGAGGCATCGTATTGGGCGGCCTCTGCGCCGGGGTGGCCGGGGACGTGGCATCGGAGTACATCAGCGGGGAGGCGCGGGACCTGGCCCAATACGAGAAGAGGTGGAGGAAAGAGTACGGGTTCGAGCTGAGGGCGATGCTTGCCCTGCGGCGGCTCTTGAACAAGCTGAGCGACGAGCGGCTCAACAGGGCCTTGGAGGCCTTCAGTGAGGAGGACCTCCAGTCCAAGGCTCAGCGTCTTCTGGAGACGGGAGACATGGACATGCAGTCTGGGGTAATCAGGGAGGCCTTGACCGACCCAGCCATACTCGGCGCCCTGGCGCGGAGCCTCGGGCGCTTGGCCCTCGGTGAGGTCCTCTCCCTTCTCTAGCCCAGAAAATTTACTATACTCATTGCGCTAAGCATCCACCATGACCTGGTTCGGCTCAGACGACCTCAAGTACGAGGTGGTGGAGGGCTGGGGGAGGCTCCCCCAGGGGTGGAGATTCGGACACGTAATAGGCGTAGCCGTAGACCGCCACGACAGAGTCCACGTGTTCCACAGAGGCGAGCACCCCGTAGTCGTCTTCGACGCTGAGGGCGGCCTCCTGGGCCACTGGGGCGACGGCGTCTTCGCGACGCCCCACGGCATCCACATCCAAGGCGAGAACGTGTACTGCACCGACAGCGCCGACCACACGGTGAGGAAGTTCACACTGGAGGGAGGGCTCCTTAGGACCTGGGGGACCCCCGGGGTGAGCGGATACTACGGCGAGCCTTTCTACAGACCCACCGACGTGACCTTGGCGCCCAACGGAGACATGTACGTCGCAGACGGGTACGGCAACTCCAGGGTCCACAGGTACAACGAGGCCGGAGAACACGTGCAGACCTGGGGCGAGTTCGGCCGAGGCGCAGGGGAGTTCGACATACCCCACGACGTGTGGGTGCACAGGGACGGCAGGGTCATGGTGGCCGACAGGGAGAACAACAGGATACAGTTCTTCTCTCCCGATGGCGAGTACCTGGACCAGTGGACGGGGCTCCTGCGGCCCTGCAGCGTCTACGTAGATGGGGACGACATGGTCTACGTGGCTGAGCTGAGGTCCAGGGTGAGCGTCCTGAACATGGACGGCGAGGTCGTCGCCAGGTGGGGCGGTGAGCCCAGCGGCAAGCCCGGGCTGTTCATAGCTCCCCACTGCGCATGGACCGACTCCAGCGGCGACCTCTACGTGGGCGAGACCCTGCAGGGAAGCAGGATACAGAAGTTCAGGAGACATTAGCATCACCCCGGCCATGGGCGCCAGCGAGGATACGGGCCTGCACCCCAGAATCGCTGAGAGGTACAAGGGCTTCGACATCTGGTACGACCCCGTCAGAGGCATCTACTACGCGTCCCACTGCGAGCACACAAAGAGGACGGGGAGCCTAGCCGAGCTCAAACGGTGGCTGGAGGCCGAGAAGAGAAGCGGCGACCCCTATCCTGTTAAATAAGCCTTGAAGCACAGTCTTACACGGTTTCTATGGGTCGCAACAAGAAGTACGACGGCTACAAGGCATACAAGTACCTTGAGCCTGGCCGCGATTACCGGGAGTTCAAGCTCCGGAAGGCAGTCATCGACGAGTGGTGGGAGCCCGTCCCCCTAGGCAAGGCCGAGGAGGAGAGGTTTGAGGAGGTCATGGGGAAGAACGTGGTCATGGACCTCCACGCCCACCCCGACATAAGCCCCCTGGACCCCAACCAGAACAGGGACTTTGACAGGGAGGGACGCAACTTCCTGGCCTACGAGGCTCTGGCCATGAGTGGCCTGGACTGCGTCTTCGATAACATGATGGATGGCAGCAGCTTCATCAACACCAAGCATGGGTGGGACTGGAACAGCTCCATCCATGACCTGGGGATGAGGCTCTGCGACATAGGCCACCAGGACTTCCTAGTCCACTGCAGGAGGGCTGAGGACATAGAGCACGCCCACAAGGAGGGAAAGCTGGCGTGGGTGGCCGTCCTGGAGTCGGCGTCCTGCATAGAGAACGAGGTAGACCGCCTGGACATCCTCTACGGTCTGGGCGTCCGAAGCATAGGTGTCAACTACAGCGAGTCCAACATGCTGGGCAGCGGCCTCAAGGAACACCTGGACGGGGGCCTGACGGACTTCGGGTACGACGCCCTGGTCAGGATGAACAAGCTGGGGTTGCTGGTGGACGTAAGCCACACCAGTGATAAAACTGCCCTGGAGGTCATAGAGTTCAGCAGGGACCCTATAATCATCAGCCACGCGGGGGCCCGGGCGCTGACCCCCACCACAAGGATGTTCCCCGACGAGGTCATCCAGGCCCTGGGTGAGCGGGGCGGCGTCATGGCCATCGAGGCTGCGCCTAACCTTACAGCCACGGAGAAGCACCCCTTCCACAGCATAGAGAGCTACATGGAGCACGTGGAGTACTGCATAGACCTCATCGGCATCGACTACGTGGGCTGCGGACCCGACACCAACTACGGGGACCACGTGGGCCTGTACCTCACCAACCTGGAGAACAGCGGCAGGCTGGGCCTGGGCCACTACAGCCGGCCCGGCAAGGGCGGAGAGAAGAAGTACCTGGGCATCGACATGAACGTGGAGCAGTTGAAGGAGCTCAAGTACGTGAGGGGCATGGAGAACCCCAGCGAGTGCCTCCAGAACGTGTGCAGGTGGATGATCAAGCACGGGTACAGTGACCAGGAGATAAGTAAGGTCGTCGGCGGAAACGGCTTGAAGCTGGTGAAGAAAGTCTGGTAGCACGGCACCAGGCCAACAACCCCCCTTTTTATGCGCTGAAGCTATGACTCGAAAAGCCTACCGTATCCCTTGGGAGCCTCCAGGCCGGCCCCGTTCAGGGAGGCCCAGAGGCCGGCCTGGTTACTGGTAACCACCGGCAGCCCCCACTGGGACTCCATCCTCTCTATGAGGTGGACCACGGGAAGACTCGTGCAGCTGAAGAGGAGGACCTGGGCGTCCCGGGCCGCCTGCTCACCCAGCTCCAGGATGGTCTCGTCCTTAGCATTAGCTATCTTGTAGGCATCGTATAGGCCGAGACCATTTATGGAGGAGACCTTCAACCCGTGGGCCTCCAGGTACCGTTTCTCAAGCCTGTTGAGGGCGTTCGAGTAGGGAGTGACCACACCCACCACCCCGCAGCCCAGGGCCCTTATGGCCTCGACGACGGCCTGGTTGACGGTGACCACCTTAGCCCCAGTGTTGAAGTGTATCTGATCCATGAGGATCTGCTCCCAGTCCACGCCCCCAACGAGGGAGCACGTGGAGCACCCATACACTATGACGTCGACGTGAGCCGAGGAGAGAAGCTCGGCCTCCCTCTGCACGTCGCCCATCATCTTCATGAGGGCGTCGTGGGTGAACTCTGTGAGCCTCATCCTGGCCGAGTGTATGGACACGCCCTGGGGAGCCATCCTGTAGAACTCTGGCTCCATGGTGATGTTGCTCGAAGGCACCAAGAGCCCTACGCGATACATCCAATAACATCGTTCAAAGTTGGATATATAGTAACCTGAGCCCACATGTGCAACACGTATAAGCTGAGGGACCTCACCTGTGCTCAGCCATCTTTTCGTCCTCAGGGACCACAATGTCTTCAATGGGGGCTTGGTCAACGTCGGTGGGCCAGTTGTAGGGTATCAGGAAGGTGAACGACGAGCCCACATCCTCCTTTGAAGAGACATATATCTCCCCGCCGTGGGCCTCCACAATCTTCTTACATACAGCGAGGCCCAGGCCTGTTCCCTTGGCCTTGGTGGTGAACAGGGGCTGGAACATTTTGCTCATGTTCTCCTCCGAGATACCTACGCCCGTATCCGAGACAACAATTTTAGCCATCTCGTTCACCACGGAGCCCTCTACGATGAGGAACCCTCCGTCGGGCATCGCCTGGACAGCGTTGGTGATGAGGTTGGTGAACACGCGCCTCAGGAGGCCTCCATCAGAGTATATACGGTGGAGCCTCATGTCGAAGCTCACCGAGACATCCACGTTCTCGGGCATCTGGATGGATGCTATCACGTCCACTGCGATCTCCTCCAGGTCCGTATCCTCGGGTTTGACGTTGACGGTCTTCGAGAAGTCCTGGAGGTCTGAGACTATCTTATCCATGTACACGGTCTGGGACTTCAGCTTGTCCTCGATGAACTCCAGCTCCTTGACGTCCGCCTCTTCCAGTCTATCCCTGATCAGCTCTATCCTCTTCTTGAGCCTGGCGCTGAGGAGGTAGACTACCTGGAGGGGGTTACGGAGGTCGTGGCCCACCATGGCGGAGGTCTGGCCTATGGTGGCCATCCTCTCGCTTTCCCTGAGGCGGCGCTGGTAGTCGTTGAGGGCCTGGAGCATGTCGTCGATGTTGACGGAGAGGGCGGCCAGCTCGTCGTCCCCCTTGATGACGACGTTCCTGAGGTCTATCGCGTGGGGGTCGATCTCGCTGACCTCTTTGCTCAGCTTCACCAGGGGAGAAAGTATCATGCGGTTCATGGTGAGCAGGGCTATCAGAGCGATGACTACACCCACCAGGAGGCTGGTGACCACGAAGTATGAGACCATCATGAGGCTGTGCTGGAAGACGTCTCTGGCCGCATCCACCTCCAGGAGCAGGGCGGGTTCACCGAACATGGTGTTGACCACCGTGTAGCTTAAGATGGACTCGTAGCTGGGCCTCTCGACAACTATGGGCGCCCCATCTGACAGGCGTGTAAGTACACTGCTGAGATCACTGCTCCCCTGTACGGTGCCGAAATCGATGAGCTTCAAGGATAGGAAGGTTACTTGTTTCAGCCTCTCCACTTCCAGGGTGTCGATGAACCTGCCGCAGATCAATGTACCAACTATAGGCCCCTTCTTCTCGCTTGTCAGGATGGGGCGGGAGGCCACCATGTACGGGCCTTCAAGGGAGTCCAGGAGCCCCACCACCTTGTCGTCCACTCTATCATGCGTCTTCAAGGAGTCGATGCTGGTGATCTGCTCCATGACCGAGCTGGGGAAGGGGATGCTCCGCAGCCTCATAATGTCGAAGGCCTTGGTGTACACCACCCTGCCGTTGAGATCCAGGAAGGCCATGAAACTGATCCTGGACTCCACGAAGGTGGACATCAGGAGGGCGTTGTCTATGAAGTGGGTTATGTTGCTCTTGATGAAGTAGTAGGCGTTGTCCCAGGCCGCGTAACTGTGGGTCACCTCGTCCAGCTCGTTCATCCTCAGCTCGAGGGCGTGGAGCCCCAGCTCCGTCTGCTTCTTGATGTTGGCGTCCTCCAGCTCCAGGAACCCCTGCATCAGGAACGTGTTGGTGGTCAGGAAGAACCCCATGAACACGAGCATGTAGCTCAACCCGAAGACTATGAACAGCTTCTGCCTCAGCTTCAAGGTCATAGCACCTTGCCGGTGCCCACCCCAGCCACGTGAGGGGCGAGGGCGCCTCTCACGGCGGTTAAAAGGGCGTCGTTGCTAACGGGCTTCAGGAGTATGTCTCTCACGTGGCCGGGTCCACGAGCTTCCTCCGATAGATAATAGCCTGTGAGGTAGAAGATCACCGCCGACTCGTCTAAGCGGTTTAGCTCCAAGGCTAGCTCGTTTCCCTTGGCGTCCGGGAGCATATAGTCTAATAAGATTACGTCGTACTGGTTCTCCCTGGCCTTCTCGAGGGCCTCTTGGCCTGTAAGCGCTGTCTCTACCCTGTACCCTTCATCCTCTAAAACCAGTTTCGTGAAGAGGAGTATGTCCTCATCATCATCTACCAGCAGGATAGAGCTCATCTCAGGTTGGATCCGGGTTTTCTATATTATTTCAATTTAAAATGAATATGGAAAGCAACTCCAACATGCGTGAGCCTGTCATGTGCTGAGAATTGCGCTCATCTGACAGGGTTGAGGTTAGACTGCCTGCATCATCGGCGGCTCGACGACATCGAAAATATGTGACTCGTTGATGACGGATCTGGCGGCTGTGAGGAGGGACTCCGGGTCTATGGGCTTCATGAAGAACTTGGTATCGAAGCCCCTGTTCACGACGTTGGTCTTGGCGTCGTTGTAGCCGCTGATGAAGATCAGCTTCATGGAGCTGTTCGTCTCCAGCAGCTTCATGGCCAGCACATCGCCCTTCATGCCCGGTAGGTTAAAGTCCAGTATGGCCAGCTTGAACCGCATCTCCCTGATCTTTTCCATGGCCTCAGATGGGTTGGAGGCGGTCTCGACGCAGTACCCCTCGCACTCGAAGAGCATCTTGTAGCACTCTAGGATGTCCAGGTCGTCGTCAACGACCAGCACGTTGCAGGTGTCGCGGCCGTCCTCTAAGCAGTGAGCCTTCTCCTCAATAACCCCTGTACCCGTATTTTCTATAATATTTTTTGAGGGTTCGGCTTCCAGCAATGTAGTTATGAATCCATATTAGATGTATAATAAGAACGCCCTGGAACGATGTGGAACATATTGTTCTCTCTTTATACGTGTTTTCATCCACATTTTTATTGGCTGCAACAAATACATAGATTTTTAGTCGTGTTTATTGTTCTTGATGATATCTCCATCTAATAGTCCAGACATATGGTAGTGGAATTCATATAAATAATATAGTGAATCTGGTAAAGTTCTCCAGAGCCCCATGGGTGATGCACGGATAGCCCTAGCCATGACGATGGTGGCGACACTACTGTTACCCATCGTCTACGGCGCCCAGGATTATACCCCCCAAGGCCTGACCTTGACGGTGTTCCCCGACGGAACGGCCAAGGTGGAGTACGCCGTGGAGTCGAACCCCAACAGGCTTCGCGTCGCGGTGCAGCTCTTCGGGGCACCCTTCATCAACATGGTCATAAGGGATGAGACGGGGAACCCTCTGGGCTCCACGGCCTCAGGGGACACCGTTACGGTGGACAGCATAGGCGCCTCGCAGCTAACCTTCAGCTATTTTTCCAGAAGCCTAGCCTCACAGGAGGGGCCTACATGGTGCGTGAACGTAACATCCCCCGTCGAGACCAGGGTGGTGCTGCCTGAGGGGGCGGCCCTGTTCGACATGAGTGAGGTGCCCATTAGGATCGGGGCCGCGGGAAGCTGCCAGTACATCGACTTCAGCCCCGGGGAGATATGCGTCTACTACATGGTGGGGCTGCTGAAGGTCCAGGAGGAGGCCCTGGAGTCCATCAACAAGACGGAGGCCTATATTGTTGAGAAGGAGGCTGAGGGCTACATTCTAGGCGAGGCGGGGGCGGCCCTGGAGCAGTCCAAGAGCCTTTTCGCGGAAGGAGAGTTCCTTGCCTCAAGGAACGGCGCAGTGGACGCCTTGGATGTGGCCATGATCACCGTGGACCGGGCGATCTCGGCGGCAGACATGGTGGAGAAGGCGCAGGCGGCAGTCGACCAGGCCGCTCTTGAGGGCCAAACTAAGGGATTGAACCAAGCTGAGGCGGGTCTGGCCTCAGCCCAGGCACTATACTCCAGTGGGGAGTACGTTAAGGCGACGGCTGCTGCGGCTGAGGCTTACCAGAAAGCTGTTTCAGCGAGCAAGCCTGTGGAAAACCCGTTTACCAGTCAACTCATTATCGCAGGGGCTGTTTTATCTTTTATCGGGTACTTTTTCTTTAAAAGCCTTTAAAAACAGACTCTTTTAACCATTTTATTCTTATTGTGGCGATTTTTTAGGCGTGCAGCATATATTATTGGGGATAAATTGTTCTATGCCATTCTATGGGGTTCTTATAATAGCACTTTAGGGGGACGACTACCCGATGAAGACGAAGAAGAAACAGACAACGAAGATGTAAACAATAAGGATTAATAATCTATTTTTAAACTCTATATTAAAAATCTATAGACTTTTTACGGCAATATTAATAAAGAGGGCGTGAAAAACGTTTATTTAAGTATATGGGGTGATAAAATGCGTTTTTTTGTTGGAAACGGCGTATTTATGTGGATAAATAGTTCCAGATCGTTCCACGGCGTTCTTATAATACCACTTTCGAGGCATAGGGATCAAGTGCGGTAGAGATGAGACTAAAAATACTCGCCCTGTTACTCCTGGCAGTGTTACTTGCCGCACCGTTTGCCATCGTGGTGAACGCGGAGGCAGACAACGGGGTGGGTGAGTCAACACAAAGCGATGAAAACATTGACGGTAACGTAGGCAGCGGTAGACACGTCTCGCAGGAAGTCTACGAGTCCATGAGGGCGGCGGCCGAGGAGAGAAGGGACCAAGCCTTTTCCATGTTAGAGAAGGACATCCCACTATCGGCGCTGAACAGCTTGAAGATGGCCTTGGACGCTATGGACGAGGCCCAGGAGGCCCACGACACGCAGGCCTCGGCGCAGCTGTACCTCCAGGCCCTGAAGCATTTCAGGAACGCCTGGAACCACCTTGAGGGCGACGACGTTAACCTGAAGCTATTGTTGGGAGAAGCCGACGAGGAGACCAACCCCGTCGACGAGCTTGACCCAGGCCTTGAGGAAGGCATCAAGGAGGCCAAGCAGCAGCTTCTGAACAGGTTCCAGAGCAACTTCCAGGAGAGACTTGATTCCATGTATTCGCACGTCGAAGACCTAGAGGGCATGCTCTCCTCAGGCGACTCAGCCAAGGTAGAGACGGCCCTCACGAAGGCTCGGGAGAAACTTCTGAGTGTACAGGAGAAGTTACAGAGAGGAGCAATCAACGAGGCGCTGGACGACCTCGACGTAACTACTCAGGAGCTGGATAAGGACTTCGATGGCATGGAGGACGACGACGCATCAGAAATGTTCAAGAACGTAGACAAGTTGGAAGCCAGGATCCAGAGGATGGAGAACAAGAAGGACAAGTCCGGCGACGACGACGAGACGGGTGATGACGCGGTCATCAATGAGCTGAAGGCTAAGATACAGAAGAACAAGGTTGAGTTCAAGGAGAACAAGGGCAAGCCTGAGAACAACGGCAAGCCTGAGGACAACGGCAACAATGGAAACAACGGCAACAACGGAAAGCCTGAGGACAATGGAAACAATGGCAACAACGGAAACAACGGCAAACCCGAGGACACAGGAAAGCCCGAGAACAACGGGACCCCAGTAGACAACGGGAAGCCGGAGGACAACGGAAACAATGGCAAGCCTGAGGACAATGGAAACAATGGCAACAACGGAAACAATGGCAAACCCGAGGACACGGGTAACAAAGGTAACAACGGAAATCCCGATAACAACGGACAATCCAGAGACAAAGAGAACAAGGGGAAGAAAGACAAATAATCCCCTTTTTTCTCATCAATTTAATGAATATAAATAATTGACGCCCAGTTAGACTACTTCAACTGGATCACTCATTCTTTCATGGGTTATCCACGAGTCATGTTGACTATTTCGTTTGTGGGATGGAAAAAAGGGTGGGCTCTGTGTTCACCGTTTCCAGTCGTTGAGGGCCTTCCTTATGTCCAGTATCTTGCCCAGGTGGTAGGCGTTGTGCTCTATGATTATGGTGATCTCCCTGAGATAGGTGTACTCGGAGTCGGGTATGCAGGAGCACAGGTCGATGCTGGGGTCATGGACCAGCTTCACCGCCTTCTCCTGGTCGTCGAAGAAGCCCTTCACCGACTTCTTCCACATCCCGTCAGTGACCTCTACTCCGGGCTTGGGCCAGAACCCGTCCGGCCACTCAGGGGACTCCCAGACGGGCTCCAATGCGTAGTAGAGGAGGTCCTGCTGGGCTATGCGCATGTGCTCTAGTTCTTCGTAGACTGAGTGGAGCTGGGGGCTGGGCCTCACGTTTCTCAGCTCGGGCTTGACGCCTTCCAGGGCCTTCTTGAAGGACACGAAGGCTTGGCCGCCTTTCAGTGATTTAGCCAGGTGATCTCTCAGAACGTCCATCTCGATTCCTCGCTTGTCGTTCCTGCTGGTTAATTGTCTTCGTGCTTATTATCTCAGTACCATGAATCACCGTTGTGTGCTGCGCCGTCGATCTTTTAATCACAGGAAAATCATGTGAGATTGATATACTTCAGACGCCGGATGCTTGTAAATAATACAATCCTGATTCAGGGATTCTATTTATTTCAAGCCCGTCTTCTTTCTAGGAAAACGGTATTTTCTGCTGGTTCTGCATCACTGAACTCCCCACGGATATCATACCACGCATATTGGATGCAGTCTAAGCCCTATTATCAACCAGCCAAATACTGGTCTTATGTATTTTAATGGTCAAAAATTCTACGGATTCTGGGCAATATTACATGGTTGCGCGTGTCAGCCATCCAATATTTTTATTCTAACTTCACAATTAGTACAAGTGAACTCTTATGGTTGATCCAATTGTAAACGCACGTGAAAAAGAGAGTATATTTAGTTGGATTGAGGCTAAGAATTATTATGACTTAGTAATTTCGACTCAATTAAAAAATCGTATTTTGATTCATCACGATGATCAATTCCGTACAATTTCATGTATCTTTCAGCGTCAGTGGTGTCACGTTTGGCACTAAGAATCATAACTTCTTCAACAGAATTTGCTTG
>JBDRQD010000007.1:0-4796 GCA_043826455.1 Candidatus Bathyarchaeota archaeon
GAAGTTGATGGGGTACCTGTTGTCCACCAGCTCGATCTTCTTTACGTGCATGAAGCCGGTGCGCCAGTACCGTGGCCCCACCTCTATGATGGCTCTGCCCTCGTCGTCCAGGGGTATGACGTCGGTGTCTATGCCGCCCTCCTCTATGACGCTCACCGCCATGTAGTCGGCGTACTCCCTGGCCAGCCAGTAAACCATGCCGGCTGTGAGGCCTAGCGGGATCAGCATGTAGAGGTCGGGCAGCCACCGGATGCCTACGATCACAGCTGCGCCCATGGGCATGGTGGCCCAGGCGGTGGTGATCTTGGTCTTCTTCTTGATGCCTATGCCGATGGGGACCCCTATCACGGTGGCCCCCACCATGGCCAGCATCATGGTGCTCCGCTGCTGCTCCAGCTTGGCGTAGAACTCGTCCAGGAGGATCACGGGAGCCGGGGGCGGCGGGGCCTTCACGTTGAAGGCGGCCTGCTGGAATATCTTGGTCTCGCACCTGATGAGGAGGTGGTAGCTGCCGCGTAGGCTCCACTCGTAGGTGAAAAGGCCCTGGCCCTCGATCCTGGCGGCCTCCTCCCCGTTCAGCAGAATCCTGACGGGGTTCTGGGGGGTAGCGCCCCAGACGGCGACCCTGATCCTGATGGTGTCGCTGCTGTAGGTGGCGCCGTCGCCGGGGAAGTCCATAAGGTAGAGGGCCAGGTCGCCGGCGGTCCACTGGGGGTAGGTCTCCACCTTGACCGTGGGCTCCTCGGCCACGGCCATTATGCTCCACGTGGAGCAAAACATGAAGAAAAATAGGATTGTTAGGGCCAGGCGCTTCATGGGACCACCAGAACCCCCATGCCGTCCATGCTCTTGGCGGTGACTCCGCCGATCACGCAGTCCACGCCATAAGTCCCTGACACCCATATCGGGTCGCTGAGGTCAACCTGGATGCTCCCGTAGCCGCCCTGGTTGACTGTGACGGTGCCGATGGGGATGCTGAGGCTCCGCGCCGGGTCGTCAGCCCACACCTGGCACGGCCCCACGAGGTTGCTGAACACGTGGACCGTGCTGCCCTGGACCGCTATGTGGAGGCCTTGCACCGTGAACTTGACCCTGGGGCTCGTCACGGAGCCGCTGGAGACCCACGCCTCGTAGTACCCGGCTATGTTGATCTGGGTCGCGTGCCTGAACTTGCCGTCAGCGCCGATGAGATCCGCAGCGGTGGCCTCCTGGCCGGTGCCCAGGTGCTTGGCGTGCAGGGTGATCCCGGCGTTGAAACCGTCGCTTAGGACATCGGCGACGAGTACCCCGCCCTTGTTAGCCGGGTTGGGAAGCACCTGGAGGGTGAGCTGCGTAGGCTCCCGTGAGGTCTCCGGGGCCTGGCCTGTGGGGCTCTCCGGGGAGTTGAGGTTAAGGTTGATGTTGAAGGGTAGGCTGATGTTGAAGCTGGGTAGCGCTATCTCGGGGAAGGTGAGCTCAGGGAAGCCTAGCCCGGGTAGAAGTATGCTCGCCGCCGCTACCGCCGCGACGGCCAGGGCGGCCACTATCAGAATCTTGTCTCTCCGGGTAAAGTCCTGGCTCATGTCTCCTCGTCCTCCTCCTGGTCCTCGTCTAGGCCCTCAGCCGGTATCCTCAACCCCTCCATGCGCCGGAGCTGGGCCAGCCGGTAGAGAAGGCCCAGAGTGTAAACCAGGGTCAACACAGACAGGGTTATGAGGGCTGCCCCGATGGAGCTCGTGGCTCCGTTTGGGCCTATGGTGGTCCACGTCACCGCTTCTTCTCCTCCTTGACGGCTCCCAGCAGGTACACGCCGACGCCCATACAGGCCAGTGCAGCCGAGATCAGGTTGCCGCTGAAACCTAGAGCCTCCTGTATGGCCTCATCCACCAGGTCAGACTCCGGGGCCTCCGCGTCGCCGAAGACGGCTGCGAAGCTGGCCAGCGGCCTCTCGCCGCCGCCCGTGTCAAGCACCCTTACGGTGACCTCGTAGCTGCCGTCTCCGGGTAGCCTGTAGGCCGCCGTGGCCCTGGTTAAGTTGTCGGCCACCTCGAAGACGACCCGCTCATCGTCAACGAAGCCCCAGATTTGCTCAATGCTGCCCTGGGTAACCACCACCTTGAATGCCAGGTCCAATGTGGTCACCGGCACGGTGTCGCCGGGTGCAACCTTTACGTCGTTTATGTAGACGTCGGCCTCCAGCTCCACCGGCTCGGGCTCATCGGGGGGCGGTGGCTCGGGCTTCGGCTTCCCGTCTGGTGGCTCCGGGCTCAGCTTGTAGGTGTACTCTGCGATGAAGTTCACGGGCATACTGACCTTCCCCGTCTGGGTGACGTAGCCGGTGGCTGTGACGCTGACGTAGTACATGGTGGCGAGGCTGCTGCTGAAGCTCCAGCAGGTGGGTGTGGTCTTTGAGGCTCGGAGGATAGTACTCAGAGGGTACTCGTAGCCGAAGTAGCTGAACCCGGTGAGGGTCACCGTCACAAGGTCCTTGCCCAGGTGCTGGCCTTTCTCCGCGTCCACCACGTAGATGTGTACTCCGCTGGGCTCCACGCTGAGCAGCCAGCTACTTACGAAAATTCCTCCTCCGATGAAGGTGACGAGGCTGAGCCCGACTAGGATCAGGCCAGCCATCTGGGTCCGGTTTAACTCTGGTTTGTTCACTTCATTTTTCTCCTGTTCTCCCTCCACACGAGGGCTGTGGCCGCTATGAGGGCCGCCCACGCCACCAAGTCAAGCGTGATGGGTAACGAAGCCAGGCTCATTGGGGGCAGCGGGTACCATGACGCCGTGTACTCGCTCCACCTGATGTAGAGGTTGGGCCAACGTTCTTGGTATTGGAAGTACCAGGCATAGAACAGCTTCCAGTTAGTCTTAGCGTCCCCGTCGTTGGCGATGTAGAACGTCATCCGCCCCGTGGCGGATACACTGCGCCCATCCACCAGAGCCTGAACCACCGGGCCGATGTTCGTGGTGTTGTAGAAGCTGTCTTCATAGAATGTGGGTGAGTTCCAGGTGGCGTTCACGGGCAGCCGATTACCCCACCGCGTCAGCCACTCGGCGTAGGTGTCTACGCCAGTGCTGGTCCAGCTGGTGGCGTCGTTGAGGTTTACGGTAACCCGCTGGGCAGGAGTACCTGAACTGGCCTGCATCTGAATGTAAGCCTCATGAATGATGAGGGTTCCAGCGGTGACGTAGGGCAGCATGGTTTCGGCGTCGTTGTTCTGGAAGCACAGCCATGCGGTGTACTGGCGCACTGGGCTCGCCCTCTCGCCGAAGGCGCAGTTGGGGGCCTCGCTGGTGGATGGGTCCAGGAGGGTGACGCTCTGGGTTTCATGCCGGGCGTAGCCCACGTACCCGGCGCTCTTCTTGACGGGTATCCTGGTCCAGGTGCCTGGGTCGTAGAGTTCGTAGGTCTTGGTGTCGAACTTGGTCTCAGTGATCTCTGAGGTGAGGGTTTCGCCGCTGACGGCTCCCGTGGCCTCTACCTTCACATAAACATAGTAGTCTACAGTCCATGACTGGTCTGTGGTCAGGCTCATGGCCTCCAGGTGTGCCGCAATACCCCTGTCGTCGCTGTCCTCCAGGGCCGCGCCGCCCACGGTTACGCTCTGCCCCGTGGCCTCCAGAAACCTGAAGGGCTCGCCTCCTCCGCTGGGCCTGCCCTCGATCCAGTAGCTTACGGTGGCGGTGCTCAGAACATTACTTCCGGTGACGGTGATGCTGATGCTCACTATGGCGTCGCTCCGCTCCACGTCGTCCACCATCCAGGCTCCTAACCAGGACGACGTGAGTTCAGGTTGGCCTCGAAGGTACCGGAAGATGCGGTCCATGATGCCTTTTTGTCTCCCCGTGTCGGTGTCAATGTGAACCTGTAGGGTCTCGCCGCTGTCCGTGGGGACCATGGACGCCTGATAGCTCTGCTGGGCGTAGATGCCGAGGGTGAACACCTGATTGACCAGAATTAGCGCCTGGACGAAGAGGGTGAGTACAAGTATCCTGTCATTCAGCCTCAGCCTCTCGTCCCTGTTCACTGCTTACCACCTCCAATGTAGACGCCGGCCCCGAAAGCCAGCAAGACGCCTGAGAAGAACTCGTGGTGTAGAATGTCCACTAGGTCGATCCTGCCCCACACAAGGACCTGGTGGGCCAGCACGGCCCCACCGGCCAGTATTGAGAAAAAGGCTAGGGTTCGTCTCTTCATGTTCATCACGCCGTCAGGTTCACTATCAGGTGGATCAGTGTCGCCGCCCCCATCCCGCCCTTGATCGTCGCGTAGGTCATGACCAGGCCGGCGACGAAGAGCCACACCATGTACGTCCCGTAGATGTTCAGGTCCAGGGGCCGCTGAAAGAAGTGAAAGCCGATCCACACAGAGTTTGCGAAGAGTATTCGCCAGCGGTCCTGGAGCTCCCGGCCTCGGAACTGGGCCACCAGGTCAGCCGCGTTCAGCATCCCCGCCCTGAAAGCCTCCTCGCTGACCGCCACCAGTATCCAGAGGCCCAGCACCTGGGCCATGTAGCGAAGCTGCTGGGTGGGGTCCGTGACTGAGGCTGCCAGTTGGTCGAAGAAGGGCATCTGCATAGCCCAACGCAGGGCTATGGGGATCACGGCCCAGGCGGTCATCTGCAGCTGCTCGTCAACCGGCTTGATCTTGGCCTCCTTGCCGCCATCGTACCAGTAGTTGCCGCTCATGATGCTGAAGCCTAGGGCGATGTAGACCAGGGTTGTGGCGTTGAAGCCCAGCAGGTAGCCGACGCTGCCGAGGCTGAAGGCGGCCCCCGCCACAAGGGCCGCCACGAACAGGGTTATAAAAATGC
>JBDRQD010000008.1:0-9723 GCA_043826455.1 Candidatus Bathyarchaeota archaeon
TGTTGGGCTGTACTCGTTTACGCGGAAGTACCCGCCCATCTGGTTCATGCTGATCTTGGCCCACGCCGTCTTACCCACGGGCTCCCCCAGCATCTGGTAAGCTACGAAGGTGGCGGCTGCCTCGTTCGTTATCAGGCCGGCTGCCTTCTCTTTCTCCTCCTCGATCCTCTTCTCCACCAGGACCCGTGAGACCTCTTTCTCGTCCTGTATTCTCTTTATGATCTTCTCGGTCTCGGCGTCGTATGTGGCTGCGGGCTTCTTATCAGGTATGTCTATGACTACCTCGTCCTTGGCTGGGGCGGGCTTCTCGGCTAGTAGCTTGTTTCGCTCGATGAACTGTACCTTGTCGCCAAAGTCCATTCCATGATGGTTTCCGCCTACGGTTATGCCTAATGCCTCTAGCTGCTGTTTTTCAGTGTCGGTGAAGCGACCGTACTCGTCGCTGCCCGTTAGCTCTAGCCACCCAGCGGCGGTGCCTCTGCCTTTACGGACGCTCACCGTGGAGCAGTGGGCCTTGACGTGGTCCCTGATGAGGGCGTTCGCCTCATTAAAGCTCATGCTAGCTACCCGACTCCTCATTGAAGGTGTAGCCTTGACGGTGGCTCCTTGTTGCTCGGGCTGCTCGGATTTGTAGCCTTCTAGTATCCTCTTAGTCTCGGGGTCCTGTGAGATTGCCGTAGTTTTTCTTCTTGCTATAGCCCAGTCTTCCAGGGCTTCCTTCTTCAGCTTCTCGTACTCGTTCTGGACGGCTGCCAGGGCGTCCCGCTCCGCCTGAACCTCAGCCCTCTGAGCATCGGTTCCTTCGTTTACACGCCTGTTCTGGACGAGGGTGTTCTGGTTAGTGTAAACGGCGTCTTCCGTAAGCCTGTCGCTGATGGCTTTAGCCGCCTCTCCGCTGAATCCCTGGTCGAGGAGAGTTTTGTTGAGGTTAAGTCTCCACGTGTCAGCCATCCTAGGCACCCTGTTGGCTATCACTTGGGAATATCGTCTCCGGGCTTCCTGAGTTGGGGTGAGAACGGGTTTTTCCTCATCCTTCAGCTTCCTGTGGGGCTGGTAGCCTCGTATGCTGCTCTCCCGGTTAGACGTGTGGTCCCTGAGATTGACCTTGACGCCCAGGCTCTCCATGGCCTCGGTGAAGATGGTGGCGTCCCTGTCCTCCTCCAGGTAGGCGTAGCCGCCCTTCACGTAGCTGGCGTTGGAGATGTCGTCTGCGATGCCCAGCTCCTCCAGCTTCTTCACGGGAACCCTGAGCCACCCGTGGCCCGGGTCCATGTAGTAGTCGTAGGACTCTGTGCTCGTCTTGACGGTGGGCTTCTTAGGGATGATGGGCGTGACCGGCTCGGGGGGCTTGGTCCTATCCCTGATGCTGCCCTTCACCTTCACGTACAAGTCTTCGACCACGCCGGGTATGGGCCTCTGGGCGACCTCCGTCGCCATGTACTTCTTTACCGCATCTTCCCACAGCTCCGGGGCCTCCCCGAATGCGTCCCGTGCGGCCTCCATGGAGTCCTGTCGTAGCTTTTTCAGCGCCTCACCCTGAGTTTCGGTTACAAATTTCTCGTCGAAGCCTGTTGCCATCTCGGCGGCCTCCGTATAGCTGTACCCCATGTTTCTGAGGTCCTGGTGGAGCTTCCGGCTGTAGCCTTTGACGTTGATGTCCATGGCGGCGTTCAGCGCGGTGTCGTACTGGGCACCATAGTCCTCCCTGAGCTGGGCTAGGCGCTGCCGGTGCCTCTCCTCGTCGCTGGTCTTAGCCTCCGCCTTCTCGTGGAGCTCCTTGAGGCGCTTCATCTGCTCATCCCGCTCCAGGTGGGCCTTAGCCTGACGGAGCTTCACCAGCTCAGCCTTGGCCAGGTCTCCCACCCTCTTCCTGGCTGTCTTAGCATCATCGTCGGGCTTGATCCACTCCTCGGTCATGGCCTTCTCGGTGATCCTGGATACCTCCTCCTGGGTGGCGGTGGGTATGATGCCGCCCAGGGCCTTGATGTAGGTCGCCCGCATCTGGTCCCGCGTGGACGCAGCCTTAGGCTTCTCGGGCGGCGTGGTGTCCTTGAAGCGTTCAATGTTGGGGGTTCCCTTGAAGGGCTGGTGGGCTGTCTCGTGGACGCCGTTCACCTTCTTGGCCAGTTGGTCTAGGCTCCCCTCTAGCTCCTTGCGGGTGATGCCCATGGCTCTGAGGGCTTTCCCGTCAGCGTCCCACTCGCCCTCAGCCTTAGCCTTCGTGAATGCCTTCTGGTATCCCCTGTGGCCCAGGTCCTCGTATTGGCGCTGGTGGGCCATCTCGTGGGCTATGCCGTACTCCAGGTACTTCTGGGTGAGCTCAGGGGCGTCTGTCCACAGGTCTGCGAAGTGGCTGTAGTTGACCTCAATCTGGGGCGTCTTACCATCCTTGTAGTGGCGGATGCGGGCAGGGGCGCCTCGGTTCTGGGCGCTCAACTTGACCTCGCCCTTGATGCCCAGCTTCCGCCTGTACTTCTCCACGACGTCGGCCAGGTACTTCTTAGCCTTGTCCGGGGAGCCCATGGGGTTAGCGATCTTTTGGTCATCTACCCTAGGGGGTTTTGCCTCGATTTCCTTCATGCGCTGGTGGGGTTCTAGCTCCCTCTTGGCCTTGGGTGTCTTCAGCTCAGGGTAGTCTACCCCGTGGACGTCGTACTCGCCTGGAGTCTTGATCCAGTGGCCAGGCGACGGCGCTATGGGGGCCACCAGGGCCTCATCCGTCCTCTGGGCCTGCCAGGACCGGGCCGCGTGAAGCTCCTTGAGCTGCTCTACGTCCCGCTCCGTCCACTGGTACTCCTTGGCCTGGGCCATGCTTCTAGCTGGTGGGCTTACGCCCTGCCCCTTATCCCGCCTGGGGCGGGTTCTCCGCTGTCTGGTTCTTCTACTCATCGTCCTCGTTCTCCTTCTGTATGAGGGGCCCCATCACCGCCTCGGCTTCGAGGGGCTGGGTCATGCTGCTCTTCACCTCTGGTGCGTCGGGCTCCAGGGTGGTCCATCCACGCCTGACATACTCTTGGCGTGACGCGGCAAAATCGTCAAAAAGCATCCAGAATAGCTCCAGCAGGTTCTCGGGTACGCCATACCCTCCTGTCCTGGTTAGGGTCTCAACCGCTTTGCGGGTGCGCTCCGAGGGACTTGTTACAATGGTCTCAGGAATGTCGAAGTTGAGGAACTTAGCCCACGCCTCCGCATCCATGCCTCCGGGTACATTGGCTGCTCCGAGTACCTTGTCACCCACCACACCCTGCCGGCCAGCCAGCAGGGTGAGGTTATCCATCTGGGGCTTATCCTTCGCCATCGGGCGCCTCCTCCTGCTGCTGTGCGGGCATCACCTTCTGAAGCTCCTCGGTGAGCTTCTTGGTGGCGTCCTTGACGTGTACGTGTAGCTGCTCCGGGTCGAGGGTCTGGCTGAGTATGTTTTCCCGCAGCGTAGCCTCGAAGAACTTCATCTTGTTAACCACTACCACGGGCAGAGCTCTGTTCATGAGCATCTGGGCCAGCTCCATCTCGGCCACCTTCTTCTGTAGCTTCTCGATCAGCCGGGCCTCTGCGAACGCCTGGGCCAGGCTCCAGTCGCTCTTGATCTTCACCTCTTTGTCGGTTTTGGTGTAGCCGTCTCCTTTGGTGATTATCTGGGGGTAGCTTACTCCGTTGATCTCTAGGGGTAGGTAGCCCTCCTTGCCCTCAATCACTAGCGGTATGGTTTTGATGAAGCCGGTTCGCCAGTACTGGGGTCCCGCGTCTACTATGATGCCTCGGCCTTCGTCGTCGAAGGGGTAGGTTGTGATGCGCTGTAGGCCGCTCTCATGGTGCTCGTTGACGGCTTTCTCGGTGGCGTAGCCCCTGGCCAGCCAGTACACCATGCCGGCGCTCAGCCCCAGGGGTATAAACATGTAGAAGTCGGGCAGCCACCTTATGCCCACCAGTACCGCCATGCCCATGGGTATGGTGGCCCAGGCGGTGGTGATCTTGGTCTTCCGCTTGAACCAGACGCCCACGGGGACCCCTACCACGGTGGCGCCCACCATGGCCATCATCATGGAGCTCCTCTGCTGCTCCAGCTTCGCGTAGAACTCGTCCAGCAGGATCACGGGCGCCGGGGGCGGCGGGGCCTTGACGTTGAAGGCGGCTTGCTGGAATATCTTGGTCTCGCACCGGATGAGGAGGTGGTAGCTGCCTCGTAGGCTCCACTCGTAGGTGAACATGCCGGGGCCTTCGATGCGGGCGGCCTCCTCGCCGTTGAGAAGAATCTTGACGGGGTTCTCCTTGGTGGTGCCCCAGACGGCTACCCTGATCCTGATGGTGTCGCTGCTGTAGGTGGCGCCGTCTCCGGGGAACTCCATGAGGTAGATGGCTAGGTCGCCGGCGGTCCAGTGGGGGAAGGTCTCCACCCTGACCCTGGGCTCATCGGCCAGGGCCACGGGTGCCAGCATAAAGAGTAGGAGGCTTAGGGCTAGGATGCGCTTCATGGCTGCCAGTCTCCTCTCTCTAGGTGGTGGTGTGTCTCAGAACACTGCTTGCATTTGATGGTGTACTCGCCCCAGCCTGTGGGGGTCTCCTCCCAGTCGTGGAGGCCCAGCTTACACAGTAGCAGCTTCAAACCTCGTCCTCCTCCCTGTCCTCTTCCAGGCCCTCCGCCGGTACCCGGCCTGGGCGGCGCATCTGAAGCACCCTGCGTAGGAGCCCCAGGGCGTAGCCCAGGGCTAGCAAGGCCGCTAATATGAGGACGCCGGCTACCGGCTGGGATGGTCCTAGCGGGCTCGCAGTGGTCCACGTCAACGCTTCCACACCTCGTCAAAGTGCTGCATAAGCCGCTGTATCGTCTCACACTCGGGCCGGGGCTCCTCCCACTCCACGGTGACGGCTGGGTGTCCATCGTGGACGCCCCGGCTCACCGACTCTATCCTCTCCCCCATTATGGCCCTCAGGAAGGCCAGGTACAGCCGCTCCGCGTCCTCCGAGTAGAAAACCTCGGCCTTCACCGCCGCTTCTCCTCCTTGAGGCCTCCCAGCAGGTACAGGCCCGCGCCCAGGCTGGCCAGGGCGGCTGAGAGGATGGTGGTGCCCGTGTTCAGGGCCTCCCTCACGGCCTCATCCACCGGGTTAGGCTCAGCCACCCCGGAGCCGTGGACGGCTGCGAAGCTGGCCAGCGGCCTCTCGCCGCCTCCAGTATCAAGGACCCGGATGCTGATGTCGTAGCTGCCGTCGCCGGGCAGCCTGTAGGTGGCCGTGTACTCGCCGGGGCTGTCGCGTACCTCAAAGATCAGGCTCTCCTCGTCAACGAAGCCGTAGAGTTGCTGGACGCTTCCGATGCCCTCGGTGAACACAACCCTGAACACCAGGTCCAGAGTGTCCACGGTGATGGTGTCCCCGATGCCAACCTTGACGTCGTTCACGGTGACCTCAGCCTTAACGTCCGGTGGCGGTTGGGTCACCTCCGGTGGGATGGGCTCGGGCTCAGGCTCGGGGTCTGCCCCAGGTGGTGGTGGCGGCGGGGTCGGGCTCAGCTTATACGTGTACTCCTGGATGAAGTTCACGGGCATACTTACGCTGCCCGTCTGGGTCACGTAGCCCGTCGCCGTGATGCTGACGTAATACAAAGTGGAGAGGCTGCTGCTGAAGCTCCAGTACGTGGGATTGGTCTTGCTGGCTCTGAGGACCACGTCCAGGGGGTAGTCGTAGCCGAAGTAGCTGACCCCGGTGAGGGTCACCGTCACGATGTCTTTGGGCAGGTGCTGGTCCGTCTCCGCGTTCTTGACGTAGATGTTGACGCCCTTGGGCTCCACCGCAGCTAGCCAGCTACTAACAAGGATTCCTCCTCCGATGAAGGTGATGAGGCTGAGGCCGACCAGTATCAGGCCAGCCATCTGGGTCCGGTTTAAACTATTTTTCAACTCATTTTCCTCCTGTTCTCCCTCCATAGGAGGGCTGTGGCCCCGATGAGGGCCGATAAAGCCACCACGTCAAGCGTGATGGGCAGCGAAGCTAGGCTGAGGGGCGGCAGCGGGTACCAGCTGGCCGCATAGGTGCTGTACCGTATGTAGAGGTGGGGGCCGTCAGTGTGACCACTGTAGCCCCAATTGATGTAGCGTTTAGCGTATTGTTTAGGGGCGTCGTCTAGCGCCAGAAAAACAGTTATCCGATCCCAATCGCCGCCACCCCACCCCTGAGAATCAAAACGGGCCTGTACTAGAGTGACTATATCTGGGCTATGGTAATACGTGTCTGTCACCCACGCCGTAGTTGACCAGGGTGTATCGCCTACACGCTGGCCCCAACAGGTCATAAACTTGGCGTACGTGACGGAGCTATCCCAATAGTCTCCATTCCAGATGGCTACAAGGAGGTTCTGGGCGGTGCTTGTGTATGAGGCTGACGCCTTGACGCTTAGGTGTGCCTCACGTATCACGGCCCCCGCAGGGATCAATTGTGTAGTAGAGAACGAACCGGAAACGGGGAAGCCGGTGACCGACTTCATAAGGCCGTTTCTAAACACGACCCATGAACTCCACTGATCTGTTGCGGTCTGCCCTGCCATGCCGTAGCCTGTGTAGGCTGATGGCATGGAGACTGACGATGCAGTGTGTCTTGCACTTCCGACGTAGCCAGTTGCCATCGTAGACAATCCTCGCACCCACACGCCGGGGTCGTCAAAAACATACGTCTTGGAGTCAAACTTGGTGACGGCTATCTCACTGGTGAGGGTTTCACCGCTTACTGCCCCGGTGGTTGTGGCCTTGACGTACACATAGTAGTCTATGGTCCAGCTCTGGGTGGTGGCTAGGCCCATGGCCTGCAGGTGGCCCGTGATGGTCCGGGGGTCGCTTGCCTGGAGGGCTGCGCCGCCCACGGTGGCGCTCTGCCCGGTGGCCTCCAGGAACCTGTAGGTGTTTGCTCCGGACCTGGCCTCCACGTAGTAGTCAACGGTGGCCGTGGACGCCACGTTGGCGCCTGTGACGGTGATGCTGATGGCCACGGTGGCGGCCGTGCGCACCTGGCCATCCACCATCCAGGCTCCGACCCATGAGCCTGTGAACCACCGTTGGCCCACTAGGAGCCTTGTGAGGTGGTCCAGGATGCCCCTGGGTCTCCCCGTGTCCGTGGATATGTGGGCCTGCAGGGTCTCGCCGCCCATGGTGGGCACCATGCTGGCCGTCATGGTCTGCTTGGCGGTGGTGGCCAGGACCACGGTCTGGTTCACCAGAAACAGCACCTGGACCACCAGGGTCAGGATCAGGACCTTTTCCTCTATCCTCAGCCTCTCAGGTTTCCTCAACTCGCGTCTCCTCCGTACCGTATCCCTAGGCCGGCGGCCAACAGAACGCCGGCGACCCATTCATGGTGAAGGACGTCCACCAGGTCGATCCTGCCCCAGATCAGCACCTGGTGGGCCAGGATGGCCGCCCCGGCCAGCATCAGGGTAAACGATGTTTCTCTCTTGTTCATCTCAGTCACGCCGTCAGGTTCACTATGAGGTGGATCAACGTCGCCGAGCCCATGCCCGCCTTCATGAGCACATAGGTCATCACCAGGCCGGCGACGTAGAGCCAGATGATGTACTTCCAGTAGATGTTCAGGTCCAGGGGCCTCTGGAAGAAGTGGAAAGCCATCCAAACCGTGTTAGCGAACAGGATGCGCCACCTGTCCTGGAGCCCCCGGCCCCGGAACTCCGCCACCAGGTCAGCCGCGTTAAGCATGGCCCCCCTGAAAGCCTCCTCAGAGACAGCCACCAGTATCCACAGGCCCAGCACCTGGGCCATGTAACGCAGCTGCTGGGTGGGGTCAACGGCGCTGGCGGCCAGCTGGTCGAAGAAGGGCATCTGCATGGCCCAACGGAGGGCGATGGGGATCACCGCCAGGGCCGTCCACTGAAGCTGCTCATCCACGGGCTTGATCCGGGGCTTCCCTCTCTCGTCCTTGCCGCCGTCGTACCAGTAGTTGCCGCTCATGAGGCTGAAGCCGAGGGCTATGTAGACCAGGGTGGTGGCGTTGAAGCCCAGCAGGTACCCCACGCTGCCGAGGCTGAAGGCGGCCCCCGAGACGAGGGCCACCACGAATAGGATTATGAATATTCGGTCCCGGGGCTTCGTCAGCGGGTTACCGTCGCCCTTGGCGTTAGCCTTGGAGGAAAAAGGGGTGAGGTTCACCGGCTACACCCCTGTCTTCAGTTTCTTCGTCTTCTTAGGCTGCTCCACGCTGAAGTAGACCGCTGCGACGCCTAGGACGCCGAGGGTGCCGATGATGAGTGGCCACCTCTGCTCGGTGCCCAGGACGATGCCGAAGCTGGCCAGCTGGGTGTTGGTGCTGCCCGTGTCCTTGACGATGACCACGAACTCGTATTTGCCGTCCCCGGGGAGCGTGTAGGTGCCGGTGTACTGCTCGATGCCGTACCCGTCGTAGCTCTTGGCGAAGTTGATGGTGTCTGCCCCAACAACGCAGTATATCTTGTCTACGCTTCCCGCGCCCTGGGTGACGACCACCTTGAACTCCAGTTTGAGGCTGGTGACGTAGATGGTGTCGCCGGGTCCCTTGACCTTGACGCTGTTGACGTGGACCTGGCCCTCCAGGTTGACGAGCTTGATCTTAGGCTCGTAGGTGTCCTTGTGGCCTGCGGTGTCCGTGGCCGTGTAGAGGATGTAGTATTCCTTGTTGGCTTCGAGGGTGACGGTGAAGGCCCCCACGTACTTGTAGACGTTGCCCGTTTTGCTGGCCTGCCCCATGGTGCACTTCTGGACGAGGCTGCCCCGGATTCCGAGGAGACCCACGTTGAATATCTCGGCTGTGGCTTGCTGCATGCCCAGGTTCTCGGTGACGAAGAGGACCACGGTGGGCTTCCCCGTCCCGTAGGCGATGGCCCCGCTGGTAGTGGCCGCCTCATCGATCACAGGTGGCGTGGTGTCGGCCACTATGGTACTGGTGCCCCAGAAGTAGGCGCCGCCTAGGACGAAGGCCAGGATGATGAGGCCCCAGGCCAGGGTCGTCTGAGTCTGCCTGTTCATCATGCTCCCTCCTTGCGGGCGTAGACCACGTAGGTGGGCTTGCCGGCTACCTTCTCCTTTCTAATGACTGCCTTGTGCCCCTGTTTGCGAAGGTCCTCTGCCTTCTCCTGCGCCGCCTCGTAGCTGCGGTCACCTGTGCGCCAGATGTACTCCTTGCCGCCTACCTTGAGTGTGCCGCCGCCGACGGGCAGCTTGATGCTCTGGCTCATGCTGCTGGACTTGGTGTGCTGGATGGCCCGGCTCCGGTTCAGCAGGCTCTTCCCTGGGTTCGTGAAGTCGTCCACCTCGCCGTGGCTCCACTTGATCACGGTGGGCACGAAGGTGTCGGCCCAGTCGGTGTAGGCCAGCACCGTGTAGTGCTTATCCTCCTCCACGGGCTTAGTCCTGTGATACGGGTGGCCGAGCACGTCGTAGCTGACGTTGATCCTCTCCCCCACATCGTCCCAGAAACTCTGAGACCTGCTTCTGCTGGGGGCGCCTATACCCGCACCTTTATCCCGTCTGGGCCGGCTCCGCCTCTGCCTCGTCCTTTTACTCAACTCTGTCACCTCCCTAGCTTGTCCAGGATGCCCCTCTGGGCCCCGGACACGCCGCGTTTACCGTGCCTGGCTGCCTCCCCGACGCCTATCAGGGCGTCAAGGAAGCCCCCGATGATTACAAGTGCTAAGCCTGCCCCCCAGAGCAGAAGCCCCGTGAAGAGGCCGATGACCCACTCGGCGGCGGCC
>JBDRQD010000009.1:0-26662 GCA_043826455.1 Candidatus Bathyarchaeota archaeon
GTGCTCCTCCAGGTTCACCTTGAACATGGTCTCCAGGTAACCCTTCAGGTACTGGGGGGGCACAGCAGCGTTCTCCACCTTGATCTCGTCCTCTATCTTCTCAAAGGTGCCCCACCCCATGTTCTGAAGCTCGTTGAGCACAAGGGGCCAGTTGGCCTTCTTGGTGAGGTTGATGTCCCTGAACTCAGGTTTCAGCACCTTCCGTTTGAGGGCCGTCATGCTCCCCACCCTGTAGGTCTCATACTCCGTGAGGGACTCGAAGAGGTCCAGGAGCATCCCCCTGTCCATTATGATGACCCTGTTGTCGCCTATGCGGTAGATGTCAGGGAGCCAGTCGTGCATGGAGAGCTTCCTGAAAAGGAGCAGAGCCTTGTGGAGGGCCTCGTTCTTGTTCTTGATGTACCGTGTGCGCTCCAGGAACTCCAAGTAGTTGTAGAGGTCGTCATCCACACTGACGTTGAACTCCCTCATGATCCATCCACCTGCTTACTCTCACTTAATCAATAAATCTTCTGAATTATTATCACTATTCTTGCTGAGGCTGTCTATCCGTTTGATCAGGAAGTAAACGAGTAGGCTATACTGGACCAGTAGAAACAGGATCGCCCCAAGGGCAACCAACATGTTGCCTGGTCTCTTATACCAAATTAGACCCATGGCGATGAACATTCCCGCTATTGGGAAGCTGAGTAATACTATTATGACTTGGCGGTTCGCTTTCAGTATCTCGCTCATGCTGGGCTTCTTCTTAGCCAAGTAAATCCAATGATATCGGGGTTATAGAGAAAAAAAGGTTATGATCTTTCCACGAGCCGAGCCTTGACCGGTTTCATGGTTATGATGGCGCGTCGGTCATCACTCAGCGGGGTGAACCAGAACCTCCTCTTCTGGGAGGGCCTCCAGTAGAGGTACCACCACCTCCACTTCCTGTCCACGAAGCCTTGGTCGGCCAGGGTGGCCATCCCCTCGATCTCGTAGAACACCCCCTCAGTCTGGGCGGGGAAGGTTACCAGCACCTTGGGGTTACTCTGAATGTCCTTGATTTTTCTCGTTTCCTTCTCTGTCGGGAACCAGATTTCGCCGTAAGGGCTGTCATTGAAGTTAGTCATCTGCCTGGTGTTCTCCTTGTCCCCGTCGAAGGTGCTCAGGAAAACGACTCGAGCGTTCCTGAAAGCTTCCTCTAAACCATCAATCCTGTTCATTGTAAACGCTCCACACGGATACAGTATCATCGGAGCGGGGTTTAAAATTAGTTTACCCCGAGATGGCCGTAACCTGCTCCTGCTGCTTCTCCACCTCTCTGAGGGTCTCCTCCAGGCCCCTGAGCCTGTTCCTGAGGGTGACCTCCGTGGTGCCGGCGGCCTCAGCCACGTCCTTCTGTATCCTCCTGTCATCCATGCCCAGGCACGCCATGTACAGGGCCGCCGCGGCCAGGCCCCTGGGGTCCTTACCGGACAGGCCCTGAGCCTGCTTCGCCCTCCTCAGGATGTCCACGGCACGCTGCTCCGTGTCCCTCCTGAGCCTGAGCTTGGAGGCGATGCTGGGGATGAACTTCATGGGGTCATCTACGGGCATCTTGATCCTGAGCTCCCTGAGGAGAAGCCTGTAGGTGCGGGAGACCTCCCCCTGGTCCCTGGTGGAGGCCTTGGTGATCTCCTTGAGGGGCCTTGGCACCTTGGACTGGCGGCAGGCCGCGTATATGCTGGCGGCGACGAAGGCGTCGATGCTCCTGCCCCTGATGAGGTCCTTCTTCAGGGCCCGCCTGTATATGAGGGCCGCAGCCTCCTTCACGTTCTGGGGCAGGTGGAGGGCCGCGCTCATCCTGTCCAGCTCCGCCATGGCTATGCTCAGGTTGCGCTTCCAGGTCTCGTCGAACTTGGTCCTGTTGTCGTACCTGCGGAGTCTGTCCATTTTTATCCGGGTCTCGTCCTTGAGTCTGTTGCCCTGGGCGTCCCTGTCGCCTTTGAAGACGGTTGATAGGCCCTTGTCGTAGAGTGAGTAGGAGATGCCTAAGCCTGTTCTGCTTCTTGTGTTCTTCTCGTCGGCCGTGAAGGCTCTCCACTCTGGGCCTCTGTCTAGGGGTGACTCGTCTACCACCAGTCCACAGTTGGCGCACACTGTCTCGCCGTTCTCTGGGTCGTGTACCAGGTTCCTGCTTCCGCAGCGTGCGCAGGCGGTGTTTGTGTTTTCGCTCACAGTGGTTTTCCTCGTTATTTAAAACAATGAGAACTTATGGATAATTTACCCATACGTAAATTATAAATATTCCGCGGCTTTATAAGCATTTCGAGAAGCCCATGCCCAAGCCCAAAGGAACCTGCGGCGCCACGAAGATGAAGATACTCGCCATCATGGCCCTAGACACAGGCATGGGCAAGGAGTCCTACGGGTACGACATCTGGCAGAGGCTCAAGGACCGCCTTTACACGTACATGGACGACAACGACGTCCGCAACGTCTACCACCACCTCAACGACCTGTGCAGCCTGGGCTACATTGCTAAGTGCCGGGAGGACGAGGAGTGCCCCAAGTGCTACTACACTCTGACACCCATGGGCAGCGGCCTCAGGCACCGCTATCAGCGCTTCCTGGACATACTTGAAAGCACGGCCGCATCCGGCTCAGGCTAGGTATAACCCAATTCTCACGGCGTCCCCCGCGGTGAGCCCCTTGACGGCATCAGCCAGCACGCTGAGCCTGAGGGTGTCCCGGTCCAGCCTCACAGTCACCTGGGCCTCATCGCCTTTAACCCTGAACGACAGGATTACCCCCTCAACGGGCTCCGCATCCTGTACAGCTGAGACCCTGATCAGGGTTTCTCTCAGCTTCTCAAAGTCCTCCACCAGGCCTCTGCCCAGCTCGGTGATCTCGGTGCTTCCACCTCCCAGCCTTCCCCCCTTGGAGGCAGAGATGAGTGGCTCACCGATGGTCTCCTCCGCCCTGCGTATGAGGCCCCACGCGTAACGGTAGCTCATGCCCAGGCTCTGGGCGGCCTCCTTCAGGGTCCCCGTCTCATTGATCCTGGTGAGGAGGCTGAAGACGCCGGGCCCGAAGACGTGGCCTTCCTCCGTCTCCAGCCAGAGCTTGAAAGCGGGCCTTGTCCTCTTCATGGTTAACTTGATCGCTTGATGGGTTGATAACGTTAAGGGTCGCCGTGTTTGTGTGGGGGGTTCTACACACATTTTCTTAATACTCTGCACCAGAAAATATGGTCTAAACCCAGGTCACTGGATTAGTCAAGTCACGGAGAAATTGAAGATGTGGAATAGACGCAGAGGTATGACGGGTCTCGAGACCGCCATCATTCTAGTAGCTTTCGTTATCACGGCGGCTGCATTCGCTTTCGTGATCCTCAACATGGGTTTCCTGACCGCGGAGAAGGCCCAGTCGGTTATCTCGGCGGGCATGTCCGAGGCCAGCAGCTCCATGCTCATTGACAGCGGACTCGTGGGCTACTTCTCTAACACGACTGTCACACCTGTGAGCCAGGCTAACATATGCCTCACCAAGGTGGTGTTCTACATAAAGCTCAGCCAGGGCCACGAGCCCATAGACGTGGACGACAACAGGATGGTAGCCACCTATACCAACTCCAGGTGCCACGGCGAGGTGTACCAGCAGAACGGCACAATCATGACCATTAAGCGCATCACCGGAGACCCTGACACCCTCCTAGAGACGGGTGAGAAGTTCAGAGTCGAGATAGACTTCACTCAGATGGCCCTGACAGATGCGGACCCAATCCTTGCTACAAGGGCTGAGCTGTACGCCCACCCCTACGAGAAGTTCAGGATAGAGATCAGGCCCAGTCAGGGCGCCGTGATGGCCATAGAGCGGCTCATCCCAGCGGTCTACTCCTCGGTCATGACCATAGAGTAGCCCCCACCCACCTTCACCTCTTTTATAGTATCTAGCCCAGTTATGGCACATGCTGAGCCGAGACGCCTTCCTGGGTGTCAGAGTACTTGACATGAGCCGGGTTCTTGCTGGCCCATTCTGCGGCATGCTCTTGGCGGACATGGGGGCCGACGTAATCAAGCTGGAGGTGCCTGGGACAGGCGACGACTCTAGGGAGTTTCCCCCCTTCAAGGACGGGCTGAGCCTCTACTACGTGAACCTGAACAGGGGCAAGAGGAGCATAACCCTGAACCTGAAGACGGGTGAGGGAAAAGCCATCTTTAAGGAGCTTGTTAAACGATGCGACGTACTCATAGAGAACTTCAGGCCCGGCACCATGGAGCGCCTCGGACTAAGCTACGATGAGCTTAAGATGGTCAACCCGCGCCTCGTCTACGCCGCCATCTCAGGATTCGGCCAGACCGGGCCCTACAGGGACAGGCCCGGCTACGACATCATAGGCCAGGCCATGGGGGGCCTCCTCAGCATCACCGGGTGGCCCAACTCGCCCCCCACCCGCTCAGGGACAGCCATCGGGGACATCCTGAGCAGCCTCTTCTGCTGCATAGGCATACTCGCCGCATTGAACATCCGTGACCGCACCGGTGAGGGCCAGATGGTGGACGTCTCACTGGTGGACAGCGTCTTCGCGTCCCTGGAGAACATACCCCAGAAGTACTACATTGATGGCCGCCTGCCAGGCAGGATCGGCAACAGGTACGAGTTCGTCTACCCCTACGACACTTTCAGGGCGCGGGACGGCTGGGTGGTCATTGGGATAGCCAACGACGCCATCTGGGTCAGGTTCCTGGAGGCAACCGGGCTGAGGAGCCTAGGAGAAGACCCAAGGTACAGGACCAACAAGCTGAGGGTGGAGAACCATGAGCCGCTCAGGCAGGCTCTTGAGGAGTGGACGTTGGCCCACGACAAGGAGGGGATCGTGAGGCTCCTGAACGACAGCAGGGTGCCCTCATGCCCCATCTACGACATAAAGGAGGCCTCGGAGGACCCCCACATATCGGGCGCCAGGGAGATGGTGGTGGAAGTGGAGCAGCCCGGCCTGGGCAAGGTGAAGCTCCAGGGGAACCCCATCAAGATGAGCGCCACGAAACCTGCCCCCAGGGGGCCCGCGCCGGAGCTGGGCGGAGACACGGAGGAGGTTCTCCGAGAGTTTTTAGGGCTGGGCCCCGAGGAGTATAAGAGGCTCGTGGAGTCCGGTGTCGTCTAGTGTTCACCAGCGTTGACCATACTAGGCTTGAACGCATGAGGGCCCTCAAGGAGAGGGCCGAGGCTTGCACCAGGTGTAATCTATATTCATCTAGGAGCAGCGTCGTCGTAGGCTCCGGGAGCCTGGACGCCGCCATAGTTCTTGTGGGTGAGGCGCCAGGCAGGAAAGAGGACGAGTCGGGGCTGCCCTTCGTGGGCTCCGCGGGCAAGCTCCTGGACAGGTTGCTTGAGGCTTCGGGGCTCCGACGTGAGGACGTGTTCATCATGAACATCGTGAAGTGCAGGCCCCCGGGGAACAGGAGGCCCAAGAGGGGTGAGGTGGAGGCTTGCCGGTCCTACTTGGAGGAGCAGCTGGACATCCTCAGGCCCAGGGTCATCGCGCCCATGGGTAACAGCAGCCTCAGCTACTTCCTGGGCCGGTACGGCCTGGAGCCTGATGTGATAGGGGACGTCCACGGCTTGCCTATGAGTGTCCAGGAGAAGTGGGGCGCCGTCACATTGGTGCCCCTGTACCACCCGGCCGCGGCCATATACAACAGGAAGCTCCTCCAGGGTCTGGAGGAGGACATGAAGAAGCTGCCCAGGCTGTGACCTACATCCGCTCAGGGGCCTCGATCCCTAGGAGCTCCAGGGCGTTGCGTAGTGTTGCCCTCGTGGCATCCACTATGTCTACCCTGGCTCCTACGAGGCCGGGTGTCTCAGCGTTGATGACCCTCTGGGTGGCGTAGAAGCTGTTGAACTTGTCTGCGAGGCTGTTGGCGTAGGTGGTGATGTCCCCCGGCTGCAGCTCCGCGGCGGCCCCCTCGAAGACCTCGGGGAACCTGGCTAGCATGTTCACCAGCTCCCTCTCCTTCAGATCGGTGAGCTGCTCATAGTCAGGCTTGGGCCTCTCCTCGGCCTTCTTCAGTATGTTGCAGGTCCTGGCGTGGCTGTACTGGATGAAGGGGGCGCTGTTGGTTTCAAAGTTCAGCGCCTTGTCCCAGTCGAAGACCACGGTCTTGTTGGCGTCCACGCTGAGGAGAGTGTACTTCACAGCGCCGTAGCCCACCATCCGCGCGATACCCCTGCGCTGCTCCTCGGTGAGCTCAGGGGTCCTACGGGTGACCTCCTCGTAGGCAAGCTCCGTGGACTTCTCCACCACCTCCAAGAGGGTGACGTACCTGCCCAGGCGGCCGCTCATCTTCCCCATAGGGAGCTTCACGAACTCGTACCCGTAGTGGAGCTGGTTGTCACCCATTTGGGCCCTGCCTATGGCGACCAGGGCTATGCGTAGCTGCAGCTGGGCCAAGGCCTGCTCCTGGCCTATCACGTTGATGACTCTGTCCGCCTGCCCGAACTTGTAGATGCTGTAGGCTATGTCCCTGAGGGTGTACAGGGTGGTGCCGTCGCTGCGCACCAGGACCAGGCGGGGTATCTCATGGGCCTCGTTGAGCCCCCACTTCCGTTTGAGGTCGTAGTCGCGGGCGATGCCGTCGCAGTCCAGGACCAGGGCCCCCTGATCCACCTCCACGTAGGGCGTGTTCTTCAGGGCTAGCAGCACCTCGTCGGCTTTCTTGTCCCAGACCAGGTCGCTCTCGTAGTCGAAGGCGTCGTAGGTGATGCCCATCTCGCCCAGGCTCTCCTCGAATCCGTCCAGGCATATCTTGACCAGCCGCCTCACGGTCTCCACTGTTTCGGGCTCGTTATTCTCATAAGCTGTATTGATCCTGACTATCTCGTTGGCCGGGTCCGGCACCTTTCTGATCTTTTCCTTCAGCGAGTTGAATATCTCGGGGTAGCTTGCAGCCAGGTCGTCGGCGGCTGTCTGGAACTTCTCCAGCTCCTCCTGCAGTTCAGCACCACCATAGACGTTGCCCTGCTTCTCAGCCTCTCTGAGCTCCTTCTCTACCCTGAGGAGCTCCACGTTGATATTCACCCCCGCGTATATGGCTCCCACATAGAGTTCCCCCCTGATGTCCGGCTCAGGTTTCCCTAGGAGCATCCACCCGTATGTGGCGAGGGCCACCTGCCTACCCATGTCGTTTACCAGGAAGTGTACTAACGTGGGGTGGCCCCTCTTTCTCACTAGGTTGGCGAGGCAGGCGCCCAGGATCGAGTTGCGGGCGGTCCCTATGGTTATGGGGTGGATGGGGTTGGCGGATGTGTGCTCCACCATCACCCTCTCAGGGTTGGATGCCTTGAGGAACCCGTACTCCTCGTCCAGCTTGACGGCGGTCTCCAGCACCAGCTTCGAGTAGTTGCCCGTGTCGGCGTGGAAGTTGATGTATCCGTTCAGCGCCTCGGCCTTCGAGACCAGGGACGCCTTACCCGGCTTGATGCGGCCGACGATGGTCTCGGCTATCCTCTTGGGGGGCTGCCTCAGCTCCCTCGCCAGCTGGAAGCAGACCGGGGTCGATATGGCCCCCATCTCTGGGCTGGGGGGCTCACTGAACTTGGCTTCTGGTAGCTCCGCGCCAGGGTAGGCCACATCTAAGGCACCCCGTAGGAGCTTCTCGCATTCATCTCTAAGCTGCGCGAGGGGATTCATTATGTTCACCTTGTTGGCGGGCCCGGCAGGATTCGAACCCGCGATCTCCGGCTCCGGAGGCCGGTGCATTATCCACTCTGCTACGGGCCCGCACAGATAGAGACACAGGGCATCTCATTAAAGCGTTTCTCAATCTGAGGAGGGCGCGCAAACAGTATATTCTCATGCGACGCATCAAAGGCTATGACCGTTCACGTTACGAGCCCCGAGTCGTTCTTCGGGTTCAAGCTGGGCAGCGATAGGAATATCGCGCGGTGGGACCGCATCGTAGAATACTTCAACCTCCTCGGGAGGGAAAGTGACCGGATAAAGGTCGTGGACGTTGGGCCATGCACCGAGGGGGCTCCTTTCCTGCTGGTCGTCATCTCCTCCCCTGAGAACCTCTCCCGTCTGGAGGAGCTGCGTAGGCTCAACCTGCGGCTGAGCGACCCCCGGGGGCTCTCGGAGGAGGAGGCCGAGGCCCTCATAGCCGAGGGGAAGGCCGTTGTCTGCCAGTCCATGAGCCTCCACGCCAGCGAGATAGCCCCCACCCAGATGGCCCCCGAGCTGGCCTACGAGCTCCTCAGCGGGGGGGACGAGGACACCCTCCGCGTCCTCGACAACGTGGTCTTCCTTATGGTGCCCTGCTTCAACCCCGACGGCCAGACTATGGTCGCGGACTGGTACGAGAAGTGGAAGGGCACGGAGTACGAGGGTTGCGACCTGCCCTGGCTTTACCACAGGTACGGCGGCCACGACAACAACAGGGACGCGTTTCAGACCAACATGGTGGAGTCCAGGTACATGGCCTCCATCCTCTTCAAGGAATGGGTGCCGCAGGCCTACGTGGACCACCACCAGATGGGGGGCTTCGGAGCCAGGTTCTACATACCCCCATACACTGAGCCCATGAGGCCCTACGCGGACCCCCTGGTCTACTGGGAGCACATGTGGTACGGCGGCCACATGGCGACCCTGCTGGAGCAGGAGGGCAAGGAGGGAGTCATAGCAGGCGGCTCCACGTTCCCGGCGTGGGGCCACCTAGGCTGGCACCGCATCACCAACCACCACAACATCTGCGGCATGCTCACCGAGACGGCGAGCGCCAAGCTGGCCACCCCCGTCCACGTCCAGCGCGACCAGCTGAAGGGCAACCACTTCAGCTTCCCCCAATACGTCCCCCAGGTCAACTTCCCCCACCCTTGGATGGGAGGCTGGTGGAGGCTCCGGGAGATGGTGGAGCAGATCAAGGTCTCGGCCTGGGCCACATTGGACCACGCTGCCCGCAACAGGGAGACTGTGCTCAGGAACGCTTACCTGAAGGCCGTGAGGCAGACGGAGAGGGGCTCCGAGGACCCGCACCGGGCCTACGTGATACCGGCTGATCAGCATGACGCCTCCGCCGCCCACATGCTGGTGGAGAAGCTCCTCCTCCAGGGCATCGAGATTCACGTCGCGGAGGAGGGTTTCGAGGTGGAGAACACGAGGTACGCCGCGGGGTCCTACGTTATATTGTCTGCTCAGCCCAAGTACGGCGTCGTCAAGAGCCTGCTGGCGAGGACCTTCTACCCCGACAACGCGTGGACCAGGGAGAAGGATGGCACTCCGAGGGCGCCCAGAGACATGGCCACCGACACCATGCCCGAGTTCATGGGTGTGAAGGTATGCCCGGTTGGGTGCGCCCCGCAGGCTAAACTCACAATCATCGAGGAAGCCAATCGTCCCCGGGGGGAGGTCAAGGGCAGTTCCAGTCACGGCTACGCCCTGGATTGCAGGCAGAACATCAGCTACAGGGCGGCCGTGGCTCTCCTGGACGCCGGAGCCCGCGTGAGGCGTGCGACGGAGCCCGTCCAGTGCGGTGACAGGAGCATCCCTGCGGGCGCATTCATAGTTACGCACGACAGGAAGCTTCTGCAGGAAGTAGCGTCCAGTCTAGGCGTCACCTTCCACGCGGTGTCCGCTGAGCCCAAGGCGGATGAGGTGAAGAAGCCCCGGGTGGGGCTCTACCAGAGGTACCGTGGAGGCAACGCTGATGAGGGCTGGACGCGGCTGGTCCTGGAGCAGTTCGGCTTCGCCTACGAGACCCTGATGGACGAGGACATCGACGAGGGACTCCGTGAGAGGCTTGACGTCGTCGTCCTCCCCAGCGACCCAGCCTGGATACTAGTAGGCGACGACGTGGAGAAGCACTACGAGGAGACGGGGGCCCAGCCGCCCAAGGTGCCGCCTGAGTACAGGAGCGGCCTGCACAAGGAGGGCGTGGGTGCATTGGTGAGGTTCGTGTCGGAGGGCGGTACCCTGGTGTGCCTCAACGAGTCCAGCATGTTCGCAGTAGACGCGTTCCAGCTAAGCCTCGGCGACGCCATCAAGGGACTGCCTAGCAAGGAGTTCTTCTGCCCGGCGTCGACGCTCCACGCCACCGTGGACACTGGTCACGTGCTGGGGTACGGCATGCCGGAGGACTCCCTCCTGTTCTTCTGGGACAGCCCGGCCTTCACCGTCAAGCCCTGCGTGGACAGCGAACGGTACGAGGTGGTGGCACGGTACCCGGACCACCAGATACTTGAGAGCGGGTGGCTGGACGGCGAGAAGCATCTCGCAGGTAAAGCCGCCCTGGTGGTGGCCCGCGTGGGCAGCGGCAGGGTTGTCCTGTTCGGGCTCCGGCCCCAGCACAGGGCTCAGACCCACGGAACCTACAAGCTTCTCTTCAACAGCCTCCTAATGTAGAGGCTGAACCAATAATTTTTTTAAAAAGGGTAGGCTTAGCCACGTCTTGTTCTCCTCGCCACTAAAAAGGCACCCGCTAGGCCGACGGCGAAGGCCGCCGGGACAGGGATGCCTCCGCTGGGCTGAGTTGCCACCGACAACGTGTGGGCTTGGATGGTGGCGACGGACATCTCCAGTTCTAGTAGAATGGCCGCCGTCAAGGCTGTTGTCCTGAAACCTGCTCCGGGCTTCATAATGTCGCAGGCATATGAGGCGCACAGAGGTACCTTTTTTCAGTGAGCCGCGTGTTAGCCGAGCAACGTGAGATGATTTTAATCCAACCTAAACTGGGTATACGTTTCTCCCATAAAGACGGGGTTTCTCTGATCATTTTTTATATCTTCTGCCTCGACTAAAGGTGAGTGGATAATATTTGGAGGAGCATAGGCCTCTGAGCGAGTCTCTGGACTACATCCAGTTTCAGTTTACCACCATCTTCGGCACCTTGAGGGCCGTGGAGTTCCCTGCCTCCCTGTGGGGTGAGATGTGTGAGGGTGCGGGGGTGGACGGGTCTAGCCTGGGGTTCCTGAGGACGGAGCAGAGCGACATGAGGGTTATGCCTGATCCGGGGAGCTTCGCGGTCCTGCCGTGGGATGTGAGGGTGGCCCGGCTCATATGTGACATTCAGGATAATGATGGTTCTCCTCACTCCACCTGCCCCAGGACCATCCTGAAGAAGGTGGTGGCGTCGGCCCAGGAGAGGGGCTTCACGTACAAGACCCGGCCAGAGCTGGAGTGGTACTACGTGAACAGTGACGTGACCCCGGCGGATGCAGGTGGCTACATGGACACCATGCCCTACGACACGTACAGCTATCTGAGGCGCTCCACCATGGACGACCTCCAGGCAATGGGGGCGGCCGTCAAGACTATTCACCACGAGAACGGGCCGGGCCAGCAGGAGTTCGAGTTCGTGGAGGGGGACGCCCTCAAGCAGGCTGATGACGTCCAGACGGCCAAGATGGTGGTGAAGACCAACGCCCTCATGGAGGAGGTTATAGCCACATTCATGCCCAAGCCCTTCCCGGAGGAGGCTGGGAGCGGGCTCCACATACACCAGTACCTGACGAGGGGCGGGGAGAACATCTTCGCGGACCCCGACAGGGGCGTAAGCGAGTTCCTGGTTCACTTCGTGGGGGGCATCATGGACCACGTGGACGCCATGACCGCCTTCCTAAACCCCACCACCAACAGCTACAAGCGGCTTGTTCCGGGTCACGAGGCCCCCGTCTACAAGAGCTGGGGCGTGGCCAACCGCACGGCCCTCGTCCGCATTCCCGGCTACGAGAAGAGCGCCCGCGTAGAGTACAGGGCCCCTGATTGCTCAACAAACATCTACCTGGCCTCAGCTCTGCTCCTGGCGGCCGGCTTGGACGGCGTTGAGCGGAAGACGGAGCCCATGCAGCCCACCAGGGAGAACGTCGAGAAGATGACGGCGAAGCGGAGGAAGGAGCTAGGCATCACCCAGCTGCCCTCCAGCCTGGGGGATGCCCTGGACCACCTGGAGTCCAGCGGATTCGTGAGGAGGGTGCTGGGAGAGGAGATGGTGGACATATGCCTGGACAAGAAGAGACAGGAGCTCCGGGAGTACCTGGAGGCTGAACGCCTGGGCGAGTCGGAGGCCAGGGCCTGGGAGATCAAGAGGTACCTGGAGAGAAGCTAGCTCTCCCTGGCGCACAGCGACAGGTATGACTCCTTCAGGAGCCTCTGGGCGTTCTCCACGATCACCGGGCCTATCCCCTTGACCTCAGTCAGTGGGCCAGCCAGCTTCCTGGTCTTCCCGGTCTTTGACACCTTCACCTCGGCCCTGGCGAACTCCTCCAGCACCCGCTGCGGGGTCTCGAAGTGGTAAAGGAGGTCCTGGGCCAGGGTTGTGCCTATCTGGGGCAGGCCGGCCAGGAGGTAGAGCTGCTGCTCGTGAAGAGGTAGGCTCCTGTCCACGTTGCGGAGCTGGATCACCCGCTCCTCCTTGGCCTGCTCCCTGTAGGCGAGCCTGTGTAGGAGGACCCCGGTGTGCTCAGGGGACTCGGTGGGTATGATGTTTAAACCGTAGTCCAGGGCCAGGCTGCTGAGGGCCCCGTAGACGCTGCTGGGCTTCATGGCGCTCCTCTTGAAGGCCCGGCTCAGCTGGCCCTCCAGGATCAGGATGGAGCGCTCGTATAGGCCGGCCATGTCCTTGGCCTGGCTGAAGAGGCGCCCGTCCCTCATGCTGCCCAGGAAGTCGGTGACGTTCTTGCGCTCCACGCCCACCCGGTCGCTGACCACGTAGTCGCAGACGTCCAGTTTCCTGATGTCCACGTTGAAGCCGTTGAACTTGAGGTAGGTGACTATGTCCGCGCGGCTGCTGGCCTCGTTGCTGTCTATGCAGATGCTGAGCTGCTCATCCATCCTTATCCACCTCGAAGGCTAGCTCCACCCTCTCCGCCTTTTCCCCTCCTTTCAGGGTCTTGATGAAGCCCATGAGCATGTTGGTTAGCGCCCTCCTGGTGAAGTTGTTGAGGGGCACGGACTCGTCGTTCACCTTCAACGTGAAGGCCATATAGTTCCGTATGCACTGGGTGGCGTCCGCGTCGCCGCCTAGGATGGCCTTGCCCAGGCTTCTGCAGTCGGGGTAACCGCAGCCGTGGCAGTTGGTCCCCGGCAGCATGGGGTAGGCCCTTGACTCCACTATGTCGGCTAATGTAGCTGGGTCGGATAACTCAACCGCCTCGATTCCGCTGAACTTTGAGCCGGGTATCTTGACGGCGGCCACCTCCAAGCCGTTCCTGAGTTTGTCTACGTCGCCGTCTTCTCGCGGGACAAGTATCCTGGCGTGGGTGTCCAGGGTCTTGAAGCCCTCGATGACTAGAAAATCTAGGGCGCCCAGGCATCTCACGGCGTCGTTTATCGTTACGTGGTCGTCCATGAAGAAGGCGGCGGCGTTATCGTGGAGGATGGCCGTGGCCACGGCCCCCGCGTCCCTGTGCCTTCTGGTGTCTTTTCCGGGCGTGTCGAAGTCGATGTTCTCTGCGGTGTGCTTCACTGTGCCCACCCTGTGGCCTCTACGGGTGAGCTCGCCGACGAGGGCCTCCACCACCCTCGTCTTCCCGGAGTCCTTGAAGCCGACGACGGCGATGGTCTTGGGGGGAGTCATGGTGATACCCACGGTCTCGCTTTATTTATCCTCTGGGTTCCCGGGGATACATTTAATATTTGGTGGATGAGCATCTGGACGCGTCGAAGGGACCGATATTTGAGGGAGATGGCTGGGTTTAGAAAGATTTTCGCAGCGGACATGCCAGCCGTCTACTATGAGCTTCTCTTCATAGGGTTCAGCATCATGACCGGGATGAGCCTGTCCTCCAGCTTCCTACCCATACTAGCCAACGACCTGGACCCGTCGGGGGTGCTGGTGGGCATGGTGGTCTCGGCCTGGTTCCTCTCCAGGATATTCATGGAGCTACCGGCTGGCATCATCAGCGACCGAATAGGTAGGAGGAGGCTACTGGTTGTGGGCCTGGGCCTCAGCCTGGTGGGGCCGCTGCTGTGCAGCCAGGCGACCAACATCTACATCCTCATACTGGCCAGGGGTTTGTGGGGCATGGGTACGGCCCTATACTTCATGAGCAATATGGCTCTCCTCATGGACATCCTCCCCCAGTCCACCAGGGGCAAGGCCCTGGGCGTCTTCCAGGGCATCGAGTTCATAGGCAGTTTCATCGGGGCTCCTGTGGGGGCCTTCCTCGCCGTTTACCTCAGCTACACCCAGGTCTTCTACTTCACCTTCGCCTTCATCCTCATCAGCTTCGTCCTGGCGATGAGGTCAAAGAACATGAGGGGCCTGGAGGTCCAGGAACACAAGTCCAAGCTCACCATGAAGCAGATCACCAGCAGCCTACGCAACTGGGGGATAATCATGGTGTGCCTCATCAACACGTCCAGGATGCTGGTGATGCAGGGCATCCACCAGACCGTCCTCCAGCTATACCTGAACCAGCAGATCGGGCTGTCAGTGGCCGGCATCGGGTGGGTGGTCAGCGCATTCGTGGCGGGCCAGGTGATGGCTCTGCTCGTGGCCGGCAACATGTCGGACAGGTTCGGCAGGAAGCCGGTCCTCTTGGTGGGCTTCACCGTCAGGCTGGCTGGGGTTCTCCTGTTCACCCTGCCAGGGGGCCTGGTCATGCCTCTACTGTCGGGCCTCGTGTCCGGTGTCGGTGAGGGCCTTACCATGACCACCCTCCTGGCCATGCTGACGGACATCGCGCCCCAGGCGGCCAGGGGAGGAGCCGTCGGCCTCTACAGGACCTTCATGGACTTCGGCGGGTTCCTGGGGCCCATCGCCTTCATGGCCGTCTACCGCGACTACAGCCCCTTAACGCCTTTCTACGTGGCCGCGGGGCTCTGCGTTCTAAACATCGTTATGACGTTCTTCGCCCGCACAGGGTCGGCTACCTCAACTTAAATTGCCGTTCACCGATCATCCACATATGGCGTCGTTAACTTTCCACGGCGGGGTCAACGAGATCGGGGGTAACAAGATCCTTCTGGAGGATGGTGGCACCCGTCTCTGGTTCGACTTCGGGCAGAGCTTCACCATGGGCCAGGAGTACTTCATCAACTACCTTCAGCCCAGGAGGAGCAACGGCCTCAAGGACTACTTCGAGTTCAACCTGCTGCCCAGGGTCGAGGGCCTCTACAGCGAGGGCGCCCTCAGCGGCACGGCCCTCAAACATTGCGAGCCCGGGTTCCAGGGCGTCTTCATAAGCCACGCCCACTTCGACCACGTGAACCACATATGCTTCATAGACCCCCGCATACCAGTCTTCACCGGCAAGGGCACCAAGCTGTTCATGGAGGCCATGGAGCAGACGAGCCCCTACGCCAGCTACGGTGAGCGCGACTACAGGGGCTTCAGGACCGGGGACGTGGTGAGAGTGGACGGCGTCGAGGTGGAGCCCATCCACGTGGATCACAGTATCCCCGCTGCGTACGGCTACATTGTGCGCCTGCCCGAGGCCACCGTTGTCTACACCGGGGACATGAGGGCTCACGGACCCAGGGCGGACATGACTCAGGAGTTCCTGGAGGCCGCCGCCTACTCTGAGCCCGACGTGATGATCTGCGAGGGCACCCGGATGGCGCGGAGGGGCCGGCGCAGGAACCTGACGGAGGCCCAGGTTGAGGAGGGCGTCAAGAAGGTTTGCAGGGAGGCCGACGCCGGCGGCAAGGCCGTCATATACACTCACCCGGGAAGGGACATGGACAGGCTACGCACCTTCCACAGGGCGGCGGAGTCCTGTGGCAGGGTCATGGTCATCAACCCCAAGACGGCCCACCTCCTGAACCGGCTTATAGAGGACGAGCACCTGGACCTCCCCGACCCGAGGACCGACGACCTGATAAGGGTCTTCTACAAGCGCAAGAAGTCGGGGAGCTACGACGACAGGGACTACTATGTCTGGGAGCGGCCCTACCTGGACCGGATCATCACAGCGGAGGATGTCCATGTGAATCAGGCCGACTACCTGGTGAGCCTGGACTTTTACAGCTTCGCCGAGCTCATAGACATCCGCCCAGAGCCTGGCAGCTACTTCATCTACAGCATGAGTGAGCCCTTCACCGAGGAGGACCTGGAGGAGGAGGTCCTCCACAACTGGCTGAGCCACTTCGGGCTAAGCTACCACCAGCTTCACGCGTCGGGCCACATGAGCCCCAAGGAGCTGGGTGAGGCCGTGAACATGGTGAAGCCGGGTACGCTGATTCCGGTCCACTGTGAGGAGCCGGGGCTCTTCAGAAAGCACTACAAGAGTGTTAAGCTGCCCAGGCTGGGCGAGGCCATCACTTTCTAGGGGGCGCCCCACCAACCCGTCGAAGCCCATGCCCAACACGTCCAGAGGCTGCTCGATATATGGCACCCCTCGGATGCGATCTAATATATGTGCACGCAAATCAACTATCAGCAGAGGCAAATAACATGAAAAACAGTACTCTCGAAATCAAGGTAGCCATACAAATACTGAAACCCGCAAGCGAGGTGTACGAGGCCATCGTCGACCCCACAAAAATGTCCAAGTACTTCATCTCGAAGAGCAGCGGGAGAATAGAGGAAGGCAAACAGATCATGTGGCGGTTCCCCGAGTTCGACGCGGAGTTCCCCATCCGCGTCGGCAAGGTGGAGAAGAACAAGTACATATCCTATCACTGGGACGTGGACGGCAGAGACCTCCTGGTAGAGATGATGCTGAGCCCCCGAGACGGCGACGCGACCGTCGTCACAGTCACCGAGAAGGGCATGGAGAACGACGAGGCGGGCATCAAATGGCTGATGGGAAACACGGGGGGATGGGCCAACTTCCTGGCCTGCCTCAAGGCGTACCTCGAGTACGGCATCAACCTGAGAAAAGGGGCATTCGACTTCCTGAAAAACTAACCACGGCAGAGCGTGACTGGACTAAGAGCACACGAAGAAAGCGATGACCACCACCGACCGCCACCGCCACCTAAAAACCCTGAAAAAGGCTCCGATCAGTAAAACAAGCCCTAGAAACGGGGAAAAGTGGCGGCGGTGAAGGGACCCCCCCTCCCCCCCTCCACACACGCAACAGGAGAGACACTCACCGCTTAACACCGAAGAAGGCACCCAGGCTCGTCTGGATGGGCCGCCCCACCAACTCGTCGAAGCTCATGTCCAATGCATCCAGCAGCTGCTCAAAGGTACCCTCCAGGTACTCCTCATACTTCTTCACGTCCACATCCTTAGACTTGGCCGAGATAGCCGGCAGCACATCATCCTTGGTGACCACATAGCTGATGATGTCCCCAGCCACCACCTCATAGCCCTGCTCCTCCAGCATCCGGCCCGCCTTCACGTGCTGAGGATTGGTATCATACTGCTTCAGGGGCTTACCCAGCTGCATCTGGAAGGCCACCTCCTCCACCTTGAACTCCCTCTCCTTGAGGCGCCTATGCACCTCCGACACCAGCCCCTTGATGTCCTCCTTGGCCGCCGGGAACTCGTCCTCCGTCTGGACGCTGCTGAGGATACCCGTGAGCTCGTCGAAGGCCGCCTTCAACATGGGCGGTATGTGGCGCTTCTTACCGGTCAGCCCCTTGACGTCCAGGCGTCCGTCCTTGTAGACTCCCAGATAGTTCTTCTTACGCCTGGAGAAGACGGCGTACCTGTACACCTTGTCCACCTCCAAGTCGATGCCCAGCCCCTGGTCAGCCCACGCTATCAGGGCGTCAGTCTGCTGCTTCGACGGATGGTTAAGGAACACGCTGTCCGTGTCCCCGTACAGCACCTCAATGCCGAGCTCAGCGCTCTTCTTGGTGGCCTCCTCCAAAGCGTATCGGCCCACAGCAGCCGTGCTCTCCGCCAGGGGCGGGCAGTAGAGAGGGAAGCTCTCCGAGCCAAAGACACCGTAGCTGGCGTTGAGGAAAACCTTCAGGGCCTGCTGGACCACGTCGTAGTACTGGCGCTCCCCGTCGGTGAGGCCCTTGTCCTTGCTGCGCGGCTTGTACCAGAGGACCCTCAGGTCCTTGAGGCTGCCTATGAGCTCGCTGGTCATCCCCCGCCTCTTGGTACAGACCCAGTGAGGGGTCCCCGGCACCAGATTACTCCTACACTCCTCATGTGTACACAGGAGGGTGTCGTAGCTCAGGTTCCAGTTACGGATGGCAGAGGGGTAGAGGCTGGCGAAGTCCAGAACCGTCACCTCGAAGTGTATGCCCGGCACAGGGTCCCTGACGATGGCGCCCTGGTACTTCTTGCCCTTGATGACGGCCTCCGTGGTGGTGCCTCCCTTGGCCTCGATGATGTCCTTGGTGTTGGGTATCAGCCAGCCCAGCCTGCGGTGCTCCCACTCCATGAGGCTGAGGATCCAGCGGCTCACCCCCATCCGTGACACGTCCTCCAGGATGCTCTTGCTTATCCTGCTGAGGAGCACCATGAGGTTCATCACTAGGTTGTCGTTGAAGGCTGTCAGGTAGTAGGTGATGTAGGCGTCCTGCATGCAGTAGTCGCCCAACTCCTTTATGCTCAGCTCGGCGATGTCCTGGACGGCTATCTTACCCTCCTTGAGGATGCTGGACGCTATCTCGTCAAGCGTATGCTCACGGTACACGTTGCCGAAGGCGTATCCCTGGATGCTGCGGTTCCTGAAGAACTGGTAGAGGTCAATATGGACGCCGTTGGTGAGGAAAGCGAATCTGCGGCCAAGGGTTATGGGGTTCTCCTCGTTGGGCACGCCCAGGTTCCTGGCCCTGTTGCGCAGGTACTTGAAGTCGAAGTCGTCGCCGTTGAACGTAAGCACCACAGGGTACATGTCCAGCACCCTGAAGGTCTCCTGAATGATTTCCCGCTCAGACTCGTAGACCGTGACCTCGTCTGCCCCAGCGATCTGGGGCGTCTCCACGGACAGCCCCGAGTCGTTCAGCAGCAGGATCTTCCGGAGCCCGTTGCTGCCCGCGAAGGCCACCGCCGTAATGGGGTCCTTCGCCTCATCCGGGTTGGGCACCCTGTTCTTCACGGAGGACCTAACCTCGATGTCCACAGCCACGCGCCTGATGTGGGGCACAGGGTTCTGCAGAAGCCTAGCCCAGTCCCTCATGGGCTCCTTCAGGTGCTCCTCTGTGTGGCTCAGTATCTCGTTGAACTGGGCCTCCACGCTGGCCGGCAGGCTCCAGTCACCCTGGATCAGGTCCCCGTCCACTACCCTGTAGGGCATCCCGGGGACCAGGTGCCTGTCGAAGGTGTAGCAGCTGTAGTACCTGATCCTGCTTTCCCAGCTCTCGTTCAGGTGGCTCCGTATGCAGCCCGGGCCTCCGCCGACGCTGAGGGGGTCCTTGGCCACCACCTTGGTGACCGTGATCTCCTCGTTGGCCAGGGCGTCGTACTTCTCCACTGGGTCCAGGCTCTTGAAACCTTCGTGGCCCATGACTCGCCTGTTACCCTTGAGCTCCTCGACAGACTGCTTAGATATTAGATAAGGCAGGTGGCCCGTGTTGTCGTACCAGAGGTAGATCTCCTGGCTCTCTGGCTCGTAGAGCCTCACGTAGGCCTTCTGGAGGGCCCCGTCGTAGCCGGCTGAGAGCAGGTAGCTGGTGCCCAGGTTGTCCGGGGCCACCCTGCCCTTCGGCTGTATGATCTCCTCCTCTTCGCTCATCAGGCCACCTACACAGCGTAGATACCATGCGGCGCGATATAAAATAAGCATCGGCCACCATGTTCCCCGTACGGTGGTGAACCCGGCTATCTAGCCATCGTCGGACCCGAAATGTGATTACATATTGTGATTACCCCACGTAAACTGCCCTTAAATACCTGGGAGCCGGACCCATCGCGTGGAAGCCGTCATTCAAGCCGAAGAGCCAGAGGGGCCAGTCAAGGTCCGCGCGATCATCCTCGGGGCGCTCATGGCGCTGATATTCAGCGCCATCAACGGCTACCTCAGCATCAACATGGGCTGGAACTTCGGCTATGGCGCAGTGGCGGTGATGATCGGGTACAGCCTCTTCCACCGCCTCCGTGGAGGAAGCTGCAGAAGGGAGCTCAGCTTTCTGCTGATAACAAGTGTAAGCTCGATGGGGGTTTATCAGACACTCGGGTTCCTCATCTACATGCTGGAAACGGAGCCGTTGGCCTCATACCCATCATGGATCGCCCCTCCGATGGAGGTCATCCAGGCCAAGGACATAAGCCTACAACACTGGATCGCCCCCATAGCCTTCTTATTCATCGCGGTGACCATAAGCCTCATCGCGGGGCTAATCTACTACACTATCCTTCGGGACGAACTGATCCGAAGCCCCAAGATGGTGTGGCCAACCGAGTCAGCCACCACCAAACTCGTGGACGCGTGCATGACTGGGGGAGGCTCAGCCAGGCTCGTCGCGGTTTCGGCGGCCGTCGGCTTCACCATAACCCTGCTGCAGCACCTACCATCCCTACGTGGTCTTGACCTCACCACATTAGACCTGTCGGGGCTCCTCCCCCCCGGCAGCATACTGGTCATCAGCCTCAGCCTAGGGTTCGCCTCCATCGGGTACCTCATCAGCTCAAGGACCTCGCTGAGCCTCCTAGCCTCAGGCATGATCAGCTACCTCTTCGTAACCCCGGCGCTGGTACGCAGAGGCTTACTCGAACCCACAGGCGACGCCATGGCGCTCTACCAAGAGTATCTGATGAACTACTCAATGGGGCCCGCCATAGGCATACTTCTGCTGGGCGGCATCCTGCTATCAGTCGTCACGCTCGCCAAAAACAAATTTAAAAAAGGGGCGGAGGAAAACCTGGACAACGGCGAGACAGGGTACCTCGAACTCTATAAGGTGCTCTTACAGGGAATACTCGGCAATAGAAAATACTTGGTCGCGATTCTAGGCATATTCGCCCTCCTGGCGTCCTTTGCGTACACCCTCAACCCCTTCGCACCGCTGCCGCCGGTCTTCGCGGTCGCCTTCACAGCCTACAGCTTCTTCATCGCGGGCTTCATGGAGGCGATATTCATCACCAAGATGCAGGGCGAGACGGGCATGGGCATGGGAGTAGCCTCCACACTACTATACGACCTACCCATATTCACCACCGGCTACAGGGCCTTCACAGGCTACTTCGTGTACCCGTACCTGCGGCCCAACCCGTGGCTGAGTAGCGGCTCCCTACCCTACTACAAGTACAGGGATGAGACGCGGGTCAGCTGGAGGGACATAATTGTAGCCCAGATAACGGGCTGGGTGCCCACCTTCATGTTCAGCATCTTCTTCACTCTCGTCCTCTGGAAATACGTGGGATTCGGCACCCCGATGATGCCCGCCGTCGGCCTCCTCCAGTCGAAAGTCTACATAACCATGCTGGCCACGGGAGACGTATCCACCGTTCTGAACCCATGGACGTTCCTCGCGGGCGGAGTGATCGGCGCCCTGCTCGAAGTCTTCACACCCATTAGCATGATGGGGCTCGGCATGGGCCTCCTGTTTCCGCCCCACTACATAATACCTTTAGGCGTCGGGGGCCTCGCTCGGCTCTACACTGAGAGGAGGTACGGGAAGGAGTTCTATAACGAGAGGGGCCGCCTTATAGTGGCGGGCCTCATGGCCAGCAGCCTCCTAGTCCAGGTGCTGATGACTGTGGTCACCAATTTCTACTAGTCGAGGCAGGAGGCTTTAACGTGGTAGTAAAGAGTCTCTAGAAGAAGATATGCGGCCGCGTTGGCTGTCTGGCCCGTGTCGTAGTGGGGGTACACCTCGTTCACGTCCAGGCCCACGAGTTTACCGTTGACGGCCGTCTCCATGATGTCCAGTACCTGGGTCGGGCTCAGGCCCTCCGGGTGAGGATTGCCCACCGCTGGGGCGTAGCATGGGTCAAGGGCGTCCATGTCCAAGCTTACGTACACCCGCCGGGCATCAGCCACCAGTCTCCCGGCTTCCTCGCATGGGTCCACCTGTCCTCTCATCATCTGGTGCGGCGTAATGTAGGCCACATCTGGGTTGGAGGCGGCGTATTCCACTTCCTCACCTGAGAGGGCCCTGGCCCCGATGATCAGCGCCTTGCAGCCGAGCTCCTCAAGTCCCCGCCTGAGGTACGTGGCGTGACACATGCGTTCACCGAAGAGTTCGTCTCTGAGGTCTAGGTGGGCGTCGAAGACGATGACCAGGTCAGGCTTGAGTTCTCTGATGGCTCCCAAGGTGACGGTGTGCTCGCCGCCCAGCATAACTGGAAGTCCTTTGACATTTGACACTGTTTCCTGAACTCCTCTAAGCGCCGCGTCAACGTCGGGGCAGTCCACGTCCCCGGCGTCGGCGAGGCTCACGTCGCCCCAGTCGAGGCCCGTCCTGGCGCTGTAGGTGTCCAGGTAGGTGCTCTCTACGCGGATGGCGTGGGGCCCGAACCTGGCGCCCCTCCTGTAGCTGGTGGTCTTGTCTAGGGGCGCCGCGAAGAGAAATATGTCAGCGCCCTCAGGGTCGGTCCCTTTGTCGAGGAAAGGCTGAAGAGTGGGTTTGAGGTGCATTCCTACTCTACTACTACCTGGTCCACGCTGTGGATGACGGCGCCCTGCTTGGCCATATGCGCCTTCAACTCGTCATAGTCCACGTTGTTGCCATAGATTATGACCCTTAGGCTCTCCGTCTTCTCATCCATCTCAACCACCGAGACATCTACTTTGCTAACGCCGCTCAGCTCGCCAATGAACATGGCGAACTCCGGCAACGCGGGCTGGTGCGGCTTAAGAACGTCTAGTACGACGTGTACTATCTTGGGTTTCTCCAATCTTTTCACATATCCTTCGGAAGGTTCCGGTAGATATTCAACGCGTATATGCATGTTACCTCCTTTTATATAATGTGGGTAGTGGGCGTTGCCTACACCCCGGACAATTTACGGGGCTCAGAGGTGTTCGGCGACAACCTCCGACAGGTCGGCCACCCTGAGCCCCGGCCTGTGCGCTCTGGCTGCGAGCCTCATGTTCAGAACGCATGTGGGGCACCCCGTGACGACGCAGCTGACGCCATCAGGCACGGCCTCGGTTACCTTCTGCTCCGCCACCCTGGAGGCCAGGGACTCGTTGTACATCCAGAGCCCACCCCCGGCGCCGCAGCAGACGGCGTGCTCCTTCGAGAGCACGGGGTCCACCAGCTTCGAGCCCTTGACCGCGGCTAGGACCCTCCGCGGGGGGTTGTAGACGTGGCTGTGCCTCCCCAGGTCGCATGGGTCGTGCCACATGTAAGCCTCATCGCCTCTCATGGGTGGGAGTCTGCCCTCCTTCAGCAGCCCGTGGTAGAGCTCCGAGGTGTGCAGCACCTTGAATGGCGGGGCCGCCCCTAAGTTTGGGTAGACCTTCTTGAAGGCGTAGTAGCATCCAGCGCAGCTGGTCACCAGCACCTCGGGCAACTGCTCTCCAAGCTCCTTGACGAGCTGGGCCGCGTAACTTCTTGCCTCATCCCACTGGCCCAGCAGGTACAGGGCTAACCCGCAGCACCTCTCACGCTCCCCGAGCACACCGAAGTCCACGCCTGTGTAGGCCAGCACCTTGGCGGTGGCCTCCGCTGTCTCAGGCAGCCTGTAGCTGGTGGTGCAGCCGGGCCAGTAGAGGACGCTGTTGTTTCTGTAAGCGAACTCGTCGGCGACGTCCTCGTACCACAGTGTGCGGTCCTCGGGCTCTAATCCCATGGGGTTGCCGCTTTCCAGCAGGTTCCGTAGTATGGGTCTGCATCTGTTTGGCTGTCTCCCCTGAGATACTATCTTGTGCCTGGCCTCCACTATGGCGTTGTTGATCTCCAGCGGGCTCTGGGTGTGCTGGCCGTAGCACTGGCCGCAGGCTGTGCAGCTGAAGACGGAGTCCACCAGCCTCTCCGAGGCCGTCAGGTCGCCGCTGGCCAGGCCCCTGCACAGCAGAAGCCTTCCTTTCGATGAGTACGTCTCGCCGCCGTCGAGGAACCGGTGGACGACGCAGTAGCCGGCGTCCGCTTCCAGTCGGAACCCCTCCTTTGATTGGAGGAAGGCTACAGCGAAGTGGGGGGCTGATCCTGCTGACTTCCTGGCGTCCCTGTTCTCGTCTCGTCGCCGCCTCTGCTCGATGATGGCGTCCTCCAGCTCGGTCAAGCTCAGAGCCTCTCTGTCATCTAGCAGCAAGTAGGGTTCGTCCTTTGGGATCATGTGAGGCTCACCCAGGCGCACAATGGGTAGCCCTAGCTCCTCCGCGGCTCCAGTGAGGGCGCCAAGTCCTGGCTCTGGCCTCAGCACAGCCAAGGGCTCCGGCACCCGTTCAACGCCCATGAGTCCCACGTGCGAGTAGACGTAGAGGTCCTCCGTGGCCGTGAGCACCTCGATACCGTGGAGCCCCTTCAGCCGTCTCAGCAGCGTCGCCTGGGTAGAGCCTGGGTCAGTCAAATACTGTCTGGAACATATTGGCTGTTTTTGGTTTTAAAGGGTCGCAGCGCTGAAGCCTTTCAAGGCGCCCGCAGCCCCAAACTATTTAGAATAAATACCACATACGGATAGGTGGCGATTTCATGGTTTATGGTTGGGCCGGTAAGACACTTCAGGTGGACCTGGGCACAGGTAAGGCGTCCACGGTCCCCTGGGACAAGGAAGGAAGACGGTTCCTGGGGGGCAGAGGGGGAAACGCCTGGCTCTTCTGGAAGCACACAAAGGCGGGCATGAACCCCTACGACCCCGAGGCACCCGTGATCTTCGGGTCGGGGGCCCTGGCGGCCACCGGGCTCATCGGCGCCTCGAGGATGGAGGTCACTGTGGTCTCGGCGGCTAAGACGGAGACCCACAGCATAGGCAACGTGGGGATGGGGGGCCACTGGGCGCCGGAGCTGAAGTACGCGGGGTACGACAACATAGTCATCAAGGGCAGGGCCGAGAAGCCCGTGTACCTGTACGTGTACAACGACGAGGTGGAGATCAGGGACGCGTCAGGTGTCTGGGGCAAGGGGACCTTCGACACCGAGACCCTGCTCCAGGAGGAGGTGGATGACGAGGACGCCCAGGTGGCGTCCATAGGGCCCGCCGGTGAGAACCTGGCGGTCCAGGCCACCGTTGAGCACGGGTACAGGAGTGGCACCCCCGTGGGCTCATCGATGGGCGCCAAGAAGCTCAAGGCCGTGGTGGTGAGGGGCACCGGGGCGGTGAACGTCCACGACTCCGACGCGGTGATGGAACTCAACAGGCAGCTCGTCAACACGGTGAAGGACACCAAGAAGCGGCTGGGTGAGGCCATACCCAGGGGCGAGGGCAAAGACGCGTACCTCCAGGGCTTCCTGGTGGGGGACGCGGGCGTCGTGGGCAACTACGAGAGCCACGAGTGGAGGGAGAGGCCTGACGTGAAGAAGGCCTACGAGGAGAACTACCTTGAGGAGTACTTCGTGAAGAACGTAGGCTGCTATGGCTGCCCCTTCCCCTGCCAGCCTCTGTACGAGATACCTGATGTGGGGGCCTGCATCTGGCGGTGCTACCCCACGTACTGGCCCTGGAAGCTCTGGATGACTGACCTGGCCTCGGCCTTCAAGGGCACCAGGATGATGTCCGACCTGGGGATGGACAACAAGGAGGTGGCCACGGTCGTCTCCTGGCTGATGCATCTGTACAACGAAGGCCTGGTGGACGCGAAGGACTTGGACGGCGTCTCCTTCGAGCGCGGGGACCCTGAGGCCCTGTTCGAGACCGCCCGGAGGATAGCCTACCGGGATGGTTACGGGGACGCCCTGGCCGACGGGCCGGTGACCCTGGCCAAGAAGCTGGGCAAGAAGGCCACGGACTACCTTTACCACAACCAGGGGCTTACCATGAGGACCTTCGAGTTCAGGGCCGAGCCCGGCACAGCCCTCGGCGAGGTCATATCCGCCAGGGGCAACAGCCTGCGGGCCACCACGTACCACGTGGTGCTCTGGGACAAGCCCGCCAGAGAGGGATACGCCGGCGTCGACCCCAAGGAGAGGGACGCCAGCTACGAGTGGAGCAAGCGCATGTTCGGCACCGAGAAGGCCATCATGGCCACGGAGTACGAGGGGAAGCCGGCCGCCCTCATCTACGAGATGAACGGCGCGGCCATAGCCGACTCATTGGGCTACTGCGCCACCATGATCCGGCCCGGGCGGACGGGGGCCCCGGGGTCCCAGTTCGGTGAGGCGTCCTACCAGTTCGCGGCTGACAGGTTCAAGGCGGTAACAGGCCTGGACGCGGACGAGGCAGCTCTCTTCCAGTACGCTGAGAGGATATGCAACCTGGAGCGAGCCATAGTGGTCAGGGATGGGCGGACCCGGGCGGCGGAGACGCTGCCCGACTTCTTCTTTGAGGCCCCCATACTGGATGGGCCTCAGGCGGGCAAGAAGCTGGACCGGGGCAGGTTCGAGAAGATGAAGGACGAGTACTACGCCCTCAGAGGCTGGGACCCCGAGACAGGCACCCAGAGAGAGCCCACCCTCAACAAGCTGGGGATGGCTGACGTGGCGAAGGAGCTGAAGAAGATGAAGAAGCTGGCCCAGGAGAAGGCCGCCAAGGAGGGATAAGCGTGGAGAAGGTACTACAGGTGGACATGGAAAAGTGCACCGGGTGCAGAACCTGCGAGGCGGCGTGCAGCCTCAAGAACACGGGCCGGGCCCAACCAGCTAGGTCTAGGATAAAGGTCATCAGGTACGAGACGCGGGGAGAGTACCACAACTACATCCCCATGGTGTGCCAGCAGTGCACCACGCCCCTGTGCATGGAGGCGTGTCCAACAAACGCCATCTCCCGGAGCCCTGATACGGGGGCCCTCCTGGTGGACGAGAAGGCGTGTATCG
>JBDRQD010000010.1:0-22715 GCA_043826455.1 Candidatus Bathyarchaeota archaeon
ATGAGCAGGCTGGCCGACTCAACACAGAGGGTGCAGCTGGCCTACTTCAAGAATTTTTACAAATGGTACAGGGTGAATGGTGGAAAATTCGCGGAGTTCACCCCGGACCAGCTGATAGAGTACCAGAAGGCGGCGGGGAACGGCCAGCAGTACGACGTCCTGGACATGGTTCAGCGGTACGTCACGCAGAGCCAGGGCACCTTCAACACAAAAAACAGCCGCTATAACAACGTGCGCAGCTTCTTCGTCCACAACCGGGCAGAGCTCCCCAAGGACAAGAACTACACGATACGGCCCACCAGGAAGCCCGTACGTGGAGACCTCACCGTGGAGGAAGTCAAGCAGGTGATCCTGTCATGCGACCCGGCGCACCAGGCGGCCTACATGGTGATGTTTCAGGGCGCCCTGGACCAGGAGACCTTCACATACTGGAACCTCAACGGTTATGGCCCATTAATGGAGCAGCTGGCCGAGTGTGAGAAGCTGTCCCCTGAGGAGAGGGCAATAAAGCTGGAGCTCCCCGGCAGGAAGCACGCCAAGAACAAGGCCCTATACTACACCTTCATCGGCGCCGACGCCATAAACAGCCTCAGAAACTGGCTGGCACACAGGCCTCAGGGGCCAGGCCCCATAATCACGAACCAGAGGAGGAAGGCCATCAGCAAGAGCGACCTCCGCCACTACTGGATTCACAAGCTCAGGCGGCTGGGCCACGTGGACCCTATAAAGAAGGGCACCCGGGCCGACAAGACGGGTAAAGGCCTCCACGAGATGAGGGACGTGTGGAGATCCCTGTGGAGTAAAAGCCCCGCATCCAGCACCGTTGGGGAGTACCTGATGGGGCACCAGATAGATGACCTAGGCTACGATAAGAGCTTCAGGGATGTGGAGTTCTACAGGCGCGAGTACCTGAAGGCGGCGCCCTACCTTCAGATCATGACGGGAGGCGAGGCCTTCAACATGGTGGACGCTGGCGAGGTGGAGAAGCTGCGTAAGAAGGTAGCTGAGCTGGAGACCCGCCCACCAGAGGGTGAGGCCATGCAGAGGCTCCAGGCACAGCTTCAGGCACAGCAGGCCGTCATTGAGGACATGAGAAAGCTTATGGGGCCACTTATCGAGAGAGCGAAGGAAGAGGCCGAGAAGGCGAGCAGAGGGCCAGCATCCTGAGTGCTCCACGTGGAGCAATGCTCTCCCGGCCTCCATGAGGGCACGCACGCACCCTTAGGGGGTATACTAGTAGTATAGGAGAGAGAGGGAGGGCCCCTTTTGGGCACTTTTTCCCCGGCTCCTCCCCACGGCTTAAGGTTACAGTCTTAACCTTAAATTATGGGTGGATTCTGGTCCTCATGAAGGCTCTCAAAGACCTGGAGGAGAGGGCCTCCCTCGCAGGCCTGATCTTCTCATCATCTAGGCTAGGGCATTCTACATAAAAAAATGGGGTGTTCCACGTGGAACAGAGGGTTTAGGCCTTGATGCGCTCCAGCTCCTCGACCTTCCTGGTAAGGATCCGCTCAACGAGCTCACTGAGGGGCACGCCGAGCTTCTCAGCCTGGAGCTCCAGCTCCCCACACAGCTTAGCATTCACAAGCACGGGTTTAGCAACCATCTCATTCACCGTGTGATTACCACTGTAACACAACCGATATAAGGTTTATGATGGTAGCTGTAACACAGTGATTGAGATGGCGCGTAGCTACCTTCTAACGGCCAGGGAGAGGGAGATCATCACCACCTACCTGGACAAGGGCGTGGCCCTCGACGGGCTCAGGGAACTCCGACACGTGCTGGCAAACTTGGACCTCAGCATCATCGACAAGGACAGGGAGCTCATCGACAGGCTCCTCCATGACCGACCCCAGACCCATTGAGAGCCTGTAGCCCAGGCCTCAGCCACCGAGGCCCGGGAGGAGCTTAAAGCGGAAGCCGCTCTGGGCACCCTTCTAAACTGTTTTTAATGGGTTAAAACTAACAATATCGTTACCCCTAAATTATAATAAAAATGTTAATAATATACACAACAACATGATGAAAAAATACAGTACAGGTATAGTACGTACAAATAACATGTACAAAAAATACATTATTAAAATAACGGTTCATTTTTCACGTTTAAAGAAACTCATGTATATCTCAGAGCCTCAAAATAACGGGATCAATGGAATGAACCATTCACCCTATGTACGTGTATCCATTTATGACCACAATTATCCACATTAAATACCCATGGAATGTCTCACATAAACGAAACAACAGGATATTATCGAGTTCTAAACAGATATAAAGCACTCATGTATTGACATGAGTAGGTAAAAAAAGGAGAAAGAAAAATGACCGAAAAAACTGCTTTGACCGCCTGGGTGCCCCGCTCGACGGCCGATCAGGTAGCGGAACGCATCGAAAAACGCGGATTCGTCTCAGCGAGCGACTATCTGAGGGCCCTCATTCGCGAGGACCTTGAGAAGGAGGGCAAGGTATGACCGCAATATTAGCTACCTTGATCGCGCCACCGCTGACGGCTTCGGGAAAGGGGCGGGGCCCCGAACGTCTGACAAATGCCTTCTTGGCGGCTGTCCGTGCCGTTCTATGGGTTCTGCTGTCGCTCCTGCTTCTCCGCGGGTACCACTCCCAGGCCTTTAACATGTTTGTCTGGGCAGGGCTTTGCTCGCTTCTGACTCTGGCTCCACCCGCGATCCGATGCCTGCGTGAACACTCACCTGAGCGTAACTACCTCATTTTGGGCACCCTTTTCACCGTCCTAGTTCCAGCGCCAATGCGCGCCGCGATCGCCATGGGGCTGTTGATCATAGCCGCTGCGTGGTCCTTCGCGGCAACGGTGCGAGATATGAGGGTGGTGTCGGGGCTGCCTCAGGCGGCCCACGATGCTGTGACGGGTCTCCTGGATGGGCTGCCCGCTCTGAGGCCCGCCCCGCCCATGATGATGGCCGCCACCGGAATGGAGCGAGGGGTGTTCCACGTGGAACACCGGCCTAGGGGTGCCCAGGGCTTCAGCCAGCAGCGAGACCAGGGCGGCGACGACGAGGACGGCGACGGGGATCACGCGAATCAGACTGGTTTGAGAGACGGGGCCCTCGTGGCGGGGCCGAAAGTTCACCACGGATGGAATTTTAAGGCTTGTCAGGCCGGGAGGTGGAGGCCATGACTGAGGCACCACCGCCGGCGCCGATGAGCTGGGCAGAACTACTTGAAAGGCTTCTGGAATTGGACCGGGCCTTGGACAAGCTGGAGGCCAAAACTAATGTCGAACACCCAAGTAAAAATTAAAGTTTATGGCGATGATTGTCGCCGTGTTTTGCAGGTTCTCAACGAGATAAGAGACAGCTACGCGCCCGATGTCACGCAAAGCGACGTCAAACCCAGCGCCCAGGGCGGGTGGCACGCCTTTCTCACTGTTTACATGCGGGAGGGCAGACGATGACTGAGCCCGAGCTATGTCCCGAATGCGGGGCCTTCATGGTGGGCGGTGCGTGCCCAAAGTGCAGCCACGGGGCCGAGAAGGCAGGGGATAGTATAATTTCCGGACACACAGGGGGGGTGGAATATATTCCGCTGGAGTTGACCGGCGAGGAGCGCGCAGCGGCCACCAGGGAGATGAGCCGAGAGGAGGTATGTAGAATCTACACGAAGACCGTCAAAAACGACACGGCCAACATCCAGGTGCTCTTCTACGGCTTCATCAACAACTACACGGAGAGCGATCAGCTCAACTTCAGCATCACAGGCCCTAGCACCACGGGCAAGACCTTCCTACCCCGCGAGGTGCTGCGCCCGTTCCCCCAAGAGGACATCAACTGGAAAGGCTACACCAGCCCAAAAGCATTTTACCACGACCGGGGCGCCCTCGTAAGGGCGGACGGTAGTGAGCTCCAGCCCCAGCATGAGTTCGTGAGGGAGGCCCTCAAAAAATGGATGGAGGAGAACCCTAAGCCCACGAAAGGGCAGGGTATCTCCGAGTGGAGGGAGCAGCGCCAGCGGGTCGCCGCCGAGTTCAAGGACATCTGGGAGGACATCGACAAGAAGCTGATAGTTGACACCCACCAGAAGTTCGAGGTGTTCATAGACCAGCCCAGCGACGCCCTCCAGCGCGAGCTCCGGCCCCTCCTAAGCCACGACCGCAAGGAGATCGAGGCCAGCATCACGGACCGCACCAAGGACGGGGCGAACCGGACCAAGAAAGTGATAATCCGGGGCTACCCAACCACCGTGAGCAGCAGCGTAGCCCACCTACTGGACGAGCAGGAGCAGACCCGGCACGTCCAGGTGAGCCCGGAGACGACCCAGGAGAAGTTCAGGGAGGCCATAAAGGCCCAGGCCGAGGCGCTGGCCAACCCCGGCGAGTACAGGGACTCTGTAGACCGCGACCCGGGCTTTGAGCTCCTCCGGCGGCGCATCAGGCTCATCAAGGAGAGCCCGACGGAGACCGTGGTAATACGTCCCGAGGACCGTGATGAAGTATATAGGCGGTTCAAGGACAAGCACCCGTACCTGAGGCCCAGGCACCAAAGAGACTTCCCCCGGCTGATCGCCTACATCAAGGGGCACGCCCTCTTTAATCAGTGGACCAGGGAGCAGACGCCAGACGGGAAGGAGATATACGCCACCCGCCTTGACCTGGAGGAGGGATTCAAGATACTTGAGCCCCTGCTGGAGTCTAACGAGCTGGGGATACCACCCCATGAGTACGAGTTTTTCAACAAAGTCCTGAAGCCGGCCCTCGAGGCCGCCGAGAACGGGCTGCACCGCAACGACGTGTCGAAGATGTATTTTGACCATTTTAAATCCCGGATAGGGCAGAAGGCCCGGGACCGCGTGGTTCAGCTATACCTGGAGACGGGGCTCGTGGTGGAGGAGGTGGACCCGGAGAACAGGCGCAGCAAGAGAATATATTCCACCCCCCCTGTATGGGAAAAAAATACACAAGCCAGTGAGCCCACGGTCGGCACCGGGACTCTGCCCAACCAGGGCACCCTGGACGACGACCCCAACATACAGCACCTACGGCGGGTGGCCGAGACCCAGCTAAAACGGGCCGGGTATATGGCCCGGGCCGATTTTTTCAGCTTCATGGATGCGGCCGGGCACCCTAATCAAGACGCCGTTTTAGCTATAGTTAAGCTGGAGTCTCGGGTGAAAGTGGAGCCGGGCGGCTTCAGGTGGGTAGAGGAGGAGCAGCCATGAGCCTGGAGGCCTTCTTAGCTGAGTGGTGCTGGCCCGGCCCCTACCGCAGCGTAGGCACCCCATACCAAACATATTACACACACCATGAAGCCGTGGACCGCCTGGCGGCTCTCATCAACCAGGGAGCCGCCCCCGTCTACATGAGCACCAACCCGTACAGCGAGGACGGCGAGATAGCGCTACTGGACCGCCTGTTTTTTGACTTCGATTCAAAGGAGAAGATTAGGTACGCCCTGGACGACACCCAGGCCTTCAGTGAGGCCTTAGCCCGGTACTACGGCGTAGGAGCCCTAACCACATTCAGCGGTAAGAAAGGCTACCACGTACACGTATTCCTACAGGAGCCCGTATATGGGCCCCCGGACCACCTAGCCGCCCTCTACAAGGCCATCCGGGATCTGTTGGTCAAGGGCTCCACCTACAGGACCCTGGACCCCCAGGCAGCCGACGCCACGCGACTCCACCGGGTCCCCTACTCAGTCCACCAGGGCACCGGGGCCCTCTGCGTACCCGTGGATCGAGACTTACAGCCATTCACCCTGCACCCCGGCTTCAGCGCAGTCCTGCGTGAGCACGGCATCGGCCCGGAGCTTGTAAGAGTCGCGGAGCGGCAGCTACACAGGCCCCCAGCTACGCCCCGGGAGTACCGGGGCCCCAAGGGCCGGCTTAGACCCTGTATGGAAGCGGTCTTTGAGGCCAGCGTACACGAGGGACCTCACCTCATGAGAGTGGCCGCCGTAGCCGAGCTCCACGCCGAGGGCGCCCGCATCGACGAGATCCTGAGTAGATTCGCCGGCATGCAGGGCTTCGACGAAGGCAAGACCAGGTACTATATTGAGCACGCCCTTAGGCGCGGCTACAGGCCCTTCAAATGCGCCACGATCCAGAAGCTGGGAGGCTGCCTGGGCTCAGCGTGTAGGATCTACAGGGGGCCGCCGACGCCAAGCCAGACGCAGGAGGTGGCGGTGAGGTGACGAGTGAGGTAATGGTACCGTTAGCCGAGCGTCGTCACCGCCTCAACAGCGACGAGATCGAGCCGGTCAGGGATGCCGCCCTAGCCCGGCTTCAGCTTCTCGTGGAGGCCCGGGAGCTCGGGACTATAGACGAGGCGGGCAGCCTCTACCGGGTTTGGTTCCGCATCGAGACACATGTTACCCACAAGCCCGCGTACCCACCACACGAGACGTGGATGGAGCTAGCCCAGCAGCTGTCTAACGGTACCATAAGGGGCTTTGCTCCACGTGGAGCACTCGGTGACCAGGAGGAGGACTAAATATGCCTAACTTCTTCGTCAAATCTGACGGCGTGGAGATGATACTCCGGGCCCGGAGCTCGGAGACGGCCATGAGGAGGTTCATGGCAAGATACCCAGCCCTAGCCGAGCTCAACGGGCTATACGTGATGAAGTGGGGCGGGCCCCCATACTTGGCCTCGCCGCGTGGGGAGATCAGAGGAGGGCGGCGATGACGCGTAAAAGAGGGCGGTGGAGCCATCCGGTGTTGAGCACCCCGGGGAGCCGGCTTCTCGATATCTACGTTGAGCTGCCTGAGGGGCAGGCTTCCCTGTTCCGCGTCAACGAGGTCATCGGCCGCTACGAGACGGTCACACTCCTCGAGCGCACCAAATATCTCCCCGACAGACGCGGAGTCTGGGACCTCGTCTCATACGAGGCGCTTGTGTGGGTCTCAAGGGACCAGCTCAGGCCCTTCCAGGAGGAGCTTAGCAGCCTGAGGCAAGACGGGTTTAAGGTCACCGTGGCCGACATCATGACGACCCCGGAGCCTGCAGACAGCGAGCCGGAGGGAGGCCCGGGTAGGAGGTGGGTCAATAGTTGACTGACTGCTTTAGTGGTGCTCCACGTGGAGCAACTGAGGCTACACACAGGCGGCGCCCGGGGCTTTGGCTGCGAATCAAAACCCGGCTCCGGATCATACGCCTGGCCATGAGGGCTAAGGAGGTGGTCGAGGAGGTTGAGGCCCCGCCCGGCCGCCTAGGGTGGGACACCGTCGCCGGCCTCCTCGGGGAGGCCCTGGAGGGCTACTCTACGCGCCGGCTGGACATCGGCCCGGGTGCCGCCATAGGGATGGAGGATCTCGTGGCCGCCCTGGAGGCTATGGGCTACCCCTTGACTGGCCGGCGCGTGGTCCTGACTGTTGTCCACGGCTACGGGGGACAGTTGACGCCGGACAGTGCTCCACGTGGAGCAAACCAGGCACATGAGGAGCCCCACAGGCGCGTCAAAACCGGGGCCAAAGAGGCTAGGGTAAATGCGCGGAAGATTGAGGAGGCCGAGGCGTGAGCTTTGAGTCGTTAGAGCGGGTGACCCGGGCCCTCTTCATGGCCATGGCCGTGCTGACCTTCGCGGCGCTCCTAGCCGGCTTCGCTGCGAGGTGGTTAACTTGATCAAGGAGTTGAGTAAGATGAGTGAAGCAGGCCCCATGGGGGCTTTGAAATCCGCCCCAGAGGTGGGGCGCCACGTTTCCCCAGCCTTGCGGCTGGCCATCAACAAAGAGGAGGGAGAAAAATGAAGCCCTACGTGATGCCGATAGTGCTGGGTGACTGCCTGATGCCCATCCAGTTCGGGTACGAGCCCCTGGATAAGAAGCAGAGGCTCCCTAACCTCACTGGGGAGTACCTGAAGGTGCTGCAGAGGCCCATGAAGCCGGGCCTCATTGAGTTCGTCAGCACCGTTATCATAGGCACCATGGGGTACGGGAAGACGGAGTTCGCCAAGTGGGTCGCGGTCAAAATCTCCGAGTTCTACGGAGCCGAGAACGTGAACGCCATCATGAACCGCAGCGCCGACCTGAAGACAATCATGGGCGCCATGGACTCCAGGCCGGTGCAACTGCTGTTCCTGGACGATAGCTTCGGGGAGATGCCTCCGGACATCGCCAGGCAGTTCACCAGGATCAGGCACAGGTTCCACGAGGTCCTGACGGAGGCCGGAAAGCCCGAGTCCGGGGTCATCGTCGCCCTCTTCGGCATCCAGGATATCTACGCGCTGGATAAGCTGGCCAGGCGGGTCAGCACCGCCATCATCGCGAAGAGTAGCAGCGGCGACAAGTGGTACAAGTCCGACCTAAAGAAGACCTTCGGGGAGGAGGGCATACGCGAGCTGGACCGGATCACCAGGCGGGTGACGCGCAACTACGACCAGGGCGTCAAGAGCCGCGGCATCATCGCCCTCACCGGCTTCGAGAAGCCGGGGTTCATCAAGAGCGAGATGGTGGGCGAGGACCTGTACACCGAGATCCTGAGCCCCGAAAAGGATGAGGAGGCACCGCAGGCTGACGCGGAGGTCTCGGGGATGGAGCTCATCGAGGCCCAGATGCTCGCCCTCAGCGGTGACGCCTTCGCCTTCGACGAGGAGCCCGTCCTCGTGGAGCTGGAGGCTGACAAGAAGTGGAGGCCCCGGGTCGAGGCGTATAGGAGCTACCTCCGAGGCCGATACCAGGACGACGTCGCCCGAGATCTCGGGGTCACCCAGGGGGCGGTATCCAAGTGGCTCGGCATGGTCCGCGGGGAGGTGGGCCGCCGCATGGGCGCCGCCTATGAGGTGTACCTGGAAGGCAGCCACAGGCTTAGGCCTGACGTCAGCAGGGTCACCCGGGATGGCGCCAAGGGCCGCCCTGACCTGGTGGTGGAGCTCAGGGACGGCAGCTACGAGGTGATCAGCGTCAAGTGCTTCAAAAGCGACCGGTCCATAGTGACCATACCACTAGAGGAGATCCGGCCGGAGCTCAATGAGGCCCACAGGCTGGCCAGGCTGGGGGAGCCGGTGAGGCTCCTGGTCGACTACCTGAACCTGAAGACAGGCCAGCACGAGGTCACTGAGATCAGCTTAGACGAGCCGCCCCAACGCCTCAACTTCAGGGAATCGGGCAGCTGAGCCCCAACATCCCCCCTTTTACCTGAAATATCACATATAGAATAAGGTTGCCGCATGAGGGGCGTTTGGTTCCAGCCAAGGCTAAACGCCCCGTTTTCAACCCCACACCCCCACCCCCCAGGCGCCCTCGAGGCAGCGGCGCCAAGGATCCGGGAGGAGGCGGCTCGAAGAGCCGCAGGAGACACAGGATAGGAAGGCCTTCAACACATGAAGGCCACGGAGGACACCGAGGCCACAGGCGGCCCAGAGCGTGGGGTTGAAAACGGCCCATGGGGTGCCTCCCTGACCGCCCCGGTCAAGGTTCAGGGGTTTATATAGAGTGAGGGTTTTTCGTGCCTCTCAGGGCCTTCTACGCGGGGGCGGAGTGTCGCGACCACAGAGGCCGCGAGGTCCACGCCTTCCTCAGGGCCTTCAGCACGTGAGCTGCTTCAACTAGAGGAATACGGTGAAGATCATGGCGAGGCGACTCTAAGACACTATGAGCTCCTCAGCCTCCTCCGCGGAGGCCTCCCCGGGCTGTGTGAGCTCTTTCTCGACCTTCATAAAGCACTGGACGATGGGGGACTCCCTGTCCAGCGTGTAGAGCTCAGCCCTTCCGATCCTCCTGGACACCTTGATGGCGCCCTCCTCCAGAAGAACGGGCAGGTACTCGTAGAGGGTACGCTTGGCCATCCCTATGGCCTCCATGACCTCGTTCCTGGGGAAGTCGTGGTTAGGGTTATCCATGAAGAAGTCCAATAGCCGGAGCTGAGGCGACGCGCCGAACACCTTCAGAAACACCGAGCCGTACTCTTCGCTGTAGATTGACGCCATTCTCTCTATCTAATGCGTTATTAAGACGAAGGTATATAAGTCTGTCACTGTGAAAGGTGTAGTAAGTGACCCAATACGGCGCCCCGCGATATGACCACTGAGGAGATCAAGGCCGAGATCTGCTGGAGACTCAAAAGGCGTAACTGCTGGGGCGCCAAATACCTACCAGTGGACAGCCTGGTGGACTGGCTGGGGAAACTGGTCAAGGAGGACGGTAAGAAGGTTCACACAGCCATCGAGGACCTGATCAGAGAAGGCCTTGTTATCGGCCACAAGAAGAGGCGCACAATCTCCCTGAACCCTCACAGAGTCCGTGAGATTGACAGCCTCCTCGAGGAGCACCTTTAACCGGGGAAGGCTGCCAGTGCTCCACGTGGAGCAAGCCACAGCCTGAGCTTACCTGCATCTTCTGGATGCAACAATAAGCCTTTTTGTTGCATTGAGGGAGAGAAGGCGCAGAAAAGGCCCATTTCCTCCCCTCTATACTCTACTGCAGCCCGTGGGCACGTACGAACGACCCAGCACCCGCGCCTCTTCTTCTGGAGAGCTTCCGCTAAGGCCCTCCAGACTACAGCCAGCAGCTCACCTGGACCCTTGGAGGGCCTGAGAACATGGATTTATACGTAAGTAACCTGATGTAGTAGGCGTGGACCTGAAAAATATGCAGGCAAAAGGGAATACAGGTGATGTTTGATGCCCTATTGCACAGAGTGTGGAGGTAAGCTGAAATGGGACCCCAAGCTGAGACACTACAGCTGCCAGAGCTGCGGCCTCACATACACTGAAGCTGAACTCTCCCGAGCCCTCGAAAAGTTGTACGAGAAAAACGACGACGAGGAAGAGAAGAAGCGGCAACGTAACGAGGACTATTTGGATTGGTGGACGAGCTCCAAGAAAAAGAGAGGTTAAGTATTTATTGTAATTACTTTCAATGCACCAATAATTTTTACAATGTTTAAACTTTAAAGCCTGCAATGATTATATGATTAATAGAATAATCCCTGGTGCGTATCAATGGTATTCCCCGTCGAGTCCGAAGACCGTACAATGCGAAACCTTCTCATGCTCTGTCAGGACCATGCAAGGCTGACCGTTGAGAGCTTTAGAAAGATCCTCGCCCTGATCGATATCCTAGCGAAGAAGAAGGGAACATCGGCGGGCCTCATGGACAGCGTTCAGACTATCACCGATGAAGCGGGTGGAATTAAGGTCACTCTGATCAAGGAGCTCCACGAGATCGGAGGCGTTCTAGTGAACAGAGACGACTTCTTCAGGCTAATCAGCGCCTTCGGTGATATAATGGATCAGATAAAGGGGACAGGGGCTAGGCTCACGGTGATAGAAAAAAGACGGTGGCAGATGCCTGAAAACGTTGCAGCGGGGATGCTGGAGCTGAGTGACCTGGCCTTCGACGCTTTAATCAAACTGAGGGAGGCCATGATGAGCCTGGGCTTCAACTCAGACAAGGCCATCGGGTTCACCAAGCAGATTGAGGATATAGAGAGAAAGTTTGACGAGAACTACATGAACGTGGAGATGGAGGTCATCACAAGCGCCATGGAGCTGCCGGCCATCCTGATCCTTAAGGACACGATAAATCTCATGGAGAACATGGTTGACAAGGTCAGAGAGGCCTCAGACCACATACGCATAATAGCATTGTAACTGATCAAACATGTCTCCCGTTGCCCAGTTGGTGGAAAACAACAGACTGATAGTATGGGACACGAGTCAAGGCAACGAGTTATTTTCGGAAGGTTTCTACGGTAAACCCCTAGGAATACCCAAGCCAAAAGAAGAGTTTGACACACCGCTGGTACTTGACGCCATAGAAGGGCTTTACCTGGCTGAAACCGGGCGGCTAAAGGTACAAGACTTGAAAGGTAGGTTCATCTCCCTGAGAAGTTTGAGAAACAAGATCGCTGGGGGCATACAGGGCTTCGAAGCCAAGTACAAGACATACAAGGATCTTAGATCACGAGGGTACGTGGTCTCGCCCGGCATTAAATACGGGTGCGACTTCGCTGTCTACGAGCACGGCCCAGGGATAGACCACGCGCCTTACATAGTGCAGGTGTGGAGCGGAGAACAGGACATGGAAGCGGCTGAGATGGTAAAAGCTGGCAGACTGGCTACAACTGTGAGAAAATCGTTCATATTGGCCATAGTAAACGAGCAGGTGAGGTACCTGGAGTTCGACTGGTGGAAGGCCTAGTGCTCCTCTTTCATGAACTCCTTAAAGTCGCTGGGCTCCTTGAACTCCCTGTAGACTGACGCGAACCTAACATAGCAAACATAGTCCAGGTCTCTAAGATAGGAGATGACGATGTCACCTATCTCCCTGCTAGACACCTCGTCTTTCCCATCTGCTATGATCCTTTGACGCACCTGCTCCGCTATGTCCTTGATCTGCTCAAGACTCACCGGACGCTTCTCGCAGGCCTTCTGAAGGCCCTTGACAATCTTGTCGCTGTTGAACCTCTCCAGGCGCCCATCCTTTTTCCGGACCATGAGCTCGATCTCCTCGATGTACTCGTAGGTGGTAAAGCGTTTACTGCATGCGGAGCACTCCTTTCGACGCCTAACCATGTTGTTGTGGGAGTCCCTAGTCTCAAGGGTTCTGAGTTCCTCTAAGCCACAGAAAGGACATTTCAAGGGTCTACACTGTCCCGGGTTGAAACCGTTAACAGAAAGGTGATTATAAGCTTTTTGCGGAGAGCCGTTCGAGGAATGTGTTGTTTTTCTATACCTACACATTCAAGGAAACTGTGAATAGAATGTTTTTCTCGGACCACACAAACGCTTTAAACCGATCACTGTCACCTAGAAAACAGAAGACGAGGCTCACCTCCCACTCCTAGGGCTAACTCCTAGAGAATATGGATGCAGAAACTAGTTTTTCTCTCCAGAATCTCTTTTTATATTAAAGATATGGATTTGCCAGGGCTGAAAGATGCAGGTTGGACAATTACAACTCGAAAAAGGCGAGAAGAAGAAGACTGAGCTTATGGAGGACGAACTGGAGCTCCTGCCGGTATACACTAAAGAGACCAGCAGGACACGTATCCCCTCCGAGGCCATGGAGCACATCAGTGCTCTGAAGAGCATAGACCAGGCTCTCAGCAGGTTCAAGCTCAGTAAGAATGAGGTCAGGGTATATCTTTATCTGGCGAGGTTCGGCGCCCACAAGGCTCAAAGTGTCGCGGAGGCGCTGGGTGTGCATCGCACAGAGGCCTATAAGATACTGCGCCGCCTCGAGACCCAGGGTCTCATCAGTAGGGTCATGGAGAGGCCCATGAAGTTTGTCGCCGTCCCCTTTGAGACGGTCCTGAATAACCTCATCGAGGAAAGGCGACAACGCATCTACAAGATGGAGCAGCAGAAAACCGAGCTTCTCAAGATATGGAAGAGCCTTCCTGAGCCTGAGAACGTACAGCAGACGAAGGAGACCTTCCAGGTGCTGGAGGGCAAACGCCACATCAGTGTGAGGCTCAACGAGCTTTTAACAGGATGCAAAGAGACCTTCGACATGGTGGCATCGGATAACAACCTCATCTGGCTCTACAACACCCCGTTCCTAGAGGAGCTGGACGAGTTGGCCACCAAGAAGGGCATAAAGGTGCGACTACTGACCAACTACTCGCCCACAAGCAGCTACGTTCTGGACCAGATAGAGATAGGTGACGGTGACTTCGCGTACCTGAAGAAGTACGAGATGCCGGGCTACTTCGTCAAAGACGGGGAGGAGATGATCCTTCTCATGGCCAACGACCAGAGCAACCTTTACGGCATGTGGACAAACTATGAGACCATCGTGGACAGCTACAAGATCCTTTTCGAGTTACTCTGGAAGAGCAAGTAGGCCTCTTTCCTTTACATTATTAGACTAATGTTCCATAGGCTAACAGCTACCTTGAATAACCCAGCCACCAAGGGGAACATGTATAGAATCTTGGCGGCTCTACTTTTCACAAGCCTGTTAACCAGGTACGGCACAATGATGCAGACGCCAACCATCATGAGATCGGTGGGTATCCACAGGCCGGTCTCCATGAGTGAGGCGGCCAACATATTACCTTCCAAGAGCCCTACGCTCAGCCCTTTAGTGGTTGACGCCCAGTCGCCTAGAGCTCCCAGCAGAAGCAGTAGATACGCGGCCATTTCGAACCTGCCACTTAGCTGGGTCCGGAACAAATAGATCGAAAATATAGATCAAGAATCCATGATATAAAGTTATAGATCACAAATACATTAATTATCATCAATATAATAATCTATTTAATAAACCGGAATAAATTAATAAATCAATAAACAACCTATAAAAACAGTTTGAATATATTGATTAAAATAAATGAGTTATTCTATTCTCCAGTAAAACCCGATGTCGCCTGCCTCGCTTTGACCCAGATTTACTCTGAAGCTGTCCGAGTCAACATCACTGACCCAGAAACCGGGGCCGGTTATCTCATTCCTAGGCGTCACTTGTATGTTTGTGGATACCCGCCCCAGGTTATGGGACACTTCAACGAAGACGCTGCCTGATGCTATGGACGTTGTCCCAGATTGATAAGACAACGTTAAACCAGTCGACACGGTGACGCCGTTCAGGGTCGAATACATCACGTACCTATAAGTTGGACTCACGGCATCAATGTGAATCAGTAACTCGATGGTTTCCCCAGGGTCCCAGTTGCCGCTCACCGGCACAGTTAAGACCATGGGGTTTACCTGGTCGCCCTCGGCTCCGTTGAAGAATACCCTGTTGATCTTCCAGTAGTCGCCTGAGGAGGCTCCTTGATTGAAGGCCAGCCACTCAGACTTTGTGGCCCCTGCCTCGATGTAGGTGACTATCAGGTCAAACTTGTCGAACTCTCTTAGAGCCATGATGGTTTCCCCCGCGTTTGTCGCGTTAAGCCTGAGGGTCTGGGCGTCGTCAAGCTTCCAGCCGGTGAAGGCCATCCTCTCGTGGACAATGGTCTGGGTCCTGTCAACCCTGCTGTCTATGGCTTGGGTAATGATGCTGAAACCTGAGACAGCCGTGGTGATGAGGATGGTGATTCCTGCTATCATCATTATGGCGGTAAACGCCGTTGCCACGGTGGTTGACTGTCCCATCCTTAACCGCCTATGCTGAAGTACAGCTCATCGTCGACCCCGTTGAACGTGTTGAAGCAGAAGTAGTAGTCCCCCTTGCTGAGGACTGCGGAAGCCGTTATCGTGACCTCTATCGTCTCTCCGCTCTGCCAGTTGGTGTCGTCGCTGTTCACGAGCCGGAAGCTCCAGCCTGCACCGGACTCGGCGTACTCCACTAGGCTGAACTCCCCATACTTTCCGAATATGACATCGCCTCTCTGTATGACGGCAGAGGGCATAATGTATGTCCCAGTGTTCTTAACCCAGACCTTGACTGTGGTGGAGCTCGTGTTCACGGCTGAGATGACCTGGATGCTGGTCTTCATCTTGTCGCCGAGCCTCTCTGACATGGTCAGACTGCTCTGCTCTATCCCCGTCATGGCTGTCAGGAAGACCTGGCTCAGCATAGCGGCTGCCACAACTACAGCTACGAGTACTATGCCTTCTGACACGATCGAGGAGGCCATTTTCACTCCATCATCGAGCTGGAATATATAGATAGTTTATGAAGGCGTGTTATGGAACAGATATAGTCGCCCAGACAACAGTGATGTAGATCGAGGACTATGTAATGCCGTTAATTGGGGCTATAAACTCCCTTTTTTAACTTCAATTCTTCAACAACGCGTTCAAGCTCGTTTAGCGTCGCGATGACTTCACTCTGCTTAAGCATATCATCAACGACTTCGTCGACTTCATCATCAAAGAACCTCTGCTGAGCCATCTCGTCCATGGCGTCCAAATCCATTTCCTCCTCAGCTATTGCGGCTTTGGGTTGAGAAGATCCATCGTCAATCTTTACTTCTATTTTCCTATAACTGACTTGGTCCTTTTTAGTGGACGTTTTAGCTGTTTCTTCTACAGTCGTCGGAGCCGCCTCTTTTTCAACGACTACCGATTTACTTTCCGGTTCGCTTTCCAGCAGCAGTTCATCGAGTTCTTCCTCAGGTTTCTCTTCTTCCAGTTTAATGGCTTGAACAACGGGAGGACCCTCAAGCGGTGTAGATGCGGGGAGAGGAGCAGGCTGGGGCGCGTGTGGAGCCTGAAGATCCTCTATCTTATCAAGTAACTCGGTTAAGGCAAAAAGACCGTCGATCCTCTTCCTGACCTTGAAGAACTCGGAGACGACAGCCAGCATGGCCACGGTAGTAAGTAAGTATGAGACGACTAGGAGAAGGCCCACCGTGTTTCGCCCCAAGAGGGTGTCGAGGGAACCTATGTCAACTGTCTCGTTTATAGCGTACAGTTGGAGCATAAGCACCACACTTAGGATCAGGCCTGCGGCGAGCAGCCATCGCCCGGGCTCGAAGTTGCTTCTTATCGCGTCTCCCATATCCGTTCTCCTCCTATAATGTCGTCACTCCCGCTAGATACCCTAATACTGCCTCACTGATTATGAGGTACACTATTCCTCCTAAAGTCATTTGCATCCCCACGAAGTAGAGAACCGAGAACCTTGAGTCTCCCTCCATGTTGTATATGCTGAACACGTTGTTGAGGGCGAAGAGGGCTAGGGCGAACACGAAGAAGAGCCTCATGAACTCCACGTCCGGGACAGAGAAGAAGTCCAGGACCGTGGCCATCTCACCTATGAACTCGATGAGACTCGCAAAGAACCCGTCTATGACAGCGAATAGAGCCGCGGCCACTATGTAAATGGGCACAAGTAGGCCTGTGTGGTAGCCTACTGCGTTGTACCTCTGTTCTCTGATGGTGGTGTACACGTGGTAGAACTCCTCGATGAACTTGCTGGCCACGCCCAGGTTGCCGCCCGTGTATATGGTGTCCGTCATAATGGTGTTGACGCGGCGGATCAGGGTGCTGTCTATCTCAGTCTCGAAGCCCCACCACGCTATCTTGGGTTCAACCCTCATCTTGATCTTGTTGTCGAGGCTCTTGATCACCAGGTTTAAGCTGCCGAAGTCCGTGTCGGCGGCGCCTTTAAGTATCTGGGCCAGGGGTATGTTGGCTGACAGGTTGGAGGCCATGTACCTGAAGAAGGTGGGGTAGTCCTTCTCCCTCTTCTTCACTGTGCCGACGTAGGTTCGCCCTATTAGGCCCCCCATGAAGAGTATGATTCCTATGAGTATAAAGTGCTTGAACCTGTTCTCGAAGGGTATGAGCAGGACAAGACCTGACAGCACCAGGCTCATAATGGCCGCGTACTCGGCTCTCCTGCGAGCTGCAGGTTTCTCCTTCTGGTCCTGGACCAGGACCGCGTCCGGCTTCGCGGAGTTGAAGATGAGCCAGGATAGGATGTAGAGTATGAAGCTGACGGCAATGACAACCATGATGGCTAGGACGATCATGATCTTTGCGTCGTAGAAGATGGACGAGATGAGCATCGTGGTGGTCATGAAGAGGGTTATGCTTAACATGGGTACGTAGGCGTCGCTCAGTATCTTCAGCCGGGTCATGGACTGCATCCGTGAGGCCTCGAACTCGGCCATGTAGTTGGTGTGGTAGTTGTTGATGAACTGGTTGACGGGCTCGCCTGAGGCTATGCTCTGGCTGAACTTGAACAGGAAGTCCTTAAAGTCCTTGGTGGGCGCCTGGCTGCTCATGATCTCCGTGGCCTTGGCCTGGGGATACCTCCACTGGCTCATGAGGTTGAGAATCTTGACCATGTAGGGCCTTATGCTGCTGAAGATGAGCTTCTCCGAGGCCACCTGAAGCATGAGGACCCTGGATATGGTGCCCGACGTTATTGAGCGTAGGTAGAGGATGAAGAAGGGAAACTCGAAGTCTATCTTATCCCCTTTACTGAGGCCCTCCAGAAACTTGGGCACTTTAAGGGTCTTCAGCCTCGCCATCATTCCGTGTTGCTCACCTTCTTCTTGATCTCGGCCTCGATACCCTGACCAAACTTTGTCAAGGCCATCCTCCTCAGCTTGGAGTGGGCCTGCTGTATGCCCACGCCCTGGACGTAGAGAAGGTTCTCCATGACGTCGTCGTACTCCAGGATACCCAGGGCTATCATGTACTCGAGGGTCTCGGCCCGCATGTAGAGCTCGTCGTAGATCTTCCTGATGTCGATACCCGTGAAGCCCTTCATGATGGCTATCTTGTTGTCCAGAAGGTAGCTGGTGCCCAGGCCTCTGAAGATGATCTTGTCCGTTGAGGGCTCGAAGCTGAACACCTCCACGAAGTTGAAGGCCTGGTCGGCGGGCTCGTAGCCCAGGATCTCGTTGACGCTTACGACGCGGCGCTTATACTTGCCTGTCTCGTAGTCGTGGACGGCGCTCTGGAAGAGGGCCGCGTTGAGGTTGTCCACGTGGGTCTTGGGCACGTTGATGGGGTAGTTGGTGAGCCTCTGCACCAGTTTCCCGACGGAGGCCGCGTGGAAGGTGGCGATGCTGGGGTGGCCCGTCTGCATAGCCTGGAAGGCGATGTTGCCCTCGGCGCCTCTGACCTCACCTACGATGATGTATGTGGGCCTCTGCCTCAGGGCGGCCTTTAACAGGACGAACATGGTGACGCCCTCCTCGCTGCCCGCGTTGGCTGTGTCCCTCACCACTTCCCTTATCCAGTTCTTGTGGGGTATGTGGACCTCGGGGACTTCCTCGATGCTAACGATCTTGTTGTCGCGGGGCATGAACATCATGAGGGCTGAGAGGGTGGTGGTCTTGCCTGAGGCCGTCTCCCCGCATATCCAGAGGCTCATCTTGTTCTCCAGGAGCATCCACATGTAGGCGGCGCACAGGCTGCTCATGGTGCCCCACTTGATGATCTGGGTTATGCTCAGGGGGCTTGTTGCGAACTTACGGATGGTGAAGTTGCTGCCCCTGGTGGACACGTCCTCGCCGTAGACGAGGTTCAGCCTTGATCCGTCAGGCATCTTGGCGTCCACTATGGGCTCGCGGTGTGAGGCGGGCTTGCCCACGATCTCGCTGAGCTTGAGGGCGAAGTGGTCCAGCTGCTCAGAGTCCTCGAGCTTGATGGTGCTCTCCATGGTCTTGAAGATCTTGTGGTCTATGTAGATGGGGCCCATACCGCTGCAGTGAATGTCCTCTATGTAGATGTCCCTGATGAAGGGCTCAAGGATGCTGGAGCCCACCTTCTCGCAGTATACCTCGTACCTGAGCATCTCGTAGCTGAGGGGGTCCAGGACGATCTCGTTCTGGTCTCTCTTCTTGAGTCTGGATAGGAACCCCTTGTTCTCTTCCTCCCCGTTTTCCTCTTGGGTCATGGTTCTGGGTTTGTATCCCTTCTCGACCCGCACAAAGGTGGTGAGTAGCTCGTGTAGGTACTTGGTCTTCTCCTCCGGGGTCTTGAAACTAATGGTTTCATCCACATTCAGGGCGATCCTTCTCTCCACCTCAGCCAGTATCCAGTCGCGGTTGTACACCAGCCTGGGCTCTATGGGCTTGTACATGAGGTCCTTGTTCTTGCCGCTCACGAAGATGTGGATGAACACCGGGTCCCCGACGGGGTAGATGAGGTTGGGGCTATCCATGATCCCCATGTCTCTTCCTAGGCTGGCCACCAGCTGGGGCTGATCCTCCGATCCGTTGCTGAGGAGCTTCTTCATGTAGTACTTGAAGTAGGGGTTCTTGCGCACCCGCTGCGCCCAGCTCTCGTCGAACCCTTTGAGCCTGCTTATTTTACCCTCTAGGCTTAGCTCTGCGTCTGTGCCGTATCCGGCGAAGCTCTTACCAATAGCCTCAAAGGATTCCAAGTAGTAACCTCACGTGGTTCCGGGGAGTTGTTTCTGCTATTGTCCCGTCTCCAATCTTTAAATGGGTTATAGAATGGTGTTCCAGCGGTTCTTCGTAGCTGGCTGGTTTATTCTTTGCAGCCTCGGCCCTCGGATGTTGTCAGTTCATATGACAGTGGCTGGGTAGAATGTGATATTTTTTGGGAGTAATTTTCTATTTTTTTCAGCTATTTTTTGATAGCTACAATGTTCCGTCTTCAAAAGCGTGGGATAAGGGTTTATCCTCTAGCCGTCGAGAAGGGCAGTATCTTGATGCCGTAGGCGGGGGACACCTCGAAGCTTATGAGGTCGCTGACGTTCTTGATGGCCCCCTTGAGTTTGGCCACGTTCATGGTGAGGGCCGTGCGGTCCCTGAAGGTCCTTATCTCCAGGACTATGTGGCCGTCACAGAAGGCTCTGGTTCTTGTCAGCAGCTCGTTCTGTAGGGCGTATGGGTGGATGGTTATTATGAAGGTCTGGCCCAGCTGGTCCACTATGAACCTGCAGGTGCTGAAAAAGTCCAGGATGTCGTTCTCCTGGGCGTGGGAGAGGAGGTGTGTAATTGAGTCAAGGATCACTATGTCGTAGACGCTGGCCCTCTGCCTGATGTAGTTGGTGAGGGCTATGAGGTAATACTTGGATATCTCCTCGTTCCACTTCATGTTGACCGTGTTCAGGGCCGTGATCTTGAAGCTGCCCATGATGAACTGGTCGGTGATGCTCCAGTTGAGCCTCTCCATGTTTGTGAGGAGGCCCTTAGCCGTGTCCTCGGTGGTGATGAATATCACCCTTTTCCCGGCTTTGAGGGCGCCGTAGGTTATCTGCTGAGCGAGGACACTTTTCCCTGAGTCGTTGGTGCCCTCGATGAGGGTCAGAGAGGGGAGGGGAAGACCACCTATCTTCCTGTCCAGCTCAGGGTTGTTGAGCTTTAGAATGTTCTCGTCTTGTTGGTTTAGAAAGCTCATGACTCAGCCCTGTTCATCTTGTTCTCTCTCGCTCTCGTGACAAGGGCAAGGAGGAGGAACAGGTGCGTAGGCTCAGTCCACTCCGCGACGGGTTTATCCAGGTTCTTCAGAAGCGAGGTTAGGAGTATCTTGTCCTCCAGGTCGTTATTCATCTGCCCTATCCCCAGAGGTAGAGGGATGCTCCGCTTATCCTTGACCTTGTAATTGGTGGCGGTGTGATCCATGATGTCTCTCACGACGCGTGGAGACGCCCAGCCCTTGTACATGCCCTCCAGGAGTATCTCCTCGGCTCCTTTCTCGCCGAACCTCAGCACAAGGTAGTCAGCGACCAGGCTGACGTAGGCCTCATAGTAGACCTCTCCGGGTTTCTTTGATTCGTCTGCTCCGAGCTCAAACGAGAACCTATCATGGTCCCGGGGCATCTCCCTTCTGGTTCTACGCCGCTCTCCCTTCAAGTTATCTATAAGCTCCAGCACCGTGTCGTTGAGCTCCCCGACGGCCTCCTCGGTTCTTGACACCCTCTTCAGGATCATGGGCACAGCCTGCTCTGTGACTATCACTCTCTTCATGAGAGACTGAACATTTTCCTCGATACTTGACATAGCTCCGCCGTAACTAGACCCCGGCCCATGGGCTGAGGCTGATCCTTGAGATGGCTGCGAACCGCCGTAGCCTGAGGCTGGTCCTTGAGATGACTGCGAACCGCCGTAGCCTGAGGCTGGCGCAGAAACCTGAGGCGCCCCTCCTTGAGGAGCATGAGCACTGTACTGCGGATCCATTTGTGGAAGGGATGAAGCCGTCGGCTGACCTGTGGCCGCACTCAGACCTGCGGACGCGGGTGCTGAAGTAGCGGACCCAGCTAACTGGGTTGTGACAGGGCTGCTGCTGTCTTTTCCTCCGTCAGCCATCCGCTTCTTTGCATCCTCACGCTTCTGCTTGTTAACCTCGTCCTCGACGGTCTCGACGGCCTTGTTGACGAGTTTGTCCACACCCATGTCCCGCAGCATGTTGAAGGGATTATCCATATCCTGCATAAGGGCGCGGACATCCAGCAGCGTAGACTTCATGGCCTCGGTCATGGCTCTCATCTCTTGGTCGGCCTTGTCCATTCGTCTCTTGAGGTCCAGCATGTCGTTGGACATGTCTTGCTCCTCAGCGGGCAAGCCGTCGTCTAAATCTGTCTTCAACGCGTTAAGCTCAGATTTGAGATCCATCAATGAGTCCTTGTCCGCAGCCATCAGTCTCACGTCCCGGATTTTCATTAAAAGGTTTATAGATCACCGTTTACTGTCTGTCCATATTTGCCTCGATACGAGTTGATCTGACTAACCTCGATCCAGGGAATGTTTTGGCACCGCTCTTACATCCATCTTGTCTCGTTTGGGACATTTTTCTCACCTGTTTTGAAGATAAAAGGGGGAAGGAGAAAAATAGGATTTAGTCTATCACCATTATCGTGGCATAGACGGCAGGTATCTGGCGCTCGATGGCGAGGACTGCGCCCGTGGAGGGCCTCAGCTCGATCCTGAACTCCTCGTAGGGATGTACCAGGGCGCCTGCAGGCGTCGCCTGAGCCGGGTCCAGAGTGCTCCTGTCGAGCTGGTTAAAGTCGACAGTGACCTTGAACTTCTCGCCGGTCTCAATCAGCCTGTCGCCGTCGCTGTTCACGCCCTGGATAGTCATCACCGTACCGTTGCTAGCATAGATCTCGCCGTGTGCTCGTTGACTGGTGAAGGTGGCTACCAGCTTGTCGCTGCTTAGGTCCACAGGCTCGTGGCCCTGGCTAAGCTTAATGTAGAACGTCAGCTTCACAAGGGCGATACTAGATTGTGCGCCTGTGACGTTGTCGAACTGTCCGATGAGCCCGCTGTCCATCAACATAGATGAGCTGGCCTCAGTCATGCCTGCGCTGATCACCGACTGCGCTTTCTCCGCTGTCAGGAAACCCATGTTCAGCACGACGAAGGCGAAGGCAGCCGCCGTAATGACGAAAGCCACAAGGATAATGGCTGTCTCCAGC
>JBDRQD010000011.1:0-14500 GCA_043826455.1 Candidatus Bathyarchaeota archaeon
ATAAGGTGGCTGCCCGACTTCTACATGTTTATACCCCTGGGGCTGAGCGCCGGCATGGTGTACTGGCTGGCCAGGGGCTACGCCACCGAGAAAGCCGTCAACGAGTACCATGAGAGCGGCCTACAGCGCATCACAACCTACCCCTTCGACGACGAAGGCCGAGGCATCATAGTAGACGCGGGACCCCAATACTGGCGAACCGGCTTCATCAAAACCATACCGCTAGCGATTGAGGGCAAGGAGGGCTACCTGCCCCTAGAGATCAACGGGGTAAGCTACCCCCAGATAATCACCAAGGGAGACGGCTACACCAAAACCGACAACGAGGTGAAGATCAAGAGCGACTGGAGCCTGGCCCAGGCGTTCGCAGAGGCCCGGCTCATCGAGAAGCTACAGAAGAAGGTGGCCGAGATGGAGCTGGCCCAGATGCTCATGAACAGAGCTCTACCCGTGGTGGTGGTTAACAAGATGAAGTTCTTCGAGGCTACGCTGCGGGAAAACATACTCAGCAAGACCCTCAACCCGGAGCAGCTACACGTACACGTTAAGGACGCCACCAGGAAGCTCACCGAGGAGCTTCAGAAGGTGATGCCCGTACAGCAGCAGCAGGAGGAGCCCGATGGCCAAGGATAAGCCCCAGATGGATAACCTCACCCTGCTGGCTGCCCGGCAGGGGAAAGTAGGTGACAAGATACTCGAAGCATCCAATAAAACCGGGGGCATGAATACGAAGGAGTGGGCCACGCTCCTCAACTTCGACATCCCTGAGACCATTGTAACAAGTCCCTCGGAGCGCACCCGCAAAGCGATTGAAACCCTGACCAGAACAGAAGGGTATAGCGTACCCGAGAACCTATCGGAGCTATTCTGGATGATTTTTGACGACTTCGCCGCATCACGCCAAGAGTATGTCCGGCGTGGATGGACCACCTTGGAGCCCGATCAACCAGAGTCGAAGAGCAGCATGACCAGCCCCCTCGAAGCCGAGGCGGTGATGGGACCCCTCAAACACGAGGAGAAGGACGATGAGTAGAAGAACCAGACAGCGGAGACCCCGCCCCAGGCGGGATAAGGGACAGGGCATAGGCGCCCCAAGCAGAAGCATGGCCGAGAAGGAGCCCTACACCTTCACCGAGAGGGACGTAGAGGCGCTGAGGCAAATACACGCCACACGTTCATGGCAGGCACAGAGGACAGATGAGCACCTGATCGCACCCATAGCCCCATCGCCCAGCCACTGGATCAAACACCCAGGCCGCCTGGACGTACCCGGCGTAGACTACCCTGACACCAAGGCCCGCAAGGCGATGGAGAAACGCAGCGAGGCCGCACAGAGAACCGACAAAGCCCTGGAGGCTCCGCTGGCGCCCACACCCGAGGAGTGGATGAAGCACCCCGAGAAGTACGACTACCCCGGCGTAGACACCAGGCAGAAAACTGAAGCCAAAGAGGCTAGGGTAGATGAGCAAAAGATCGGTAACCCCATGGCTGCGCCCGACGCCGCTAAGAAGTTCCTGGCCGACGTCGTGGAGAAGTATCGGCGGAAGCTGGACATCAAAGGCCCGGTGAAGCTGAGCGCCCAGAACCGAGGCACCCCGGCCCGCATCCGCCACTTCGCCGGCGGCAGGACGCCCCAGATAGAGGTCAACTACAGCCACTTCGCAGGCGTCTGGGAGAAGGACCCGGAGCTCACCCAGAAGTACCTGGAGTACGCCATAGCCCACGAGCTATCCCACCAGAAACAGTACGAGGACCTGGGCCACAAGGGATACCGGAAAGCCTTCTCGGTGGCCAAGGTGGAAGGCGAGTGGGACGCCGACCAGCGTGCCCTCAAAGCCATGGGCATCACAGGCAAGGACCTGGACGACTTCATGGACCGGCTGGCCAAGAAGAGCGGCGGCGTCCACGAGAAGGCTCACCCGCCCTTCAAGGGCACCCCGAACATAGAGCGCTTCAAGGACACCACTCCCCTGAACAAGCCTAAATCCGCGCCGGAGAGGATGAGGGAGCTCTACGTGAAAGCCCTGGGCGGAGTGTTACCCACCGCCACCCAGGAGGAGCTGAAGCGGATCACGGAGAAGGCCATGGCGGAGGAGTGGATCAAGCCCGGCGACGAAGCCAAATCCGCCATGAAGCGGGTGGGAGACCTGGCCAAGGCTGAGCTGGTGAAGCTTCGGCAGGAGAAGGCCCACCTGGAGAGGGAGGAGCAGTTGAAGCGCCTCAAGGAGCTAAAAGAGAAGCACGAGGCTAAGACCAGCGACGAGGAGAGGAGCCGGCAGCGCCTGGCCACGCTAAGGGAGGACTACGGGGTTCAGTACGACACCGCGCTGAGCGCGGCCATGGACATCAACGTCAAAGGCTACAGCAGGAAACTCTACGGTGACCTCATAAAAATGGGGTACAGCCAGGCGGAGGCAGCCGAGATCAGCAGCACCTTCAACGAGGGCTTCATAAACCGCATCCAAGGCGAGGCGCTGAAGAAGCAAAGACAGGAAGCCATGGACCTTGCAAGGGACGCCTTCGGGGAGGTCCCGGAGCTGTGGGAGGACGCGGTAAAGAAATACATGGCAACGGAGGTCGCCCAGAGGCCCATCCCCGGCATGGTTGAGGCCGCCTACAGGGAGGCCCTGAGCAGCGTCAGAGACAGAACCAAACCCGAGAAGCCTCCTGAACCCATTGCCCCGAAAGAGCCTTTCAGTCAAGTAACCCAGCCTGAGTACAACAGGAAAACCGGCATGTACGAGGTCGTGCGCTACGACCCTGAAAAAGTGAGGACCACCAAGAAGCAGTTTAAGACCCTGGAGGAGGCCGAGCGATACCGTCAACGCCTTAAAGAGGCCGAGCAGAACGCCCCCGCCGCACCTAAACCCACCGTCAAGACCCGCTCAGAGTCCTACGATTTCTACAGTGACCCCGGCCACGGCTGGCTCCGTGTGCCTATCAAGAGGCTGGAGGAGCTGGGCATCGCAGACGACATATCCAACGCCAGCTACGTGAAGGGCGGCTACGCCTACCTGGAGGAGGACAGGGACGCCACCATATTCCTACACACCCTGGGGAGCTTGGGTGTCAAGGTCGGGCTAAGGGACCACACAGCTAACCGTGAGAGTAGCATACGGGGCTACCAGCCCTACGTGAAGCCCAGGGAAGCCGAGAGTAAACCCGAGGCTGACAGCCCTTACAGCAAGGCCAAGAGGATCATCCTGGCCGCCAAGACCCCCCAGGAGCTTGACGGCATCATAAAGGCCGTCTACTTCGAGGAACGCTTCACCGAGGAGGAGAAGACCGACCTAGCGGAATACGCCCGGGCCAGACACGGCAATATGCCCGACCAGAAACGACAAGGAAACGCCGCCCTGAACCCCACAGAGGAGGCCCGGAGACAGTACGATGAGACGATGGCTGACAGGGTTCCCAGGATGGTTAAGACGTGGAGGATGAACCTGGGTAGAGCCCTCACAGATCAGGGTCTCCCGGTTGAGGCGGCGGAGAAGTACATGAACCGGCTCACAGCCGAGGCTGTGCAGAGCAGCCAGGCCGAGTACTTCGCCGAGAACCGTATGCAGGAGGGGGCCATAGATGAGAGAGTCATCGTAATGCCTGAGGTCACCGCTGAGCGTGACGCCCTGGGGCTAGTCCAGAACAAGTACGAGAAACTGAAGAAGGAAGCCCTAGAAGAATGGGCCAATGCAAGGAGAAAAACTACGGCGATCTCACAGAGCCCCGAGATTAAGAGGATAATGGAAGGCTACAAAACCGAGCAGCCCCCACAACAAGGAGCCACCGTCAAAGCTACACCCTCAATGAGGAGCCGAGTAGCTAGCATGAGCTTTAATGAGGCGAACGCCCTCATACGGGACTGCATCAAGGCAGCCTGCCCCACGGTGAGCGTACGCAGAGGCAGAGGCACCGCCGCCGGGTGGCTGGACATCTCAGGCAGTAAAGAGTTCGGTAACTTCACCGACGCCGAGAAACAGCAGCTAGCGACCCTAGGCATAACCGCCAGCAGCAACGTACACTCAATGGACTTTGACGACAAGGCCCGATTCATAGAGCGAAACAAGCTCCTCGACGAGCCGGCGCCCAAGCCCAAGGACGAGGTAGTCATAGACATACCTGATAAGAAGCCCGCAGCCACATACGACGCCGAGACCGAGAAGATCATAAAGAGAATAATGGACGAGAAAGAGGTCTCCAGGGTCTTGGTGGAGAAGAGGATCGAGGAGGAGAAGGCCCAAAAAGCCGGCCTGATAACGACCGAGGCCGCCGCCACCTTCGTAGCTTACCAGATGCTGGGGGAGCCCGTGGGTAAGACGGCGTGGGCCAAGATCAGCATGAACCAGATGGGCGGGTACTTCCGCGTAAACGAGTACAGCCCAACACTGGACAAGGTGCTACACGATAACGTCGCATTCAAGACCCGAGAGGAGGCCCAGGCATACGTTGACCGGGTGAACAACCCCGCCGGGTCTGAGACGCTGCCCAGCCTCAAGAAGGCCACCGCCTTCAGCCCCGAGTTCAACAAGGAGTCGGGTATGTACGAGGTGGAGGTCTACAACCCCGAGACCAGGCGGAAGAGCAGGAAGCAGTTCAGCACCCCCGACAAGGCCGAACAGTACCAGAAGCTGGTGAACGACAACCCGGGGTGGCCCACCGAGGGCTTCAAGGAGAGGCTGGGCAGCAAACAAGGACTCCCCATGCACCTCATCACCGCCGAGAACAGCAAAAGCCGGGGCGATGAGGCACTAAAGTACGACGTCTACGAGCGGCTTCCACCGAACGCCAAGCGGGGCGACAAGTACGTGGACGACAGATGGTACAAGTACGTGGCCTCCGGCACCACTGAGTACAAGGAGGCCCCAGGCAAGGAGAAGCTAGTCGAGGACCTGGCCAAGGAGTACCTTAACAAGGGCTCCGTCGAGGTAGAGTTCTCGCCCAACCCCCACTGGACCCCAGCCCTCAGCCAGGTGGAGCGCCTGGAGCCCGCCCAGAGCAGCTACAATAAGGGCAAGTGGAGGGTCCAGTTCTACGGACGCGACGGCCACGGCGACAAGCGGGAGGAGGGGATAGGTGAGCGGTGGTTTGACACCTACGGGGAGGCCATGGACTTCATCAAAGAGGGGCGGGGCCGATACGAACAGAGAGGCGTGCAGAGGGAAGGCATCTGGGCCCCCATATCCGAGCCGCCCCAGCTGCCCAAGGAGCTGGAGAGTTTCACCGGCAAACAGGACAGGTTCGAGGTGGACCCCCAGCCCAGATACACGGACACGTGGAACCAGGAGCTGAAGAGGAAGGAGTACCACTGGGTCTTCAAGAATCAGGTAGGCGGCAACATTCACACCCTGGACCAGCTCAAGGATGAGCACCAGAAGGGCGAGTGGAGGCGCCGGGACAGGACGGAGGCCGCCAAGAGCAGCAGGACCATCACCCGCAAGAAGGGCATGAGCGGCAAAGCCTGGGACCACGTGGCCATGCCCGTAGCCGAGGCAGTAGGCTTCAACAACAACGCCGTCATCGAGGCCCAGGGCGACACCGTGGCCTTCGAGGGCATGGATCAGAGCCACGTAGCCCTCATGGTGCTGCGGGTACCTAACAACATGAGCATCCCCGAGGGCAAGTACGAGGTAGCCGACTTCGACACGGATAAGAGGGTCACCCACCGCCGGCACCCCAAGAAGCTGGAGTGGGACAACGTGGAGCGCACCCTAACCGTCGCCAACGAGAACCAGAAGAGCTACATACGGTACGAGAAGGTCCACGACTTCCAGAACAGGTTCCCCGTCCCCAGGGTGGGGTTCGACGCCAGGATCAAGCTGGACATGAAGGAGCTACAGAAGGCAGCCGACGGAGGTGCAGAGCACCTAGCCCTCAAGGTCAGCGAGGGACGCAGCGCCCTGGACAGCAGCTTCACCTACCACTTCGAGAAGGACGAGAAGCAGACGGTCACCCACGGGGAGGGAGCCGACGCCTGGACGAGCGAGGAGAACGTGAAGGTACCTGTATCGGGCACAGTCGGGGAGGTGGAGAAGGCCGACAAGGACGAGGTGAAGGCCGTCTACACGACAAGCTACCTCAGCGACCACCTGGGCAGCCTCGTGCGGGCCGGGTTCCGGGACGCCACACTGGAGTACGCTGAGGACATGCCGCTGAAGATCACCGCCACCCGCGACGACGGAGCTTACGCAGAGTTCTGGCTAGCGCCCTGCATAGGTGTCTAACATGAAAAGAGTGAAAACGAGGAGAAACCGGCCAAGGCGCGACAAGGGCAGCGGTGTGAGCCCGCCCACCAGGAGCAGGACACCAACATACGTGGACGGGGAGATAAGGGAGTTATCGGCGCCAACATACGTGGACGTCGGAGGCCGCAGAGTCAGGGTGATCTGGGAGGACAAGAAACTCGGCTCAAACGAGGGCTGGACCCACTTCGACGAGAAAAACCAGTGGGTGGGGCACATACACGTCTGGAAGGGAGCGAAGAACCCAGACAAAATAATCGCCCACGAGCTGGCCGAAGGCACCAGTGGCATAGGCTCACAGATGTGGCAGGAGAGGCATGAAAAGATCAAACCCCTTGAGGACAGAATCTATAAGGAGCTAACAAAAGATGAGGCGAAACAAGCCTAGGAGAACCCGCCCCAGGCGGGATACGGGCGGCGGAGTCAGCCCGCCCACCAGGAGCCGCCCCCAACCCAACCCGAACACGGCAAGGATCATCAAGGAGGTGGACAGCATCCTCAACGAGCCCCGCTACGAGGACTTCGTGAAGAGGCTGGGCGAGGCCGCCCGGGACCCCAAGGTACGGGGCGTACTCATCGGCGGCCTCATGGACGGGAAGAAGCTGGATGACGTGGTGCAGCACGGCGACATCATGAGGATGTGCCTGAACCTCACCCCCATACAGCACGAGATAGACCTTGAGAAGAGCCTGGAGTGGGTGGGCAAGCACCCCGAGAACGTACCCCTCATGCTCCGGGGAGGCACCCTGGGGCCTGAGCACTTCGGCGGCGTCCCCATAGTAGTCAGCTACGGCCAGTACATCATAGACGGCCACCACCGTTGGAGCCAGGTCTACATGGTCAACCCGGAGGCCAGGCTGGAGGCTATAGACCTACACGTGGAGGACCCCAGGGCCGCCCTGCGGAGGAGCCAGGTAGCCATAGCAGCCATGACGGGGGAGGTCCCAGTGGCCAGGGTGGAGCCCGGTAAGAACATCTACACCATGAGCCCCGAGGAGATCAGGCGCACCATACCCAGGTACCTCAACCCAGCCTTCTACCAGGCCTTCTACGACACCTACCCCGACAGCTTCCAGAGTGAAGAGGACGTGCAAGCCTACATCTTCCAGAACATCATGAGGATGAGGCGGCACAGCAGACCCCAGTCCGACATCGGGCGCGAGCTTATGCCCCAGTATGGCAAGGTGGGCGCCCGCCAGGGCGTCGAGGCCCTGGAGGCCGGGGAGGTCAACATAGAGCCGCCCTACGTGAAGCGGCTACCTAAGAGCGGTGTCTAAGGTGCCTGACCAACCAGAGCCCCGCCCCTACGAGCCCCACATACCCGACGCCTTCAAGGTGGACATGGCCAAGCTCCGCCGGGAGCGCAACCCCGTTTTTGACCCCATCATCAGGTCCCATGTGGACTGGGGCCTCTTCTATGAGGGCGGCTACCACAGCCTCCTCCACGGCAAGACCGGCGCCGGCAAGACCACGCTTCAGCTGTACCTTCTATGGATTCTGCATGAAGCGGGGCACCGGATCGTACACAGGGACGACGGCAACCGCGAGTTCCTGTACCTGGCGCCCTACGTGCCTATGGTGGTGTGGCACCCCGAGGGCACAGTCTTCGAGCTGAAGGCTCCTCACCGGTACCCTAACGTGGAGATACGGACCTTCACGGAGCCCGGGGAGATACTGGACGCCGTATATAAGACTCCTCAGCGGTTCCACGCCATTCTCTACGACTGTTACTGCTTTAAGCCTGGTCCCCAGGCCCGGTTCTACAGCGAGTTCTTCAAGACCCTCATATTCCGGTGTATGCAGGCAGAGTACGAGGACTGGGACGAGGAGGATGAGACGGAGGGCGACGAGACCAGGGAGCCCCTGGTGGCCAGCTTCGACGAGATCAACGACCTGATACCGCCTAGAGGTAAGAGCCTCAGCAAGGACCACGCCGACGTACTCGGACAGATAGTGCAGAGCATCAGGAAGCTCCGCAAGTACCGGGTCACCCTCATAGCCAGCGTCCACAGGTTCAACCAGTTAGACCTGGACGTGCGATCTCAGTTCTCATATTACTGGATTAAGAAGAGCTACGGCCAGGACATTTACCACTTCATGAACACGAACCTGTGGACGGTGACCGCTCAGAGCTACCAGGCCGCCATGAGGTTCGTAACCGCCATGCCCAGGGACCAGGTGCTACTATTCGACGGGGACGGCAACTACGACAAGATGCGGTGGCCCGACATACCCCGAGTTAAGCCCCGTAACCGGGTGAAGGGCGAGATCAAGGCAGAGGAGGACGAGGGAGGGAGGTTCGACGAGATCGACTTGATCATAGCCGTCGCCAGGTCCAAGCAGCCCCCAGAGAGCTTCCGTAGTATCGCCGACCGGCTGGGCCGCGCCCCGAGCAGCATAAGGGGACGGGCCGCCAAGCTTCGGAGGCTCCCCCACCTCCAGGAGGCCATGCAGTGACGCCGCCGAGAACTCGGGGTTGGTGGCGTGACCATGACTACACGAGGCGGTCCGTGCTCCGGGACATCGAGGGCTTCATCGGGTGGGGCGCCCTCACGGATCTCGTTGAGTCAGCCGAGTCGGAGCTGGAGAAGGCCTTCCTCAGCACCGCGTTCCTCACCGGGGGCCGGGTATCCGAGGTCCTAGGGCTAACCAGGGACATGTTCGACGTCGACCGGGAGGGAGGAGTGGCCGTCGTCAGAAACATGCCGCGTCTAAAGGTGTTCAAGAAAATTGGTGAGCTTCCCGATGGAAGCTGGGAGACAGAGTCCCTTGACGCGGTCCGAAGGCCCTTCCCATTGATCATCCAGGAGCCGTTGATGCCCTACCTGCTGGGCTGGCTTGAACGGGCAGGCAGTGGCTACCTTTTCCCCAGCCCACGTCGACTCGGGAGGCCTCTCAGCCGAGCCTGGGGCTACAAGACCGTTGTAAGAGTGGGTGAGAGAGCCGGGCTGGACATCTGGCCCCACTGGCTCAGAAGCCAACGGGCCAGCCAGTTGGCGGCTGACTACAACCTCCAGGTTCTCGACCTGGTTGATTACTTCACTTGGCAGAAGGCGGACATGGCTCTTCATTACAGTCGGAGAGGCTGGGCCGGGCTGTTGGCGCGGATGAGGCCTCTGTCGCTGTACGTGTAGGAGGTGGGTTGAAGGTGTACGGTGGATGGTATACTGCGGCAGCGTCGAACCTTAGCAACGAGTTAAAGGAGTGAGGTGGAGGCCTCAGAGGCTCAGGGAGGAGCTCTGCCCCGAGTGCCTTGAGAAGTACGAGAAGGTGATGGAGGGTGGCTGTGAGCGATAGGCGGTACCGTCTGAACGCGGAGGAGCTTGAATTGGTCATCACCGGGCTAGTCTTCATCATCGACGGGGCTGAGGACCCCCGCCTCAGTGAGGCTGCCCTAGCTCTTGGCCGTCGCCTCTCTCAGGGCCGGCAGGGGAGGCCGGGCGGGAGGTGGACCCGGGAGGCGAACCGGCTCTGGCTCTTGGCGGAGAGGCGTTCGGAGACCCGGAAATGGTGAATGGGGCCATTACTTTCGGCCATGTGTCTAATGGAGCCATTAAAAAGGCGTGAATATGCCTCCTTTCGGGAATCCGGGCGGTTTAACGGGTTTTCAGGTGGGTGGGCGGGCGTACGGTGCCTAAGGGGTATACTATAGTATAGAGGGGCGCCCGGGGGAAGGTTTTCGCGGGTTTTCTATCAGGGCCATGCTAAAGCTAGCTAAACAAGCCGATTGTTATCCTTACAGCCCTAAGGTTGACTTTTAACCATTTAATATAATTCAATCCAAGCGCCAAGTCTGAAGAGCATCTATGGATAACGAACATTCAGAAGGCGGGTCAAGAGGTCAGCTTGAAATAGGTTCAACCAATCACTCATCAGAATAAACGGGGAAGAGGACCTTTTCATATTCTTTATGTACACATTTAAGTTTGATAGATCCACAGACTAAATTCCATTATGCACTGGATCTGTGGAATAGTTTAAGCTCGCTTAGGCGTGAAAGCATAGTCATCCCTAGTCTAGAAGATTAAAAATAAAGTAAAGAAAATGGGGTTTGTGGGTTTAGCCCGCGATCCTTCTGCTTATCTGCATAAGGCTTACGATTGCTGCGTTGGTGGCTGCTGTGGACGCTGCGCTGGGGTTGAAGGATAGAGGATATTGTAAAGCGTACGAGTACCTGGAGAAGCACACTGGGCTTCTTGTAACCTTCGCGGAGCTGGCGTTGGAGGGCGTTGAGGTGCCTTACACTACTAACCGGGTGGAGCGGCTCATGGGTGAGGTGGCGAAGCGTTGTAAGAACAGGTGGATGCACTGGAGCACAGAGGGACTGGAGAACCTGTTGAACATTCTACTGGTGAAATATTGTGACAAGGAGCTGTATGCCAGTTTGAAGGAGAAGTATTATAGCGATGCGGAGGCTGTCATCAATGTGAAGGCAACGTAGTGAAAAGTTGCCATGTAACATTGTTTCATTCCGCCTCTAATGGCGTCAGCCAATATCCGTTAACCAATAAGCAGACGGCACCAAGATTTGAGCATTAGTGTAATCGCTAAAAGAAGCCGTCAATCACCACATACAACAAGTATCACCAGACTAGACTGCTGATAGATACTAGAAAATAGAATAAGGAATAAACCACCGTGAAAACCGTTGAAGATAAGCCACGCCTCTCGTAAACCCAGAACATGGCCAAGGCTCCGAAGAACCCAAAAGGAATGTTATACAGGATCCGAGACTTGTTCGTCTCAAACGAAACAAAGTAGACCAGCGAAGACAAAATGACGAGGAACCATAGCCAACGCCCAGGGACATCATCAACCTTAAGAATGTACAGACCTATCGTGGCCAGCCCCAGCAAGACAAGGTTAGAGATGAACCCGCCGTAGATGTATGGGAAACAGAAGAAGAGACTGCTCCAGATATCGCCAAAGTCTACGAGGCCACTTACCGCCGTCGAGGTCACTGCCACCCCACCACCGCCCCCCAATGCCACAATCTTAACCACCTCGGCCAACCCCACCACCCCCAAGTAACCCCCAAGATAAAAGGCCCGGTTCTCGTACTTAGGCCCCCTCCGATACAGTACAAGGCCTATGATAGGCACCAGGCCCACGAGGTACTGGTCCATAGTCCAAGGATGAGTATAAACTAATAGACTGCCAACAAGAGAAGCCAACCCCAAGATTCTAAGGTTTTCCTCACGGATCGCCCGGAACAGCAGCCCCAGGGAGAAGAGAACTATGCTCAGAGCCAGAAGATTAGACAAGAAGAACGCATACAGACCCACCGTCACAGTCATACCGGTAGAGGAGAGGAAGGCACACCACGCCGCCAGCCGTGAGTTCCTAAAGATCTCCCAAGAAAAATAGTACGACGCCAACACAAACATGGGATTAAGCAAGACCGGCAGAAACTGTAGCGCCGTGTGAGTGTCTAACCCGGTCACCCACCTGAACCCATAGAAGAAGAGGAAAAAGAACAGCCGCTGAGCCCCCACACCACTGGTCAGCCCACCCCACATATCTTCAACCGAGTAGAACCACTGGAAATAATGGGGGAGATCCACCCCGAAGTCCACACCACTGAGATTCACCGAGGGAAAATAGGGGTAAACAGCCGCATATACCGAGAGGAACACAGAGAACCCCAGGAGCAACCTGCTAAACCTATCAAACTCAGACTCACCCACCGTCAACTCCGGGAGCCTGAGCTTAACCCCTAACAACGGTTTAATCAACCAGAAGAAGAGGAAAGGCAATACAAGAACCGGAAACAGGCGCCTGAGGACATGGTGAACATTATACATCAAGGCTGTGATCCCCGTAAGAGGACTAGGCACACCAAGCGGCCTGAGCACCCCCCAGTGGACTACCCCCAAACCAAGGAAAAACGATAAGACCCAGCACAACGAACTTGTGAACCTTCCCCTATCCCCCATATAGACCACACCCACCAGGCACATGAACAGCGAGGCCGCTGAGACCCCCAGCTCCACACTGTACAGACAGTAAAACAGGGGCGCGGACGCCAACAGGACGCTCCACCTACCCGACAGGAAGTTCACCGCCGCCCACAGCACCATGAGGGCCACCATGGGCACCACCAGGCTGAACCCCAACTCAAAGTACCTGAACCCCACCTTCCTCTGGATCATGGGATGGTACCTCACCTGGAAAAAGTCCAGCAACTGCAAGACCCCAAAGATCAACTGAAACGACAACACGTACGGGTACCCGCGGCCAAGCAACTCTCTGGCGTCCAAACCAGACTAGAGGAAGACTACAACCTATAAATAACTAAGGAAAGCCCACCAAACCCAACGCTCCCACAATCACAACGACGCCGACGAGTCCCCTTACGATACGTGACGCAGAAAGCCCACGACTTTAACCGTGGGATGAATGCACTCAACATAAACATTATACATTCATCAACCATCTAATAAGTCATGGCGGGCACCAGATGGACCCACAGTAACACCACCGTCTACAACCTCGGATACCACCTCATCTGGTGCCCAAAATAAAGACGAAAAGTGTTTGTTGGAGACATAGAGAAACGTTTAAAGGCGCTTCTAGTGGAGAAGGCAAGTAAAATAGGCGTATCCATAATTGAAATGGAGATAATGCCCGACCACCTACACTTGTTCATCAAGTCTTCTCCCACAGCAAGCCCACACGGGATAGTTCAACAGCTGAAGGGCTACACATCACACGAACTACGAAAGGAGTTCCAGGAGTTGAGGACAAGGCTTCCCTCACTCTGGACTCGAAGCTACTACGTGGAGTCCTGCGGGCACATCTCTGAGGAGGCCGTCAAGAAGTACATCGAGGAGCAGAAACACCATTGATCCTGACCTACAAGATCAGGCATGGCGGAGACTTCTCTAACGAGTTGAGTAAGGCCGGGCGGGTAGCCAGCTTCGCCTTGAAGACAGGGACACAGTCATCCCGCGACGTTAAACACATCGGTTTGAAGTCGATGATCTCTAACCAGATTCTGAGGAAATACAGCCGAAACCGGGTCCTCAAGAAGGTGCGAAGCGTCAAGCTAACCATACCCTCTCAGGGAATCAGGGTTCTGAGGGAACTGAGGACGCTGATTATTCCATGCCTCGACTTGACCCTGAACTACCACTTCAGGGACGACTTCGAGAAGGTTAACCAGGTAGAGGTTGGAGACGAGTATGCCTACGTCTCGGTGACTGTTCCAGAGGAGAAGCCGTATGACCCGAAAGGGTGGATTGGGGTTGACCGGAACACCACGGGGCACATAGCGGTGGTGGCTGACCCTGAGACGGGTAAGGTCCTCAAGCTGGGGAAGTCGGCGAAGCACATCCATGAGAAGTATAGAGGTATACGTCGAAGCCTCCAGAGCCACGGGAAATACCATAAGGTCAAGGAGATCAGGGACAGGGAGAGCCGAGTCGTCAGAGACCTGAATAACAAGGTCTCTCGGAAGATCGTGGACGCGGCTAAAGGTTCAGGTAAGGGAATCAAGCTTGAGTTGCTTGAAGGCATAAGGAAGACTACGAGACAGGCAAGGTCGTTCAGGTACGCCCTGCACAGTTGGTCGTTCTATCAGCTGGAGAAGATGATAGAGTACAAGGCCAAGCTGCTGGGCGTGCCCGTCGCCTACGTTGATCCAGCCTACACGTCGCAGACGTGCTCAAGGTGTGGACTCATAGGTGATAGGAACGGGAAGATGTTTAAGTGCCCGAGTTGCGGGCACGTTGAGAACGCCGACGTTAACGCTTCGTTCAACATTAGTGTTCGTCAGGTAGGCGTTTCTCGATCCGCCGCAGACAGGGATGCGGTGGAGGGCTGCACTGATACGCCCAGAGAGGCTACGCCGATGAGCGACGGTGACCTTAGAACCCCACAGGCTTCAGCCGTGGGAGTATGTCAGAAGAACCAGGACAGATGCATTGCATTGGTCTTGTTAAACGCAGGCAGACGAGCCACGACACGAGGCCCTCAAGCTCAGGAGAACTCAGCCCCTGACCGCAGCGGGCCTCGTCCAGGCCGCATGCATGGACGGCACCGACCTCCCAGCGTGGAGCAGCAGGGACCCCCACGACACCCTGAGAGGCCTGGGAGACCCCGACGCAAGGGTAGGCCGAGGCAAGAAGGGCTTCAGCTTCGGCTACCAGTCGCTGTTCCTCGTGGACATCGAGGGCTTCCCCCCCTCGGACACATAGAGGCGCCTCTGAACGTGAACGAGAAGCAGCTGGTGGAGGAGCTTCTCCTCAAAGTGCTGGGCGAGT
>JBDRQD010000012.1:0-18305 GCA_043826455.1 Candidatus Bathyarchaeota archaeon
GGCCAGTAGGGCGATCTCCACGGGGATGATCCGTGTGGTCAGTGTGGAGTCGGGGAACGCCACGTAAAGGGTGGCGAGGCTGCCCAAAGTGGCCCAGAACACGGCCTTGGTGAGGCTCTTGAAGTCTCCCCGGACGCCGGCCAGGGTCTCCTGGATGCGTTCACGGATCATGCCAGCACCACCTCCAGGGCCTTAGCCTTCATGGGTGAGCCGCATGAGGGGCAGTAGTTGGGGTTGGGGCTCACCTTGCCGCAGCCTGGGCACGTGGGCAGAGGTTCAGGCTCCGGGGCTTGCTCCACCTCTAGGCCCGGGTCTATGCGTTCATAGTGCTCGTCTAGGATGGTGTCAGGCCGCCAGGGGAAGCCCCCGAGGTCGCCACATGCGTCCAGCTTCTGGATGCGTTCCAGCCGCTTTAGGCAGACGGGGCCGATGCCCTGCTTAACGCTCACCGGGTCGGTGAGTTTGCGCCCGCAGACCCGGCACCGGGTCACCACCTTGATGGGTGTCATGCCTCGGCCTCCTCTGGGTTGCGCCAGAACCACCAGCTAGCGGCCCTCCGCCACGTGGTGACCCTGACCCCGGCTCTCCCGGCCCTCACCAGGGCGTCCAGGGCTGCCATGATGCCCAGGATCATGGCGAGCATGAAACCCCACGCGAATCCGGTGAGGTGGGCTTCTATCATTGTATGGCCTCCAGCTGGTCGTTGATCTCCCGCAGCCGGCGGGTCTCATGGGGCCAGGGGTAGCCGCGCTGGCCCACGGCCTCGCACAGCCTGTCCGCCTCAGCTACGAGGGCGGCGGCCTCCTGTTCGATACCCCTAAATTCTCTGGGACCCACCTCATGGTGGAGCTCCCGGGTGGCTGACGGCTCCTTCAAAACGCATCAACCCCCCAGGGCTCCACACACGCCCCGTGTCTCCATCTCAGCCGTCTCTCCCCCCAGTCAACGCTTAGACACCTCCACCGCGGGCCCCGGCTCATGGTCCCGGCCTCCCTCCCACCCGTCACCCAATCGTTTCTCATGGACGCCGCGCCCCGCCTTCCTTTTCTGAAGCATCTCCCAGAAGACCCCCTCCCAGGCGGGGAGACGCCCCGGCGCCTCCTCGGGTCCCCTCCGGCTCCTCGGCCCTCCGGCCTCCACGCCCTCAGTCCCACCCATGCTCATGCTCAGCCTCCACCTCCACCCCGTCGACGGGTGCCTCGGCCGCGGGGGCCCTGGCCTCCAGGGCCTCCCTGAGGAGGATCCTTATCATGTTGGTCTTGCTCCGATCCTCCGACTCGGCCAGCAGCAGGATCTGGGCCGTGAGGGCCTCGTCCATGGTCACAGTAATCCTGGACATAATCACCAATCCTCATCAGAACAGACTTGATCTAATCTATATAAGGCTATTCGTGGTGTATTCATCACCATTTCACACCACTGCACACCACTGCGCACCGTTACACACCACAAAACATATATTGCTGTTTGATTAAAATTGGTGTAGAGTGATGCGAAAGTGGCTGAGGAGGAGAAGAAGCGGGTGACCATCACCCTCCAGAGCGAGGTCCTGGAGTGGATAGACGCCAAGATCGAGGAACGGGTCTTCCACAACTACCAGCACGCAGTGGACTACTGCCTCATGAAGGTGTACCAGGACGAGTACCCCAGGTTCACCCACTACAACGTGTACGATGACCACGCCACCATATACGATAACCTGAGGAAGCGGATCGTGGACGTCTACTTCAGGGAGGGCCCCTACTGTGAGGCGTGCGAGGAGGCGGACTGTGAGCACGTCCGCTTCGCGCTGAGCCTCCCCAAGGTTGTGGAGCCTCTCCGCGCGAAGGGGTGGATCATCAAGGACGGGCGGGCAGTGTCCAAGCCGAGCTAGAGGACGCCCAGGCACCCTGTAGCCTTGCCGGGAGACCCCGGGCGCTCAATCATTGTCTGCCTCTCCTCTCTACACGCTATTTCTTAATTCGGGGAGCCTCTCACTTCCCTAACCAGTCTTCTACGCCCGGTCACGTGTGCTTCGCTGTACGCGTCAAACCGCAGAGGCCCGTTACCGGCGTTCAAGAACCTCGACTACCTCCTTCACCCATATGTGCCGGTCACCCTTACGGCCGTAAACCTCGGCGACGGCCCTGAACTTCGCCCCCTTCCGAAGGAGACCCGACGGGCCATCATACTCCTCGACCACCAGCGTCGCCCTCTCACCCTCATCCACGGTGACCTCCGCGTAGCCCCTATGCACCTTGTCAACCCACACAGTGTGGGTCTCCCCGACCCTTCTCAGGGCGGTGGACGCCACGTACCTGTCCCCCGACAAGGAGACCAGCCCCTGGCCCCCAAGCTTCTTCAAGGCAGGCCCCAGGATGTTTAACTCAGGGTCATCCATGTCCCAGGCCAGCTGGTCCGCGGTCGCTCCCTCCGCGCCCCTCTCCAGCAGCCTGAGGTACACCTCCTTAGCGGCCCGCTCCACCAGCCTCCGCGTCTCCCGTAGCCTCGTGGACTGGCTGCCCTCCGCCTCCTCGGCCTCCACGAGCCCACGTGTAGCAGCCATCACCTCCGCCCTTTCCTCGTCGCCCCCGTCCTGGTCCTCCAGGGCCCAGAGCTCCTCCGCCGTCATGGGGTCAGGCGGCCTGGGCGGCCTGGACCGCACCACCTCGGGAAGCCCCTCGTTAATAGACAGAACCAGCCTCCTCATCCGTTCCGTCCTCCTCCTGCTCGCGTACAGGTACGTGTAGTCCAGGGTGTCCTCGGCGGCCAGTATGGTCACCCTCCCCGAGGTGCGGCGCCCCGTCCGGCCCCGCCTCTGGATGTACCTGATGCCGCTGGGTATGGGCTCGTAGAAGTAGACGTGGTCCACTGAGGGTATGTCCAGGCCCTCCTCCCCGATGCTGGTGCAGACCAGCACGTTCAGCTCCCCGCTCCTCAGCATCTCTATGCGCCTGGCCTGCTCGTCCTGGCTCAGCCCCTCATCCCCGGCCCGGGAGCTCTGGCCCACGAACCGGTGGGCCCTGACGCCCGGCACCCTGCCCAGCATCTCCGCCAGGTGGGCGGCCGTCTCCCGGTACTGGGTGAACACCAGTATCCGGGTGGAGGGTCGGAGACCCACCTCCTCGTCCACCATCCCGAGAAGCAGCGTGGCCTTGGGGTGCTCCACCGGGTTCCGCAGCAGCAGATCCCTGAGGGCCACGTACTCCGGGTCCTTGGCGAGGACCGCGTAGCTGTACTTCCTGGACTTCGCCTCCACCTGCCCGGTGAAGGCCAGGAGGGTGTGGGTGCCCTGGGTCTCCAGGAGCTCCAGCATATGGAAGATGGTGAGGCCCAGGGACTGGTTCACTATGGCCTGGATCAGTCTGCCCCTCTCCTCCTCTATGCTCATCTCCATCTGGTACCTCAGCTCCTCCCCGAGGCGAAGCAGGTCGCCTCGCCCCGTGAAGCCTCCGCCCCGGAGGTGGCCGCGGGCTCGGAGCCAGTTCAGCCGCTTCTCCAGCAGGGACCTGATCTGGGCCCTGGCGGCCTGGTACACGGCGGGCAGCTTGACGGGCTTCCACTCCATCTCTATGTCCTGGATGTAGGGGGCTACGTCCGGGTCCTCCTCTGTCCTGTACTCCGCGTGCTCCACGTAGAGGCCCCTGCAGACCTCCTGCAGCTTCTCAGGCTCGGAGCCGGGGGAGGCGGTCATCCCCAGTATGCAAGGGTACGTGGCCTGCTCCGCGTAGCGTCCAGCGATCTCCCTGTAAGCGTAGTCCCCCACGGCCCTGTGGCACTCGTCGAAGACCAGTAGACTGTAATCCGTCAGGGTGACCCTGCCCTCCCTCAGGTCGTTCCTCACCACCTGAGGGGTGGCGAAGACCAGGCGGGCGCCGCCGCGCCACACGGTCTCCCTGAGGTGTGGAGGCGTCTCCCCTGTGAGGATGGCGGTGTCCACTGGCCTGAGCTTCAACGCGTTGAGGTAAGTGTTCATGTGCTGGAGGACTAGAGGCCTGGTGGGGGCCATGACCAGCACCCTGCTGCCCCTGTACTTGTAGAGGGCGTCGGCCGCCACCAGCACCGAGATGATGGTCTTCCCGAGGGCCGTGGGCAGGATGACGAGGGTGTTCGCCCTGGAGGCGGCCTCGGCTATCTTCTCCTGGTAGAGCCTCTTCTCGACTCTGCCCTGCCTGATGAGAGGGTGCTCCACGGCGCCGTGGGTGGGTCTAGTATCCATGGTCTACAGCTCTATGACCTTCTCCTTCTCTCCCAACGCTTTAAACTGGTTCAGGTCGTCAAGCATCCCGAGGAGCCTCTGGAGCCTCTCGTACTGGAACAGCTCGTTCAGGGCGTCCAGCTCCTCGCTGGTTCTCAGGACGAGGCCCCGTTTCTTGGTGGGGTTTCCCCGGCTGTCCGCGGGGTTGAGCTCCACGGCGAGGCGCGGGGGGCTCTTCTGGTACTTGGGGAGCTTCAGGACGTAGACGCCTGGGACGGTGGTTCCAAGCCTCTCCCAGTCCTTGCCCTTGTCCAGGAACTCCTTGAGCTTGTTCTCCGCCATGAGGGTCTGGTTAGGTTTCGTCTGTGGAGGGGTTAAGGGTTTCGAGCACCCATAACGCGGCGGGAAACTCACCTCAGAAGGGTCTGACACCTAGCCGCAGGGGAGAGAACCTCCTTCATACATCATCGCGTGGAGTGGTCACGAACATCTGGGTGGTGCTGATGCAAAGGGATCACGGGTAGAGAAGACTACTCTTCCTCTAATCTGGGCTTAGCCTCTTCACCCTCATCGTCTGAGCTGGGGAAGCTGCCGTCCTCGTCAGTGACCCCCGCCAGCGTTATCGCGATCCTGACCTTCTCCTCCGGCAGGTAGGGGCTGTCTATGACCCGGACCAGCCGGGTGTTTGCGCGCCCTTTCCTGAGGTAAACTCTGTGAGTGCAGGCGTGGGCCATGACGTGGCCCCCTGTGGGCCTGTTGGGGTCACCGTATGCGGCGTCCGGCTTGGCCTGAACCTGGTTGGTTAGGACAACGGCCAGGCTGAAGGCCTCGGCGATCCTCAGCAGGTTGCCCAGGGCGTTGCCCAGCTTCTGCTGCCTCTCGGCGAGGGTGGCTCTGCCTATGTACTCGCCCCTGAAGTGGCCTATCATGCTGTCCACTATGACCAGCTTGACGTCGTGCTCCTGGCAGACTTGGGGGAGGTTCTTGATTAGTATTATCTGGTGCTCACTGTTGTAGGCGCGGGCTATGAAGATGTTTCTCAGGATCTCATCGGGGTCGTAGCCCCTGGCCTTGGCTATCTGGGATATCCGTTCGGGGAGGAAGGTGCCCTCGGTGTCTATGACGCATACGCGTCCCCCGAAGCCGCCTTCCTCCACGGGTCGCTGTGCCAGAACGGAGAGAGTGTAGCATATCTGGGTCTTGCCTGAGGCGAACTCTCCGATGAGCTCGGTGATGACGCCGGTCTCGACGCCGCCGCCCAGTATGCGGTTGAGTTCGTTGGAGCCGGTCCTGCAGCGCATCATGTGGCTGCGCATCTCCAGCATGTCCTGGGCTGAGACGAACCCAGGGTCCACCTTGAGGCGCGCCAGGGCGTTCACCTTTATGGCGGTGTCCGCGCCCATGCCGGTTAGCTCCACGATCTGGCGGGGGGGAGTAACCGCGATGGATTCGAGGGTGACTAACCCGGCCTTGTGCAGCTTCTTCAGGGTGGTGCTGGCGACTCCTTCCAGGCTTCCAGCCTCAACTACCTCTCCCATACACTCTCAAGGCTCTTCACGTGGTCCACGGCTTTTAACGTGAACGCACAGGGATACAAGGGGGAGGTGGGTGAAAGTGGGGTGGAAGTGGATAATGAATTAGTGGTGATGCGCGAACCGTGGGCGCGGTGATGTATAAAGGAGTTTTCCTGATGATTATCTCGCTTTACCTGTAGACTTGTGTTTGAGTCTCATCCAAGGCACTGAAAACCGTTTCATAACCAATGCAATGGTATAAAATTTTAGGGTATCCATTCCCGCGCCTCCTCTATGCCACCATCTTCTCCCGAGTCTTCTCGTACCGCTCCCGCTCACGGATCCACGTCTGGACCTCCTCCAGCTGGGCCCGCAGCTCCGCGTTCTCGGCCTCCACCTGGCCGACCCTCTCGGTCAGGTTCTGGAAGGCGGCCTTGCTGATGCCTTGGGCGGAGTCGGATAGGGCGGTGAGCTCGTCTCTGCTGGTCTTCTCCACGGCTAGCAGGTGCTCGTAGTTGGCGTATATCTCCCTGAGCTCGTCCAGGGGTATGTTGATGTAGGTGCTCTTCTCCTGCCCGATCTCGTGGCCCATGAGGAACTCTATGAGCTGCCCATCCATCTTCCCGGTGAGCCTGGACCGGAAGGCTGCCCGTAGGCTGTGGGCGCGGGCCGGGTTGAAGGAGTTCTCCAGGTCCTCCTCGTAGATGAAGTTGAGCTTCTCGGCGTACCGTCTCAGCATGACGCATACGGCGTTCCGTGGGAGCCGTTTCTCTGTCCCCAGCTTGGTGAACAGTGGAGCGTTATCCTTCAGGGGTTCCCTGGACTTGAGGTATAGTCGGAGGTACCGGACAGCGTCGGCGCCTATGAAGGTCCTCACCTGCACCCCCGTCTTCTCCCGGTACCCCTGCATGGCCAGGGGCAATGTGCCGGCCTCGTACTCCCGCTTGATGTCCCGGTAGTCCAGCTTCAGTATATCGCCGAGGCTGAGCCCCGACTGGAAGGCTGTCAGCACCAGGGCCTTATCGCGCAGGTACTCGCAGGCGTCCACCAGCTGCTTGACCTGGTCCAGGGTCCACTCATGCTTGTCGTTCTGCTTGAGGGGCCTGTCGGGGGGCAGCTGTATGAACTCGAGGCTGAGGTTTACGCCATAGTACTTGAGGTAGTTCTGGAGGGCCGCCAGGCTCTGGCGTGCGGATTTGGGGGCGAAGCCTGTCTCCTCGAGCCACTTGATGAAGCCTCTGGTGGTGGCTTCCCCGGGTCTGATTCTCGCGGTCAGGCTGCGGTTCTTGTTCTGCTCTGTTTCTTGTTCGATCTCCTGGATGAAATCTGCCAGGGGTCTGCCATAGTAGTAGTTGAAGCGTCTGAGGGCTACCTTGTAGGCTTTGGCTGTGCCCGGCTTCTTGGTCTTCAGGAAACGGGTAGCGGTCTCGTCCAGATGGACGTCCCCCGTGGGGAACTTGCTGGTGTTAGGCATGACGGTCAAATAGCCTTCAACCAACCCCCCTATATAATTCTTTTCACTTCAGCTTACTTAATGTGAGTTTTTTTGGATTGCTCATAGCCGATTTCAGGTATCTCCGGTGGCACGCCATGATCCTGGAGAAGAGCTCCTGATCGACACAACCCATATATTTCACCCAAAACTTTGGGTAACTGACAAGGTTTGCACGAGACCACCTACCATAAAGACAAGATATACATCCCGCGGGAAGTCAAGGAGCGGCTCAGCCTCAGGGACGGGGATCGCCTGACCATCGAGGTGACGGACAGCGACGAGGCCAGAATAAAGATCCTGTCGAACGACCGGGCGACCATTGAGCTGTTGGAGCTTCTGGAGAACCCGCCCAGGATGGGCAAGATTAAAGGTAGGCTCACGAGGCGCGACATATATGAGGATGTTACTTGACACCAATGTCCTCGTGTACGCCATCAACTCTGAGTCGCCCAAACACGCCTCATCAGCACAGGTGCTCCATGATGCTCTGACTGGCCGCATCCAGGCCTGCATAGCACACCAGAGCATCCACGAGTTCTACTCCGTAGTGACAAACAGGAAGAAAGTTCAAAGCCCATTGACTCCCAGTCAGGCTCACATGGTAGCTACGCTACTGCTGCAGACGCCGCGGGTAGAGAAGCTGGCCCAGGACCAGTCAACGACGCAGCTGGCCCTGGCCCTGGCTGATGAGCACGGTGTATCAGGCCCCCCGTTCTTTGACTGCCTCCTGGCCGCCACAGCGAAACAGCACAACATAGGCACCATTGTGACGGAGAACACGAAGGATTTTTCGCTGTATACCTTCATCAAAGCCGTCAAATCGGGCTCAGACAGCCTATAAGTAGTCTAGTTATGCTTGTTATCGGGTGAAAGGGGGATTATTTTTAGCGGAAAGAGGTGCCGCTGCCTAGCCGCAGACGGCCTTGATGAGCCTCAGATGGTTGCCGCCTAGTATATTCCTCACATCGTCCTCGCCGTAGCCTCTTTTTACTAGTTCAGCTGTTAATCCGGGCATCCTAGTCACGTCCTCCAGGCCCTCAGGGGTTGACGGGATGCCGTCGAAGTCGCTGCCCAGCCCCACGTGGCCCGGCCCAACGAGCTCCACTATGTGGTCTATGTGGTCCACCACTCCCGCCAACGTCGCCCTCTTCGAGTGGACGAAGCCTGGGGCGAAGTTCATCCCCATGACGCCCCCCTTCTCCGCCAGGGCACTGATCATGTCGTCAGTCATGTTCCTGGGGTGGTCGCAGACCGCCCTCGCATTGCTGTGGCTGGCGACGACGGGGTCACTGCTAAGCTCCAACGCGTCCCGGAAGCCCTCGTCGTTCAGGTGGCTCACGTCAACGATCATGCCCAGCCTGTTCAGCTCGTCGACGGCCTGGGCCCCCAGCTCGCTGAGGCCGCCCCCTGTGCGCCTGTCGGCCACGCCGTCAGCCAACTCGTTCCTGATGCTGTGGACCAGGCCCACCATGCGTACCCCCAGCCTGTGGAAGACGCGGAGCACGTCCACGCTGCCCTCCAGGACGTCCGCGCCCTCGATGCTCAGCATGGCCGCCACCTTCCCAGCCCTCTTGGCCTGAACTATCTCGTCGTGGGTGGTCACAGGAACCATGGCGCCGCTGTTGGCCTCACACTCTCTGTAGAACCGGTCGATCATCTCCAGCGCTGTCCTGAGGCTGTGGCTGGGGGTCCTGCTCCGCTCCCCGCTGATGGCGAAGACCTGGCACGTGACGCCCCCCTCCAGGAGCCTGGGGACATCCACGTGGCCCATGCTGCTCCTAGCCCCCATGCCTACCTTGCTTCGGTCACCCCACATGCTGTCCCTGGGCCGGGTGAACACCGGCAGAAGGCACTTCAGCGTGTCGCAGTGGGTGTCCACCACAAACGAGTCCCTGTGAAGCTTAACGTAGTCCAAACGCGTCCCTGATCAGACTTGTACGGTGGTCTAATAAGACTGGCGGAGGCGCCTAGATGACGAACCTGCTCTGATCTTCGTCCCGCTGCTTGCCAAGCCCCTTCTGCATGCCCTGGTCCGTCACGTCAAGGTCGTACTCTATGAAGCCGGTGACCATGTCGATGATCCTGTCGCTCATCTCCTGGAGCTCGTCGCGGTTGAACTGGCTCATCACCTCGGGGCTGTTCACCCACTGCATCCAGCCTCCCAGGCTCTGGCTGAGGGCGCTGAAGCTGAACCTCATGCTCTTCAACAGGTCGAGCCTGTCCATGTCCCTCTTCTCCTTCAGTAATCGCAGCTGCTCCATGGTCTTCTCACTCCTGTCGATCCAGGTGCTGTTCATATCTTTACCCGGGATAGACTCTTGCGGCGGGTATTAAACTGTGTGGACTGCGGCCCGGGGCTCGGTGATGAAGAAGGCGGGCACCAGGCTGACGATGGTCACAGCCGAGATGTAGGTGAAGCCCCAGCCGAACCCGAAGAGCTCTATGATGTACCCGAAGACCACGCTGCTCACAGAGGCCAGGGTGAACCCAATGGTGAAGTAGAGGCCGAATATCTGGTCCAGTTGGCTCCGCTCAACAGAGTCTGAAAGCACGCTCTGCACTATCACAGTCTGCACCATGAACCCCGTCAGGAACAGCACCGCGGCCAGGAGCCACAGGTCGGTGACCACCCCGACAAGGTAGTAGAGGACGCCGCTCGACGCCACAACGCCTATGATCAGGGGCTTCCTGTTCACCCTGTCGCTCAGGTACCCCCAGAAGAAGGGCCCAGCCACCCCTCCGAACAGGAGGACGCTGTACAGGACGCTGCTGGTCTCCGGGGTCACCCCCAGCACGTTGATGAAGTATAGGGGCAGGAAGGTGCGGACGCCCATCCTGAAGGCCATCACGCTGCGCAGCAGGCTGATGGCCAGCACGTTCCTGTTCCGGAGGGCCTCTCTGAGCCTGCCCCAGCTGAGGGCGTCCCTGGTGGTGGCCTCCGCCTGATCTGAGCCCCTCACCAGGAAGATCATCACCAGGGACACCAGGAGCGCCGGCACCGAGAGCACCCCCAGAGTCAGCCTCCACCCCATCCTCGTCACCAGATACGCAGCCAGCAGCGGCGTCAGGCTGAAGGCCAGGCTGGGGGCCGACTGGTTCAGGCCCAGCATCCTTCCCCTCTTGGATGGGTCAGACGCCGTGGACACCAGGGACGCCCCCACAGGGTGCTGGGGGCTGCTCCCCACGCCTGCCAGGACGCTGAGGGCGAAGAACTGGGTGAACCCCCGGCTGACGCTGGTCAGCAGGTTCAGCCCCGCGTTGATCAGGTTGCCCCCCCCCTATGAGGACGCGGCCGCTCATCCACCTTCTTAGCACCCCCACGAACATCTGGGGGAACCCCGCCGAGAAGGTGGCTGCCGAGCGTATGAGGCCCAGCTGGCTGTAGCTGAGGCTGAACTCGTTCATGATGTCCGGGTACAGGATGGGTAGGCCGCCGCTCACCATGTGGTTCAGGGTGTGGAGGACTATGACCATCCCCACCAGAACCTTGTTGCCCTTCTCCGGGTTCTCCTCTCTACTCAAAATAATCGAATCGATTAAGCCTCATCATTATATGTTTGTATCGGTAGCCCGAGTGATCGAAGACTTAAATTTAGGGGCCAAGGTTAGTTGTCGATGGGCCGGGGTCGCTTAGCCTGGTAGAGCGCCAGCCTGGAAAGCTGGTGTCCGCAAGGACACAAGGGTTCAAATCCCTTTCCCGGCGCCAAAAACATACCCCAAAACCATACCGGGGATTCATAACCGTTTTACGAAGATAAAACAAGGTATGCTGGTCCGTGGCATGTCGGAGACGAAGAGGAAGTACTTCACCTTTGAGGAGGAAGAGTTGAAGTGGATAGACCCTCTCCTCTATGAATGGTCTAAGAACGAGGGGAAGCCCTATAGCGACCTCATCCTGCAGCTGCTGAAAGATTACAGAGACAGGGAACCGCCTCTAAGAGACACACTGGACATGGCCGCCAGCTCGATGAAGGATATACTGTCAGACTACTCGGCTCGATCCAAGGACGCTCTGAACGACGTCATGGAGAAATCGATGGACGGCTTGCAGACTGTACAGAGCAAATTGCAGTCTGGCGGAACCAAGTTAATGGATCAGTTTCACAGGGTAGAGTCAAACGTCCGCACAAAGCTGGAAGACGTCAAGGCTGAGAGAAGACAGCCAAACGACGACCCTGAAGAAGTTTAGGCCCTATCCAAACTCCTCCTAGAACAAGTGGCGCGCTCAAGTCATCCAGATTCATGCACTTATTTCGTCATAATGATACAGGGATTCAAATCCCTTTTCCAGCGCCAACCATAACCAGTTATTCCTGAACTAGGTGCAGTTCCGTGTCGTCGGGGTCCTTGAAGAAGACAGTGAGGCGGCCGGGCCTCCCTGCTATGGGGGTGGGTGGTGAGTCGAACCTTATCCTATCCTTGAGTCGACTATAGGAAGCAGCCACGTCGGGGACCCTGAACCCCATGTGCCTGAACCCTAGGTCACTGAGCCTCCTGGGCGGCCTGTGGGTCTCCAGGCCCTCCCGCTGGTGCATGAGCTCTATCTTGGTTTCGCCGAGCCTCATGACGGCGACCCTGTCGTCGGGCCTCTGTATGGTCTGGACGTGTTTGAATCCTAGGAGCCTGTAGAACTCTACGCTGCGCTCCAGGTTCTGGACGACGATGAGGACGTGGTCGAAGGTGAAGTCCGCAGCCATCTATCTCTCGCCTCATATCTCCCGTGGTTACCCACATAAAACACTGTCTTCCATGACGGGCTCCCGCTCCACGGCGTTAAGGCTTATCCGCGTACGCGTCTCAGCATCATGCGGACGGTTGGCGACATCAATGAAGATCACTAAACCTCCTAAACTGGGTGAGGGCTCCACCCTGGGCATAGTGTCCCCCTCAATGACCATCGGCGACCTCAGGGACGACTACGAGAGGGGCCTCAGGTGCCTGAGAGAGCTGGGTTTCAGGGTCAAGGAGGGCGAGACGACGAGGGCCACGGGCGGGGATATGCCGGGGAGCGACGAGGAGAGGGCCGCGGACATCAACAGCATGTTCGCCGACGACGAGGTGGACGGTATCATGTGCGCCATGGGGGGCAGGTACGCCCTCAGGACCCTCAGGCACCTGGACTGGGGGCTAATCAGGGGGAACCCCAAGGTCTTCTCAGGGATGAGCGACATCACCACCTTCCACCTGGCCATGCTGGCCAAGGTCGGGCTGCCCTGCCTCCACCAGAGCGACGTGGTCTTCGGTTTCGGCGAGAGCCCGAGTAGCCCCGAGTGGAGCTACGAGACGGGCCTGTTCACCAGGGTGACGATGAGGCCTGAGGCCCTAGGCGTCTTCCCCAGGTTCAGCGAGTGGGAGTGCTGGCGAGGAGGCGAGGCAGAAGGCGTGCTCCTGGGGGGCCACACCACTACCCTGCAGAGCCTGATAGGTACCCCCTACTACCCTAGGCTTAACGTGAAGACGGTGCTTTTCATAGAGTCTATGAGCGTCTACCTCAACAGCCTGGAGAAGATACTGGTACAGATGCGGGAGGCGGGGCTCCTGGACCGGGTGACGGCGATCCTCGTTGGCAAGGTGCGGGGAGAGGAGGACAGCGCAGTCGTGGACAAGACCGACGAGGTCAAGGAGAGCGTCCTCATGGTCGCGGAGGAGCTCGATGTGCCCGTGGTGGCCAAGATGGACTTTGGTCACTACACTCCCAACCTGCCCCTGCCCATAGGCTGCAGGGCCAGGGTGGACGCGGATAACCTTGAAGTAAGTATCACCGAATCCTACGTGATCTAAACCTCCTGAGGGGTCCCATGGATATCAGTAAAGCGGTCGCCGGCGATGTTCCAGTCCTCGCTGAGACGCTCTCCCAGGCCTTCGACGAGGACCCCGTCATCTCCTGGGTCATCAGAGACGACGGTAAGCGCCCAGTCGCCCTCCGCCGCCTCTTCACCTACATACTCAGGGAGAGCATCCCCCACGGCGAGGTGACCACAACGCAGAAGCTGGACGCATGCGCCGTCTGGCTGCCCCCCGGGGTATGGACCGAGCCCCCGGCGCCACTGGAGTCCCTGCGGATGCTGCCGGAGACTCTGAGGTGGACGGGCCTGGGCAGGCTCCAAAGGTACAGGGACATGGACGCAGCCGAGTTCGCCAAGAGGCCCAGAGAGTCCCACTTCTACCTCGCCATCCTGGGCGTCAAGCCCTGTAGCCGGGGACATGGGCTGGGCTCAGCTCTCCTCAACCACACCCTGAGCCGGCTGGACGATGTGCGCCTACCAGCATACCTGGAGAACTCCAACGAGGCCAACGCCCTCCTGTACGAGCACCACGGCTTCAGGGAGGTGGACATGATCAGGCTGAGAGGCGGCGGCCCATCCATGTGGTGCATGTGGCGTGAGCCCGGGGGCGACGCCTCGGATAATTATTAAGCCCTCACCCCCACCATAGGTCAGTGATTTAATTGGTTAAGGTACTCGAGAACCTGTACAGCATAGACCACTCGGAGGCAGGGGACCACAGCCTGGAGACCTGGGTCCTCAGCTGCAAGGAGGGTGTTGTCCTCATAGACGGCGGCATGAGGGAGACCGCCGTGGAGAACATAGGCAAAGAGCTCAAAGCCATGGGCAAAGGGTGGAGGGATGTAAAGCTCATCCTTGTCACCCACAAGCACGGGGACCATGTCAAGAACCTTCCCCGGCTGGTGGAGCTCACAGGCGCACCCGTGAAGGCCGAGGAGCACGAGGCGCCCCTCATCGAGGCGGCCGTGGGCGTCAAGGTGGGCAAGCTGAAGCATAAACAGGTCCTGGACTTCTGCGGCGGCGTCGAGGTGATCCACGTGCCGGGCCACTCCGAGGGCAACGCCTGCTACTACCTCCGAAAGTACAAGGCGCTGATAGCGGGGGACACCATATTCGGGGACCCCCAGGGCAGCCTGAACCCTCCCCCGGAGCGGTACTGCCTGGACGTGAAGCAGGCCACCAGGGAGATCAGGCGGCTCCTAGACTATGAGTTCGACCACATGCTCATCACCCACGGCAAGGACGTCATGGGCGATGCAAGGGCGAAGGTCGAGAGGCTGGTAGAGGAGCGCTGCTGAGCGAAGACCATAATTATTGGCCGCCCGTATTCAAGGTTTCATGGGTTCCAGGGGCCTGCGGTGGGAGTACAGCTACACGGTGCTCCTCATCACCTGGCTGGGTTGGATCAGCATCTACCTGGCCCGGAGCGTGCTGCCCCCTGTGCTGCCCATCCTGGCGGAGGAGCTGGGCTTTACCTACACCCAGTCGGGGCTCCTGGAGACCGCGTACCTCATCGGCTACATAGTCATCAAGATGCCCGCCGGGGCCCTGAGCAACAGGTTCGGCGCCCGGAAGGTTCTGGCCGTCAGCATGGTGGGTTACGGGGCCGCCACTTTCCTCGTCTCAGGGGCAAAGGGGTTCGCAGACATCTTCGTCCTCCGGCTCCTCGTCGGCCTCTTCCAGGGGGTCCACCTACCCGTGGCCAACGCGCTTCTCTCGGACAGGTTCGGGCACAGGCAGAGCAGGGCCATAGGGTTCAACGAGTCGGGGGCCAACATAGGCAACACCCTGGCGTTCCCCATCACAGTCACCATCGCCTCAAGCCTGGGGTGGAGGTACGCCTTCATGTTCCTCAGCCTACCCGCCTTCCTCCTCAGCGTAGCCACCTTCGCTCTGATGAAGGAGGAGAAGCCGGCCCCCTCTGAGGCTGATGTTAAGCCCAACGGTAGGCTGAGGGACTACACATGGGTGCTGGCGCCCTTCGCCCTGAGCCACGGCGTCTACAACCTGGTGCTCCGCGTCACCTACGCGTTCACCCCCAGCTTCCTGGTGGAGTTCAAGGGCATGGATGTGGCCACGGCTGGGCTGGTGGCCACTATTCTGCCTCTTGCGGGTATCTTCGCCAAGCTGGCCAGCGGCCTTGTGGTGGAGCGGCTGGGCAGGAGGCTCAGCATATGCGGGGCGTCGGCCCTCAGCGCCGTGTTCCTCGCCACGCTGGTGTTGTTCCCCAGCGGCGCCTACCTGGGGGTGAACCTGGTGCTTCTGGGCCTCACCCTGTACAGCTTCAGCCCCATAATATACTCGTCTACGACCCAGTCCCTGCCATCAGAGTACAAGTCGCTGGGCCTGGGGGCCGTCACCATGTTCGGCAACATGGTGGGCGCCGTGTCCACCAGCGTTGTCGGCGCCCTCATAGACCTCCGGGGCTTCAGCTTCACATTCCTGGCCATCTCCGCGGCTACCATCCTGTCCTCGGCGCTCATCGCCGCGGTGATGCGGGGAGAAGACGGGAGTGGATGAGCGCTGTGAACATGATCGTAACTCTTTTCACGTTTCCGTCATCGTCCTAGCCATGGTCCAAGTGGGGGTGCTCCGGATGAGGTTCGAGTCACCTGAGAGGGCTGAGGCGGCGGGCGCCAGGTTCAGCGGGTGCCCCAAGGTGCACTTCTGGGGCCGCAGCGGCGCTGAGGCCTTCATCGTCCTGAAGGTGCCTGAGGGGGGCCGCTTCTGGTCCGACTTCATCAGGGACAACCCAGGGGCGTCCTTCAGCGGCGTGGAGGCGCAGCTCACCTACCTCGACGATGTCCACGTGCCGTCCGAGGTTCACGTGAGCTTCGAGAAGGAGGAGGGCGACGTGTCGCCATGCGGCAGCGTGTGCCGGACGTGCCCTAGCCTGGAGCGGTGCGGCGGCTGCCCTGCCCTGAACTTAGGTTAGCTCCTCCACCATGGCGGCCACCATCTCGGCGATGGCGGGGCTGCTGGTGAGGCCGGGGCTCTCTATGCCTACGAGGTTTATGAGGCCGGGTAGGCCGCGGTCCTCCTCGTGCCTTATGACGAAGTCGCGGACCGGCTCACCGGGGCCCTGGAGCTTGGCGCGGATGCCGCTCATGTCGGGGTGGAGGTCGTCCGGGCCTACGGTTGGGAAGTACCTTACCACGTCCCTCCAGAAGGGCGTCTTGTCCGACTCCACCGCGTAGCCGATCTCCTTCACGTAGTAGGCGTTGGGCCCGAACTTGGTACGGCCCGTGAGGTCCGGGACGCTGTGGATGCCCAGGCTGGTCTTGTCCTTGGGCTCAGGGGGGTATACGAGCATGGTGGCGGGGGGCCTGCCTCGGAGGCTGAAGTAGTCGCCCTTGCACCAGTGTATCCTGTAGCCGGCCTCGTCTATGTCGATGCCGGCCATCTCCGCCACCTTGTCGGCGTAGAGACCGGCGCTGTTGATGACGACGCCTACCTCGATCTGGAAGGGGTCCCCGCCGGTGACCATCTCGACTATGTATCCGCTGCCGGTCTGCCTTACGCCTGTGACCTCGGTGTCCAACACTAGTGGGTCCTGGCCGGCCTTCCTCCTGGCCTCCCTGTAGAAGTGGTCCATGAGGCCGTGGGCGTCTATGATGCCCGTAGTGGGGCTATGGACGGCGGCGTCGGCCTTGACGTGGGGCTCCAGCCTGTGGACCTGGTCAGCGTCCAGCATCTCCAGGTCCCGGGCGCCGCACTGGGTGGCCTTCTCCATGAGTTCCTCGATCTGCTTGATCTCGTCCTCGCCGTTAGCTACTATCAGCTTGCCCAGCCGCTTGTGGGGTACCTTGTGCTTCTCGCAGAGCTCGTAGATGGTGGGGTTGGCCTTGACGCATAGCTGGGCCTTGAGGCTGCCTTTGGGGTAGTAGATGCCTGCGTGGATTACCTCGCTGTTTCTGCTGCTGGTGCCCTGGCCGTAGGTCTGCTCCCGCTCCAGGACGTACATGTCCCTGCCCTTGGACGCTATCTCTGAGGCTATTGCCAGGCCTACGACTCCGGCGCCTATGACTACGACGTCTACGCGGTCCAAGCTGAATCAGAGAAAGGATTGCGGACTTCCTTAAAGCGTGTTCGATGGAAAAAGGGGTGGGGGGCTACTTGGTTTCCTTGTACCACTCCTCGGGGGCGCTGTCCTTCTCGGGGTCGTAGCCGCTGGGCAGCAGCTCCTCTATGCCCAGTATCTCGGTGATGAAGACCTCCACGACGCCCTTCACGATGGTTCCTTCCACCAGGTGTCCTCCGACTGTGGGCACATTCCAGGCGCCGCCGATGACGTAGTGGATGGCGGGGAAGGGCTCGGGCTTGCCTTTGACGAGGCGTGTGTGGATCATGCCGCTCATGGCTACAAGCATCGAGAGGTTCTCGTAGCTGGCGGCGGTCTCGTTGTGCCAGTTGCCTGGGTCACGGTTGTCGGGTGTCCACATGTACATCTTTGCTGGGCTGAAGCCGCCCATGAAGGCGGCGTGTATCTTTCCGAACCTTATCTTCTTGTCTTTGGCGAACTGCTGTATGGCTTTGAATACGTCTGCGCCGGTTGTGAGCCTTATTATGAACTCGCGTCCGCTGCGGCACTCCACTGAGTGGTACTCTGCGGGGTGGGTTGCTTCTCTCTCCCATGGGTCCTTCATAATGGTCAGGAAAATGGGGGAGCCTCAGGCAATAAAGCCTTGGCTGGTTACCGTTTCCGGAAGGTTACGGGGCTGGGCGGGTTAGCTGACCCGCATGAGTGCGTCGAGGATACCGAGCTGTGCTGGGCTGGCCCGCACTATGTCGGTGGTGCTGAGGAGTCCTACGAGTTTGTCGCCTTCTACTACGGGTAGGCGTTTGATCTTCTTGGCGGCCATGATCCTGGATGCTTCTTCGAGGGCGGCGTTCTGGTCTATTGTGATGAGGGGGCTGCTCATTATGTCTTTGGCCCAGACGGTGGTGGGGTCCATCCTGGGCTCGACGATGCGTCTGAGGATGTTGGCCTCGGTTATGATTCCGACGGGTCGGCCGCTGGCTGTGACGATCACTGAGCCGATGTCGAACTTGTTCATCTTCTGCACCGCCTGGTGGACGGTGTCGTCGGTTTTCACGGTTTTTATATTTTTGGACATTACGTCTCTCACGATGATGAGTCCGCTCATAGAATCACTCATGAATGATTTGATGCCTGGGCTTTTAATGTTTAGCTGGGGCCTTGTACCTAGCTACTTGGTATAAGGCGATTTTAGGGAGGTTCCTCAGCGTTTCCAGGGGTTTGCTACAAACCCATTGTAATAAAGCATTTTTTATTGTGCATGGCCGCGGGGGGGGGGGGGGGAGTCGTCGTC
>JBDRQD010000013.1:0-6687 GCA_043826455.1 Candidatus Bathyarchaeota archaeon
GAGGGCGGCATAGACACCGACGTCATACCCCTGGACGACGAGGGCAGAGCCATCATAGAGGTGGGGCCACGGTACTGGCGCACCGGCTTCATGCACGTAAAGAAGATCGAGCTGGTGGACAACAGGTACCCCATCAACTTCCGGTTCAAGGGCACCCTGCTCAGGTGCATCACCGTCGCCGGGCGCTCCAACATCAAGGACACCGAGGACAAGATCGCCATAACGTGCAGCCCCGCCCTGGCCCGTGGCCTGGCCGAGAGCAAGGTGATCGAGGACCTGGAGAACAAGCTGGCCGACACCAGGTTCAAGCTGGTGTTCATGGAGAGGGCGCTACGGAGCGTGGTGAGCCAGGTCGTCCAGGAGATGGAGGCCATAATCGAGGACCAGCTGCTCGACCAGGTGGCCACCATACCCGAGGCCCGTGATCGGGTCAACCGGGCAGCCGAGAAGATGAAGAAGGTCCTGGAGGCTCCGCCCGAGGAGACGATACCCATGGAGGTGAGTGAAAGTGCCGAAGGATAAGCCCCTGATGGACAGCGCCGACTACCTGGCGAGGAGGCAGGGAGCGGTGCTGCGCACCCTCATGCAGGGCATCCAAAAGGGCGGCCTGGACGAGGAGACTTGGCTAAAGGTACACACCGAGAGGCTTCAGGAGGCCACCAGAGGCCACCTCAGCGAACGGGCGATGAGCGCAGTAGACTACTTCACCGAGCACGGCTTCTACCGGAAACCCAAGCGGCTGCTCCAGCTCGTGAAGCTGCTCAGACGCGAGTTCGGCGCGGTTCAGAGAATCTACACAAACAAGGGTATGCTTCAGCTGGCCCCAACCGAGGATACGCGGTATGAGTCAACCCTGAGCGGCGAGGCGCCCATGATGGATGAGGTGCCGGACTGGATGATCCCGGCAGAGGAGGAGGACGAAAAATGACTTTGAGGAGAACCAAGACCCAGAGACGTTCCCGCCCCAGGCGGGAGAGAGGAAAAGGAGGCGTCGGTCTACCTAACAGGGGCCGGACCCAGGATAAGCCCTCCGAGTGGAAGGAGAGCGACGTCGAGACGCTGCGTGAGCTTCATGCACAGCGGAGCTACGTGGCCCAGAAGACGGATGAGCACCTGATCGCTCCCATCGCGCCGTCGCCGAGCCACTGGATCAAGCACCCTGGCGAGTACGACGTGTATGGGGTGGATTATCCAGGTTGGAAGATCAAGAAGCAGATGGAGAAGCGCAGCGATGCGGCCCAGGCCACAGACAGGGCCCTGAAGGCGCCGCTGGCGCCCACACCCGAGGAGTGGATGAAGCACCCTGAGATGTACGACCTCCCCGACGTGGACACGCCGCAGAAAACCAAGGCCAAACCCCTTAGGGTAGATGAGCAGAAAAACCCCATGGGTACACCCAACGCGGCCAAGGATTACCTGGCCGACGTGGTGGAGACCTACCGCAAGAGGCTGGGCGTCAAGGGTGATGTCAAGCTACGCGCCCAGAAGGGCGGTTACCCGGCCCGGATAATTCACAGCCCGGACGGCAAGCCCTCGCAGATCGTGGTCAACTACAGGCACTTCGGGATCATGTGGGAGCGGGACCCGGCGCTGACCAGGAGGTACCTGGAGTACGCGGTGGCCCACGAGATGGCCCACCAGAAGCAGATCGAAGAGATAGGCTTCAGGGGCGCCCTGAAGGCCGACAAGGAGGCCAAGTCCGAGGTGGAGGTTGACGCCGACCACAGGGCGTTCAAGGCCATGGGCGTCTCCGAGGACGCTATGGGGAAGGTCATGGACAAGCTGGCCCGGGCGGTGAACGGCGAGCACGTGAAGAAGCACGCGCACTATAAGGGCACGCCCAACCTCAGCCGCTTCAAGGACCTCAGCCCCGTAGAGAAGCCTGGGCACAAGAAGGAGCCCGAGAATCCTGAGCCCAAGAAGCGCTCCTTAGCGGAGCTACGGGACAAGATGGTGGCAACCTACGGTAAGGCCCTGGCTGAGATATTGCCCGGCTCCACTCAGCACGAGAGGGAGCTGATAGCCGAGAAGGCCGTAGCCGAGCAGTGGATCGACCCAGATAAGGACACCTCCAGGACCGCCATGGCCAAGGTCACCGAGAAAGCCCGCGCCGAGCTGGTCAAGATCAGGCAGGAGAAGGCCGCCAAGGATCGCGAGGAGCAGCTAAAAGCCCTCAAGGAGAGAGCCGGCCAAGCACATGCTAAGAAGACTGACGAGCAGCGCCTACGGGAGCAGCTGGCCCTACGTAGAGAGGAGTATGGGGTTCAATACGATGCGTACCTGGGCGGAGCCCTCAGCCAGTGGGCCGCTAACAAGAGGGATTCCCTCTACACGGCCCTCAAGAACATGGGCTACAGCGACGAGGAGGCGGGCCAGATCAGCCACACCTTCAACGGGGACGCCGTGGGGCGAATCCAGGCCGAGGCCCTAGCTAAGGCGAGGAAAGAGGCTATGGATGTAGCCGACGATGCCTACGGAGAGCTCACCGGGCTATGGAACGAGGCTATACAGAAAAACCTGACAGCCGAGGCTGCGGAGAGGCACGCCAAGGAGGCGGTGGAGGCCGCGTACAACGATGCCCTGGGCGGCGTCAGAGACCGCACCGAGCCCCACAAGCTCCTCGCCTCCACTAAGTCCACCGTCAAGACCAGCAGCGAGAGCTACGACTTCTACGCCGACCCGGGCCACGGATGGCTCAGGGTCCCCGTCAAGCGCCTGGAGGAGCTGGGCATCGCCGGCGGCATCTCACCGTACAGCTACGTGAAGGGCGACTATGCTTACCTGGAGGAGGACAGCGACGCCAGAATCTTCGCCGACACCCTGGAGGACCTGGGCGTCAAACTCGGGCTCAGGGAGCACACCGCCAACCGGGAGAGCAGCATACGCAAGTATCAGCCCTACCAGAGCCCCGCGTACCTGAAGGCCAAGCGGATCATCCTAGAGGCCAAGAGTCACGCAGAGCTGGAGGGCATAGAGAAGGCCATCTACAAGGACCCGGGCATCAGCGACGACGATAAGAAGCAGCTATCCGAGTACGTCAGAGCCAGGGCCGGCAACCTACCCGAGACCAGGACGCCAGCCGTAGCGAGCCCCACCGAGGAGGCCCGGAAGCGATATGATGAGACTGTGGCCGATAGGGTGCCCAGGATGGCTAAAACCGCAAGACTCGACCTACGAAAAGCTCTCCTGGGTCAGGGCTTCACGGTTGAGTGGGCCGAGAAGTACATGGACAGGCTCACAGACGAGGCTTCACAGAGGGCTCACGCCGACTTCTTCGCCAAGAACCGTATGTACGAGGGAATCATGGCCGAGCGAATCATCCAGAGACCTGAAATCGAGGCGGAGCGGGACGCTCTCACAGTCGTCCAGAACGAGTACGAGAAGCTGAAGAAGGAGGCCCTGGAAGAATGGGCCATAGCAAGGGGAAAAGTTACGGCGATCTCACAGAGCCCCGAGATTAAGAGGATAATGGAAGGCTACGAAGCCGAGCATCTCCCGCAACAGGAAGCCGTCGCTGAGGCTAAGCCGTCGGTGAGGCAGCGGGTGGCCTCCATGAGCTTTAATGAGGCGAACGCCCTCATCAGGGACAGCATTAAGGCAGCCTGCCCCACGGTGAGCATCCGCAGAGGCAGAGGCACCGCCGCCGGGTGGCTAGATATCTCAGGCAGTAAAGACGAGTACGGTAACTTCACCGACGCCGAGAAACAGCAACTAGCGACCCTAGGAATAACCGCGAGCAGTAACTCACATGGAATGGACTTTGACGACAAGGTACGGTTCATAGAGCGAAACAAGCTCCTAGACGAGCCGGCGCCCAAGCCCAAGAACGAGGTAGTCATAGATATACCTGATAAGAAGCCCGCAGCCACATACGACGCTGAAACCGAGAAGATCATCAAGAAAATTATGGACCACAACGAGGTCTCACGGGTCCTCGTCGAGAAAAGGATCGCTGAAGAGAGGGATAACAAAGCCGGCCTGATCACCAACGAGGCGGCAGCCACCTTCGTAGCCTACCAGATGCTAGGAGAGCCAGAGGGTAAGACGCCGTGGGCCAAGATCAGCATGAACCAGATGGGCGGCATTTACCGCATAGACGAGTACAGCCCAACACAGAATAAGGTACTGGTGGAGCACATCGGCTTCAAGACACGGGAGGAGGCCCAGGCATACGTTGACCGGGTGAACAACCCCGCCGGGTCTGAGATGCTGCCCAGCCTCAAGAAGGCCACCGCCTTCAGCCCAGCGTACAGCAAGGAGTCGGGCATGTACGAGGTGGAGGTCTACAACCCCGAGACCGGGCGTAAGAGCACGAGGAGGTTCAGCACCCCGGACAAGGCCGAGCAGTACCGCAGGCTCATCAACGAGAACCCGGGCTGGCCCCTGGAGGGCTTCAAGGAGAGGCAGGGCAGCAATCAGGGTAAGCCCAAGTATCTGATCATCGCCCGGAATGTGAAGAGCCGGGGAGACGAGGCCATAGCGTACACCATCTACGACAGGGACAAGTCGGATCGAAACAACCAGAACGTGGTCAACCGGGGCACCATCGAGTACAAGGAGGCCCCAGGCAAGGACAAGATCATCGAGGACCTGATCCTGGAGGCCCCCAAGGGACCGTCCTACGCGGTGGAGTTCACGGTGACGCCTCACTGGACCCCGGCCCTCAGCGAGGTGGAGAGGATCGCACCATCCAGGCCGGGCGATCGCAACGGTAAGTGGATGGTCTGGTTCAAGAACCGTGTAGGCCGAGACATGAACCCCAGGGAAGGGATGGGCACCAGGAGCTTCGACACCCACGGGGAGGCCCTGGACTTCGCCCGGGAAGGCCGGGGAAGGTACAACCAGGGAGACTTCGAGCGGGAGGCTATCTGGCTCACCGTGCCCGAGCCGCCCACGCTGCCCTCGGAGCTGGAGAGCTTCCTCGGAAAACAGTCCAAGTTCCTGGTGGACCCGCGCCCCAGGTACGAGGGCACCTGGGACCCCGACAGGAAGGCTATGGAGTACCGCTGGGTGTGGGAGAACCAGATAGGTGGACAGACCCACACCCTGGACGAGCTGAAGGAGGAGCGCCAGAAGGGCGAGTGGAAGACCCGGGACAGGGTGGAGGCCGCCAAGAGCAGCAGGACCGTCACCCGCAAGAAGGGCATGAGTAACAAAGCCTGGGACCACGTGGCCCAGCCCCTGACCTCAGCGGTGATCTTCCCCGAGGGCGCCATCATTGAGGCCGATGATAACACTGTAACCATCGGGGGCATGGATGGAAGCCACGTAGCCATGATGATAATGAAGCTCCCCAACGACCTGGGCATCCCCGAGGGCAAATATGAGGTCGCTGACTTCAACCTGGACAAGCGGGTCACCCACCTCCGGCACCCAAAGAAGCTGGAGTGGGATAATGTGGAGCGCACCCTGAAGGTCGCCAACGAGAACCAGGATAGCTACATCAGGTACGAGAAGGTCCACGAGTACCAGAACAGGTACCCTGAGCCCCGCATCACCTTCCAGGCCACGGCCAAGCTGGACATGGAGGCCCTGAAGAAGGCAGTGGACGGGGGGCCACACATAGAGCACATAGCCCTCGTGACTAGGAGAAGCCGCGAAGCCTACGGCGACATCTTCACCTACGAGGCCACCGCGCGGGAGAACCAGAAGGTGACCCAGGTGGGGGATGATGGGGTCCCCTGGGAATCTGAGGAATTGGTAGATGTACCTCTCACCGGCTCAGTGGGAGAGGTGAAGCACGTCACCGAGGACGAGGTGAAGACCACCTACACGACAAGCTACCTCAGCGAGAACCTGGAGAAGCTGATGCGGGCCGGGTTCAAGGACGCCACCCTTGAGTTCGCTACCGACATGCCGCTGAAGATCACCGCCAAGCGCGACGACGGCGCCGAGGCGGAGTTCTGGCTGGCACCCTGCATAGGTGTCTAAGATGAGGCCCCTAAACCGACCTGAACAGTACCGGGGACCCGAATACGCGGGCATCCCCGACAGCTACCTGGTCAACCTGGACATCATAACGCCCCCGGAGCCCCTGACCCTGCCCCGCACCTTCGCAGACTGGACCAAGTTCTGGGAGGGCGGGTACCACACCCTAATCCAGGGCCGCACCGGGGCGGGGAAGACGACGCTCTTACTGACCCTCCTATGGCAGCTATACATGCGGGGCCACCGCATCCTCATGAGGGACGACGGCGGTCTGGACTTTCTCTTTCTAGCCGAGCACATACCTATGACGGTGTGGGTGCCCAGCGGGTGTAGCTTCACCCTGACCCACCCCGAGCTCTACGACATCGAGGTTAGGAGCTTCGAGGAGCCCCGGGAAATACTGGACGCGGCGTACACGTCGCCGTACAGGTTCCACGCCATCCTCTACGACTGCTTCTGCAGCGACCCGGCGCCGGCTGCAGAGTTCTACAGCGACATGTTCAAGGAGCTGATCTTCAAGTGTATGCAGACGGAGAGGGCCAGGAAGGACCCACTGGTGTTCAGCTTCGACGAGATGAACGACCTGGTGCAGCCCAAGGGGATGGAGCTCACCAAGGGCCACGCCAGCCTCAGGGGCCTCATCGAGTACAATGTGCGGAAGCTGCGGAAGCACCGGGTCACACTGCTGGCCAGCACCCACCGCTTCAACCAGATCGGCATCAACGTAAGGAGCCAGTTCAGCTACGTGCTCATCAAACA
>JBDRQD010000014.1:0-12200 GCA_043826455.1 Candidatus Bathyarchaeota archaeon
GTGAACAGGAGGCACGCGGATAACGCCAGTATGCCTATCTGGGCCCACGGAAAGGCCTTCTCGGAGCCAATCCACACGTAGCCCTCGACGACCCCGAAGAAGCTGCTGCGGTCCTGCCAGACGCCGAAGTTCTCCGTCAGCAGAAGGAACACGCCGATCAGGCTTACCGCCAGTGAAGCCAGGTACAGGTTTCTCTTAGAAGTGACCATATGAATGATTTGAATCAGTGTGAGATAAAGATTGATAAAAAACGATCTTACGCGCGCGTATTAGTTAATAAAGATTAGAAGAATCGAGTAAACACTAAAAGTAAGATCTCCATGCATAACCTTTTTTCTCTATTCTTATCCATAATTTATTCGTTCGCCTATAGCCCCTTCCTCCTCAATAGAAGAAAAACAATTTCGTGAACCAAAAACCCTTAGGGGAAGTATCATTTATAATTATGTTCTGAGGATCGGGCACGTCATGCAGTGAGGCCCGCCGCCTCCGATGGCCAACTGGCTTCCCGGTATCCTGATGACGTCGAAGCCCCTGTCCTCCAGTAACGGAATAATCCTCTCATTCCACTCGTAGCTGACGCACTTGCCGCCGCCCAGGCCCACTATGTTGCTGCCGAAGACCCTGATCTCAGTGTCATTGCAGTAGATGAGCTCCACGCCCCTCTCCTTCAGGTACTCCTCCAGCCACATGAGCTCCACGCCGTCCTCGCTGTACACGTAGGCTGGGAACAGCTGGAGGCTGCCGGGGTGGAAGAGTGCCAGGTCTGGGGCCATCATCATTAACGCCCCGTCCAGGTGTACCCTCCAGCTGGGCAGGGGCTGGGCCACGAACTCCTTGACGCAGCGGCCCAGCATGCTGTCACGCATCTGGAAGACGCCGTCCTCGTTGCTGCGGGTGCCGAACCCCATCATGGGGCTGTCCTCGTTGAACCAGACGAAGTCGCCGCCCTCCACGAGTCCAGGGGGCGCCACCTTGTGGGCTATGGGGACGCCCAGCTTCTTGAAGGCCATCTCCATGAGAGTGGGCTCTACGAACCTGGCCTGGTAGGTCATCCTGAGGATGTTGGCCCCCAGGTTGTTCACAAGGGCCACGTCCCTGGTGTAAACTATGTTAGGCAGCACGTCGGCGATCTGGGCGTGTCTCTCATCCAGCAGATCGTTGAGTATATGTATCTGGACGCCTTCTCCTTTCAGGGCGTCCACGAAGAAGTCGTGCTCCTCCTGGAACGCCTTCCAGTAGACGGGGTCACGATACAGGTAATCGTTCTTGTTACCGGCGGTGACAACCCGCATGCCCTCACCGGGGCGGTGCATGAGGACGCTACGAAGATTGCCGTACTCTGTCTGAGCGCCAAACTTCATGGGTATCACAGGTATCGGGAACCGTTATGGTATTTAACGATAGTCAGCCAGCTTCAGGGCCCTCGTTAACTATATAGAGGCATATAGACTATGGTGCAAGTTACATATCTATGCAATAATTATGTCCTAACATGAGCCACGTTTCAATTAACACAATCTAGTCAAAAACCTGGGTCGCGCACAGTGTTTAAGGAAAAATAAACCATTGTATTTTTATTTGAGGCGTACTCAGTTTCATAGATATGTAGTGACTCTGAGGAGAGATTTAACCGACGGAGACGTCAGAAGAATCGTCCGAGAGTCACTGGAAATGATCTCAGTCACCCAGAACCAGCTAGGACTACCCATAACACCCAACCTTTGGCGCACCAAGCTCCGCTTGGAGACCGGCTCCTTCATAGCCGGCACCGTGAACAAGCGGAGGGGGGGCAAGTACAGCATGGACTACGGGTCATTCACTCCACCCAGCACCATCACCCTGGACAGAAGGCTGCCCTCATCCGACCACCCCATGGATATCCCCGACTTCGCTGAGACCATGATAGCCTACAGCAGCGTCCACGAGGTCATCCACGCCGACGACCACACGGGTGGCGACAGGTTGCTCCTGGCTACCCGGGAGCACATACTGAAGACCCACAAGGACAAGCTGGAGAAGAGCATGAGGATCATTAAGGAGGAGGGTGGCTGCAGCGCCATATGCAACCACGATGACCTGGCCAGCCTCTGGGCCGTCCAGTACGTGGACATGGTAACCCACTACAGGAGCTACTTGGTCCTCCGCCACAGAAAGTACTCCAAGCTGGACCACATATGGACTAGGCTGAGCGACGACTTCTTCCCGCCCAACCTTCTCACATGCATAGAGGCAAGCAAGGACAAGGAGTACATTTTCAGACTCTTCACGGAGAGGGCTGGCGAGTACTGCCTCATAGAGGCCCTAGAGGAGTACAACGCCATCAAAGAGAAGGACTCTTGCAGCTACACCGTATAGATTAAAACGCCTGCAGCTATCCATATTCTGGTCCACATGCTCTACAACACCCTCGTCGAGTACTACGCCAGGCTGGAGGAGACCACCAAGCGCCTGGAGATGACGGACATCCTCACCGAGCTCATCCAGAAAGCATCACCCGAGGAGATCGACAAGATAGTTTACATGACCCAGGGCAAGATCCACCCCGACTGGACCGGCGAGCCCGAGATAGGGATGGCCGAGAAGATGGTGGTGGAGACTGTGGTCAAGATCAGCGGCCTCAAGAAGGAGCGGGTGGAGGCTATGCTGGCAGAGCTGGGGGACATAGGCCTTGCAGCCGAGGAGGCTAAGAAAGGGAAGAAGCAGGGCAGCTTCTTCAGGAAGGAGCTCACGGTCACTGACATATACGAGGGACTTGACGGCATAGCCAGGAAGGAGGGCAAGGGAAGCGCCAAGCAGAAGATGGACGCCCTGGGCAGCCTTATGGCTGATTCCTCTCCCCTGGGCGCAAGGTACCTGGCTAGGGTGGTTGTGGGCAGCCTCCGCCTCGGCATCGGCGACATGACCATGCTGGACGCCTTGTCCCAGGCGTACACTGGCTCCAAGGAGGCCCGGGGCGACCTAGAGCGAGCCTACAACCTCAGCAGCGATCTGGGCCTGGTGGCAAGAACCATGGCTGAGGCGGGGTACGAGGCCATCCACGATTTCCACGTGAGGATTGGCTCACCTATCCGCGTCATGGCTGCTCAGCGCCTAAGCACAGCAGAGGAGGTTATTGAAAAGCTTGAGGGTAACTGCTCAGCGGAGTACAAGCTAGACGGTGAGCGGTTCCAGATCCACAAGAAGGGGAGCAGGGTCCAGATATTCAGCAGGCGCCTGGAGAACATCACACACATGTACCCGGACGCCGTCACCATGTCCCGGGAACTTGTAAGCGCAGAGGACGCCATCATCGAGGGAGAGGCCGTAGCTTATGACCCGGACACCGGCGACGACCAGCCCTTCCAGACCCTGATGCAGAGGCGCCGCAAGTACGGCATCGAGGAGATGATGGAGAAAATACCTGTCCGTGTCTACCTGTTCGACTGCTTATACTTCGACGGAAAGGACCTCACCCTACGGCCCTACCCCGAGAGAATTGCGGCTCTAGAGGGCATCGTTGACCAGAAGGAAGAGTTCAAGCTGGTGGAGCGCCTGGAGACCAGCGACCCCGCGGAGCTGGACAGGTTCTTCCAGCAGGCCATCACAGACGGAACCGAGGGCCTGGTGGTGAAGTCCACGGGCCCGGACAGCATCTACAGGGCGGGGGCCAGGAGCTGGCTCTGGGTAAAGCTCAAGCGCAGCTACCAGAGCAAGATGCAGGATACTGTGGACCTGGTGGTGGTGGGCGCCTTCCACGGGCGTGGCAGACGCGCCGGAAGCTACGGCGCGCTGCTGGCGGCTGCGTATGATCATGAGGCCGATGTCTTCAGGACCGTGTGCAAGGTGGGCTCAGGGTTTACGGACGAGAACCTGGAGCAGATACTCTCCATGTTCAAGCCTCTGGCGATGGAGCACAGGCACGCCAGGGTGGATAGCCTGCTGGATGCAGAGGTCTGGTTTGAGCCTGAGAAGGTCATGGAGGTGCTGGGGGACGAGATAACCGCGAGCCCTCTCCACACGGCAGCCTTCGGGGAGGTTCGGAAAGACTCGGGGCTGGCCATCAGGTTCCCCCGGTTCACCCGGTGGAGGGACGACAAGGGGGCAGAGGAAGCCACAACGGTCCAGGAGATTGTGGACATGTACAGGAGCCAGCTCAAGACGCTTAGCGAGAAAGAGTAGCCTCACAAAACCATTTTAGACTACTGCGCCGCCATATAGTCGTCATGATCGAGGATGTGCTCAGCAGACTGGATGACGGCTATACTCTTAGGGTTCTTAAGGATATGATCCGGATACCTTCCGTCGTCGGCGAGGAGAAGGAACTAGCCCACTACCTACAGGGGGAGCTGGACTCGCTCGGCTTAGAGACCGAGCTACACGAGGCCCAACCGGGCAGACCCAACATATACGGGAAGCTGAAGGGCTCCGGGAAGGGCAAGAGGCTCAACTTCAACGGCCACATGGACACGGTGCCCGTGGTGGCCGGCTGGACCAGAGACCCCTTCACCCCCACGGTGGAGGAAAACAGGATGTACGGGCTGGGCAGCAACGACATGAAAGGAGGCATCGCCTGCATCCTCAACATGATCAGAGCCTACGCGGAGTCCAGGCACAAGTTCAGGGGCGAGCTGAGCTTCAGCGGCGTCATCGACGAGGAGGCGTTGGGTGAGGGGGCCAAGGCCATGCTCAAGACGGATTACGGGAAGGTGGACGCCATCGTGCTGGCGGAGCCGAACACCGCTGACGAGAGGAAGCCCACACACCTGGGCATCACCGGCAAGGTCCTCTACGATATATATGTCCACGGTAAGGCGGCCCACGCTTTCAGCCCCGAGGAGGGCGTCAACGCCGTGGAGCAGGCTGGCGTCATACTGGCGAACCTGAACAGGCTCAGGCTGCCAAAGCACCCCCAGTTCAAGGGCAACACATGCACCCTTAAGATAGAGGGCGGCTACAAGGTGTACAGTGTCGTGGTGCCCGCCGAGTGCAGGTTGGAGGTGAACAGGCTCCTGGTGCCGGGTGAGACCCGTGAGTCCGCCGTCAGTGACATGGAGGAATTGGTAGAGTCTCTGCACCTTGATGCGCGCGTCGAGGTGAAGACCAAGCCCCCCTTCTACGCCAGCTACGTCCTAAGCCGGGAGGAGCCCATCATCCAGGTCTTCGACTGGGCCTACAGGGAGGTCATGGGCAAGGCGCCCCACTACAGGTATGGCAGCAGCATCACTGACGCCAACACCTTTGCTGGGGAGGGTGGAATCCCCTGCGTCCACCTAGGGCCGTATGACGGTGGCTCTCATCAACGGGACGAGTACACCCTCATCGACAGCCTCAGCCCCGTAAGCAAGGTGTTCGCCCTGATGGCGGACAGGTTCCTCTCCTAGCGTACCCCTTATACTATCTGATAATATCTACTACCTATGCTCGATGAGGTTCTCAAGCGGCTAGACGACGCCTACACGGTGATGCTCGGCGAGGAGATGATAGGCATCCCCTCCGTGACGGGCGAGGAGGAGGCCCTAGCTCTCTACATAAGGGAGAAGCTGGACTCCTACGGGATGGAGACCAGCCTAGATTACGTGGAGCCGGGCCGCCCCAACGTGTACGGCGTCCTCCAGGGCCTCAAGCCGGGCAGGAGACTGAACTACAACGCCCACACGGACACCGTGCCCGCTGGCGACGACTGGATCACCGACCCCTTCAAGGCTGTCATCAAGGACGGCAAGATGTACGGCCGCGGCGCCTGCGACATGAAGACAGGCATCGCGTGCAGCCTCAACATGCTCAGGGCGGTGGCCGACAGCGGAGCAGAGTTCAGGGGAGAGCTCAGCTTCAGCGGCGTCATCGACCAGGAGGCCACTGACAAGGGCGCCTGGAGGATGATGGAGGACCCCAGGTGGAGGAACCTGGACGGCGTGGTCCTCACCTACAGCTACTGCGGCGACGAGACCAAGCCTATACCCCTGGGCTTGACGGGTAAGGTCCTCTACGACGTGAAGGTGAAAGGTAGAGCAGCGCATGGGTTCAGGCCCCACCTGGGGGTGAACGCGGTGGAGGACGCCGCCAGGATCATCGCCAACCTTGACAAGCTCAGGTTAGTAAATCACCCCCAGTTCGGCAAGGGCACCGTGTGCACATTGAAGACCGAGGGTGGCTACAAGGTGTACAGCGTCGTTGTGCCCGAGTCGGCCCGCTTCGAGGTGAACAGGCTCCTAGTTCCGGGTGAGTCCATTGACTACGCCCTGGATGACATGAGGAGGCTAGTAGACTCGCTTAACCTCAAGTCGGAGATAGAGGTGGGCGTCAAACCGCCCAAGTACGAGCCATACATCGCGTCAAAGAACGAGCTATTGATGAGTACACTTCATGAGGTTTACAAGGAGGTCATGGGCCGGGAGCCCCTCTACGAGTACGCCTATGGGATAACAAACGCCAACATATTCCAGGGGGAACAGGGCATCGAATGCGTACACATCGGGCCCCAGAGAGGTGATCCTCACAGCCCCAACGAGTATGTGAAGCTGGAGTGGCTTCCGCCGATCAGTGAGATGTACGCCCGAATAGCTTTACGGTACCTAAACTAATACGAAAAAAATGTGTTATGAGGGCGCTACCAGAAGGCCAGAGGCACTTTCACCTTTATGGCCTTCGCGGGGCACTCGACCTGGCAGATGAAGCACAGCTGGCACTCGTCAGGGTACCTGACATACGGCCTGTCCTTCTCGTCGTCCCAGGCGATGACGTCCAGGGGGCAAAGCTCGTGGCAGCGCCCGCACCCCGTGCACTTCTCGTGGTCGAACTCTGTGGTCATGGTTTTACCTCCTTCACCGCCTCGTACTCGTCCCTGGTCGGTGGTCTCTGCTCCACGGTCTGCCGTTTAAACAGCTTCATCTCGCCGCCCTCGTTCTTCACGACTACCCTCTGACGGTGCCACGTCGGGTGCTGCGTCGGGTAGTCGATCCTGTGGAGGAAGTGGCGGCCGTATGGAACCGACTCGGTCCTGAAGAGGGACGCGGCCATGTGCATCTCGGCCACCGTCATGATGTTCCTCACCTCGGCGGACCTCATGAGCTCGTGGGGGTTCCCCGCCTTCACCTGGGGCCACCACTTCTCACGGACTTCGCTAAGAAGCTTCAGCCCGTACTCGAGCATCCCACCAGCCTTGGAGATGAAAGCGTAGGAGGTCATGATGCTCCTCACCTTCTCCTCCAGCTCCGTCGGGGAGATACCCTCCTCTCTCTTCATGGGGGCCCGGACATCTTCCTCAATGCGCTTCATCTGCTTCTTGTCAACGAGTTCCCAGCTCTTCTGGGCCGCGGCATATTTGGCCGCGGCTATCCCCGCCCTCCTGGCGAATACGTAGGCCCCCGATAGGCTGTCCTGCCATACCTCGTCACCCGCCGCATAGAGGCCGGGCAGTGTGGTTCCACCATAGTAGTTGAAGACGGGGCCGCCCAGGAAGCCTATAGGTTGGCTCTGGAAGTAGGCTAGGTCCTTCCTGGTGTTGACTCCTCTCTGCCTGAAGCTCTCCGTGAGCACCACGTCAGGGTGGTTCTTCTCGTCGCCGATGTACGCGTACTGTCTCCTCAGCTGCTCTTCCGTGAGACTCCTAGAATCCCAGTAAAGGGGCCCGTTTCCCTTATGCTCCTCCATGTGCATGGCGTAGCTCCGGCTCCAACGCTTCTTGTACGTCTCGGCGAGGAAGTCCTCGCCCTTGCTGTTGTAGCACTTTCCTCCCCAGAACCGGGCCATGACGTTGCCCATCATGTGGTCTGTGCGGATGAGCTCCATCATGGTGAGCTCTGCGCCGGCTCTGTACGCCATGGCTCTGCCGTCTCCGCTGTTGGTGCCCATGTCCCTCATCCAGAACCACTTGGAGCCGGGAGTCACCACGTAGGACCTGCTGGCGCTCCCAGTGCATAGAACCACGGCTTTGGCGTGGAAGGCTGTCAGATCACCGGTTCTGGTGTTCAGCCCCACGGCGCCGACGACCTTTCCTCCGCTGGTGAGGAGGTCCACTGCCATGGTGCGTTCAACGACCTTGATGCCTCGGCGCCGTACCTCGTCCATGAGGCACTTCTTCATGGTGCCGCCCTTTACCCAGCAGCCGCTCTCCATCCGCTCGCCGATGTGCCTGTGCCAGTAGTTGTCCCAGCCGCCATCCTTCTTGTATATCTCCAGGCCCCAGCTCTCCAGCTCCCTTATGATGGGGGTGAACTCCTCGGCTATGATGTACTTGTCCAGGGGCCTCTCGATGCCCGACCAGCCGCTGCTGCTGCTCATGTAGCCTTCAACGAACTCGGCGCTGGTGGGGCCCCCAGGTACGTTGCACACGGGGTTGATCTCGCTGGTGTAGTGGCCGATGCCCAGGGCTCCGCCGCTCCGATGCGTCGCCTTCTCCAGTACGACGATGTCCTTGGTGTGGTCGTTGGCCTTGATGGCCGCCATGCTTCCCGCGGCGCCGGCCCCGATGACAAGGACATCCGTCTTGACAGCATTCATGGTACTGGAATGTGTCGTAAACTGATAACAGTTATCAGAGAAACGCTTTGATCTAAAATATGAGCCTGGGAAAATCGAATGTCGATCCTATGCCTTTACTTTAACTTCTCCACTATGTAGAGGAAGCTGACCCTAGCCCCCATGCCCCCCATGGTGAAGTGGGGCCTCACGTTGGGTATGATGGTCACTAGCTCCCCCTCCAACTCGTTGAGGAACTCCTCCAGCCTATCTTGGTCCTGAGACATCTTTACCTCGAAACGGTGAACCCTGTACCTCAATTCTATCGCCTTATGCGGATGGTCTTCAGCAGAGTATAAAAAATGCTCTCATGACCGGATGCGGAGCTGAGCGGCGAATTATCTCTGGTGGAAAAACATGAGTCAGACTGACAATGGACGCGCCTCGTGGTGGATTATCCTTAAAAACCGTCGACCCCATGTGGGGGTGTAACTGAGATGAGCGAAGAGGTATCGTACAGGGACTTTAAGCGGCTGGACATCCGGATTGGGACCGTCGCCGAGGTCACCAGGGTGCAGGGCAGCGACAAGCTCTTCAAGCTTCAAGTGGACATGGGGGACCACGTACGCCAGATTCTCACCAGCCTCGTGGACTACTACAAGCCTGAGGAGCTCCAGGGGCTACGCATACCCGTCATCTGCAACCTGAAGCCCGCCAAGATGTTCGGGGAGACCAGCAACGGGATGCTGCTAGCCGCGGAGACCAAGGACGGGGAGCTTGCGCTTCTCACCACGGACAGGCTCATAGCCAACGGCGCAAAGGTCACCTAGCCCTTTACCATCACCAGCATCATCTTGAACCGGTCCACAGCCTTCAGGGCGTGGGTGACATTCGCGGGCATGATAACCATCTCACCCTTTCCAAGGATGTGGGGCTCGCCTCCTATGATCACCTCTGCTTTACCGTCCAAGACTTGGACCAAGGCGTCGAAGGGAGCCGTGTGCTCGCTCAGGCCCTCCCCCTTGTCGAAGCTGAACAGGGTCACTGTTCCCGCGGGCTTGTTGATGAGGGTGCGGCTCACTACTGCTCCCTTCTGGTACTCTACCAGCTTCTCTACTTTCATTACCTCTGGCATGATAGGCTCGTATCTGAACTCGGAGTCGGTAAATAATACGCTTTCCACATGAGGTGACATTCCTTTTATTCGGCGGCGCAGGTCACATCATGAATCTCATGACATCAAAACTTCTAGTTGTGATCGCGACGGGCGACAAGGATAAGGCTCTCACCGGCCTCATGTACGCCAAGAACGCCCTGAAGCGTGGCTGGATGGAGGACGTGAAGGTGGTGTACTTCGGGCCCTCCGAGCAGCTCATGGTCACTGACCCTGACGTGGCCAGTACCGCCATAGAGGTGGCTGGACTGGGCGAAAGCATCGCATGTAAGGCGATAAGTGACCGTGAGGGCATCAGCGACAAGGTGGGCGGCATGGGCGTCCGCGTCGAGTACGTTGGTAGCATCATCAGTGACCTGATCAAGCAGGGGTACGCCCCCATGGTGTGGTAACATGATCCTGGGCATCAACGCCAGCGGCAGGAACGCCGTCAGGGACGAGCAGGGGAGGCTCCTCTGCGGGGCCACAGAGGAGCTTGTCAAGTATCTCTTGGAGAAGACGGGGGAGCCCACCGAGTACGTGAGCCTCAGCGGCAAGAGAATAAGCGGCTGCATGGGCTGCGTCAGCTGCGCCGGCGACAACATCTGCGTCATAGAGGACGACTGGGCGGAGATCAGGGACCGGATGTTTGAGGCCGACGCCGTGGTCTTTGGCGCCCCCAACTACTACGGCACAATAAACGCCATGGGCCACGCCTTCCTGGAGCGCACCTTCAGCCTCCGCCACAGGGAGCGGTTCCCCTTATCCGGGAAGCTCAACGCCATAATCTCCGTGGGCACCGGCGAGCCGGGCCCCGTGGAGGAGTACGTGCTCAAGATGTTCAGGAGCAACTACATGGCGGAGCCCATGGGCATAGTCCGGAGCACAGGCCTCAGCCAGTGCTACAGGTGCGGGTACGGTGAGAGCTGCGCTGCCGGGGCTGCTGTAGGCAAGCACGGTTTCCTGGAGAGGATCGAGAGCTACCACCTGCCGGAGCTCCCAGAGTCCAGCTACCTCCAGGCCCACAAGGTGGCCCACAGGCTCGGCGAGATTGTGAGGAGCCGCCGCTAAGGCTGCTCCACCCTCACGGCGCATGCCTTGAACTCAGGTATCTTGGCCTGGGGGTCCAAGGCGTTGATGGTGAGCCTGTTGGCCGCCGCCTCAGCGTAGTGGAAAGGTATGAAGACGGTGCCAGGCTTGATCCTGGTGGTCACTGCGGCCTTGAGCTCGATGCTGCCCCTCCTGCTAGACACGCGAACAGTGTTGCCGTCTGCTACTCTCAGGGCCTCTGCGTCAGCGGGGTTGATCTCAAGGAATGCCTCGTTCACCTGGTCTGTGAGGATGCCGCTGCGCCGGGTCATGGTGCCCGTGTGCCAGTGGAAAAGTAGGCGGCCCGTTGTCAGGATCAAAGGATACTCGTGGTCGGGTTCCTCGGCTGGGGGCTTATACTCCACAGCGTGGAACCTGCCTCTGCCGCGGCTGAACTGGGTCGAGTGCAGTATTCTGGTTCCGGGGTCGTCCCTGCCTCTGCACGGCCATCTGAGGTCCTCGCCCTGAAGCCTGGCATGGCTCACGCCTCCGTAGATGGGAACCACATGGGCCACTTCGTCCATGATCTCCGAGGGGCTCCTATAGCCCATGGGGTACCCTAGCCGCCTTGACAGCTCCTGGATGATCCACCAGTCAGGCCGGGAGTCGCCCAGAGGTTCCACTGCCTTCCGGACTAGCTGTACACGGCGATCAGTGGCTGTGAAGGTGCCGTCCTTCTCCGCGTAGCTGCATGCGGGAAGAACCACGTCGGCCAACTCCGCAGTCTCACTCATGAACAGCTCCGAGACGGTCAGGAAATCCAGTCTCTTCAACTGCTCTTCAACATGGTTGATGTCGGGGTCGCTGAGCATGGGGTTCTCCCCCATGATGAAAAGGGCTTTCACCTTGCCCCCGGCTAGGTTCACCATCTCGGTGAGGGTTAGCCCATCTGTTTCGGGCGGCTCCACACCCCAGGCCTCCTTGAACTTGACGCGGGTCTCCGCGTCTCCTGGGCTCTGGTAGCCGGGCAGGTAGTTGGGGAGGGCAGCCATGTCGCAGGCGCCCTGGACGTTGTTCTGGCCCCTCAGGGGGTTGACGCCGGTGCCTGGTCGGCCCAGGTTGCCTGTGAGCATGGCCAGGTTGGCGCAGCTCTTGACGTTGTCCACGCCTGTGGTGTGCTGGGTTATGCCCATGCTGAAGAAGAGGGCGGCCTTCGCTGCTCGGCCGTAGAGGCGGGCCGTGGCCCTGATGGACTCAGAGGGGACGCCAGTGATCTCCTCGGCTTTCTCAGGGGTGTAGCCTTTCACTGTCTCATGTAGTTCCTGGAAGCCCTCGGTGCGCTCCGCTATGAAGGTCTGGTCGTGGAGCTTTTCCTCTATTATCACGTTCATCATGGCGTTGAGGAGGGCCACGTCTGAGCCGGGCCGGTGCTGCAGGTAGACTTCCGCGTACTCGCAGAGGGGTATCTCCCTGGGGTCGGCCACGATGAGCTTGGCCCCGTTCTTCACGGCCCGGATCATGCGTCGGGCGATGAGGGGGTGCTGCTCGCTGGTGTTGCTTCCGATGATGAATATGGCGT
>JBDRQD010000015.1:0-297352 GCA_043826455.1 Candidatus Bathyarchaeota archaeon
CATCATTAAACATGATACCTCTTGTTATTTACTTATTCTTATTAACTTATCATATGCATGTTATTGTATTAATATTTAGGTATCAATAAACCCATGAGAAATGTTATATTAATTTTCTCGATACACTATTATATTTTTAGAGATGACTGAGATGGATGAGTTTTCGCTTCTGATTAAAAACGCAACCATAGTTGATGGCTCCGGAAAACCAGCCTACAAGGGCTCCGTCGGGGTGAAGGAGAACAAAGTGGCGGCGATAGGCGACGTCAAAGGAGACTTCGCGAGGGAGATCGACGCCAAGGGCTTGACCGCTGTCCCCGGATTCATAGACTCCCACAGCCACGGGGACATGGATGTCTTGTTCTTCCCCAAGTGTGAGAGCTACCTGCTCCAAGGAGTGACCACCATGGTGGCCGGCCAATGCGGCATGTCCCTGGCCCCCATCAAAGACAAGATCACCCTTCCGGGGATCGCTTCGGAGTACCTAGAGGATCTGGAACCCCACAAGTACTATCCAAAGAGAACGGTCTTGCCCAGGGACGAGGTAAACTCCCTCATGAAGGAGAAGTTCGGGTGGACCATAGACTGGCACAGCATGGAGGACTGGTTCAAGGTCGTAGAGAAGAAGAAGATATCCCTGAACATGGCCACCCTCGTCGGCCACGTAACGGTGCGGCACACAGTAATGCAGGACGACTATGAGCGACCAGCCACCCAGGATGAGAGAGCCGAGATGGGGGCCCTCATCAAGCAGTCCCTGAAGGAGGGCTGCTACGGCATGTCCGTGGGCTTGGACTATGACCCGGACACCTTCGCTGATCACGAGGAGCTTGTGGAGCACTGCAAGATGGTCGCAGACCACGGCGGGATATTCGTACCCCACTCCCGGAGGACGGGGAGGAGGCGCAACATAGCCGCAGGCCACAGGCAGCACGACAAGATCGACGGCATATTGGAGGTCATCGACCTGTGCAGGAAGTCAGGCGTCAAGATGAACATCGCCCACCTGTTCACCGGTTGGAACATCTCGCCCCAGGGCTACCCCAGCATCCTGGAGGAAGCTAACCGCAGGGCCACGCTGATGGTGATAGACGACGCCAGGAAGGAGGGCCTTGACATCAGCTTCGACCTGATCCCCAGCACCCTCACAGACGAGTTCGGGAGCGCCCAGTACCTGTGCGGCTCCTTCTCGCCCTGGGTCAGGGAGAAGGGGACCCGGACAGAGTTCGCCAAGTGGCTTAAGCTGGACGAGTACCGGCAGGAGATCAAGGACGCCATCAAGGCGGGTAAATGGTTCATCCGGGTGAACTATAACCCCAACACCAACCCCAGGTGGGCGGAGAACTACACGATCCTCCAGCACAGTGAGCCAGAGACATTGAACAAGACGATAGCGGTGATCGCCGAGGAGAGGGGCAAGGACGCCTTCGACGTCTGGTTCGACCTCATCGTGGAAGACCCGGACGCCCTTTGCGGCCAGACCTTTGTGTACCCCAGCGGAACGCCCGACCTGAACGCGCCTTACCACAGCATCTTCTTCGAACACCCCCAGAGCTGCATCGGCATCGACACCGGCGTGGACGACTATAAGTACGAGTCCAAGAAGCCGACCGCGTACCGCCCCATGATGCTGTCCTACTCGGCTTTCCCGGCCTTCTTCGAGAAGTTCGTGAAGAAGGATAAGAAGTTCACCCTGGAGGAAGCCGTCCACAAGACCTCAACCCAGGCCGCGGTGCGCCACGGCATACAGGGCAGGGGAACCATAACCAGGGGCAGCTACGCCGACATAGTCCTCATGGACCTGAACAAGGTGAAGGTCACCGCCACAGCCCTGAAGCCGCGGAACAAGCCCAAGGGAATTGAGTACGTGGTGGTTAACGGGGATGTAGTCGTGGAGAATGGCAAGCACAACGGTGCCACACCCGGGAAGGTGCTGAGGAAGAAGTGACCCATCCCCTCTTTTATCTTGGAAACATGGGAAGGTGAGAAAATGATAATCGATGCTCACGTGCACCTGATGGAGAAGAAGCCGGACAAAGAGTGGGTTCACACCCAGTGGCCGGGCCAGACACCCTACGGCATCACAGCCGAGGAGTACATCAAGAAGATGGACGAGTGCAAGCCCAAGATCGATAAGGCCCTCGTCTTCGGTTTGTCAGGCCTAGCCAGCGACACACCCCAGAGGATGGTGGATGAGAACAACTACATCATGGACGTCCTGAAGAGGCACCCCACCCGCTACATAGGGGCGGGGCTAGTCGACCCAAGCTGGGGCGACCGCGCCATAGAGGAGCTTCACAGGTTCGTGGAGAAGGGGCTGAGGGTCGTCAAGATCAGGTTCAGCTCCATGCACTACCACGCCAACTGCAAGGCCGGGCAGAGGTTGTTCGCCGAGATTGAGAAGCTTGGCGCCCTGCCCATCTGCCACAGCGACTGGACCCACTATAGCAACCCCCTAATGCTGGGGGACCTGGCCCGCATGTTCCCGAACCAAAAGATGCTCATGCAGCACTTCGGGGAGTACCTTAGCCTGGACGCTCTCAGCGTCTGCAAGAGCCTGGACAACGTGTACGTCGACACCAGCGCCCTCGTGCATCCCAAGAACATCGTCACTTTCATGGACGAGGTGGGCGAGGACAGAATACTCTTCGCGTCGGACACCCTGAGCATCAGAGGTGGCCTGCAGCCTCAGGACGCGCTGAACAGGGTCCTTTGCGTGGACCTGCCTAAGAAGAGGCTTGACAAGCTTCTGGGCGGCAACACGGTTAAACTGCTGAGCTCTGTGGGGATGAAAGCATGAAGATAGACGTCCACAACCACATAGGGTACGACCCCGCCTACGAGATCAAGCGGACAGCCGATGAGCTGGTAGAGGAGATGGACAAGGCGGGCGTCAATAAGTGCATAGTTTTCCCTTTCACCACGAACCCCGACCTCGTCGAGCAGAACAATCTGGTAAAGGCCGCCGTGGACAAGTACCCCGACAGGCTCATAGGTTTCTTCCTCATGAACCCTCGGCTCCCGGAGATGGTGAACCTCATGTATGGTTACAAGGAGCAAGGCTTCGCCGGCGTGGTCACGGATCCCAGGTTCGGGGTGGACCACGGCTCCAAGCAGTTCCATGAGCTTGTGGAGTGCGCCCTGACCCTAGACCTGCCCGTGTGGCTCCACTCGGATGACAAGGACACCATGAGGGTGTACATCTCACCCCTGGAATCTATGCTGGGCAAGTACCCCCAGGTCCGGTTCATACTGAGCAGCATGTACTACGACTCCACGGGCATAGCGGCCAAGTACAAGAACGTGTATCTAGATACGGCCACAGCCATGTCGGGTAGCATGGCAGCTGCAGTGACCCAGCCAGTGGGCACCCACAGGGTGCTCATGGGGGCCAACACGCCCTACGGGCTTCTGAGGCGAGAGATCGATAAGCTGGAGTACGCCGAGGAGCTGACTAGCTTCCAGAGGAAGCTGATATACTCGGAGAACTTGAAGCGGCTGCTTAAAATCTAATTTTTTTTTCTATATCTACATTCTGATGAAAATAAAGGCATGTGTTGTATGCATTCTTAGTCTGCTTACTGAAACCTCCGTCGAATAGCATGTGGAAAAGATATTACCAACCACTCCACTCTTATTGGAGCCCCCGCGCTCACTGGACGCTGGACACATGGAGATCAAACGAAAGGAGCTGCTGTCCGTAGGAATAGACGTAGGTACCACGACGTCTCACCTAGTCTTCTCCAGGCTGGTACTTCAGAACGACCCCTTCTCCAGGTCCAACAAGTACGAGATAGCTGAACGGCACATCCTCTACAGGGGGAGAATATTCATGACCCCTCTGAAGCCGGGCAACAAGGAGATCGACCTAGACGCTTTGGTCACTCTTCTGAGAAGCGAGTACGATGAGGCCGGGATAAACCTCTCGGACGTGGAGACGGGGGCCGTCATAGTCACTGGGGAGTCAGCCCGGAAGGAAAACGCCGAGATGATAGTGGAGCAGCTGTCAAGGGAGGGGGGAAGGTTCGTGGCGGCTACAGCGGGCCCCAACTTCGAGGCCGTGATATCCGCCTACGGGGCTGGGGCAGTCGAGTACTCCAAGCTGAACCGCTGCAGACTCATCCACAGCGACGCCGGCGGCGGCACATCCAACATCGCTGTAATAGACTCAGGCATCATAGTTGCGACGGCTTGTGTCAACATAGGCGGTCGCCTTATCGCCTACAACCAGGACATGGAGATCACGAGGCTAGAAGACGCCGGCAGGCTGCTGCTGAGTGAGATTGGGCGAAAAGGCGAGATGGGTGAAACGATCAGCGTCGAAGTTCTGGACGATGTGAGCCGCGTAATGGCCTCCATACTGTTAGACGTGTTAACCGGCGCCCCCGAAACCAAGTTAACAAGGGCATTAATGATGACCCAGAGTCTGCCCCCCGCGGCCTTCAGGGGTGATGTCTACTACAGCTTCTCGGGAGGAGTCGCCGAGTACATATACGGATATGAAGCCGGGAACTACGGCGACCTAGGGGACAGGCTGGGGCGCAGTATCAGGTCCACCGTAGATGAGAGGGGGCTCCAACTCGTGGCTCTCCCTGAGAGGATAAGGGCCACCGTGATAGGTGCCAGCAGTTACACCCTTGAGGTGAGTGGCCCTACCACCTTCACGTCTCCAGGCTTCAAGCTACCACTAAGGAACATACCCGTAACCTCGCCACAAATAGAGAAGGGGCGGCTCTCGTTTGGCTACGTGGAGAAACAGATCAGGGCAGCCTTGAAGAAGATCGACTTGGATGACAAACACTCGCCCATCGCCCTCGCCTTCAGAGACCCCGTGAAAATGGACTACGCGAACCTGAAGGTCTTCGCCCGCGGGGTGGCCGCGGCTCTGCCTAAGAGAAGCGGGAGCGAGGTCCCCCTCATCCTCATCTTCGAGACGGACGTGGGCAACTCGGTGGGCAATGTCCTCGCCAGGGAGACGGGCCTTGTGAACGTGCTGGCCATCGACGAGATTTCCCTCAAGGAGGGGGACTTCATAGACGTGGGTGAACCCATGAACGAGGGAGTCACATACCCCGTGGTGGTCAAGTCGCTTGTGTTCCAATAGCACCTTATGTTTAAAAACGAGTGATTTTAACATGATTTTTTTTTATTAATATTTAATATTCGCGGTTCACATCGATTCACGGATACTTTATGATAAGTTACATCAAGTTATTTGGCCCGCCCATTTACGACGCCATCAAGGTGCTTGAGAAGATTGCCATCGACATGCCCGAGGTGTGCATCATGGACACCATGATCGCTGCCTCCGTCCCAGTGTCAGGTTATGGAACCGACGACAGGATGGGGGGCACCACGCTTGTCCCGGGCGGCGTCTACAACTACTTCCTCGAGATGGGTGAGATCACCCGTGAACGCTGCGACAATATCATCAGCAAGAGCGGTGAGAGACTCGGCGAGTACGACTTCTACTTTGAGTGGTTTACGAAGCCTAACATGGATCAGATGAACGACCTGATACAAGCCATTGACAAGGCACTGGCCCCCACAGGCGTTAGATACTCAATAACCACAAAGTAACAATATACACACTTTTTTTTAAATTCATAGACGATAGATATTCCGCTCAGTCACGATCCCTTTAAAATCACTATATTACAAGTAGCTTGTAACAAACCCTAGGCCACACCTATAAAAGCCGCGACTCCCCACACCCAACCATGTTTAAAACCATCCTAGCCGCAGTAGACGGCTCAAAACCCAGCCAACACGCCCTCCACCTAGCCGCCCAGCTAGCCAAACAACAGGGCGCCCAGCTACACATAGTAACCGTGACCCCCCTCCTACCCGCCATAGCAGTAGACGGCTTCAGCCCAGAGTACCTACCCCAGTACCAGGAAGACTTGGAAAAAGCCATGCAACAGACCCTAGACAAGGCAGCAGAAGAAACAAGAAAAAACCACCCCAAACTCAAGGTCACCACCCACCTCAAAGAAGGAAGACCAGCCAAAAAGATCACAGAAACAGCCGCAGAGATAGACGCCGACCTCATAGTACTCGGCAGCAGAGGCACCAGCGGAATCCTCACCTGGGTCCTAGGCAGCGTCACCCGAGAAGTAGCCGACAGCTGCACCGTCCCCGTCCTCATAGCCAAAGACCAAACCTACTGCCAAGCGTAGCCCCCACCCACAAACAACACCACAAATAGGGCCAGCATTTTATCTCAACCAATGCAGCAGCTAACACACCCCACACTAGACGAAAACCACACCCTACGCCAGACAACACAGCTAATGATCGACACAGGCACCTACACCATCACCGTCACCCGCCACGGCCACCCAACCGCAAACATTACCATACAGGACATCCTAAACGCCGCCCGAGCAGGAAAAAACACCCGAGACACCCGCCTAGCAGACATACTATAAAACAAGCTTTATCACCCCAGAAACCAACAAAACCACAGAACAAACCATGACCCCCCTCAAACCCGAGGAAAAAACAAGGATCACCATGGACCTCACCGACGCCGCCACCCGCATCACCGCCCAAGGCATAAGAGACCAGAACCCAGGCATCACCGAGGAACAAGTCATGGAAGAGCTAAGGAGACGCATCGCCCAAACTAGAAGACCCAGAAAAGAGGAGTAGATTCTGGACACCTTCGAAGGGCTAATCAGAAGGCTCATCGCAAGCCTAAACGCCTCACGCCTAGACTACATGTTCACAGGCGCCGTAGCCGCCAGCTACTACGGAACACCTCGCACAACCATGGACGTGGATATCATCATACAGGCAACCCAAAAAGACGTAGCCAAACTGGCCGCCGCCCTCAAACACGCAGACATACACCACCAGGAGACCCAGATCAGCGCAGCCATATCCTCAGACTACCGGATCCTCTCCCTCCACGACGCCCAAACACCCTACACAGTAGACATAATCCTCTCCAGCGAACCCCTGGAGAAACGAGTCGCCACCATAGCCGACCAACCCACCTACATCCAGACACCCGAAGCCCTCATCCTGGCCAAGCTACGCATGATCAAGACCACCGTCCCAAGAGAAAGAGCAGGACGACATCAAAGCCATCCTCAGAAACACACAGGTAAACCTTAAAAACATCAAGAGAGGGGCGAAGAAAGAAGAAACCCTGCCCATCCTGGAAAACCTACTAAACTAGCCCGAGACACCGCCAGAAAAACACCTAATACCCAGCCACCGGGTACAAACCCAGAAAGCTCCTAAAAACCCCTTATAAGGATTGTAGATCAAACCCACAAACACACCAATAAAAACCCAGCCACCCCACAACAACCCTGATTCTCATGGCGGCGGTCCTCCAGCGAAGAACATGCGAAGAATGCGGCTCCACCAAACTGGTAACCGACAACGAGACCGGCGAGATCATCTGCACCGATTGCGGAGCCGTCGTAGCCGAGTCCCTCATAGACCACGGCCCAGAGTGGAGAGCCTTCGACCTCGACCAGCAGGAGAAGCTCACACGCGTCGGGGCACCCCTCACCCTCACCATCCACGACAAGGGTCTCAGCACAACCATCAGTTGGCAGAACCAGGACGCCACAGGCCGCAAACTCACCCCCGAGGAACAGGAGCGGCAGTACAGGCTACGTAAGTGGCAACGCCGCACCAGTAGCAACGACAGCACCCAGCGCAACCTCACCCACGCCCTCAGCGAGATGAACCGCATAGCCAACAAACTCAACCTACCCAAGAACACCACGGAGACAGCCGCCATGATCTACCGCCGAGCCATCACCAAGCAGCTCATCAGAGGCCGCACCATCCAGAGCGTAGTAGCCGCCGCCCTCTACATGGCAGCACGCCAGTGCAACGTAATGCGCAGCCTCGAGGACGTAGCCAAGGCCGCCAACATCACCCGCAAAGAGGCCGCCCGCAACTACAGGTTCCTCTACAAGGAGCTGAAAACCGATGTACCACCCGTAGATCGGGACAGCCTCATCACCAAGTTCGTCAGCAAGCTCCGCATCAGCGGACCCACAGAGCAGCTGGCCCGCCGAATACTCGACCAGGCCAACGACCAGAAGCTCACCATAGGCCGAGCACCCGAAGGCATAACGGCCGCATGCATCTACATAGCCTGCAAGCTCAACCACGAGGAGCGCACCCAGGGTGAGATAGCCAAGACCGCCCAGATCACAGAGGTCACCATACGCAACCGGTACAAGGAGCTCATCAAGAACCTGGACTTCGAGGTGCAGCTATGAGGCTCCAGGTACGCCACGCCATGAACAGGGACCCCGTCACCATCGGCCACGACTACACGGTCCGCGAGGCCGCCCGCATGATGATAGACTTCGGCCTAGAGACCCTCATAGTCACAGTGGAGGACGAGATCCTGGGCGCCGTCACCTACCGAGACGTCCTGGACAGCCTCCTAAGCTCATCTTTCAACCCCGACAAGGTCACCATAGGCGACATCACCGACGAGGACCTCATCCTGGTCCGGCCCTCCACGGCCTTGGGCGACGCCACAGAGATAATGCTGGAATCCGACAGGGGCACCCTCCCCGTCGTCGACCGGGAGCTAGTAGGCTACATAAGCTTCAGCGACATACTGAAGTTGGTCCAGAGGACGACCCGGGACGAGGAGGAAGAGGATGAGGCCTTCGACCCCGGCTACTACATCGTGTAAACTATTCAACGAGGTGAGCCCGTCAAAGGCGAGGCGCTTATCCGTCGTACATTGGATAAACCAGCCCACCACACCAAACATTTAGCGTTATTAGATAATATGTGTTGTTAATGGGAAGTAGTTGATTGAACATATCTCCATATTGTTTTTTATTATTATTAGGGAAAGTACACTGCTTTGGGCTTAAAAAACGCCGCAGATAGTCCCACGATGAAGGTTATCCACATCGACGACGAATCATCCCACCTGCATTTCACCAAGATGTTTCTTGAGATGGCGCACCCCGGCCTCAAGGTGCACTCAGCGTCATCAGTCGAGGAGCTGAACAATCTTCTGGCGATGGGCGCCGACTGCATAGTATCCGACTACAAGATGCCCAGAGTAAACGGTATCGAGCTCTGCGAATCCATAAAGAAGAAAGTAGACGTGCCCTTCATACTGTACACTGGCCACGGCAGCGAGTTTGTAGCAGAGAAAGCCTTCGCTGTGGGCGTGGATGACTATATAAGAAAGGAAATGGACCCAAGCCATTACAGGGTCCTCTCCAAGAGAATCACTCAGGCAGTTGAGAAGTACCGGTCACAGAAAAGCAACAACCTGTATAAGAAGAGGCTGGAAACCCTCCACAGGTACGCCATCAATATATCCTCCGCAATAGAGGTAGACGAGATTGCCTACCTGTCCTTCGAGGCTATAAAGGAGACCCTCGAGTGCAGCTTCGCCGGGTTTCATCTCCTTAGAGGTAATGAACTTGTGGAACTTTACATCACAGGAGCCACAGTCAACGAACCATACGTGCAGCCTTTAGATGGACCTGGGGTAACTGTAAGAGCAGTGAAATCGGGCTTGACACAAATTGTACACGACACACGACAGGACGAAGACTACGTCAGCTGGCCCAAAGACCTTGTTCTACTGTCAGAAGTTGCCGTGCCATTCACCCTTGGTGAGCAAGTCGCAGGAGTGTTGAACGTTGAGAGCGAGCGACAGGACGCTTTCACGAAGGAAGACGTAACACTGCTCGAGATACTGAGCTCATACATATCATCATCTTTAACAAGGCTACAGCAGGTTGAAACATACCGGGAATCAGAGAGGAGATGGAAGAGCTTTCTTGAGTCCTCGATGGATGCAGCGTTCGTCATGGTCGGCACCGAGATCGTTTATGCCAATAAAAGAGCTGTAGAACTATTGGGATACCATGACAGATCCGAGTTCATTGGCTTGAACTCTCTATTACTAGTTAAATATGAGGATAGAGAGATGGTGCGGTCTAGGATGCTTAGCAGGCAGCGTGGTGAGGATCAGCCAAACCAATACGACCTCACGCTCATCGATAGACAGGGAAAGGAGATCGTGGTTGAGACCAATGCCAGCCTCATAGAGTACTACGGGGAACCAGCCTCTCTCTCCTACTGCAGGGACATCTCGGCTAGGAAGAGATACGAGAAAAAGTTGACGGCTCTACACAAGTCAGCGATCAGACTGGGAAAATCTTACAGTCTGGACGATGTGTGTGACGTGATTCTTGACACCATTGAATCTGTTCTAGGTTTCCAGTTCGCAGGCATTGCCATGCACGAGGACGGGTACCTGAAGTATGTTAAAACAAGGGGAGTCGTTTTCGCTAAAGAGTGGGTTATTCCTGTAACTGCGAAATGCGTCACGGCTCGAGCCTTTAGATCCCGTAAAACTCAAATTATTAGAGACACACGGCTTGACCCTGATTACACTAACCCTCCAGTTGACACTGCATCAGATTACACTTCATTATCCGAATTGACATTGCCCATTAACGAGAACGGCAACATTCTAGGGGTAATTAACATCGAGAGCAAAGACCTAGACGCCTTTACAACATATGACGCTGAGCTCGTGGAGATACTAGCTATGCACTCGGCCTCAGCCATACGACGTATCCTTGAAAAGAACGAGCTCCAGAAGATCATCGACCAGAAGACCAGGGAGTCTATAGAGTCTGAGAAGCACAAAGCCATAGCAATGATCTCCTCCATGGTGGCCCACGATATGAGGGGCCCGCTACAGACGATAAAGAACTGCGTATATTTCTTGCAGAAAGACGACGAAGGCTATTCGGCTAAAATCAGCAGCGCAGTGGACTACGCCGTCAAGATGCTGGAGGATCTTCAACAGTACACTGACCGCACTCCCCTGAACCAGGCACCCATCAGCCTAAATGCGCTGGTCCTCCAAACGATCCAAGATATCATCATGCCCATTGCCGTCGATGTGGAGGTTACCCTAGAGGACCTGGATGGGCTCATGCTTGACTACACCAAGATGCGGCGCGTCCTGAACAACCTCGTGGCTAACTCCCTGGAAGCAATGCCCCAGGGCGGCTCACTGAGAATAAACGGGTATCTTGACGAAGACATGGTGCGCATAGAGGTAAGCGATACAGGGGTCGGGATATCAGAAGACGTGATGAATAAGCTACTGACCGACTTCATCACCACAAAACCTAACGGACACGGCTTGGGGCTTCCCTTCTGTAAGAGAGTCATCGAGGCTCACGGAGGCAGGATACAAATACAGTCCAAGGTCAACGAGGGCACAGTTGTCACAATGACTATTCCATACGTGCATGAATCCGTTGAAAACCCGGAGCCTCATATATACAGCGCACAGTACACAGTGAAAGAGGCTCAGTCTTAAGGCTCATCGGATAAAAATTGTTGCGTGTGTCACCTGGTTTCCTCGTCTGTGAGCGTTGAATTCGCGAGATACGAGTCCAGGAGTCCCACCGACTTCTCCACACCCTCCTCGATGAGCTGCAGCATCTCCGTGGGGGACTCAATGTTGTACCTGGCCACGTGGACTGCCATCTTCACGCTGGCCATGTTGAACCGGAGGGCCTTCAACGAGTCCAGAAGCTCGTACAGGAACCCGTCCACTGCGTCAAGCTCATCCTTCATCGCCCTGTGGAGGAGGTACACGACTACGGTGAACCCCAGGTAGCTCACAACAGTCACCCCGTGGCTCCACAGGGCCATGGGGGTCATGTTCCTGGCGATCACGTCGATTATGGTCTTGTTCTCGTAGAACACCAGGTAGTCCACGGCCAGGTCCAGCAGTACCACGAAGATGCTCAGAGCTGCCCCGATGATCAGTATCTTGTACGGAGACCTCTTGAACCTGAGCATCTCGGTCTGGATGCCATATGTGCCGATATAAGTGATATGAATAAATGTATCATATAATGGGCGACCCTGTGTGTTGCTACACGTTACACACATTACGATATACACCTACAATGCAGGAAAAACTTGAAACATGGATTTAATTTCATCAATAATAGAGTTATACTTCAAGTTAATAGACTCAATAAACCTACGTAACGTAAGCATAGTCATAATAGTAATTATAATAGGCATAGAGTTCCTAGAGTTCTTCGTGGATACAGATGAAAGCGAAGAAACCGACGTGAAAGAGAAGAAACCCAGAAAGAGACGAGATAATACGTATTTTAAGAAGCTGTTCGGCTTAGAGGGTAAGAAGAGAAGCGTGAGAAGCGGTCTAGATAAGAGCGGACCCAGTGCCAGCCAGCCGGAAGCCCCCGCCACTGGAAGTAACCCGGGCCAGGGCTATCTGGCCGAGTACGACGAGGCGCTCTCCTCGGGTAAGGGCAAGGTCCAGGTCATAGGCTCCAAGACCTACACGGTGAGGACGGTCCTGGACGGCAACTACATCTACCTGGAGGAAGTCGAGGAGAAGGCCTCGGGCTGACATGTACCCGTGTTATGTATCATTTTAACATAATCTACATATGGATAGAGGCTTTCCATCGCCTCGTGGAAGGACCGGCCAACAACACGGGACACCCAGTTCTGGGTAAGGTGAAGAAGATCTGCTTATTCGTCCTTCCGTTCCTAGTGGGCTACATGGTGTTGCAGAGCGCCCTGCACACCAGTGAGCCCCTGGCGGTGTCCAAGGGCCGCAGCATGGAGCCCACCATCAGGGAGGGGGACGTACTGGTGTTCCGGGGTGTGTCCACCGAGGAGGTGAAGGTGGGGGATGTCCTCCTCTTCCAGGTGCCCGACGAGATGGTGGGGCTTCTGCCTGAGCGCATCACCCACCGGGTCGTCGAGATTAGGAAGGAGGCCGGTGTCACCTACTTTAGGACCAAGGGGGACAACGCGCCCCTGGATACCTTCGAGATCCCCGCCGATAAGGTGGTGGGGCTTAACATCGCCGTCATCCCGTACGTGGGGACCCCCGTCCTGTTCGCCCAGTCCCCCATCGGCATGGGGGCCATAATGGTGCTCATCGTGGCGTCTGAGAGGAGGGGGGTCGGGAGATAGACATCCTCCGCGTTGAGAAGCCGGATCTGGAGGATCTCCGCTCCTTCGTCAAGTACATCAAGGAGAAGGGGATCAAGATGGAGGAGATCAACGAGCTGCTGTACTACTTCGCGGAAAAGTACGGCTACGATCCCCTGGACTATAAGATCAACCTCATGACGGGTATCGTGGTGCCGAAGAAGCAGGAAAGCGCCGTGAACTCGGGGGTGAGGGAGCCATCCCATGTACAATTGGAGAAGACCCATTCGAGTGGTCAAAGTCGGCCCCCTGCCGTGAATGAGGAGCAGGCGCCCCCAGATAGGAAGAGGGTGGAAATAGAGGACAGCGTGGAGGGGCTGAGAACCTACAGGATATACGCCTACTCGCAGCAGGAGACAGCCGTTGGTCTAGTTCCCTCGGATCCGGGAGACTATCTCCGCGAGTTGGACGAGTGGATCACCTGTAATGGCCTGTCCTACTTGGAGGCCCGCCGGCTCATAGCATCCCTGGAGCTGAACAAGCGTATGGGGGAGCTGTACCCGCACCTGGATAGGAGTAGCGGCGAAGGGGTCCTATCGGAGTTCGATGAGTGGATACTGCTCCGGCACCTGAGCTACTTCAGGGTTAGGATGATGATCGCCGAGCTGGGGCAGGAGGAGGAGCGTGGCCGGCTGGAAGCCGTCGCGGCGTAGATTGGAAATGAGCGAAGAAAAGGTGATGGGGGGCAGGGCCCTCAAGGTGGTGTTCATGGCCGCCTTACTGTTGGCGCCCATTTACTCGCTGTACCTGTTGGTGAGCACCTGGAGTAGGCCTGTGCCCAGAGTTGATTTTCTGGTCTACAAGGCCAAATATAACGCGACGGATGAGATGGTCACGGCCTGGATCGACCACAACGGGACCCGGACAGCGTACGGTGTTCGGGTTTTCGTGGAGTGGGGGACTGAGTGGACCGTGGATCGGGTGGGCCCTGAGGAGTTCATCAAGATATCGTATAAAAAGCCGCTTTCTGCTCAGGATTTTCCGTACTGGGAGGAGGTTTTCATGGAGTGGAAGTACCTGGATGAGGAAAATAAGCTAGTTGACGGCGATAATATACTATTTATTATACTCACGAGAAATGATATAGTCTATTAATATTAAATAAAAACTAATGATGTTGCTAATATGTATTTACTAATCCATAGTCTTTATGAACAAAATTTTGTGTCATTTGTCTGAGTACTATGAAGAAAAGAGGTAAAATAGGCGAGTTCTTCAACAGGAAAAGCATAAAACTAGGTCTTCTACTGATCTCAGCTCTTCTCATAGCCACCACCAGCACCAACGTATACTATGGCCTACTGTCGGAAAGCTCAGTGGGCATCGTCGAGGCCAAGGTTCACTTCACGGCTGGAGACGACTCCACGGCGGCCGGGTACATCCCAGGCGCCAACGAGACCTACTGTCGGCTGTCTCTGAACGCGTACGCTAACGTGACCCTGTACTATGAGCAGGCCGTCAACATCACCAACACCGACACCGCTGCACACGACATCAGGTTGAGGCACGTGACCATCAGCCCCACAAGTGGAGATGTCAGCGTGGGTAACTTCACCCAGATTGACTTCAAGATCGTGGATAAGGCTGGGGTCGTGCAGAGAACCCTGACGTACACTACCACTGGAGACACATGGAACGCCCCTGGGGCCCCAACGGCCTACATAACGCTGCCCGCCTCGACTGAGTGGACCGTTCAGATTGAGACAAGGGCTGCGCCGGGTGCGAATAAAGTGTCCTGTTGGATCGAGATCGCCATAGACGTAGACGAGTAGTCTACACCCGAACCCTAAGGCGAAACCGAGACGGAGATAGTGGGCAATGGGAGTATACGCGCCGGAGCTTCTGATACTTTATGCATTGGACATGTTTCTGGTCCTAAGCATAGTTACTTGTATGTTTGACTCCCATTTCCCTGTCGCTGTACCCTACTTCTTCCAGCTTCTGAGCATTGCCGGTACCGGCCACATGTACGTGAGCCGGTTCTACGAAGGCATGTTCACTGTTGAGAGCCGCTTCCTTTACAGCGTGTTCTACTTAGGGGCCTTCATGACCTCATCTTTCGCGGTTTCAGCCTATTTATTCTTAGCAAAGAACAGGGCCAAGGGGCTCATGTTCTTAGGTGGCTTCAGCCTCCCGTCGACGCTCTTCGGCGTCTACATAGTGACGGTGTTCAGGAACGAGTTGCCCATACCCTGGTTCCTCAGCTCAGGCTTCTTCGCAAGCTGGCTGCCTGTGCTGCTGTTGCTCAGCTTCACCATCCTGTTCGCCGGGATGTCCATGTTCTTTGATCCGGGCTCCGCAAAGCTACCGTCCATGAGGAAGCTCATCCAAGGGCTACTTCAGAGGCGGGTGGGCGAAGAGGTGGAAGAAGAGGAAGAGGAGGAGGAAGAAGCCTACTATGAAGCTCTCGACGAGTTCAACCCCGTCGACTTTGTCCACGTCACCCGTCTGGAGGAGCACGATGAGGTTGACTATGACAGGAGTCGCTGACTGGGGTGAGGCCGTCTGAGGGCTTCGAAGAGAGTCAAATTTATTTTACTTGCGTTGATCCTGGGGGCCTTATCCCAGGCTCACGCCCTGGTATATTATGGGTTTAACTCCGGGTCGAAGGCGTCTATTACTGGCTCGGATGTTATCTTGGAGCAGGGGACCTCGGGCACCAGTGTTGTATACACGAATGCGACGAGCGCGTACTCTGAGGTGGATAGTCACTCCACCACCTTCTATCCGAATGACTACAACATCACTCAGGGCGTGTACGTGTCTGGGGCCACGCCCGACGATGTCATGGGCATCGATAATGACTACTTCATTGTGGACGCCACCGGGTATACCACTAGTACAGCGGTGTACTATCCCTCAATCTACAATCTGTTAGGGGGGACCACTCTCTTCTCCGGCTCTATCAGCGATGTGAGCAGCGATAACGGTGTCTACATGTCCTTCAAGAGCTACCTGAGCGACAACCCGAACATAGAGGACTACGTCGACAACGATACCTCAGACGTCGACTCCACCGCGGACAAGGGATTTAGCAGCAACTTTACCGACCAGCAGGTCGGGCCCGACGCATCGTACGATGAGTTGAGGGAACAGTACTTTGGGGGGCTGGTGGAGGACTACGTTGACCTTGATACGAGTGACGTGGACTCTTCAAGTGACGTAGGTAACCTCGTCGACTTCTCCAACATGAAGAGCCTAAGTTTGGGTTATTCCACATTATCGGAGGCAGTAAGCCCGGTTAAAAACGTGAGCAGCGCTGAGAGTTGGAGTGGCACAGGCGCTAACTCGCACAGCTTCCAGTATAATCTTCAGAGTGGGGCAGGTAATAACAGGCTCGTCGTGGTAGGTGTTACTTGGGAGGACGCCGAGGCCTCGGCTTCTGCCAGTGTCACCTTCGACGGCGTACCAATGATCAATGTAGCGTCTGTCACCATCGGTTCCGGCTATTCGGCTTATGCTGGTATGTGGTACATGAACGAGTCTCTGCTTCCCTCAACCACAGGAAACAAGTGGGTCAGTGTCAGCGTCTCCCAGGCGATAACCCGAGAGATATACGTTACAGTGGCAGAGTACACCGGCGTCGCCCAGGAAGCCCCGGACGATTATGCTACGCATGCAAACACCGCCAGTGGTAACACGGCTGTTACATTGACGGTCGCTGACAGTGGCTCCATAGTTGTCGCGGTGGGTGTGCAAGGCGGCACCAACTCCTGGGCCAACACGAATAATCTGGACAATATCCAAGACGCCCTGCTCACAAGCTTCGGAGGGGCGTTAGGCAACCACGAGAATGCGGCTTCCGGTGACATTACAGTTGGCTGGAACAGTCTTGACACAAGAGAAGGAATGGTTGGGGCTGTTTGGTCGGCTTTCACGAATTATCAGCTCGACCAGGAGATCCAGTGGACTAATCCTGTTAACTATCTGCAGGGAGCTGAGCTCGTGGTAATGACTGGTGCCCATACAGGCAACGAGGACCTCACAGTCCAGTACTGGAGCATCGGCTCCAGCCAGTGGGTGACTCTGGGGAACTTGACAGCGAACTCATGGAACAATTATACAATCGGTTCGTATCTCACAGGCTTGGACTTCACCATCAGGTTCAAGGGTACCATCGAGACCGGCGATGTCGTCCAGGACACTTGGCAGATTGACGCCGCTTTCATCCGGCTGCTTGGAAGTGGGAGCAGAGAGGATTATGTGGACAACGATGCCAGTGATATGGACTCTTCACCGGACAAGGGGACTCATTCCAGCTTCGCATCACAGCAAGCTGGCCCAGACGCGGTCTACGATACCTTAACAGAAAGCGGGAAAATAAACACAACGTTGATCGACGCTGAGAGCTTCGAGAGCACGTGGCCTCCGACGGGGTGGAGCGCAACGGGGAACTGGAACCGGGAAGCCAACGAGGCTTACCAGGGGACCTATTCGGCGGACTTCGACGGGAGCTCTTCAGGCAACCTAGTTACACCCAGCTTCGACTGCTCTGGAGCATCCTCAATATATGTAAGCTTCTGGTTTAGGGACGACGACCTCGATGACGACGACTTTCTTCTCCAGTACTGGGATGGGGGCCAGTGGGACACAATACAGGACATGAATGGCTACTCGGAGGACACCTGGCACCACTGGGAGCAGAACGTCACCGACAGCCAGTACTTCATCAACGGCTTCCAGGTCCGATTTGTGGGTAACACCGTATTCTGGGGTGAGACCATCTATGTCGACGTCGTGACAATAAAGAAGGAGGTGAAAAGCTGCGAACTGGACCTAGAAGTCCAGTGGACAAACGTAGATCACCTCCTACCCTACGAGGAACTATGCATATATGCCGGGACAACGGGCGCCGAGGACCTTAAGGTTGAGGTCTGGAACACGACCACGTCCAGCTGGGAAACGCTGCTAAGCGACCTGACAGCCAACAGCTGGAACAACGTATCTATCTCCGGGTGGCTCACAGGCAACAACTTCACCATCAGGTACATAGGCGGCACCGAAACAGGTGACTCCACCCAGGACCAGTGGCAGATCGATGTAGCTCTGATAAAGGTCTGGGCCAACGAGACGGCCCAGTACACCCTCGACTTTGAGTACCAGTGGACAGGCGCCGACTTCTGGGAGCAGAACGAGGAGCTCTGCATATACGGGGGAACCATGGGTGCCGAGGACATCCTCGTGGATGTTTGGTACGGCGACGCCTGGAACAACGTGCTCTCGGACCTCTCCCCAGGGTGGAACAACGTATCCATAACGTCATACTTGGACTCTTCAAGCCTTACCATCAGGCTGAGAGGAGGCTCAGAAGCCTCCGATGCGATCAGAGACGCGTGGCTGATAGATGCCTCGCTAATCCACGTGTGGGGCCCAGAGTACACCGCGGAAGTCGAGCTACTGGGGACAAGCAACCTCTACGAGTGGTCACAGGTCGAGTGGACCACTGACAGCGCCTGGACCAACGAGTCAGTCAGGGTCGAGCTCCAGCTATACGACTACAACTCCAGTTCCTACCCAACCGCAGGCGACGGTTACACGAGTTACACAGTTGAGACGGCCGACTTAGACGAGACTAAAAATCAGGTGATAACCAGCAGCCCTGAGAACTTCAGAAACGCCACCGGATGGTGGAAGATGAAGTTTACCGGCAAAATGTACACCCAGTTCGACCTAAACCTGGACTACCTGGCCTTAAACACGACCTATTACTCTGAGTACACGGCTGAGACGGAGTTCATATTCACCGACATAACCGACAACCAGAGCCCCTACCTGAACTTCACCGTCGTGACCCACAACAGCGTGGACGGAGCCACGGTCACCATACAGGTCTGGAACTACACCTCATCAAGCTTCCCAACAAGCGGCCAGGGCTACCTATCATACGTGTCCACCGGCTTCAACAACACCAGCCACCTCAACGTCACCCTGAACCCCGGCACCCTCCTCAGCGGCACCTACGCCAGGATAAAGGTAACCTCCGCCCTGGCGACCACCCTCAGCTACCAGCAGCAGACAAACTTCGTCAGGCTCCTGCAGGACGAGTCCCAGAGGCTCCACGACTACGCGTTGAGGATTACGAACACGGGCGCGGACCCCTACACCGTGAGGCTGAACCACCTGGGCGACGCGGACATCGGCAGGCTCATCAACTGCACCATATACCTCAGCTCGGGGGGCACCCAGTTACAGGTCCTAGACGGCATCGTAACCGTTTCTCAGGGCGGCTGGGTCGGCCTGGGCGGCTTCAGCAGCCTGGACATCCTCATAAGCGCCTCATCTATCACGCGTGATCCTAAGAGCATGATAAGCGCCGAGGTGGAGGCCCTGAAGACAGGAACAAGCACCTACACCAAGCTACCAATACAGCTAGTCATATACTAGGGTAGTAACGAGTCCAGGATTTCTATAATAACGATACATACACCACACCAGCGCCAGAGCCCCAGAGGGGGGAGGGGGGTAGAGCAAGATAGACCGGAAACGGACCCCCCACGCTAAAAGGAGCCCGGGAACCGGTCCGATGCCGCATGAATCTACGCAAAAACGCTGTTCATACTATACAAAAATGCGGCACATTCATCACATCAAGCACAGGGCAACGAGGGTTGATGTGTAAAAAAACATAGGGGGGGTATCACCTAATGGCGAATTTTTCCATTATTATAAGGGTGCTCGACCTTGAAGAGGTAACATAAAAAAATGACCCGGCGTCTAAGATTGCCCCCACAGAAACAGAGGACGCCACCACCGCGTCTAACCTTTTAAACCATCAACCCAATGTCAACTCCATGAAGCACAGGGTCGCCGTCGTCAAGACAACTGAAGGCGTCGAAAAAGCCACCAAAGACGCCATAAGGCTCCTCGGAGGCATAAGCTGCTTCATCGAGCCGGGGGAGACCGTCCTCCTCAAGCCCAACCTATACATAACCAAGGGGCCCGAGACGGGCGCCACCACCGACATGAGGGTGGTCCTGGCCATCGTTGAATTGCTAAAGGCCCAGGGCAGTCGCCTCATACTGGGGGAGTGCCCCGCCACCGGCAGCTACACCCGGCCCGACATAGTCTTCGACGGCCTCGGCGTCAGGGAGCTCTGCCGGGAGCACGACATAGAACTCAACGTCCTTGACAGGGACCCCCCGGTCAGGGTCGAGGTTGATGGGGTGGTCAAGGACGAGTTCTGGTACCCCGAGACAGCCATGAATCACCCCGTCATCAACTTCCCCAAACTCAAAACCCACAACCTCACCACCCTCACCTGCGCCGTCAAGAACCTATTCGGCCTCCAGCAGGGCGGCACCAAGGCCCACCACCACGTCAGCGTGGCCAACGACGCGGAGGCCTTCAGCCAACTCCTCCTAGACATATACTCGGGCATCCGCGGCCAGGTGAGGCTCAACGTAGTGGACGCCCACATCGCCATGGAGGGGGAAGGGCCCACGGCGGGAGACCCTGTAGACCTGGGCCTCATAATTGCAGGCGCCGACGCCGTAGCCGTTGACCTGGTCGCCTCCAGCATCATGGGCTGGGACCCCATGGACGTGGGCACCAACTACCTGGCCAGCGTCAGGAGCCTTGGCCCCAGGGGCCTGGACGAGGTGGATGTGATAGGCGAGCCCATCGAGGCCGTCCGGCGACGCTTCCGCAAGCCCATGATCCACAGCGACGGCGAGATGTTCGTCAAGATCAGGATGCCCATAGTCTGCGACGCGACCAGATGCAGAGCCTGCGGCGTCTGCGAGAAGGTCTGCCCCACCGGAGCCATCACCGTCGCGGACATCCCAGAGTTTACCATGGATAGCTGCATCCAGTGCTTCTGCTGTGCGGAGCTGTGCCCCCACGATGCTTTAAAGGCGGTCAGGCCCCCAGATTAAACCATGTGCATCTTCTGCAGGATCATCGAGGGAACCGCGCCAGGATACGTGATCTACGAGGACGATCTCACTTTGGCCTTCCTGGACATCAACCCCATCAGCGACGGCCACACCCTCATAGTGACTAAGATCCACGAGGCTAGATTGGAAAACCTGGACGCTGAGAACTATCACGCCCTCTTCAAGACGCTACACAAGATCGTGGGCCCAATACAGAGGGCCATGGGCGCCCCAGCCACCAGCATAAGCATCAACAACGGCCGAGAGGCCGGGCAGCTGGTGCCCCACGTTCACATCCACGTCATCCCCCGGGACACCGCTGGCAAGAGGATGTTCAGCGACGCGGTGAGCCGCATCAAGCCCCGCAGCTCCGAGTACTTCCAGGGTGTGGCTGAGAGGATCAGGAAAGAGATACAGGCTGAGTGAGGTACTCCGGGAATGGCCACGCCCTCAGGCAGCCGTCCAGGAACACCACATCCTCAAAGCCGAGACCCCTGAGAACCCTCTCAGCGATGTAAGCCCTGACCCCGATTATGCAGAAGGTCACGATGGACTTGTCCCTGGGCAGCTCCCCATGCCTCTCCCTCAGCTCCTCTACAGGTATGTTCACGGTCCTTGGGTCACTGAAGGTCTGGGCACCGTACTCGTCCCTGGCTCTCACGTCCAGGAGGACGAAGTCTTCGCCCCTGTCCAGCATCTCACGAAGCTCCAGGGGGCTCACACCGTGGGCGTTCCCCTGAACCTTGTTCCGGAGGACGTTGGCGGCGTGGGCCAGGGCGTCGATGGCCGTGCTGTAAGCCGGGGCGTAGCCCAGATCAATGTCAGCCACACCCTTGAGGTTAGAGCCGAACTTTATGGCCGTAGCCGCCACGTCTATACGCTTCACGCCGTCGCCCTCGCCGGCCACCTGGCAGCCCAGGAGCCTGCAGGTCTTCCTGTCAGCCACCAGCTTGATGACCGTGTACTTGGCGCCGGGTATGTAGCTGCTGTAGTCGTGCCTAGGGCAGAGGGTGGTGACAACATCGTAACCCAGCTGCCTGGCCTTGCCCTCGGTGATTCCTGTGACTCCTATGTGCCAGTCCAGAACCTTGAAGACCGCTGTGCCAGCTACCCCGGGGAACTTGGTCTCCATGCCGTTGATGTTGTCGGCTATCACCCTGCCGTGCTTGTTGGCCGTTGACCCCATGGGGGCGTACACCTTCTCTCCCGTCAATGTGTGGGTGTTCTCCACGCAGTCACCGCCGGCGTAGATGTCCTGGTCGCTGGTGCGCAGGTACTCGTCCACAGCAACAGCGCCCGTAGTCCCGATCTCAAGCCCCGCCTCCTTCGCCAGCTCCACGTTGGGCCGTACGCCTATAGCCACGATCACCAGGTCGGCCTCCACTCTTCTTCCGTCGGCTGTCTCCACGGCTCGGGCCTTACCTGCTTCCCCGATGATCCTTGACACGGGGCTCCCGTTCAATGCCATTACCCCCTTAGATTTGAGGTAGTCCTCCAGAAGCATGGCCATCTCCGGGTCCAGCAGGTTGGGCACCAGCCGATCCATCATCTCCATGATGGTTACCTTGCAACCCCGGGCCACGAAGGCGCCGCAGGTCTCCAATCCTATGAGGCCGCCGCCGACAATGGCCACGTTTCTCGCCCCTGCGTCCACCGCGTCCTTGATGGCCTTGGCCTGGTAGGGGTTGTAGAGCCTGTGGACGCCTCCGAGCTTTACGCCTTCGATCCTGGGGACGAAGGGGCTGGCGCCGGTGGCTAGGACCAGTTTGTCGTAGGGTAGCTCTCTGGCTTCTCCTGTTCTCAGGTCCTCTACCGTCACCGTCTTCTTGTTCCTGTTGATCTTCTTTGCCTCGGTCATGTCGAGGACCGTGAAGCCCTTGTGCTTCTTGAAGTAGGCGGTGTCCCTGATGGTTGCCCCGCCCAGGAGCTCGTCGAAATCCTCTATCACGTCCTCGATGTAGAAAGGCAATCCGCAGCCCGCGTAGCTGATGAGGTCCTGGCGCTCAACAACGGTGATCTCCGCCTCGGGGTCCAGCCTCCGGCACCTAGCCGCCGTCTTGGGCCCCGTGGCGACTCCTCCGACTATGAGTATCTTCTTGGCCATGCCGTGTCCTTAGCAACAAAGGTGACGGTAAAGATATTTTAGGGGTTAGGTGCGGAGGACGCTGAAGAAGGCTCTCAGCCTGTCCTCCAAGGGCTTACCCATGGCGTAGGTGTTATGCCCTACTTCATTGAAGAGCTCCAGCTTCACCTCTCCGCCGGCTCTCCTCAGCGCCTCGGCGAGGGGCTTCGCGTTGGTGTCCGCGGGGATGTTATCATCCTTGGAGCCATGGTATATGGCCGTCTTGGGCAGCTTCGTTCCCTTCTTGAGCTTCTGGAGCCTGGGCATGGGGTCATACTTTATGATCCTCTTGATAGCCTTCTCGTCCGGCGTGTTCTCAGGTACGCCGTAAGCCACTAGGCAAGGCGCCTTGAACTTCTGCTCTCTGACGCAGGCAGAAAGGTTGGCTACGGCCTGCATGACGGCCACAGCCCCGGCTCTACCGGCGTAGGGGCCTAGGACGCTGTTCCAGATGAGGGCGCCGCCAAGGCCGCCCCCCATGAGGCCCAGCCTCGCCGTGTCCAGGCCCTTCACCTTGTCCAGGGCCTCCAGCAGAGCCTTGTTTGCCTCCACGGCGCAGCTGTTCCCCCAGTGGTCGCCGCAGGCGTGGCTTCCGGCGACTGCGCCGCCTGAGCCCTCCATAACGGCCTTCAGGAACGCTGTCTTGGAAGGGGTGTCCAGCCAGTCGGCCTCCCCCTCCTTCACGTAGCCCCTGGCTCCGTGGTGATGGATGACCACGGGCACAGGCTTATCAGGGCTGAAGCCGGGGGGAGTCCACAGGTAGCACCACTCTCCGCCGGCCTTGAAGAACACCTTCTGCTCTCCCTTCTTGAGGTTAGGGACGCTCATAGAACCACGTTTCGATCAGGGGCTTCTCGGCTTATAACATGTGCCTGCGATACTTTTCTAAGCACCCATACACCTTAATGGGTTATGATCGACTTGTTTGAGCCCTTCCAGGTCAGGGAGCTACCTGTTCGTAACCGTTTCATGAGGAGCGCCACCACCTCAGCCTACGCGGACGAGGAAGGCGTCGTCAGGGACGCCATCATAAGAACCTACGAGCGACTGTCCAAGGGCGGGGTGGGCCTAATAGTGAAGGGCCACCTCTACGTAGCGGATAACGGCAAGGCCCACGACGGAATGGCTGGGATAAGCAGCGACAAGCACATACCTCGCCTCAAGGAGCTCACAGACGCCGTACACAGGCACGGCGGCCACATAGTGGCTCAGATCAACCACGCCGGCGTGGTTCACCAGCCCGATAGGGCCGGGCCCAGCAAGTACGCGGAGGCCGACTGGGTTGCGCGCGAGATGACCGTGGACGAGATAGAGGCGGCGATACAAGCCTACGGGGACGCCTCGGAGAGGGCCATGCAGTCCGGCTTCGACGGCGTCCAGATCCACGGCGCTCACGGGTACCTCATCAGCCAGTTCCTCAGCAAGCTCAGCAACAGACGCACCGACATGTGGGGTGGAAGCCTAGAGAAGAGAATGAGGTTCCTGATGGAGGTCTACGACGAGGTCAGAGGCCGGGTAGGCAACGAGCCGGTGCTCATCAAGATGAACTGCGACGACTTCAGCCCGGACGGCTTCACCGTGGAGGACAGCGTCAAAGTCGCGAAAGCTCTTGCGGATAAGGGCATCGATCTCATCGAGGTAAGCGGCGGAGGAAGAGGCCAGATCCAGGAGCTCAGAGTTCGGGCCAAGCACAGTGACCAGGCGTACGCTGAGCTGGCCTTCGCGGGCCACGCCGAGAAGATAAAGGCCGCCGTCAAGCCCACGCCCATGGCCCTGGTCTACGGGTTCAGGCGCCAAGAAACCATGAAGCTGGCTGTGAACCGGGGGCTGACTGATTTCGTGAGCATGAGTCGACCCTTCATAAGAGAGCCTGACTTGGTGAGGAAGTTACAGAGTGGTCAGGGGGAAGTGGGCTGCATCAGGTGCGATGCTTGCCGCGCCAACTTCGGCAAGGCCATGATGCACTGCCTCCTGGAGTAGCGGGTATTTTAAAAACCCGATACCCCTCTATGGTTCATGACCGAGTCGGCCGTTCAGAGGGCTCTTGGCTTCTTCAAGCGCCAGAAGAACGCCTACAAGGTAAACATAGTCCGTAACTTCATCCAGAACTTTAGCATCGGTCTGACCCAGCAGTACCAGTCCATCTACATCTACCAGTTGGGGGCCACACCCCTAGAGGTGGGATACGCAACCGGCGTAGGAGGCCTAGCCAGTACCCTCGTCACTCTTCCGACAGGCTGGCTGGCCGACAGGTACGGTATCAAGCGGATGCTTCTAGTAGCCATGCCTGTGATGGCGCTGGGGTACCTGGTCTTCGGGCTGGCTCAGGGTTGGCAGATAACCATGCTGGCTCTCTTCCTCACAAGCCTCAGCTGGGACATGGCCATGACGGTGTGCCCCATGATCTGCGGTAACTCCCTGGCCAGCGCAGAGAGGGCCACAGGCATGCAGCTCTGTGATACCCTGGCGGCTATCCCCCGGATAGTGGCCCCCGTGGTGGCAGCCTTCATCATATCCCGGTTCGGGGGCATCAGCGTAGAGGGCATCAGGCCGTTGTACTGGATGGAGGCGGCTGGCCTCCTCCTAGCGGCCTTCGTCATCTACAGGTGGTTCAAGGACCCAGTCGCGGTTAGAGCCGAGCGGCGGAGCCTCTCCGAGGGTATCAGGAGGATCCTCGCCGAAGGCGTCACCGTGAAGCGTTGGATACTGTACCAGATGACATCCATGCTCACCATGTACATGGCCTTCTACGTGCCCCTTTACGCTAGAGAGGTGAAGAACGTAGACCAGTACACCCTAGGGGCCATGGACATGGCCTTCTACGTTGTGGTGGTCCTGTGCTCTGTTCCTGGTGGCATCCTGGCAGACAGGATAGGTAAGAAGCGACTCATCATGCTGGTCACCCCCCTTTACTGTGCGGCTATGCTTCTCCTGGTACGCGCTGACACAGGCCCCCTCCTCATCCTGGCGGGCCTCCTGAGCGGATTCAACTTCGTGGCCGGGGTAACCGGGGGCGCCATAAGCGTTGAGCTGGTGCCCCGGGACCTCCTGGGCAGCTGGTTCGGCCTCAACGGCCTCTTCCGGGGCCTGGTGAGCATGGCCTCCCCGGTCCTCGGGGGCGTCATCTGGAACAGCCTGGGCCCGGAGTACGTGTTCTACTTCCTAGCTGCTACCCAGATCCTTAAACTAGGCATACTGGCGACGGTCCCGGAGCCTGGACGAGGCTAGTCTTCTCCGAAATCAATGACCCTGAGGACCCTTCTCAGGAGGCTCCGTACATTTAGATCTCTTGAGCCTGTTAGGCCGTTGGGGAAGAAGGCCGTGGCTGTGAGTAGGAAAATCAGTGGCAGCAGCCCCTTCCAGGTCTCGGCGGCGAGCCCGAAGAAGATGAAGAACAGGTTCTTCAACGTGTTCTCGGCAAGGGCTATGAATATGCCGCCGATAATGGCGCCATAGATGCTGTATAGGCCGCCGAGGACGGCGCCGCTCATGACGTTGACGATGAGGCCCTCCGTGCCCTCGATGCCTACCCCCCTATGTATTGTAATGATGCTGCCTGCGAGGGCCGAGAACGGCCAGGTGAGGTAGGGGTTTAATCCGATGATGCGGGCGAGGTAGAAGCTCACTAAGGCGCCTATGCTGGCGTACCCTGTGTGGGCGAAGTTGGGGAATCCCTCCATCATGTAGGTGAAGGTGAACCCTATGCAGAGGATTATCATGAGGGCCACGTTCAGGAGGGTCTCGGCGTCTAGGAGGGGAGCCATTAACGGTGTGCTGGGCAGGAGGCTTAAAGCATTTTTGAGGGCCGTCGAGCCTTTTTCTTGGGATCATGTTTTTTGTTACAAGCTACTTGTAATTTGGTGAAATCGTTATGCTGAGTGATGTTGAGAGGCAGGTGCTGGGCTACGTTGAGGCTCACAGGGACGAGTTGGTGGCCTACCTGCAGAGGCTTGTATGGGTGGACACCCAGGTGCCGCCCGGCCGCAACTACGATGTGGTCTGCGAGATGATGGCGGACAGATTCAGCGAGCTGGGCTGCGATACCAGCATTCACGAGGCCACCGAGAAGTACATGAGGCTCTCGGGCGCAGGCTTCCTGGGCCTGGAGGGGCCTAGGAGCAACGTTGTGGCCATCTACAGGGGTAGGGGCGGGGGCCCCACGCTGCACATCAGCGCCCACACCGACTGCGCCGCCATCCAGGAGGAGGGCTGGACAGTGGACCCCCTGGGCGGTGAGGTCACAGCTGACACGCCTTACACCAAGAGTGTCTACGACAGGGGCGGCGGCTACATATGGGGCCGCGGAGTCGCCGACGACAAGGGGGAGATAGCCGCCATGACCATGGCTCTGCAGGCTATCCACTTGAACGACGTCAAGCTGGGGGGCGACCTCATCCTCACGGGCAACTGCGACGAGGAGATCGGAGGCGTGGCCGGCCTCGGCTACCTCATCAAGGAGGGTATTGTGAAGGCGGACATGGGCGTACAACTGGACGGCGGCATGACGGGCATAGGCCTCGCAGCCCAGGGCCGGACCCGGTTCCTGCTGCGCACTAGGGGCGTAAGCTACCACGGCCAGGTGCCCATCCTGGGCGTCAACGCCATAGAGAAGATGAGCAAGCTCAACGTGGCCCTCAACGATTACTGGAGGAATGTGCTTCTCAGGCGCAGGGTGCCGGCCCCGGGCATCGACCTTGGGGACGCCCTAAGTGAGCGTGGCATAACTGACCTCACGGCCATGCTCAACATAGGCACCATCAAGGGCGGCGTCCAAGGCGCCACCGTCCCCGACACGTGCGAGGAGGAGGTCCTAAGGGGCATGGTGCCCGGTGAGACCTTCCAACAAGTCCACGACGAGTTCAAGGCCGTCCTGGACGGGGTGAAGGCCACGGACCCGGACCTGGTGTACGAGCTGGAGGTGGTCAACAGCCGGGAGGGCTACGTGGTGCAGGCAGACGATCCTTATGCTTTGAGCTGCCGGGCCACCATCAGGGAGGCTGTGGGCAGGGAGCTGCCCTTCACGGGCACCCTGGCCAGCACGGACATGAACTACCAGGTGGTGGACGGTGGTATGCCCTGCGTCAACTTCGGGGTCGGAGGCCCCTACAGCAGAGGCCACAAGCAGGACGAGAACGCCAGCATCGACGAGGTCGTGGAGTGCTGCAAGGCGGTGGCCCTCATATTCATGAGGAAGCTGGGTGTGGCCCGGTAGCCCGTGTTAAATATTCCTCCCCCTAATATCTAGCCGTTGAGCCCGGCACAGCCGGGATGTGAGGTGACAAGTATGGTTGTTTTGGATGAGCCCATCAAGGGCGTTGTTGAGGTCAAGAACTATATCGACGGCGAGTGGGTGGAGTCGTCGTCTGATGAGCACCGGATGGCCGTTAACCCGGCCACCATGAAGACCCTAGCCAAGGTGCCCATGGGGTCAGCGGAGGACGTGAAGGTCGCGGTGGACGCAGCAAGGGACGCGTTCCCCATGTGGAGGAGGACCACTCCCCTGACCCGCTCTCGGTACTTCTTCAGGCTTAAGGAGCTCCTGGAGCAGCACTTCGAGGCCGTGAGCAGGGTCTGCACCATGGAGCACGGCAAGACCATAGACGAGTCGAGGGGCGAGGTGCGGCGCGGCATCGAGAACGTGGAGGTGGCCGCGGGTATCCCCAGCCTCATGATGGGGTACAACCTGGAGGACATAAGCACGGGCATCGATGAGATTCTAATAAAGCAGCCCCTGGGCGTCTTCGCCTGCATCGCCCCCTTCAACTTCCCCTTCATGGTGCCCCTCTGGTTCATGCCCACGGCCGTGGCCACCGGTAACACATATGTGGTGAAGCCCAGCCCGTGGACGCCTCTCAGCATGGTGAAGTTCATGGAGCTGGTGGAGGAGGCCGGGTTCCCCCCCGGGGTCATCAATATGGTGCACGGCGACGTGGAGCCCGTCCAGGCAATCCTGGAGCACCCCGACGTCAAGGGCGTCAGCTTCGTAGGCTCGACGAAGATCGGCCGCGACGTCATCTACAAGGAGGCCGCGTCCAGAGGCAAGCGGGTGCAGGCCCAGTGCGGAGCCAAGAACTTCCTAGTGGTGATGCCAGACGCCGACGTGGACTCCACGGTGCCGGGGCTCCTCTCCAGCTTCTTCGGCAACACGGGGCAGAGGTGCCTGGCGGGAGCCAACCTTGTGATGGTGGGCGACGACAAGAAGTTCATCGACGGCGTGCTGAATAAGATACTGAAGGCCACGCAGGGCATCAGGATCGGTTACGGCCTGGAGGAGGGCGTCCAGATGGGGCCCCTGCAGGCGGTGCCCAGGAAGCAGCGGGTCCTGGGCTTCATCGAGAAGGGCGTCGAGGAAGGGGCCAAGCTGAAGCTGGACGGCAGGAAGTTTGACTGCGGAGGGTACCCGCGGGACTGCTTCCTGGGGCCCAGCATCTTCCACGACGTACAACCCGACATGACCATCGCCAAGGAGGAGATATTCGGGCCCGTCATGAGCGTCCTCCACGCAAAAGACCTGGGTGAGGCCATCGAGATGGTGAACATGAGCAGCTACGGCAACGCGGCCAGCATCTTCACAGGCAGCGGAAAGACGGCCAGGAGATTCCAGTACGAGGTGGAGTGCGGCAACATAGGCGTCAACATCGGCACGGCGGCCCCCATGGCCTTCTTCCCCTTCAGCGGCATGAAGGACAGCTTCTTCGGGGACCTCCACGGCCAGGGCAGGGACGCCGTGGACTTCTTCACCGAGAGCAAGGTTGTCATCCAGCGGTGGCCCTAGGTGATCAGGACCACAAGCCAGCTCATATCACTGCACGCGAAGCTTGAGGAGGAGGCAGCTGAGAAGCTCCGCGCCCTCGCCCAGCGCCACCCGGGGGCAGCCGAGGCCCTCAACAGGCTGGCCGACGAGAACATACAGCACAGGGACACAGTCACCAGGGTCTACCGGGAGGGCGTGACGGACGCATTCGAGGTGGGATACCTGTCCCAGCCACTGAACGAGGGCGATTATACCGTCAAGGAGCTGGATGGTCCACTGAAAGAGGCCGTAAGAACCGCTATTCTCAACGAGGACGCCGTCATAAGGTTCTGCTTGGACGCCTCCAGGGACGCCAACCAGCTGATACCCAGCCTACCCCAGACGTTCCAGAGGCTGGCTAAGAGAAAAGAAAAGAGGAAGGCTCTACTAGAGTCCCTCGTCTAGTGGGTTTCCTTGTCCGCCACCTTCAGGGCCTCACCCAGCGCCCTGGCTCCTTCATCAATCTCCTTCTCCGTCGATATCAGGGGTGGCGCGATGATGAGGGTGTTTATGAAGTTGCTGATGTAAACTCCCCTCTTCATGGCCTCGGCGCTGACCCTCTGTATCATGTTGGGGTCCGCCTTCACGTGCCTCGCTACAAAGGGCTCCTTGGTATCCCTGTTCTTGACCAGCTCGACGCCCCAGAAGAGGCCCTTGCCTCTGACTTCGCCAACCGACCTGTGCTCCTCCGCCAGCTCGTTCAGCCTCCTCCCCATCACCTTGCCCATCTTGGCCGCGTTCTGAACGATCTTCTTGTCCTCGTACTCCTTGATTGTGGCGAGAGAGACCGCGCAGCACATCGGGTGATTGGCGTACGTCTGGCCGTGGTTGAACTGGTTCTCCGGCTGGTCGAAGAACTCCGCTATCTTCCTGCTGGTCATGGTGGCGCCCACGGGCAGGTAGGCCCCGGAGATGCCCTTGGCCATGGACATGATGTCTGGGGAGACGCCCCAGTGCTCGACGCAGAACATCTTACCGGTGCGGCCGAAACCCGTCATGACCTCATCGTCAATGAGCAGGGCATCGTTCTCGTCGCATATCTCCCTGAGCCTGGGCATGTACTCGTCCGGGGGCACCAGTATCCCGTTGGACCCAACTATAGGCTCTACGACTACCCCCGCCACAGTGTGGGGACCCTCCAGCTTAATGATCTCGTCGATGTACTCGGCGCAGGTTAGGCCGCAGCCCGGGTACGTCTTACCGAAGGGGCACCTGTAGCAGTAGCAGTCCGGGGCCCTCACCACGCCGGGCATCCCAACGGCCTGCTGGCTCCTGGGGTCGCCAGTGAGGGCTATCGCACCCGAGGAGGCGCCGTGGTAGGACCTATATCTTGAAATGAGTTTGGACTTTTTAGTGTACATGCGGGCTATCTTGATGGCGGCCTCGTTCGCCTCGGCTCCACCGATTGTCAGGTAGCTCTTGCACAGGTCGCCCGGAGCTATCTCTGCCAGCTTCTTGCCGAGGAGAGCCGCCGGCATCGTCGCGAAGCTTGGTGAAGCGAAGCAAAGCTTCTCGGCCTGCTTCATCATGGCTTCTATTACAGCCCTGTTGCCGTGGCCCAGGTTGCTGCACATAAGCTGGGAGCTGAAGTCCAGTATCCTGTTCTCGTCGGCGTCGGTTACGTAGCAACCGTCACCGCTGACGATGACCCTGGGGCTCCACTTGTTCTGGTAGGTCCAGGTCCCGTAGACGAACTTCTTCTCCATCTCAGCGTAGTCTATTTTGCTCATGGCTGTGACTAGTCGGGTGAGCATATAATGTTTAGGCTGCGCCCAGGCACAGGGGTCTATACTGGCTTTATCCATTCCCTCAGATGCTTTACGATGGTCTCGCCGGTGGCTGCTTCCATCTGTCTCGCGTCGGCGGTTACGAGGGGGGCGGCCATTTTCTTACTCAGCCAGATGTAAGCGGCGTCGTAGATGCTAATGTTTCTTCGGTTGCTGAGAGCCAGTGCTCCGAGGAAGTCGTCAAGTTCTATATTATCAATGTCAAGTTTAAGCCCTAGAAATGCCTGATACGCTTCTCCAGACTCCTCTTCACTGATCTCTTTCCTGGCAGTGGCGGTCCTCAATGCGTTCCCAACTTCGTAGCTGATCAGTGTAGGAGCCAGGAGATTGTACTCACTCTCAATGAAGCCTTCAATGATGCTTTTTGCCTCATCGTAGAGGTCCTCACTAAGGACGAACCTCGTGGCCACCGAGGCGTCGATGACGTACCTGTTCAACGGGCGTCCCTAGCCTCACGTATAGTCGCTTCGATGAAGCCGGGCGGGACGCGCCTCTTCTTAGCCTTCATGTCTTCTAGGAGTTTTTTTGCCGCGTTCCTCCGCTCCTCCATCTCGAGGCGTTGCCTTATAGCGTCCCGCAGGTAGGCGGACCAGTTCTCGTCCACCTCACTCATGCGTTTCTTGAGTTCAGGCTCCACCTTGATCGTCACGGTAGTCAAATACTATCAACAATACTTACTATAGTCATTATAATAAACATTACCCGGGTAACTACCGATGTGTAAGAAAACCCCTGGATCAACCATATAGTGTTTAGTACTCTGAGTAACTTTACCATGATCGAGGTTTTAAAGTTGAAGGCTGACTTGGCGCTCATCAACGGAAAGATAGTGACCATGGACTCGAAGGAGTCCCTCGCAAAGGCCGTTGCCGTCAAGCACGGTAGGCTCGTCAAGGTGGGTAAGAACCAGGACGTTAAGCTCCTCATGGGCGACGATACCAAGGTAATCGACCTGAAGGGGCGCACCGTGGTTCCGGGTTTCATAGACAGCCACTGCCACATGATGTCCGTGGGGGCCAGAAGGAAGATGAACGTGGACCTGAGCGAGGAAGCCGGCGTCCACAGCATCTCGGACCTTGTCGACCGGCTGAAGCGGCGGGCTGAGGTAACTCCGAAGGGTGGCTGGGTCTTCGGGTATCAGGAGGATGACAGTAAGCTGGCTGAGAAGCGGCACCCCACCAGGTGGGAGCTGGACGGGGCCAGCACGGATCACCCCATCATCCTGTCCACCGTAGGCGGCCACTTCAGCGTAGCCAACAGTTATGCCTTCAAGCAGGCTGGCGTCACCCGGGAAACCCCTGACCCGGTGGGGGGAAAGTTCGACAGGGACGATGAGGGTGAGGTGACAGGCGGCCTACACGAGAAGGCCATAGACATGATCCTGCCTGAGGGCACAAACGAGCCCACCAGGGAGATGGCACGGGAGGGCGCCAAGGAGATACTCACGGAGTGCGCGTCGGTGGGCCTAACATGCGTCTACGACACCGTGGAGAGGAGCCAGATGAGGGCCGCCCTGGACCTTAAGAACGGCGGCGGCCTTCCCGTCCGGGTCCGGATGGATATAATGATCGACCTGTTCCCGGAGCTCAACAAGGTAGGCATCTACCGGGGCCTGGGGGACGACTGGCTCGCCATACGGGGCCTCAAGTTCTTCTTCGACGGAGCAATTTCGGCGAGGACCGCCGCCGTCACCGAGGAGTACCTGAACAAGCCCGGCTTCTACGGCGTCATGGCCACCACCAGGGAGATAGCGACAAAGACCATCATGGACGCATACGCTGAGGGGTACAGGATATCGGCCCACGCCAACGGCGACGCCGCCATAGCCATGTACCTGGACATCATGGAGGAGGCCCAGCGGAAGTATCCTAGGAGCGACCCCAGGAACAGGGACATCCACTGCACGGTCATCACCCCCGAGCTGGTTAAGCGCATCAAGGAGCTGGGCATACTGCCCACCATCTTCGGACCTTATGCTTACTACCATGGCGATAAGCTCATCCCGGCCTTCGGGGAAAAGCGGCTGGAGCGCATGTTCGCCGCCCGCAGCTTCCTGGACGCCGGAGTGAAGATCGCCGCCCACAGCGACCACCCCTGCGCCCCCTACCCTCCGCTCATGGCTATTCACGCGCTAGTGAACCGCCGGACCAAGTCGGGTAAGCCCCTGGGCATGAGCCAGAGGGTGACGGTCATGGAGGCCCTGAAGCTGTACACTGTCCACTCGGCGTACCAGCAGTTGGACGAGGACAGGCTGGGTAGTCTAGAGGAGGGTAAGCTGGCGGACATGGTGGTGCTCGGCCAGGACATCCTCACGGTTCCCCCGGAGCGAATCAAGGACATACCCGTGGACATGACCATAATAAACGGAAAAGTGGTCTACCAGCGGTGAGCCGGTGATCCGTTAAACGACGGTACAACCTTTTAGTGCTACCAGACGCCCCGCAGGGTCAACGTGGAGAAGGTGGCCGAGAGAGCAGGGGTACCCCGGACGACGCTCCAAGAGCACCTGAACAAGGCCGATAACAAGCTCATCTCCTCGATCATACCCAAGATACAGCTCTACTCAAGGAAATACCATAAAAATTAGCTAAAAGCAATTTAAAAAACACTTCACATTCTACCCAGTAGCAGTCAAGAAAACCAATAGAAAGACTGATGACCCCACTCAGGGGATATTTTCTTGCATTGGTCTCAGGTTACATTGATTCAAAGGACGGCATCAGGATCAGCTACAGGTGCGAAGGCGATGGCCCCGCGGTGATGCTCATCCATGGGGGTGGGGACACCAAGGAGGCCTGGTGGCGGGTCAGTTACCCTGAGAGGCTTAAAGGCTACAAAGTCATCGCCCCCGATGTCAGGGGTAACGGGGACAGCGACAGGCCACCCAAGCCAGACGACTACTACATAGACCTCATACTGGACGACCTGCTGCGGGTGGCCGACACCTGCGACGCGGACAGGTTCACTGTCATAGGGTTCAGCTTCGGCGGCAACGTAGCTAAGTACCTTGCCGCATCATCGGACCGGGTGGAGAAGCTGGTCATCATAGGCAACGGCTTCGGATCGGCGGTTTACGGCGGCTTCGCGGAGAACCTGCCATCCATTTGGCGGAGGTTCAGGATACTGGCCGAGGAGCTGGACCACAGCGTCCTGGACTTCAGCTGCCTGACCCCCACCGAGAGGAGCTGGGTGGAGAACTATCATCTTCCCTCCTGGGCCCACATATTGGCTCAGCTGAGCCACTGGCACGTGGTGAGGCCCGGGGACCTCAAGTGTCCCGCGTTGCTGATCATGGGCTCCGGTAACGCGGACGCCGTGGCCCAGGCCGAGAAGTACAGGGAGGAGATGTTGGAGGCGGGGGTGCGGGTGGAGGTCTTCAAGGGGCTGGGCCACTACCAGGAGTTCACGGACGTGGACAGGGTGTTCCCTGTCATCCAAAGGTTCCTAAACGAGTAGTCCACCAAATCCTTGATGGAGTTCTTCAGTAAGCGGGTGGACAAAGGGGAGAAGGTGGCCTTCAAGCAGGAGGTGGCCAGCTACCCCAACGGGGACCCCATATCGGTGACGGTGCGGGCCTGCGTGGGTGTCAGGGAGGGGCTCCGGCTGGCCCTGCTGGGGGTTCAGCACGGGGACGAGTACAGCGGCATGGAGATCATCAACCGGGTCATGGACAAGGTGAACCCCGGCAGCCTCTCAGGCGTCCTAGTAACGGTGCCAGTCTCCAACCCCCTGGCCTTCAACTCGGCCGAGCGGATAACTCCACCAGGGGTAGGGTACGAGAACCTGAACATGAACCGGGTGTGGCCCGGCAACCACGAGGGGCTCCTCATGGAGCGCATTGTGGCCCAGCTATGGGATCACGTGGTGAAGGGCAGCGACGCGGTGCTGGACCTCCACGAGGGGGGTCGCGCCTTCATGGCCAAGTACCTCCACGCCCGGGGAACAGAGGAGACAGACAGGATAGTGGGCGAACAAGTGCGTCAGCTGTACACGTGGTTCGGGCAGGGTGTGCCGGTGCTGGGCGGGGTCCGCACCGCGAGCCACATGATGGGCAGCCTAAGCGTACAGGCCGGCCTGGAGGGCATACCCTGCCTGGGGCCGGAGCTGGGGGGCGGAGGCAGGCTGTGGGATGATCTGGTCCAGGTGGGTGTGCAGGGGGTCAGGAACATCATGATAGCGTACGGCATGGTTCAGGGGGAGCCCGTGGGCCAGGGGCTGCCCCAGCACGTTGCGTCTGAGAGCATGTGGCCAAAGACGAAGCAGGGCGGGGTCATGTTCAACAACTGCGAGTTGGGGGACGTAGTTGAGGCTGGGGCTGTCCTCGGTGAGCTGCGGGACGTAGCGGGCAGGACCCTGGAGAAGGTGAAGGCGCCCTACAGGTCGGTGATCTTCGACACAAGGTATACGCCCAGCGTGTACCCCGGTGACTGGACCTTCCACTGCGGCAGGCTTACCTAGTTTTCGTATCGTTTATATTGGGGGCATCGGTGCACCGTACAATCAACCGGGGTATTAGCTTTGGCGCCCGTAATCAAGACCATACGCGACATGATGAAGAGCCGTAACCTGATGGTTATCACCGTCACCCAGAGCCTCTTCATGTTGACGGCAAGCCTATGGTGGCCCTACTGGAGCCTCTACATCCTGGAGCTAGGCACCAGCAAGACCCTCATGGGCATGATGTTCATGGCCGAGACCGTGGCCCAGCTCCTGTTCCAGCTGCCTGGGGGCATCCTCACGGACAGGCTGGGCAGGAAGAAGATGATCATGCTGGGCAGCGTCCTCCGTGCCACTTCGCCCCTCATTTACGTGTTGACGGGGAGCTGGCAGTTCGTCCTCCTGGGCATGTTCGTCACCCAGATGAGCAACATGATGATCCCCGCCATCGACGCCCTCATCGCTGAGAGCACCAGCGTGGAGCACCGGGCCATGGGGTACGGCACCTTCAGGATGATGACCCTCCTACCCATGATCATCACCCCCTACATCGGCGGGGTCGTCACCGACACCCTGGGCGTCTACGGAGGCGTACGCGTCGCCATAGCCTGCACCGTGGCGGTGGCCTGGATCAACGTGCTCATCAGGTGGAGATTCCTGGAGGACAAGTACACGTCTGAGCACACCTCAAGCCGCCTGGACGCCCTGAAGGAGGTGCGCTCCGTCCCCAAGCCCATATGGACGCTCATAGCCGTAGCGGCCTTCGCCAGCATCGGCCTAAGGGTCGCGTCCCAGTTCCTGGCCGTCTACGCCGTCCAGGTGGTGGGCCTCACAAGGACTCAGTGGGGCCTCATCATGACCACGGTTGGCGTCGTCTCCACGGCTCTAACTGTTCCGAGTAGCATGTGGAGTGACAGGGTGGGCAGGAAGCCCGGCATCATGATAAGCCTCGGCCTCACACCTCTCATGTATCTGGGGTTCCCCATGTCGAGCAGCCTCATCCAGTTAGCCGCCAGCAGAATAGTGGGCGCCGTTAGCGAAGGCTTCGGCGGAGCCGTCACAGGCCTGGAGGGGGGCTCAGCCTGGCTGGCTCTAGTGGCTGACATCGTGCCCGCCAATCAACGTGGTAAGGTTATGGGGCTCATAGCGACCATCGCGGGGGCTCTCAGCTTCCCCGGCGCCTGGATCGGCGGAGTCCTGTGGGACACGGTGGGGCCGCAGGCCCCATTCTACGTGTCAGTTGTTTCAAGCACCGTGGCTTTCCTTGTGTTTGCCGTCTACGTGAAGGAGCCTAAGCAAAAAGCTGATTGACCGCCGAGGGGGTTATTGGTTCGAAATGAGTGACAGCGTTCCCCTGTACGTGGATGACAGCTACATCAAAGAGTTCAAAGCCATGGTGGTGAGGAGCGGCCCCAGGTTCGTGGTGCTGGATGTCACCGCCTTCTACCCTGAGGGCGGAGGGCAGCCCAGCGACACGGGCACCCTGGAGGCGGGCGGAGAGACCCTCAAGGTTCTCAAGGTGATGAAGCGGGGCACCCAGATATTCCACTACCTGGATGGTGATCTGCCTGAGGGCGCGGAGGTCAGAGGCGTCGTAGACTGGGACCGGCGGCTCACTCACATGAGGCTCCACAGCGGCGAGCACCTCCTCACAGGCCTCTTTGAGGCGGAGGGCGGCGGCCTCAAGGTGTTCAGCAGCTTCACCCAGCTTGACTTCCAGCCCAGCGGTATCGACGAGGAGACCCTGAAGCGGGTATGGACGAGGTTCGATTCCATCATAGAGGAAAACATACCCGTCGCCATCTACTATACGAGCCGGGACGAGCTGGACGTGGGGGACGACGCCCGGAAGCAGAGCTTCCTGGAGAAGATGCCCCCAGGAGTCCATGAGCTCAGGATGGTCCAGATAGGCGGCTACGCCCTCACCTTCTGCATGGGCACCCACGTCAGGAGCACCGGCGAGATAGGGAAACTAAAGAGCCTGAGGCTTGAACCCAAGAAGAAGCAGCGGAAGATCATCTACTTCGAGCTTGATAACGTTAAATGAGCCCTACCCCAGTATTTCACCGGTGCATGTATGAGGATTAAACCCTTCAGGCTTGAGCGGTGGCTCCTCGAGAAGGCCGAGATCGACCTGGGCGGCGGAGGCGTGACAAAGCTCAGGCTCAGAGACGTGGTCCCTGACTTTGACCTGGGCCAGGCCATGAAGTACGGGATGACGGACGGCTCAGATGAACTCAAGGGCCTTGTGGCCGAGTGGTATACTGTGGAGCCTGAGAACGTCCTCATAACCTCCGGGACCAGCGAGGCCAACCTCATCCTAAACCTCACGCTCCTGGAGCATCGTGACCACTACGTCACGGAGAACCCCCAGTACGAGCAGACCACCCGGTTCGCGGAGGCCCTAGGCTGCAAGGTGTCGGAGTTCCAGCTTGTTGAGGAAGACCAGTGGAGGCCAAACCTGGAGGAGCTCAAGGAGAAGGTGGTCAAGGGTACAAGGGTCGTCTTCCTGGATAACCCCAACAACCCCACGGGGGCCGTCCTCTCTAGGGCCGAGATGAAGGCCATCGTAGATGTCGCTGAGGACGCCGGCGCATGGCTACACTGCGACAACGCCCTCAGGGGCTCCGAACTGGACAGAAAACCAGCGCTGACTCCTTACCCCGGGTACGAGCGGGGCGTCACCACGGGCAGCATATCCAAGCTGGGGGCCACCAGCCCAAGGATCGGGTGGATCATCGGCGACCCGGAGTTCATCCGCAGGTGCTGGGAGATGAAGGACTACACGACCCTCGGTCACTCAGGCATAGGCGAGAACATAGCCTCCGCCCTTCACAGGAAGAGGGATCAGTTGATGAAGAGGAACCTGGAGATCAGCAGAAGGAACCTGGACACGTTAGATACATGGATAAAGGCCCATGATGATGTGTTCCGCTGGAGGAGGCCGGAAGCCGGTTTCACAGGGTTCCCCGGGTACACGCTCAGCGTAAGCTCCGAGGAGCTCTGTAGGAGACTCCTCAGGGATAAGGGGCTTCTTCTCAGCCCGGGCAGCTACTTCGGCGTAGACCACCACCTCCGCATCAACACGGGCTCGGCCCCAGGCGTCCTTGAGGAAGGTCTTGAGAGGCTGACCGGCTTCGTCGAGGGCCTCCAATAATCTTATCCCGGTTCCAGACACTTCTCCCCTATGAACCACGTCCTCAACCTCCTCAAAGACTGCCGGGTCATAGACCTGAGCCACACCTTTGAGGAGGGCATGCCCCGCCCCCAGGTGCCCTACGGCCACATACCGTGGAAGAGCCACACACGGGGCGACGCCTTCAACACCTACATGTTCTTGGTCTTCGAGCACGCCGGCACCCACGTGGACGCCCCCATCCACCTGGGCGGAGTTGAAGGGCCAGCCATAGACAAGGTGCCACCTGAGAGCTGGATGGGACCCCTCTGCGTCCTGGACATGACCCACAAGAAGGAGAGAGAGTTCGTTCAAGCCCAGGAGATCATGAACTGGGAGAAGCGGCACGGTAAGCTAGCCGAGGGCGACATCGTTTTGGTCAACTACAGGTGGGAGCGGAACTGGAGCAACGCCCACGGCGTCGAGAACCAGCCCTACCTGCGCAACAACCCCGGCCTCTCAGAGGAAGCGGCTAGACTCCTCGTAGACAGGGGGGTGAAGCTGGTGGGCGCGGACACACCCACCATCGACAGCGACGCGGACCCGGAGGAGCGTGCTCACAGGGTGCTTCTGCCCGCCGGCGTCCTCATACTTGAGAACGCCTGCAACCTCAGCCAGCTCCCGCCCCGGGGCGCCTTCTTCATGGGGCTACCCCTTAAGATCAAAGACGGCACAGGGTGCCCAGTGAGGGCCGTGGCCCTCGTCCCCAAGTAAAATATAGGTTAAAACATATCCTAAGTTGTGGCATGGATCAGCGAGCTGAGGGCCGACCCCACAGACTGGCTTCTGGAGCCCTCCAACCCCAGCGTCAGGTACATGGCGCTCTTGGAACTCATGGACAGGAAGCCGGGAGACCCAGAGGTGGAGGAGGCCCGTGAGGCCATCATGGGCTCCGAGCCGGTGAAGGCCATCCTCGCTGCCCAGGAGCCTGGCGGTCACTGGGTTGAGCCAGCGGACATGTACCTCCCCAAGTACAGGGCTACCACCCACCAGCTTCTCATCCTCGCGGAGCTGGGGGCCACCCGGACCCCGGCCATCGAGAGGGCCGTGGAGCACATTTACAGGTTTCAGAGGGTCAGCGGCCACTTCCTCACCGAGATGCCCAAGACGGAGCAGGGAAGGGCCAGCGTCGTGAAGGACGGTTGCTGCCTGGACGGTAACGTGCTCTACTACCTCATCCACTTCGGGTACCTGGACGACCCGAGGACGGGTAAGCTCCTGGACTTCATATTAGACTACCATGACGACGTGGACGCGGGGTGGAGGTGCCGCGCTTTCCCCATCAACCCCGACGCCGTGTTCCCGGTGAACTGCTACATGGGGGCGACCAAGGTCCTCAAGGCTCTCAGCACCATGCCTGAGAAGAGTCGAACACCGGAGATCAAGGCCCTCATCAGGCGCGAGGTGGAGAACGTCCTGGAGAACGGCGTCTACAGGTACCTCCGAAACCCTGACGGCAGCAGGAAGGACAAGGCCGGGTGGAAGAGGTTCGGGTTTCCCCTCTTCTACCAGGCGGACGCCCTTGAGGTGCTTGACACGTTGACTCGGCTCGGCGTAAAGGATGATCGAATGGTGGACACGGTGGAGTTGGTGAAGGCCGCCCAGCAGATGGACGGCGCTTGGCTGCTGAAGGACACCTTCAACGGGAAGATGTGGGTGGACATCGAGGAGAAGAACAGGCCCAGCAAGTGGGTCACCCTTAGAGCCATGAGGTCCCTGAAGAGGCTCCGCGGGTGATCCGCCTTGCCAATACCATGGATTAACTTTATATCCCCTTGTGCAACCGCCTCATGGATTCAACGAAGGTGACGATGTGGCGGTGGGTGAACGAAGCCTCAGGATGGATGTCATAAGCATCTACGTTCCCTCGTTCTTCATATTCGTGGGCATGAGCATCGTCTCTCCCGTCCTACCCCTGTACGCCAAGAGCTTCAACGTCAACTACACCCTGGTGAGCCTGGCAATCTCGGCCTACGCCTTCGGTAGGTTCCTGGCGGACATCCCCAGCGGCTGGCTCTCAGACAAGTGGGGCCGGAGGCCCCTCATGATCTGGGGCACCCTGCTCATAGCCGTCATGGCTTTCCTGAACGCCAGGGCCACCAGTTTCATCGAGTTCCTCATCTACCGCCTCATCCAAGGGGTCGGCTCAGCCATGTGGATGACCTCGAGGACCACTCTGCTAGCCGATATACTGAAGCCCAGCGAGAGGGGCCGCATCATGGGATACTTCCAATCGTTCCAGCTCTTGGGCAGCAGCGCCGGTCCCGTGATAGGCGGGTATGCGGCCTCTCTGTGGGGCCTCCAGTCTACCTTCTACCTCTATGCCCTATTTGGACTTGTCAGCCTGGTCATCACGTACCTCTGGATACAGGAGCCTGAGGGTATAGCCACGAGGAAGCATGAGACCCACTTTGACTGGCCGACCGCCAAGCGTCTCCTCTCCAACAGGAGTTACAGCCTAGCCTGTCTGGCCACCTTCACCATCTTCTTCATGAGGACGGGCATCAGGAGCACCATGATACCCCTCTACGCCGACAGCGAGCTGGGCCTCAACGAGACGGACATAGGGGCGGTCATCGCCTACTCCACCATAATGAACCTGATCCTGGCTGTGCCCATGGGCCACGCCATCGACTACTTTGGGAGGAAGCCGGCTATCGTGAAGAGCCTCTTCGTCACCATGTTCGCGGCCTTGGCGTTCCCTTACACCACCGACTACTTCACTCTGAGCCTGGCAGCCGTCCTCCTGGGCATAGGAACGAGCGGGGCCGGGCAGGCGCCCCTGGCTTTAGCCACCGACGCCACTGAAAATGAGCCTCGGGGGATAAGCATGGGTATGTATAGGCTCTTCGGCGACATAGGGTTCATGGTGGGGCCTATAATCCTGGGCGTCATCGCGGACAACATGGGGCTAAGGGCGCCCTTCTACTTCACCGCTGTGCTGCTGTTGGTCAGCACCATCCTGATTCAGGTTTTCGCTGTAGAGACCTACTCGAAGAGGGCCAACGACATGGTGAAGAGACAACGAGGCCTCGAGGCTTAGCCGAAGAAACACTCAGGCGGGGCAGGAAGCTCCCCCATCTTGACAACGTTGAGCCGTTAGTTCACTTTCCCCTTATCCTTTAAATCACTCCGTCCACAGGGCTTCTCCATGGCACGCGACGAGGACCCGAGAGAGTTGACTTTAGACCCAGAGAACTGGGGTGAGCTCAGGAAGCTGGGTCACAGGATGCTAGACGACATGATGAACCACCTGGAGCAGGTGCGGGACCGGCCTATAATGCAGAAAGTGGCCGACGAGGCCAGAGAAGCGTTCACGCAGCCTCCGCCGATGCAAGGGGTAGGAGCTGAGGCTGCCTACGAGGAATTCGTCGAGCAGCTGCTACGGAACCAGTCTAACTTCAATAAGCACCCCCGTTTCTGGGGCTTCGTTGTGGGCACCGGAAGCCCCTCTGGTATGCTCGCGGACATGCTGGCCTCCGGTCTCAACGTGAACATGGTGGGTGGGCCACTGGCGTCCACCATGCTCGAGATGCAGGTGACCGCCTGGATGAAGGGGCTCCTCGGATTCCCTATGGAGGCTGGCGGAATCCTCGTTTCAGGCGGCTCCATGGCAAACCTCCTAGGCCTAACAGTTGCCAGGAACACTTTGGCTGAAGAAACCAAGCAGCTTGGAGCCCGCCGCGGTTTGACCGTGTACGGCTCAGATGAGATGCATGTCTGCATCCAGAAGACAGTGGAGATGCTGGGCATAGGAAGCGACAACCTACACAAGGTACCCGTCGACAGCGGGTACAGGATCAACATCCAGGCATTGGAGGAGCGGATACGCGAGGATAGGGCCGCGGGGATGGAGCCCTTCTGCGTCGTAGGCAACGCGGGCACCGTGAACACGGGCAGCTTCGACGACCTTGAAGCCTTAGCCGACCTGTGCAGCCGCGAGGACCTGTGGCTGCACGTGGACGGCGCCTTCGGGGCGTGGGCGGCCATCGTGCCGGAGCTCAGACACCTGGTTAGGGGCTTGGAGAGGGCGGACAGCGTGGCCTTCGACCTCCACAAGTGGATGTACATGCCCTACGATGTGGGCTGCGTTCTGTTCAAGCGGCAGAGCGACCAGGTGAAGACCTTCAGCAACAGGCCCGACTACTTCTCTATGAGCAAGGATACGCCGCCACAGTTCGCCAACTTCGGGTTCGAGCTCAGCAGGAGCTTCCGCGCCCTCAAGGTGTGGATGGGGTTGAAGGAGAACGGCGTCGCCAAGTACTCGGCCCTGGTGAAGCAGAACGTCGACCAGGCAGAGTACCTGAAGACGCTGATAGAGTCGCGTCCAGAGCTGGAGCTCATGGCGCCCGTTCCTCTGAACACGGTCTGCTTCAGGTACAAGGGCAGAGGCATCCCCGACCCGGTGCTGGATGAGCTGAACAAGGGCCTATCCATGCGGCTGATGTTCAGCGGGGCTGGGGCCACCTCCGAGACCAAGGTGAAGGGCAGGGTGGCTCTCCGCGTGTGCATCACGAACCACAGGACGACTCGACGAGACCTAGAGGAGTTCGTGAAGGCAGCTGCTCAGATGGGGACGATGATGGCCCAGAACCCCAGTTTAAACCCCTGAAAAGATTAGCTCCTTTACGCTGAACGGCTTCTCGGCCCAGTTTTTCCTATCCTAACTAAAATTTTGGCTTAATTATGAAATAGGTTTATAATGTAAGGCTCTAAACCATCCCTTAAGGTGAAACAAGGAAATGGTTGACCTACTGATCGGAGGAATAATAGTCATCGGAGCGGCACTCGTACTGCTCTACATCACCTACTATAACAGGATAAGAACCCTGGGGAACAGGATCGAGGAGGCATGGGCCCAGATAGACGTACAGCTGAAGAAGCGGTACGACCTGGTGCCCAACCTGGTGGAGACAGTGAAAGGCTACGCCAGCCACGAGAAGGAGATATTCGACAACATCGCCCAGGCCCGGGCGGGCATGGTGAGCGGCTCACGGCAGGACCGTGTCGCCGCGGACGGCATGCTGAACCAGGCCCTAGGGAGGCTCTTCGCCGTGGCGGAGGCTTACCCGAACCTGAAGGCTCAGGAGAACTTTAAGCTCCTGCAGGAGCAGCTGGAGGGCATCGAGAACAAGATCGCGTACAGCAGGCAGTTCTACAACCAGAGCGTGCTGACCTTCAACAACCTGATTACTACCATCCCTGGCATGTGGTTCGCGGGTGGCCGCAGCAAGCACGAGTTCCTCGAGATACCCGCAGAGCAACGCGAAGCCCCTAGAGTGAAGTTCTAGCATGGGACAACGAAGCTTTCAGGACGAGATGTCCCGCAACAGGCGGGACAGCCTTCTTTTAGCCGTCATAGTCAGTGCGGTCCTCTTCGCCCTCATAGTGAGCATCGGCTACATGTGGGACCCCACCAGCGTCTACATCATGGTGCCCATAGCGGTAATCATGGTGTTCGTGTACACTTGGAGCAGCTACCAGTACGGGGACAGGGTGGTACTTTCCTCGGTGGGCGCTTATCCCGCTGAGGGCCCCCAGTTCATTTACCTCAACGACACGGTGGAGGGCCTAGCCATAGCGGCGGGCATCCCCAAGCCCAAGGTATACGTCATGCCCAGCGACGAGCTCAACGCCTTCGCCACAGGCAAGAACCCGGAGAACGCCTCCGTAGCGGTGACCACGGGCCTCATGCGCACCCTCAACAGGCAGGAGTTGGAGGGCGTCATCGCCCACGAGATGAGCCACATCAGGAACAGGGACGTCCAGTTCATGACCCTGGTGGCCGTGCTGGTCGGCCTCATAGGAATCCTGAGCCACATGATTCTCCGCAGCTACTGGTGGGGTGGCGGCAGGAGCGATAGACGGGAACGCGGTAAGGGCGGTGACATCAGGATGCTCATCATAGTGGTGGGCTTCGTCATGGCCATCTTCGCCCCCATAGTCACACGGCTGGTTCAGTTGGCGGTCAGCAGGCGCAGGGAGTACCTGGCCGACGCCTCGGGGGCCGAGCTGACCCGGTACCCGGACGGTTTGGCGAATGCTCTAGAGAAGATCAAGAACACTAACAGGGGTAACATGAAGGTGAGCGAGTCCGTAAGCCACCTCTTCATAGCGGACCCCGTCCACAGCGCCCTGGACGCCATATACAGCACCCATCCGCCAATAGAGGATCGCATCAAGCGGCTACGTGAGATGTAGCCTCTAAACTTCCTTTATTGAGAAACATTCCAGACCCGCCTCTCTACCTTTTTCAGACATCTGTGCGTCCTCTGTGACAAGGGGGAGCTCTCGCTTCAACGCGAAATAGATGTACGAGGCATCGTAGAAAGGGATCTTCAGCTCAGAGGCCAGCTCCAGTACCCCTTTTTCGTGCCCCTTTAACTGAAGAAAATTCATCACATAGAAGATGTCCATGAACAACTGCATCATCTCCGTAGCCTCTCTAATGGAATAGCTACCCAGCCGCGAGGTGTGCTTCCATAAAGTGTTCCCGATCTCATAACGGGCGATCTCCACCGTGTAGAGTCCGTCAAGCTCACATACCCTATCTATTCGAGCCGCCTCATAGATGGATGATGCATCTATCAGCGGCTTCATCTCTTATTCCTGTCCTCTCGGATAGATCTCACAACTTCCTCTGTGGTTACTCTGTCGAGCAGCGGTCTAAGCCTCTGGGCGTGTTCCTTAAGATCCTCCAACTCCTTTCTACTCACCTCCTCTTCGAGGGCCTCCCTGATCACTTCGGAGGTCTTGACGTTGTACTTGTCGATCTTCTCCTTGAGTTCGGGGGGTATCCGGGCGGACACGGTCTCGTACTTCACCATGGTATTACAATTATGTAATAATATTTTGTAATAAATAAACGTAGCCGTAGCCATCTTCTTACTTTGTGTGTCGCCTCTTGGATGGCACAAATCCTCTTTTAGCGGTAATTGAAGGGATCAAATATGAGGAGACTAGGTGAGGGGCTAGCAATAGTGGCCTCATTGATAGGAGTGGGCCTGGCGCTGCTGTACCTCTTCCTGGTTTGGATGCCCAACTTCAAAATTAGCTTGTGAGCAACGAGCCTCCGTTTTACTTCTGTAGCTGGTAAAAGGCCACCCGAAAAACCGTGAATTCCCAGCCACTAGGAACAAACCGATCAACAGATTTCAAAAACAAGTGTCAGCAACCATACACCATGACAGCCCTCAAAGGAGTACGCGTCCTCGACCTCACCCACGCCCACGCCGGCCCCATATGCACAATGTACATGGCCGCCATGGGCGCCGAGGTCATCAAGATCGAGCCCAAGTGGGGCGAGATGACCCGCATGTTCCCCCCGCTAATCAAGGGCCAGAGCCCATACTTCGTGTATGTGAACCGCGGCAAGAAAGGAGTCACCCTGGACCTGAAACACCCCCGGGGACGAGAGATATTCGTGGAGCTGGTTAAGAAGAGCGACGTGGTCATGGAGAACTTCAGCCCGGGCACCATGGACAGGCTGAACCTCGGCTGGGACGTGCTGAGGCAACTCAACCCGGGCATAATATACGCCAGCGTCAGCGGCTTCGGCCACACAGGCCCCTGGGTCGACCGCCGCAGCTTCGACCCCATAGCCCAGGCCACCAGCGGCTACATGTGGCTCATGAAGGAGGCCGTGAACCCGAAGGGCCCGCCGCTCCAGGCGCCGGACGCCATAGCGGACACCATTCCGGGCTTCACCTGCCTCATAGGCATCCTGGCCGCCCTGGTCCACCGGGAGAGGACTGGCAGGGGCCAGCGCGTGGACGTGGCCCAGATGGACGCCATGATCGCCTGCATGCAGAGCTTCAGCTTCTGGAACCTGGCAGGAACCACCTTCCAGAGAGCCCTGAGAATGAATGACGTGAACGTCTCGGGCCTCCACGAGACCCTGGACGGGTACGTCATGTTCAGCCTGCCCGCAGGCCGCATCACCGACTGGTTCCGGGAGCTCCTGGGCGTAGAGGAGCTCACGGAGGCCGTGGTGAAAGACTGGGTTAGGAGCAGAACCACCGAGGAGGTGGTTAACATACTCGCGGAGACGGGGGTGCCCGTGGGCGAGGTCCGGGACCTGGATCAGGTCCAGGCCTGCCCTCAGGCTGCAGCCCGGGAGATGTTCGTCAAGGTCAGCCACCCGACTCTTGGCAAGATCACTGAGCCGGGGTTCCCAATAAAGTTCAGCGAGACCCGGGGGAATATCGCGGAGCCGGCGCCCCTCCTGGGCGAGCACACAGCGGCTGTGCTGGGCGAGGTCCTGGGTTTGACGGCTGACGCGGTGGAGGCGTTGAGGAAAGAAGGCGTCGTCTAGCCCGCACCCTTTTAGTACCCATATGCGTGTCTTCTCTATGTGAGATTCTGTGAAGGTTGACGCGGTTAGAGGGCTCGTGAAGATTCTCAAGGCTGAGGGGGTGGGCTTCGTGTCCACGTTCCCCACCTGCCACATCAACAACGCCATCGGCGAGGAGGGCGGGGTGGACCTGTTCATGGTCCGGGATGAGCGGTACGCAGTGGCCGTGGCCGACGGCTACAGCAGGGTCATGGACGGCAAAGGCCTGGGGGTCTGCACCGTCATGGGGGGCCACAACGCGGCTGGCCTCCAGATGGCTTACGGCGCCCTAGCCCAGGCCTACGAGGACAGTGTGCCTCTGCTGTGCTTGACTGAGGGTTCGCCCCAGGAGTCCATGGGGCGGGAGAGGTTCAACATCGAGGCCGCGTTCAAGGGTGTCACCAAGTGGAGCGGCTACATCAACAGGGCCGAGAGGGTGCCCGAGTACATGAGGCGGGCCTTTACGTATATGAGGACGGGTAGGCCCAGCCCTGTGCTGCTACAGGTGCCCAGGGGCCTGGGCGAGTACGACACCGATCTGCACCCGTATAAGCCGGTGCAGGGGTGGAGGAGCATGGGCGATCCGGGGGACGTAGAGAAGGCGGTGAGGGCGCTGCGGGCGGCGAGGAACCCTCTTCTATATGTGGGGGCCGGGGTGTTCTCAGCCGACGCGTGCTCGGAGCTCAAAGAGTTCGGGGAGCTGGCCCAGGTGCCGGTCCTGACGACTCTGAAGGCGAAGAGCGCTTTCCCCGAGGACCATGAGCTGAGCCTCGGTGTGAGGGGTGAGCCTGCTGAGCGTTTCCTGGGTAAGGCGGACCTGGTGGTCACCGTGGGGGTGGGCTTGACGCCCAGCGGCTTCATGCACGGGATTCCCGACGCTGTCCACAAGAGGATCATCCAGTGCACCGTGGACGAGTCTGACCTGAACTGCGACTACGGCGTTGATCACGCTGTCGTCGGTGACGCCAAGCTGGTTCTTGGGCAGCTGACGGCCGAGCTGGAGAAGCAGGGGGCTCCGAAGCGTAAGGAGAGCCTGGTTAAGGAGATCACCGACGCGAAGAGTGCTCTCATGGAGAAGTACGGCCCCTTCATGGAGTCCAGCGAGAAGCCCGTCAACCCCTACAGGGTGTACGCGGAGATGATGGCGGTGCTTGACCCCCTGAACAGCTCGGTGACCCACGAGTCCGGCAACACCAGGGACCAGCTGAGCACCGTGTACGTGAGCAGGGTGCCTCACGGCTTCCTGGGCTGGGGCAACGTCTCCACCCTGGGCTACGGCCTGGGGGCCGCCATGGGGGCCAAGCTGGCCACGCCGGGCAGGCAGGTGGTGAGCGTCACGGGGGACGCGGGTGTCGGCTACCAGATGGGCAACTGGGAGGTCCTGGTACGGTACGGGATGGGGGTCACCACGATCCACATCAACAACGACGGCTTCGGAGGCTACGGCGCCGGTTTCTGGGGGAAGGGCCACAGCCCCTATACATATGAGTTGACGCCCAGTAGCGTGCAGAGCTCGGCTGGGGTGGCGGAGGCCCTGGGGATAGGTGCGGAGCGGGTGGATGACCCCGACGAGGTGGCCCCCGCCTTGAAGCGGGCGCTGAAGGCTAACGCGTCGGGTAGGCCTTACCTTGTGGAGGTCATCTGCTGCAAGCACCCGGTTTACCCGGGCTGGGTGCGCGCCTAGCCCCTTTTTCTTCTGGGGTGACGGTGGCTGGGTAGAATGCATCTTCTCCTCTTGGGCCTGATCGCATCTTTAACACATAAACGCTTAAACCAATATGCTTATAAGTGGATACGCACATAAGGTATAATGCGGATAAGCAAGGTGAAACAAAGATGATGATAAGAACAATGGCAATAACAAGCGAAGGCATAAGACACTTTGCTCACTGGAAAAACGTCTAGCGTGTGGCGCGCAAAAAAAACTGTTGGTGATTGAAGTGGGTAGAATCAGCGCAATGCTCTCAGATGAACTGGAGAAGAAGCTAAGACTCAGAGCCCTCGAGATATTCGGAGGAAAAAAGGGTGACCTGTCCAGAGCAGTCGAAGAAGCCGTAAAAACGTGGGTTACCACAGAGAAATAGGTTGGGCGAAATAAACTCCAGGAGGGCAGCGCCAAAACGGTAATGGGGCTGACCCCCCTCCGCACGCGGTACAAAATAAGGGTATTACCATAAAGAGCGCGCGCGGAACAAAACTGGATTGCAGTATTTTCGTTAAGGGGATCAGAAAGTAAACGGAATGAGAGTGAAAGGAGAACAAGATAATGTCAAGCAACATTCAGGAGCAAGAGACGCGCCGATTAAGCATTCTCGATGGAATAAACGGGGGCTTCGCATACTCGAAGATCGCAGCAAAACTAGGGGTCCACATATGGGTCGTGATGAGTGACCTGAAAAGAATGCGTCACAACAGGGACCCAGAGCTCAAGCAGGCGATCAGGAAGGGGCAGGAACAGGTCCAGGCGAAGAAACGATCAGTCGCTAGCCTGCCTGATGAGAGGTTCCACCGTATGACGGGGATGACCTTGAAGGAGAAGACGTTCAGCAATATGATGAGCTTCTATGAACCTGAGCTCACGAAGATACTTGAATCTAATAACGAGTGCGCCGCGATTAGAGACCTACCTAAAAGCGTTAGAAGAACTTTGAAGCATAATGGAATCATCGTTCAGGGGTGGAAAACTCCCGAGATCACCGCACTAGCCCGTACATATTTAACATGTGCGCCACCTGCGAATAGCTAAACCCACGCAAACGTGAAAACTTACTCTAATCTCTTCGAACGAGATGGTTGTATACACAATGATCCAAATAAATGATAAAAATAAAATCCAGAAAGATGAGCCTAGTTCAAGGTTTGCATGTGCAGAGGTACAAAAACACCTACCCCAAGACCTTCTACCCCAAGTCACGGTACTGCTTCAGGGCTCAGGTTACATCACCATAAGCCCAAGAGTGTTGACGAGGCCTGATTGGCAAAGAATCGATGAGAAAGTAAGACAAATGGGCGGTCTCTGGGTTTCGAATGAAAGATACAATCATTGGAGCATCCCCTTCTCCCGAACACGGTAACAACATCTTCTCAAAACGACTTATCCGTTCGCGAAGAGCCCCGCGAAAGAGGGCGCGCTACATTAGCCAATTCATATTTTACGCTAACGCTACGACCACAACTATTGATGTTATTCTATAAATTTTTACTTTAAACGATGCCATATTTTTAAATAAATACATCTCCTTTAAATGGCGCGCAGCGTATAATTCTATGGATTCAGACTTTGGGTAAGAAACTGGTGAAGACTGAGGTAGACATCCGCAAAGGGATGATGTACCCCAATAAGAACGATATTCTCGGTATCGTGATCAAGAACTATGGCCAGACGCGCATGAACATCAAGTGTCAAGATGGAGAGACACGCATGTGCCGCGTGAGAGGTAAGATGAAGAAGCGCATGTGGGTGCGTGAGGGCGACGTGGTCCTAATAAGCCCGTGGGATTTCCAGTCAGCTGAGAAGGGCGACATCATATTCCGGTACACCAGTAACCAGGCCTACCTTTTGAGGGAGCGAGGATACCTCAACATAGAGGCGTAAATAATCGACTAGACCCATTTCTGTACACGTAAGATTGAATACCAATTCCGTGCGGAATTTTAACTCCCTGCGGTTCTATCTTACGTTTTTATAGTGTTGATTCGTTCGGGTTAGCTCTCTTCAGGGCGCGTAGAACGGAGCAGGTGTAACGTCATCTTAGAACATGGTGGATAAGCGTCAGGATGTATTGTGTGTTATACCCGACTTCGTTTCTCATCTTCTGTTTAATGCCGGGTACGTCGTCGATATAATCATTGTAGTACAGTGCTACCTTCTCGAACTCGGGGAACGCTATCGTGCGTATTCCCTTTATTCCTTTACCCTCTATGAATATCCGGTCTGAGGCGGCTCGCGCATAGAAGCGGCCGCTTCTGGGTTTTAGTGACCATGTTTCTAGTTCTAGGTTACTGCTGAGCTCTGCTTGTAGTTGTTGCCAGTAGTTTCTAATCTCTTTTGTTTGTAGACGTATCAAATAGTTTCTGGCTTATTGTTGGAGGACGTGCATAAAAAGACGTGGGCTGACCAGCTAGTTTCGTCGCATACACTGGAGGTATGTATAGGGTTGCACGGCGCGCGAACATCGTCCACATGTCTGAGGATGTTTTTCCCCTTTTCTTACCTGCGAACATCCTCAATTAAGAACCCTTAAGTTAGGCGCCACTCTACCCGTGTGTGGTGTAAGAGATGACCAAGGTGAAGGAGAATGTTGATGAACCGCCTTGGCGTATACTCGGCGGTTCGTGAGGTAGAACTCGTTTCATCGTTAACTGAGGAGGTGAACCCCTAGGGGTGATGCCACATGAAGGACATATCGCCCCAGGAGTACGGCATCGGGTACCTCCGCCTCAGGAAGAGCTGCCGAGACACTCCGATAACATTGACATCCAACTGCAGAATGTGTTCCGAGTATCGGGGATGTAGGCATGCCTGGAGGGTCTCCGAGCAGTTGGAGGATTTTTAATATTTTACTTTAAAGAATAAGATACTTAGAAAATATTATTCCGCATAATTATTCGAAAAATAAATTGAGGAACGGAGTGAGCAAAAAGAAATTTGATGCATACACTGTGTGCATCAGATGCGTCTTTACTTTACTACTAGGACAGGTATCTTAGACTCGTTTACAACCTGGTGGCTCACGCTTCCCAACACGAGCTCCGCTAAGCCGCCCAGACCTCGGCTACCAATGACGACTAAATCATATTTCCCTTCCTCTGCCTCAGAAACAATGCTTTTCCCAGGTCTCCCTAACAGGAGCTTGGTGGTGATCTTCAGTTTGGGGTACATAGTCTCTGCGTTTTTCAATGCTTGACTCAGCATTTTTTCGTCGTTTTCTCTAACCTTGGCCATGTACTCGTTTATCCATTCCGGAGGGGACAACGATTCCTCCTGCATGGGGCCCACATCTGACTCAGATTTTGTGGGCATGATTTCTTCCGAGAAACTTGTGACGTGTAGTATCTCAAGCTCAGACTTGTGTATCTTTGCTAGCTCCAGAGCTGTTTTCAATGCGCGGTGAGCGTGCTTTGAGCCATCTATGGGTACCAATATTTTGTTAAACATTATAATCGATAATTTGTTTGGGTTTCAATTATTTAAGCTCAGACACATTTCCAGAATTTTTATTCCATGTAACAATACTTTCTTGATCATTAACAGGCCTGCGCCTGTTCAGAGGTTTAATTCCTCAACGTGGAAACCGGAAAAAGAACACAATGGGCTACAACCATACCCCTCTTAAGGTGCTGTCCCCGATCATTTATTACCTGAAAGAGGCTCCTTGGCTTCAGGTATTGCCATGGATGCTTCGCATATCGACGAGAAAGCCCTGGTGGAGCTTCTCAAGAACCTTATACGGATCGACTCCGTGAACCCTTCCCTGGTCCCAGGGGCCGCAGGGGAAGCCGAGATCACCGGCTACATAGGCGACTGGATGGAGGCCCTGGGCCTGGAGACCCGCCTCTATGATGTGGAGCCGGGCCGCCCCAACGTGGTGGGCGTCCTCAAAGGAGCAGGAGGAGGCAGGAACCTCATACTCAACGGTCACACGGACACCGTGGGCGTTGACTACTACGAGGGCGACCCCTTCAACCCCATGGTCAGGGACGGCCGCCTCTACGGCAGAGGCTCCATCGACATGAAAGGGGGCCTGGCCGCTAGCATGGCCGCCGTGAAGGCTCTGATAGACTCAGGGGCTGAGCTCAGGGGCGACGTGGTGCTGGCGGCTGTTTGCGACGAGGAGTACGCCAGCATAGGCACCGAGGCCCTAGTGAAGGAGTACACCGCGGACGCGGCCATCGTGGGCGAGCCCACAGGCGGCCACGTGCTGGTAGCCCACAAGGGCTTCGCCTGGGTGGACGTGGTGACCCGCGGCGTGGCTGCCCACGGAAGCTCCTTCAAGGTGGGGGTGGACGCCATAGCCAAGATGGGCCAGGTCCTCATCGGCCTGGAGGCCCTGGGGCAGCTCCTACTGGAGGAGACTCACCCCCTGGTGGGGCCGGGCAGCGTCCACGCCAGCATCATCGAGGGCGGAAACGAGCTCAGCACCTATCCCGCCTCGTGCAGGCTGCGGCTGGAGAGGCGCCTCATCCCGGGGGAGACCCGGGACACCGTGGAGAAAGAGATGAAGGACATGCTCCAGTCCATCGGTGAGGGGGACACCAGGTTCAGGGCCGACCATCGGGTGACCTTCTACAGGGACCCCATGGAGGTGAGCCCAGAAGAGCCCATATGCAGGGCTCTGGTCGAGGGCTCAGCCAAGACTCTGGGCTTCAAGCCCCTGTTCATCGGCGGCTCGGGTTGGCTAGACACCCAGATAATGACTGAGAAGGGCGTGCCGTCTGTCAGCTACGGGCCCACAGGCTATGGGGCCCACGCCAAGGAGGAGTGGGTGGACCTGAAGTCGGTGCTGGACGCGGCCAAGGTGCAGGAGTACGCCGTCAAGGCCTTCTGCGGCCTAGTCTAGGTCGGCCAGCCACGCCGTCCTCCTCTCCGCGTCCAGGAAGGCTATGGTGCTCCTGCCGGTCACGTAACCGCAGGCCTCACCCGGGTTCACCACCAGAGTCCCCCCTTCCTCCGCCACACTGGCCCTGTGGGTGTGACCCCTAACGATGACATGGTATCCGCCCCGGTACGCCTTGTCCACGTCCTCCTTCCTGTGGCCGTGGATGAGGGCCACTCGGAGACAGTCAACCTCCACCTCGGCGAAGAAGCCCCTGATCTCCGCGCCGAACTCGCCGTAGGCCTTCTTGAGGTTGTCCCGCTCGGCGCAGTTGTTGCCGTAGACGCCTATGAGGGGGGCCTCCAGGGGCTGGAAGTGGCGGGCCGTGAACATGGCTATGTAGTCGCCTCCGTGCAGCACGAGCCCGACGCCCTCCTCGTTGAACCTCCTGACGGCCTTGTCTATGGCGTATATGTTGTCGTGGGTGTCCGAGACGAGCCCGATGATCATTCCCTGTCACTCCCCGTGATCTCCGTGAAGCGCTGATAAGGCTCGTCCCAGGCCTCGGGGCCCAGGGGCATGTAGACGCCCGTGACCATGCTCTCAGCGATTATCCTCCTCGCCTCCCAGATGTCCTTCACCTCGCCGTGGGCCATGAACTGCACCACAGCGTTCCCCAGGGCCGCGGCCTCCACGGGCCCCGCTGTGACCCTGAGCCCAGTGGCGTCCGCCGTCATCTGGTTTAGAACCCTGTTCAGCGAGCCTCCTCCGATGACGTGAATGGCCCTGTACCCGGCTCCCGTCACCTCCTCCAGCTGCCTCAGGGTGCGCCTGTAGTTGAGGGCCAGGCTCTCGTAAACGCACCTGATGTGCTCCCCCACGGACATGGGCTTGGGCTGCCCCGTCTCCTGGCAGAACTCTATGATCCTTGGCGTCATATCCCCAAGCCCTATGAACCTGGGGTCCCCTGGGTCTATGAGGCTAGTGAAGGCGGGGCTCTTCTCCGCGGCCTCGTATAGCTCAGAGTAGCTCGGCACGGAGCCCTTCATCCTCCACTCCCTGAGGAGCTCCTGCTCGAACCAGAGGCCCGGCAGGTTCTTCAGCAGCCTGAAGGTTCCCTCCGCGCCCCCCTCATTGGTGAAGTTGAGGCCGTATACCGCCTCGTCTATGTGGGGCCGGTCCACCTCGGTGCCCATGAGGCTCCAGGTGCCGCTGCTGATGTAGGCGAAGCTCCTGTCTCTGGAGGGAACCGCCGCCACCGCGCTCCCCGTGTCGTGGCACGCCGGGGCCACCACCGGCGTCCGGCCGCTGAAGCCCACCACCTTCCCCGGCTGGATGACCTCAGGGAATATGTGGTCCGGCAGCTTCACAGCCTCGATGATCTCCCTATCCCAGTCCCCCTTCACGGGGTTATAGATCTGGGTGGTGGTGGCGTGGGTGAACTCGGCCTTCTTCTCTCCTGTGAGCCAGTGGTTGAACAGGTCCGGGAGCCCCAGGTAGGTCTCCGCCCGCCTCAGAGCTTTCTCCCTGCGCCTCACCATGCTCGCCAGCTGGTACAGCGTGTTGAGCTCCAGGAACTGGACGCCTGTGCGCCTATATATCTCCCACCTGGGCATCCGCTTGAACACCCAATCCATCATGCCCCTGGTCCTCTGGTCCCTGTAGTGGTACGGGTCCCCCAGGAGGTTCCCCTCACGGTCCAGGAGCCCGTAGTCCACGCCCCACGTGTCCACCCCCACGCTGAGGGCCCCCTCACGGGCCCTGTCGATGCCTCTCACCGTCTCACGCCACAGCCGCTGAGCGTTCCACCTGAGTGAGCCCCCCCTCCTCAGGGGCTCGTTGCTGAACCTGTGGGCCTCCTCCAGGGTGAAGGCGTCCCCGTCGTAGGTGACCTTCATGGCCCTCCCGGAGGCGGCGCCCAGGTCCACGGCCACGACGTGGGACACCTGCTACCCCACCTTCACGTCGCCGCAGATGTGAACCTTAATCCCGAGGGCGTGGAACATGGCCGCCTTGGCCGCCAGGGCCCTGTCCGCGGTCTCCGCGTCCGGCGCGTAAACCACCTGCACGTGGTTGGCCTTGTGCCGGGCCATGAACTGGTCCCTGGTGATCCCGTGGAGCACCGCGCTCATGATAGGCCACTGGGGCGTGGTGAGGTCCCACCTCCGCCTGGTCTCCTCGGGGGGCAGGTCAACCACGGTTCCCCTGCCCGCGTCCAGGTGGAGGCCGTCCGGCAGCACGTAGACGCGGCTCCAAACGATCTCGCCGGGCCTGCTCTCCCCCTTCAGGGTGCCGCCGCCCAGGGGGAAGTACATGGGGGGCTGGCGCTCGCTGCTGGCCCCCCTGTATCCGCCCTTGAAGTGGCTGGGAGGCGCCGAGCCGCTGATGAGGAACACCCACACGTACTGGCCGCCGTACCAGTCCCCCCACCTGACGTCGTGGAGGGTGGTGGCCGGGTCCAAGCCCATGGCCCTCCAGACCCTGTTGGTTACCAGGCCGTCCAGGCCGGCGCCCTCATCCACCTCGTTGAAGTGAGGCAGAGCCTCCCCCTTGTACAGCTCCTCACCCGTCTCCGCGTGGTAGACGGGGGGCCTGTCCACGTTGTTGAGAAGCCCCTCCGCCAGGTCGCTGGCCGGAGCCATGTCCTTCAGCCCCTGCTGGTACTGGATGCCTATGGTGGCGCACCCGAACTCGTGGGCCATCCTGACGGCCGCGATATACATCTTGAGCTGCTCAAGGACCTGGGCGTCTGTGAGCTCCGTCGCCGGGTCCCTCCCCGTGACGAAGTTCAGCCCCTTGACGTCCAGCCAGTACCTGGCCTTCGCGGCCTCGGCGTCCGTCACCGTTTTCATGGCCGCCACAAGGGCCGACTGGCTGAGTCTCTCCTTGTAGACCCCCAGGGGGTTCAGGAGCTCGTCCTCGATGATGGCGTTGTACATCCCCATGCACCCCTCGTCGAAGACCCCCATCACAGCCTTCTCGCGCCTCAGCTGCTCGGCCAGGGCCTCCCCCAGCCTGCGCTCCTCCCTGGGCAGCTTTCCCGCCCTCAGGTTCCGGACGTGGCTCGTGTCGTGGGTGATCCTGCCCTCCCTGAGCCACTGCCTGATGCCATCCAGGAAGAACGGGTCGTCGAAGCCCTCGCTCCAGATGGTGCTATAAGGTTTACCCATCTTGGCCAGGCACGCGTTCAGGTTCAGCATGCCCACCAGGCCGGGCCACTGGCCGCTCCAGTTAGCCAGCGTCAGAATAGGTCCCTCGTGGTCCCGGAGCCCCGCGAGGACGTGGTGGCTGTACTGCCACACGGCCTCAGCGACTATGACCCGCGCATCCCTGGGTATAGTCTTGAAGACGTCCATCCCCATCCTCTGGCTCCAGATGAAACCGTGGCCCAGCTCAGGGTCGTAGGGGTGGCCCCTGAGGACGTGGACACCCTCGGCCTGGAAGGCGGCCCTCACCTTCTCCTCCATCTCCGCCTGGGCGGGCCAGCCCATCCTGTTGGCGCTGAGCCGGAGGTCCCCGCTGGCCACCAGCACCGCCTCGTTGGGGGCCAGGGGCTCAGGCACCTTGATCTCGGGCACAGAATACTTCATGGGTGAAGATGGGCGGCTGGGGGTGATAAAACTTAGTCTCCGTGGTCCCACCTGGAGAGGATGTCCCGTATGCTGAGGATGTCCAGGGTGGTGGTCTTGCCCGGCTCGATGAGGGTGGACCCGGAGACCACGGCTACGACATCCCTGTCATAGACGTAGCCCAGCTCCAGGCTCCTGTGGACGGCCCCCACGATGAGCTCGTCCCTGTTATCCGTCCAGGGCACGTCCAGGGGCTCCACCCCCCAGTACATGTGGAGCCTGCGGCCTATCCTGGGCTCCCGGGTCACGGCCAGTATCTTGGTCTTGGGCCTGTACTTGCTCACCATCAGGGCGCTGAACCCGCTCCTGGTGACCACGATGATGGCGGCGGGCTCCACGGCGTCCACGGAGCGGGCCGCTAGCTCTCCCACCACGTCCGCGACGGGCAGCGCCTTGAGGGGCGGCCTGTCCCGCTGGGTGATCTGCTCCTGCACCACCCAGCTTATGTTGTTCATGACGCGCACAGTCTCCACGGGGTACCTGCCCACGGCGGTCTCTCCGCTGAGCATCACCGCGTCGGCGCCGTCCAGGAGGGCGTTGGCCACGTCGCTGGCCTCGGCCCTGGTGGGCCTGGGGTTGCCAACCATGGACTCCAGCATCTGGGTGGCCACTATGACGGGCTTGCCCAGCCTGTTACACGCCGATATGATCTTCTTCTGGAGCAGAGGCACGTCCCAGGGAGGAATCTCTATTCCCAGGTCTCCTCTGGCCACCATGACGCCGTCGCTGGCCTCAATGATCTCGTTGATGTTCCCCACGGCGTCCCCGTGCTCTATCTTGCTGATGATGGGCTGGTCGCCCCCCGCGCGCACGATCTCGGCCCTCACGTCCTCCACGTCCCTTGCGGACCTGATGAAGCTTGCAGCGAACCAGTCGCAGTCCATCTCGACGCCGAACCTGATGCCTTTTATGTCCTTCTCCGTGGGCGGCTTCAGGGTGTGCCTGGCGCCGGGCGCGTTCAGCCCCTTCCGGCTGGAGACCTCCCCACCGGACACCACCCTGCCGGTGAAGCCCTTCAGGTCCTCATCCAAGCCGGTGATCTCCAGGTCTATGATGCCGTCGTTGATGAACAGGTGCCCCCCTACGGCCACCTCCGCCGGGAGCCGCCCGTAGCTTATGCTCATCTCCCGCCTGTTCCCGGCCACCTGCTCCGTGGTGAAGTGGACCACGTCGCCCTCCTCCAGCAGGTATGAACCGTCCAACTCCCCCAGTCTGATCTTGGGGCCTGGCAGGTCCACCAGGATGCTGGTGCCCCCGATCTTCCTAAGGGCCACGAAGACGGCTCGGTGCTCCTCCGGCTCCCCGTGGCTCATGTTGATCCTCGCCACGTCCATGCCTGAGGCCACCATGGCCCGGAGGGTCCCGGGGCTCCTGCTGGCTGGCCCTATGGTGCAGACGATCTTGGACCTGGTGAACTGGGGCAGACTCATGGCTCTCAAGTAGGCTGAGGCCCCGGAAATTAAAAGGTACATGGAGCCCAAGCCTCAAAAGCTGGCAGACCACTCCTCCAACATGACTGACATGAGATGCGTGGCCCCCACTGTGTCACGGGCTCTGGGGGTGAGGCCGCCCTCCTCCTCGGAGAAGGGGCCTCACCGTGATGTGGTCGGGACGCTGGAGGCCACCGGCAGGCTGGTGGTGGTCGTCGTGGACGCCTTCGGCTTATCCACCTGGCGGGTGGTCAAGGGGCGCACACCCTGCTTCAACTCCCTTCACGCGGTCCACGGCGCCGCTATCGATTCCGTGATGCCCACCATCACGCCCGTCAACTTCGCCACCATGCTCACGGGGGCCTCCCCGGCGAGCCACGGCATCACCAACAGGGAGCAGCCCCTGGAACTGGAGACGGTCTTCCACGTGCTCAGAGGCGAGGGCATGGCCTCAGCCACCGCCGCCAGGGCCCTGAGCAGCCTAGGCATACTCATATCGCCCCACGCCGACAGGCCGGGGATCGCCTCGTCAAACACAGACGACGAGGTGACCAGGATCGCCCTCAAGGCTCTGGAAGACGAAGCCAGCCTCCTCTGGGTGCAGCTCCTGGACGTGGACGACGCCGGCCACGCCTATGGCCCCCACAGCAGGGAGGGGCACGAAGCGGCCTCAAGGGCTGACTCAAACCTGAGAAAGATACTTGGTTCAGCCCACCGGGGAGGCTACTCGGCCATCGTCCTCGCTGACCACGGGCAGCACACAGTCGAGAAAGATGGCAGGGTTCAGGGAACCCACGGCACAGACGCGCCGGAGGATGTTTTAGTGCCCCTAGTGTGGGCCAACAACGATGAGCTAGGAGGCATAGGGTAGCGGCGTTGAACCGGAGAGCGCTCATCATCCACGGCCCCATAGGGGGAGGCAAGACGGCCCGCGCCCTCGAGCTGGCTGAGAGAGCAGGGGAGAAGGGCCTCCACGTGATGGGCGTGACGAGCCTTAGGGTTGTGGAGGAAGGCGAGACGGTGGCTTATGATGGCCTCGACCTAGCCTCTGGGGCCCGGTTCCCCCTGGTGCTTCTCGGGGACAGGGCCGGCTCCTCTGACTGGGTGAAGCTGGGGCCCTGGAAGTACACATTCAGCGAGCAGGGTTTCAGCCGCGCCAACCGGCTGCTGGCCGAGGCTGCCTCCAAGATGAGTGAACGCAGCCTCGTCGTTGTGGACGAGTACGGCCACATCGAGAAGCTGGGATGCGGCCTGTACCCGGGCCTGGTGAAGGTCGTGGAGGCTCTAGGCAGGGGGGGACGGCTGGCGGTTACTTGCCGAACGGACAAGGTGGACCCGCTGCTACGTCTCCTCTCACCATGTGAACGAGTCCTGGTGTTGGAGGCCGATGGACGAGACTTCTGGGCCGCCCTGGGAGATTCTTTTATTTAAAACCTAGAACCTAGAATAGCTCAACACCGTCACAGGATGATCCCCCATTGGAGTACGATAAGATACTTGAGATACTGGGCAGAAAGGAGTTCCTAGTCGTCGGCAAGAACGTCACACGCACAGACGCCCTGGATAAGGTTCTGGGCAAGGCCAGGTACACGGCCGACTACGTGCCCAGAGGCACTACCCTCCTGAAGGTCTACAGGAGCAGCATACCCCACGGCATCATCACACGCATCGATGTGGACGAGGCCCTGAAGGTTCCCGGCGTTGAGGGCATATACACGGGCGCCGACGTCACGGGCAATAACCAGATAGGGTACGCGCTCCCCGACCAACCCTTCCTCAACGACGCCAAGGTCCACTACGTGGGCGACCCCATAGCCCTTGTCTGCGCCAGGGACGAGTACGCCCTGGAGGCCGCCTTCGACAAGATTCACGTGGAATACGATGAGCTGCCCCCAGTCCTGGACGTGGACGCGTCCCTGGCCGAGGACGCGCCGAAGGTGCATGAGGGAGGAAACGTGGCCGTCACCACCCGCATCAGGAAGGGCGACTCAGAGAAGGGCTTCACCGAGGCCGACGTGGAGGTCAGCGACACATACTGGAGCCCCTACCAGGACCACATGTACCTGGAAACCGAGGCCGCCTACGCCGTCCCCGATAGGGACAAGGTCACAGTCATCTGCAACGGGCAGAGCCCCTTCCTCATCAGGGAGAAGGTGGCCCACGTCATGGGCTGGGACCTGAACCAGGTCAGGATAATCCAGGCCCTCACGGGCGGAGCCTTCGGAGGCAAGGACGACCAGGGGCCCCTGGTGGCCGCCTACGCCGCCTTCGCTGCCCACAAGCTGGGCAAACCCGTGGCCCACGTGTGGAGCCGGGACGAGTCCCTCTGCTACAGCAACAAGAGGTTCCCGGCCAGGATCAGGTACAGGAGCGGCGCCGACAGGGAGGGCAAGGTCACCGGCATCGAGGTGGACATCACCCTGGAGTGTGGAGCCTACGCCAACAGGTCGCCCTTCTGGCTGTGGAGGCAGACCGCCCACGCCGCCGGACCCTACGAGGTGGATAACTGCAGCGTCGACGGTAGAGCCGTCTACACCACCAAGGTGTACGGCGGCAGCTTCAGAGGATTCGGCGACCTGGCCCTGCACTACGCCGCTGAGAGCCAGATGGATAAGCTGGCCTACGAGCTGGGCATGGACCCCATCGACTTCAGGCTCCGGAACGTGCTGGTGGAGGGTGGCCGGACAACCTGCGACCAGGTGCTGGACCACAGCGTCGGCATCAAGGAGTGCCTGGAGGCTGTGCGTGACGCCTCAGACTGGGCCAGCCACCGTCAGCCCATGTGGAACGGCTCCAAGGTACGGGGCTACGGCGTCGGGCTTGCATACCACGGCATCAGCACCAGCAGGAGCACCCCGGACTGGAGCGGAGCCAGCCTCATAATGAACCAGGACGGCAGCGTCACCTACCGCACAGGTATCGTGGAGATAGGGCAGGGCTCCCCCTTCGGCCACGCCAAGATAGTGGCCGAGATCATAGGCGTGGACCCAGCCACCATCAGGATAGAGCTACCTGACACGGATAGCACCTTGAATGCCAAGCCCACCCACGGCAGCCGGGGGCTCATGATGGGTGGAACAGCAGCGGCTAAGGCCGCCTTGAAGCTCAGAGAAGAAATGGTGGCCTGCGCCTCGGAGCTCTTCGAGGTGGCCTCTGAGCGGATCGACCTGGCTGAGGGCAGGGCCTTCGATAAGGAGAACCATGAGACCAGCATCAGCATCCGGGAGCTGGCCGAGGAGATGTACGTCCGCGGCTACGACCCTGCCGCATATGGGTTCTTCAGGGCCCCTGAACGGTTCTTCGACCCCGCCACGGGTCTGGGCGTCAACTACAGTGTCTACACCTTCGCGGCCACCGTGGCCGAGGTGGAGGTGGACACCGAGACGGGGGAGACGACACTCCTGCGGGTGTGGCCCGCCATGGACTGCGGAAAAGCCATCGACCCTATGATGGTGGAGGGCCAGATCGAGGGCGCCGTGAGCCAGGGCATGGGCCTGGTGCTCATGGAGAACATGGAGCTCAAGGGCGGCCGAGTGCTGAACCCCGGGTTCAAGGATTACGTGGTGCCCAGCAGCGTGGACACCCCCCAGATAGAGCCCGTCATCATCATCGAGAAGCCCTACAGGCACAGCGCCTTCGGGGCCAAGGGGGTGGGCGAGCCCGCCATCATAAGCGTGGTCCCCACCATCACCAACGCTATCTATCACGCTACGGGCCTCAGGTTCAATGAGCTGCCCGTGAGGTCGTGGACTATCCACAAGGCGCTGAAGGAGGCTAAGAGATGAAGCCACTACCCAGGTTCCAGTACCATGCACCGACGACGGTGGAAGAGGCTCTGCTTCTATTAACCACCCTGGACCAGGCCAAGCTCTTCGCAGGAGGCACCGACCTGGTGCCTCTTCTGAGGGAGGCGGCTTGCAGGCCGAGCCACCTTGTGGACCTGAACAACGTCGCCGAGCTCAACTACATCCGTGAGGACTCCGGCTTCATCTGCATAGGGGCGACGGCCACCCACACCCAGGTGGCGGCGAGCCCCATAGCGGCCAAGGCGCCGGCCCTAGTGGACGCCGTCTCACAGATAGGAAGCCCCCAGGTGAGGAACAGGGCCACCATCACCGGTAACCTATGCAACGCGTCGCCGGCGGCCGACTCGGCTCCGCCTCTGCTGGTCCACGAGGCCGAGGTGACTATAAGGAGCCTGGAGGATACCAGAATAATACCCCTGGATGATCTATTCGCGGGGCCAAAACTCAACAGCCTGGAGCCGGATGAGCTTGTGACCGAGATCAGGTTCCACGTCCCCCCAGAGGGCTCAGCCTCGTCCTTCAAGCGCATAGGCCGGCGCAAGGCCTTCACACTGTCCGTGGTCAGCGCGGCCGCCTACGTGGAGATGGACGGCGGCAAGGTGAAGGAGACCCGGCTAGCCTTCGGGTCGGTGGCCGAGACGCCTTTGAGGACACCAGACGTGGAGACCATGCTACGGGGTAAACTCCTCACCGACAAGCTCCTGGAAAAGGCCGCAGAGGCCGTGAAGAGCAGCGTCGCCCCCATCACCGATGTGAGGGGCACCGCGGAGTATCGGAGGGACATGTGCGGGGTGCTACTCAAGAGGGCTCTGACCGAGGCCGCGGAGCGTGCGAGGTGAAAGCCATGATGATAAACTTTGAGCTGAACGGACTGCCCACGACAGTGGAGGTGGAGCCCTACACCAGCCTGGTGGACATGCTGAGAGACGAGCTGGAAATCAAGAGCGTGAAGAAGGGCTGCGAGCAGGGAGAGTGCGGCGCCTGCACGCTGCTACTGGACGGCAGCCCCGTTGCCAGCTGCCTGGTACTGGCGCCCCAAGTGGAGGGCCGCCACGTCATAACACTGGAGGGCCTAGAGAAGAACCCGCTGATGATAGACCTCCGGGAGGCCTTCGTGGAGAACGGGGCCGTCCAGTGCGGCTTCTGCACCCCCGGGATGCTGATAAGCGCCTACGCCCTCCTGAGGGACAACCCCCACCCCACCGAGCAGGAGGTGAAGCGGGGCATCGAGGGCAACATATGTAGGTGCACAGGCTTCACCAAGATACTTGAGGCCATACTGGATGCCGCGGAGCGTATAGCCCCTGAGTGACCCAGAGATCATAGCCAGGCTCAAGGAAGAGCTGGACGCTGGCAGGTCCTGCGTCCTCTGCACCCTCACCTATAAGGATGGCCACGGCCCCAGGGACCCGGGCAGCAAGATGCTGGTCACCGTGGAGGGTGAGACCATGGGCACTATCGGCGGCGGAGGCATGGAGCGGGTCCTCGTGGAGGAGGCCCTCGCGGCTCTACGAGAGGGTAAACCTAGGAGCCTCCACTTCGCCATGGGGGTGCCCGCGCGAGAAGGAATGATCCCTGTGAACAGCAAGTGCGGTGGAGAGGTGAAGATATTCATGGACGTTGTGAAACCCGACCCGGGCCTCATCGTCATGGGCTCAGGGCTTATAGCTCAGGCGGCAGCAAGGATGGCTGCCGAGTGCGGATTCAAGGTGACCGTGGTGGACGACGCCAAGACCGCCACAGAATCCAACTTTCCAGGCATGAACCTGGTTAACGGGCCTTACCCCGGCAGCCTCAAAGGCGTCAAAGTCAGGCCCAGCGACTATGTGGTTGTGCTCCATGGGGAGACGGAGTTCGAGCTAGCCGGCCTCAGACACGCCTTGAAGGCGGGGCCGGCCTTCATTGGGCTCCTGGGGAGCAGCAACAAGGCCCGTGAGCACAAGAGGCATCTCAAGGAGGAGGGCTATGACGCATCCAAGGTGGACGCCATCAAGGGGCCCATAGGATTGAAGATAGGGGCCGAGACCCCGTGGGAGATCGGCGTCAGCATAGCGGCGGAGCTCATCAAGGTCCGGGCAGGGGCCTAGCCTCGGCCCGTCAGGGACCACAGCTTCTTGGCGGCCTCATACTCCTCAGGCGTGTCCATGTCTATCACCGTCCACACGTCGCCCTCAACGTACCTGTGACCATCCTCGTACCGCGTCACGACATCTTTCAGAGTCTCGCCTGGCTTTAAGCTCAGTATCTCATAGAATAGGTTGCGCCGGAATAGGACAGGGTGGCCTCTCCTGTCGCCATACCTGGGGCTAACGATGACCGCGTCCTCGTCCTCCACAAGCACCTGAACCATGGCCGAGAGCATCCTTCGGTCCAGGCCCACCTGGTCCCCCAAGGCTAGGAACACGGCGTCGACGTCCACTGACCTCAGCCCAGCCTGGAAGCTGGTGGTCATCCCCTCCTCGTGGCGCGGGTTGTGGACCACCTCGACACTGTACCCGGAGAGCACCTCCTCAAACTCCTCTGGCCTGTGCCCGGTCACCACAACCGTCTCAATGCCCCTCAAGGCGTCCAGGGTGGTCTCCAGCACCGTCTTGCCAAAGAAGGGTAGGAGAAGCTTGTTAGAGCCCATGCGGCTAGACTTGCCAGCCGCCAGGACTATGGCTGAGGCTTTCATCTCAGAGCCTGGGCCGCCCTCTGCACGGCCTTCACTATGTTCACGTAGCCCGTGCACCTGCATAGGTTGCCGTTCAGGTATTCGCGTATCTCGGCCTCCGTGGGCGCAGGGTTCTCGTCCAGCAGAGCCTTCGTGGCCATGATGAACCCGGGTGTGCAGTACCCGCACTGCACGGCCCCCTCGTCCAGGTAGGCCTGCTGTATCGGGTGAGGCTCTCCACCCTCGGCCAGCCCCTCGACGGTGTCCACCTTGCGGCCGTCGGCGTCGACGGCCAGGATCATGCATGCGAGGACCGCTTCGCCGTCCATGAGGGCTGTGCACGCGCCGCACTCGCCTATGCCGCAGCCATACTTGGTTCCGGTTAGGTTCATCTCGTCCCTGAGTAGGTTCAGTAGAAGGGTGTTGGGCTCAACGTCGAAGCTCCTCTTCGCCCCGTTGACTGTTAACTGTATCCTCATCTCTGTGCCTCCAATAGACTCGTTAACGCCTCCACGACGAACCCGTGGGCGACCCTCCGCTTGTAGGGTCCCCTGCTTCTGCCGCTCTCCCTGGGCTTGATGCTGCGTGAGGCGAGTCTGGCCACCTCCTCGATACATGCATGATCAAGCCTCCTGCCCCTGACGTATGCCTCGACATCCTTCGTCCTCATGGGCGTCGGCGCCACGGTGCCCCAGGCGAAGCGGCTGTCCTCGGCTACGCCATCCTTGAGCTTCACGGTCACGGCCAGGCTTATGGTCGCGATGTCCATGGAGGCCCTAGCGACTCGGAGCCAGCGCCCCCCGGTGTTCTTGGCGGGCTTGGGGACCGACACGCCTGTCAGTATCTCACCCCTCTCAAGCACGGTCGCGCCTGGCCCCTTGAAGAAGCCGTCCAGGGGGACGACCCTGTCGCCGCTGGGGCCCGCGATGTGGGCCACCGCGTCGTAGGCCAGGAGGGCCACCGCCGTGTCGGCGCAGGGTGACGCGTTGCACAGGTTGCCTCCCAGGGTTGCCAGGTTCCTGATCTGGACCGAGCCAAGGGTCCTGGCAGCCTCCTGCAGGACTGGCAGCCTCTTCCCTATGAGTTCACTCTTTTCTATGTCCCTGATCCTTGTCAGGGCCCCGATGTGGATGCCCTCCCTGGTCTCCTTGATCTCCGCCAAGCCCATGATCCTCTTCAGGTTGACGACGTGTTTGGGGCGGTGGCTCCCGTCCTTCATCCTGACGATGAGGTCGGTGCCTCCCGCGAGGGCGCTGCCGTCGCCGCCGTACTCGCTGAGCAGCTTCACGGCCTCGGCGACGCTGGTGGGGGCGTGGTACTCAAACCCCATGACTATGTGGGTGTTGTGTGTGTTGATGTTCACGTCAGTTTCCCTCCTTCTTCGCTATGGCCTCCATGATCCTCTCCTTCGTCAGGGGTAGCTCATAGAACCTTATACCTATGGCGTTCTGTATGGCGTTGGCCACAGTGCCTGCGACGGGGTTGAGGGCGCCCTCGCCTATCCCCTTGGCTCCGAAGGGGCCGGTGGGCTCGTAGGTGTCGGTGAAAAACACCTCGAAGTCGTCCAGGGGGGGCATGTCCATGGCGTACGGTATCTTATAGTCGGTGATCATGCCCCTGTTGGCCAGTCCACCAGTCGCTGTGTCGATGGGGAGGTCCTCCATGGTCGCCATGCTCCACCCCATAGCCAGTCCCCCGTGAACCTGTCCAGCAGCCAGCTTGGGGTTGATGACTGTGCCAATATCGGCGCCAGCCACGACCCTTACAGGCCTGACCTTTCCCGTCCAGGTGTCGACCTCCACCTCTATGAAGTAACCAGTGAAGTGGGGCGGGCAGGCCGGCTGCCTGTAACTGTCCACTGCCGAGACGGTGCCCCAGTTCTTGTGGCGGGCGTTGTACGCGATCTCCTTGAAGGTGACCTCCCTACCCTGGACGCCCTCCGCGTATATGACTCCCTGCCCCCTGCCTTCGTCGCAGCGGAACTTGAGGGCGCTCGCCTCCGCGTCCAGCATCCGGGCCGCGAAGGCTCTAAGCTTCTCCTTCACCTGCTTCGTGACCTTCAGGGCCGCCCCGCCTCCGCTGTAGATGCCTCTGGATGCGTGGGTGCAGACGTCGTATACCGTCGTGCTGGTGTCAGCGTCGATGACGTTGACGTTCTCAAGTGGGATGCAGAGCTCCTCCGCGATGATCTTGGCGTGGGCCTCCAGGGTGCCTCCGCCGTGGTCCATGAGGGCGGTCACGTAGTCGAGGGTCCCGTCCTCGTTGAGCTTGAGGAACGCGCCGCTGAAGTCGATGACTGTGCCGGGCACGGGCGCACCCGCGCTGCTCGTATGGTAGCCGCGGCCCATCCCGATGCCCCTCCTGTACCTGCCCGTCTGGCTCCCGGCGTCTGGCCTGTTGTACCAGTCGATCTTCTCGGCGCCCCTCCTGAGTATCTCCTCGACGCCGCAGCTCTGTATGATGGACTTTACCGTGGGGCCCTGACCCCAGAAGAGGTCGCCCTTGCCCACGTAGTTCTTCAGCCTGAAGTCGAGGGGGTCTACGCCCAGCTTTTCGGCGAGCTCATCCATCATCGTCTCTACCATCCAGCTAACCTGCGGGTTCCCGTAGCCTCTGAAGGCGCAGCTGGGGGTCTTGTTGGTGTATACTGCCTTACTGCTGTAGCTCTTGGCCTTGAGCTTGTAGAGGCTGACCCACCAGCCCGCCATGCAGCCCAGGAGCGGGTATGCCTGGATCTGGTGGCTCCCCAGGTCCAGCCAGGCGTCCAGGTGGCCGCCCACAAGGTGGCCGTCCCTCATGGCCCCCAGCTTCAGCTTGAAGACCATGCTGTAGCTGCAGTGGTCGTGGATGTCCTCCTCGCGGGTGAAGTGTATCTTCACAGGCCTCCTGGTCTTGAGGGCCATGGCTACGGCTATCAGCGTCACTGTGTTGACCTGTATGCTGCTCCCGAAGCTCCCCCCCAGCGGGGTCTTCATGACCCTGATCTTGCCCATAGGTAGGCCGAAGACCTCGTGGAGGAGCAGCCTGCTGTTGTGGAGGGTCTGGGTGGTGCTCCACACCGTGACGCCTCCGTTGATATCCGGCTTAACTAGGACGGCCTTGGTCTCCAGCTGGACGTGGTACCTTCTATTGGTGCGGAAGGTTCTCTCAAGGACGACGTCGCTCTCCTTGAACGCCGCCTCGACGTCACCCTCCCTAAGGTCCAGCGTGCAGGCGACGTTGTTCTGCACCTTGAGGGCCGAGTCCTTCAAGAGGATATCTTCATGGATCTGCGTTGACCCGTCCTTGTAGGCGTCCTCGACCGTGAAGTAGGCCTGGAGGGCCTCGTACTCCACCCTGATGGCTTCCAAGGCTCTCTGAGCTAGCTCCTCCGTCTCGGCTGCCACAGCTGCGATGGCCTCGCCCACGTACACCGGCTTCCTGGTGAGGACACGCCAGTCCTTAAACGTGGCCTCGGGCGTGCTCACGAGGCGTGGGCAGAAGCGGACATCCGGGACGTCGTCGGGCGTGAGCACGATCGCCCCCATCTTCTCTGCCTCAGCCGCGTCGATCCTCTTCACGACGGCGTGGGGGTGCTCTGACTTCAGTATCCTCACGTGAAGCATGCCTGGGAGGCTGAGGTCAGACGCGAATTTCTCGGCTCCCGTGACCTTGGCCAAGCCGTCTTTGCGATTGGTGTCTTTCCCTATTACGCTGTACTGTTGGTTGCTGGACATTCCTCTTCCTCAAAGGTACCGTAGATTAAAAACAGTATATTAATTAGAGGATTTGATTCTCTTTTTTATTGGTGTGCTGCGGTCATCGACTTCGGGGCGGGTAATCGGTCTAATTATAAGAATATTCGCCATTAGATGATACCCTCCTACTTTTTTTGTATATCGACCATCGTTGCCCTGTGCTTGATGTGATGAATGTACCGTGTTTTTGTATGGTATGAACAGCGCTTTTGCGTAGATTCATGCGGCGTCGGACCGGTTCTGCGGCTCCTTTTGGTGTGGGGCGTCCGTTTCCAGTCTATCTTGCTCTACCCCCCTCCCCTCTCACTGGGTGTCCGGTGCTGGCGTGGTGCATATATCGTTCTGTGGGGTTGCTTATCCCGTGCCAGCCGGGATAAGGCGGAAAAAATTTTCCATCTTTTGCTTCATGCTTTTCCTCGGTGAGATGCCTTCTCGTCCTCGGCTCTTGGCCCTCAGAAAAGGCCCGCATGATGTTTTCTTCAACTAGGGAATTTTAGCTTCATGTTTTTAGCGGTTAAAATTGAGGCGTCTCCGTCACTTTTCCATGGGGGTCAGCGTGTAGTTGACCTCCATGACTCCCCTCACGGCCTTGGCCCTGGAGACGAAGGTCATGACGTTCTCGGCCTCCCCCTTCACCAGGAATATCTCGATGCAGTAGCCCTCCCCGATGTGGAGGTGCATGTTCCCGAAGATGAGGTCCTCGAACCCGTTCCTGAGGTCCATGAGCCCCACGTGACTCGCCGTCTGCTCCGCCTCGCTTATTATGGTGACGGTGGCCATGACGCTGCCCCTCTGCCTGCCTTGGAGGCTGAACTGGACCAGGCTGTCCCTAATAGCCAGCCTCAGGGCCTCTGATCGGCTGCTGAAGCCGCTACGGGTCACGAACTCGTCTAGGCGCTCCAGGAGGTCAGGGGTCAGGCTCACGCTGATAACGGTCATAGTTTAATAATTTACCCCCTTAAATTTATTAATATCTAATAATTTTTAGCCCATTCATAGCACTACCTTAATAAACCCGCGCCGTGGGGAATCTGAGAGCCGTCGAAGATGACTAAACCCAACCACAGCGACGACCACGACCATGACCACAGCCACGGCGAAGGCTGCGGATGCGGCCACGACCACGAACACGAGAACGCTGCGTGCTCCACATGCACCGTCGACCCAAGCCCGGCTTGCACAGACTGCGAGTTAAGCCACGGGGACAGCTGCGCGGCCTGTGGCCACGAACACAAGCATGAGTGGGGCGGCTGGGACAAGCTCATCGCCTCTGGAGCTATAATCGCTGTAGGCATAGTTCTCAACCATCTGAACATCTACCAGCCAGCCCCCATGCTGATGCTAGTCGCGGCCATGGTGTACACCGGGTACCCTCTGGCCGAGAGCGGCGTCAGGAGCCTTCTCAGGGGCAGCGTAGGAATCAACCTTCTGGTCTCGATGGCGGCCATCGGGGCCACCCTGATAGGCCAGTACGAGGAGGGGGCCCTGGTTGTGTTCCTGTTCAGTATATCCCTCAAACTTGAGGTTCTGGCCACCGACAGGGCCAGGCACGCTGTGCAGGCCCTCATGAAGCTCCGGCCAGAGGTGGCCACCATCAGAAGAGGGGAAGAGGAAGTGACTGTCCCCGTTGACCAGGTCATCCCGGGGGAAGTATTTCTCGTTCGGCCCGGGGACAGGGTGCCCCTGGACGGGGTCGTGGTGGACGGGGAGACGACTGTCGACCAGTCCGCCATCACCGGCGAGTCTGTTCCCGTGGAGAAACGGTTCATGGACGAGGTCTACGCCGGGACCATCAACCTGGATGGGTACGTGGCGGCCAAGACCAAGAGGGCGGCCTCGGAGACCATGCTGGCCAGCATCCTGCGGATGGTGTCCGAGGCTGAGGAGAGGAGGAGTCCCACGGAGACCATCGTCAACAGGTTCGCACGGTACTACACGCCCCTCATCATCGGCCTGGCCGTCGTCGTGGCCGCGGTCCCTTACTTCTTCTATGGAAGACAGCTTTTTCCAAGCATCTACGGTGCCCTGGTCCTCCTGGTCATCGGCTGCCCATGCGCGCTCACCATCGCGACCCCCGTGGCCATGGTCTCAGCCATCACCAGCGCCAGCAGAAACGGGGTTCTGGTGAAGGGCAGCGCCTACATCGAGCAGGTGAGCAGGGCACGGGTCTTTGCCTTCGACAAGACGGGCACCCTGACGAAGGGCAGGCTGGCTGTCACGGACGTGATCCCCACAGGCGTCTCGAGGGAGACGCTTCTCAGCGTAGCCGCCGCCTTGGAGGAGAACAGTAAACACCCAATCGCGTACGCCATCAAGGAGCAGGCCCTCAAAGAAGGCGTGCCCACGCTGAGCGCGTCCGAGTTCAGGAGCCAGACTGGCAGGGGCGTGGAGGCGGTGATCGGCGGGGCCCTGTACAGGGTCGGCAGCCAGCGCCTGTTCTCCGAGAACGGCGTAGAGTACCCCGCTGACACCCTTCAAGAGCTCGAGGGAATGGGTAAGACCACCGTCATCGTGTCCAGGGACTCCGAGGTCATTGGCCTCATCAGCCTCATGGATGAGAGCCGCCACGGCGCCAAGGAGACCATCCAGGCTCTCAGGAAGCGGGGGATGAAGGTGGACATGCTCACCGGGGACAACGAGAACACGGCCCGGGCCATCGCCGAGCAGCTGGGCTTCAACGGGTACCACGCCGGCCTCCTCCCGGACGAGAAAGTGAAGGCCGTGGAGGGTCTCAAGGTTCACGGCCCAGTGGTCATGGTGGGGGACGGCGTGAACGACGCCCCGGCCCTCGCCGCTGCCGACGTGGGGGTGGCCATGGGCGGCCTGGGCAGCGACATAGCGTTGGAGACCGCGGACGTGGTGCTCCTGGAGGACGACCTGAGCCGCATAGAGTACCTGCTGAGGCTAGCATCCACCACTGTGTCCACGGTCCACCAGAACATAGCCGTCAGCGTCCTGGTGAAGCTGCTCATAGTGGCCCTGGCGGCCTTGGGCGCCATCACCCTCTGGATGGCCGTCATCCTGGGCGACGTTGGCCTGACCCTGCTGGTGATCCTCAACAGCGTGAGGATAAGCGGCATCAAGCCCTAGCATCAGGAAAGGATAAATCCCATGACCTTGGCTATGTGAATGCAGGCCGAGGAACCATGGACGACGAGCTGGAAAGACTCAAACAGAAGCGGCTGGAGGAGCTGCAGCGTCAGATGCTCCTCAAACAGCTTAAGGAGCAGGAGCCCAAGCCCGAGCCAGTCAAGGAGCCGACGCCGGAAGAGCTCCTGGGGCGGTACTTCAAGGACAGGGCCTGGGAGGTGTGGAACGCGGCCAAGGCCCAGTACCCTAGCGTGATGCCTCAGGTGGAGAAGCTCCTGGTGGACGCCATCAAGCAGGGTAAGGTTAAGGACGTTATCGACGGGGCTAGCCTCATGGGGTTCTTCAGGCAGATAGGGGTACCCGTGCGCCTAGAGACCAGGATCAGGATCAGCGAGCACGGGGAGCTGAAGACCCTGGAGCAGAAGATGAAGGAAGAGGGCTAGCCCAGGGCCTCTTCCACGGCCTTCTCCAGCTCCTCCTTGCCGGGGTACTCCCCCATGAAAAGGATGTGGTTGTCCACGGCTATCACCGGGGCCGCTATGTTCATGAACTCCCCGTAGGTCTCCCCGTCCACCGTGGGCTCGTCGTTGCTCACCAGCAGCATGTTAAGGCGCTCGATGGTGTAGAGCACCGAGCTGGTGTCAACGAACTCCACCTGGAACCTGCGGCCCAGATTGAAGCCTATCTCCTCCAGCATGAAGGACAGGTCGTCCAGGCGCTCCCGCCTGGTCTCCTGGAACCCGCAACTGGAGGCGCAGCTGAAGCAGCTTGTGCAGCTGACGCTGCAGCCGTCGCTGCAGCTGTCCGCGTTGATGGGCGGGAACACAGTGAACTTTACGGGGCGCTCCATATCAGGTTCACTCGATGTATCGCGGCTATTATAGGTTCTCCGGCTAGAGGACCAGCACCGCTGTGGCCTTGAAGCTTATGTAGACCTGCTTGCCGAGGTTGAGGCCCATCTCCGTGAAGCTGCTCCTGGTGATGTGGACCGCGAAGACCTGCCCCGCGTCCACTCGGATGACGACCGTGCCGTCGTGGTCCTCCACGCCCACCACGGTGCCCCTGAACTGGTTCCTGGCGCTTGTGCTGATCCTCTCCTCGGAGACGATGATGTCCTCGGGCTTCACGTGGACGGTGACCCTGCCGGTCCTCTCAGCGGCGACCCTGATCACGGTCTCCCCTACGGCCACCTGGGCCACTCCATCCATCATGGTGCTGGTCCCCGTGAACAGGTTCTCCGTCAGCCTGGTGATGGACACTATCTCAGTGGGGGCCCCCACCTCGGTCACCCTGCCCCCGTCCATGTGTACGGTGCGGGTGGTGAGCCTCCTGATCAGGTCCAGGTCGTGGGTGGAGACCACCACGGTTCTCCCCTCGGCCTCCTCCTCGATGACGGCTGAGACCACCCTGGCGTTGACGGAGTCCAGGGTGCTTGTCGGCTCGTCTAGGAGCAGCACCTCAGGGTCCAGGACCAGCGCCCGGGCCAGGGCGACCCTCTGCTGCTCGCCGCCGGAAAGTTTACGGGCGTCACGGCCGCCGTAGCCGGGTAGCCGAACCCGGTCCAGGCACTCCTCCACCTTTTCCTTGATGATGTCGTCGGGGGTGCCCCTCAGCCTCAAACCATAAGCAATGTTCGTGTATACGTCTCCCTTCAGGAACAGGGGGGACTGGAAGATCATGGTGGCTTTCCTCCTCAGCTCATACGAGCTGGAAGCCGATAGGGGCTCACCCCTGTAGAGCACGCTGCCGGATGTCGGCTCCTCCAAGCCCGCTAGAATCCTGAGAAGCGTTGTCTTACCGGCGCCGCTCTGGCCTATGACGCCTAGGCACTCGCCCTCCGCCACCTCCAGGCTAACGGAGTCGAGAGCCCTGATGGGGCCGAACACCTTGGAGACGTCCCTGAGGCTGTAGGCGCTCACTGGGTGGCCCCCCTCAGGACATCTATCATATAGTTTAGGGCCAGCACCACGGCCAGGAGGATGAAGCTGAGGGCGAAGCCGAGGCCCAGCTCACCCTTGGCCGTCTCTAGGGCGATGGCGGTCGTCAGCACCCTGGTGACGCCGCGTATGTTGGCGCCCAGCATGGTTACTATGCCGAGCTCGGCGAAGGCCCTGTTGAAGCTCGATACAAGCGCGAGGGATACGCCGCTGTACGCTTCCCTCACCACGGCCAGGCTGGTCTCCAGCTCCGATGCTCCCAGGGTTCTCGCCAGGTCCCTCAGCTCATGGCCCTTGCTCTCGATGGCGCTAACAGTGAAGCTCACCAGTATAGGTAAGATCAGTGCGGCCTGGCCTACAGCCATACCCTGAACAGTGTATAGCAGCTCCATGGAGCCCAGGGGCCCGCTGCGGCTGAAGAGGGTGAAGAGGAATAGGCCCAGGGTGACAGTGGGGACCCCCACCATGGCGTTGAACAGGAACTTCAGCGCCCGTCTACCGGGGAACTCCCCCATGGCTATGAGTATGCTGAGGGGGACGCCGATCAGAGACGCAATGAGGGTGGCGTAGCCCGCCGTCTGGAGGCTCCTCAGAGTGATCTCTATGACGGTTTTGTCCGCGGACAGGATCAGCCTGGCGGCCTCGGATACGCCTTCGAGTATCGGTGTCCAGCTCATGAATTATCACAGTGAAAACAAGGTGAAAAGGTTTAACGGTACAGGATACCTGCCTGGTGCCTGTACTGGGCGGGGCACTCGGAGCCGTCAAAGTAGGCCTGCTCCCCCACCCACCTGACGATGTCGCTGTCGGGGTTCTCCAGCTCGGGCACCCACGGCTTGAACAGGGTCGCCCCGAACTCCTCCTCCCCGTAGGTCTCCAGCATTCTCTGGGTCTCGTCGCTCACCAGGAACTGGACGAACTTCATGGAGACCTCGAACATGCCCCTCGGGCTACTATCGGGGTTGCAGACGATGGCGCTGTACACGTTCAGTGTCTCCTCCCCGGAGTCCACCACCTTCACAAGCTGAATGTTGCCGTTCTTGTAGTTCTTCAGGTAGGTGGCCACGTCCGTCAGCGTGTAGGCTTCCTTCTCGTTGGCCAGTTGCAGCGTCGCCGTCATGCCTGCCCCGGCTTCTATGTACCAGGTGCCGTCGGAGCCGCCCGCGGCCTCCAGCTTGATCTCGTCGAGGTTGAGCCCGGTCAACTTCCACAGGGCCTTCTCCTTGGTGTGGGTGCCCGAGTTGTCGCCCCGGGACACCCAGAGAGCGTTACCTGCGAGGCCCTCCTCCCTGATCTTGAGCATCGCCTCGACGGGCCCGAGGCCTCTTACTCCAGCCGGATCGTTTTCAGGGCCCACGACGATGAAGAAGTTGTATGCGAATATCTTCCTGTTGACCCCGGAGCCTGACTCCATGAAGGCCAGCTCCGAGGCCGGCGCGTGGACTAGGATCATGTCGGCGTCTCCCCGCTTCGCCGTCTCGATGGCGAGGCCGGTGCCCTGGCTGATGAAGCTCACGTTGTACTCGGGGTTGTTGGCCTCGAAACGCGTCTTCAAGGCGTCCAGGACGCCCGTCTCGTATAGGCTTGTGGTGGTGGATACTATGATGCTCTCCTTCTCCTGGGGCCTTGTCAGGTTCCAGTAGAGGCCTCCGGCTATCACCATGATGAGAACCGCCGCGACCATCGCCACGTTTCTGTTGATCTTGAACCCTGCCAGGTTGGACATGGCTCAAATAAAGCCGAATTGTTTATTTAATCATATCGGCTTGTTGATCCCAGCGATTCGACACCGATATAACCGTCCATGCATAACAGTATCGATACAAAATAGGCGGAGCCCCCCATGAGCCAGCTCACAGACCCCTACGACCGGCCCATCAACAGCCTCAGGATAAGCCTGACCCAGAGATGCAACTTCGACTGCTTCTTCTGCCACCGGGAGGGAGAGCACGACCCCCACGGGGAGATGACCGCCCAGGAGATAGAGACCATCGTGGAGGTGGCCGCCGGCCTCGGCATAAGGAAGGTGAAGCTCACGGGCGGCGAGCCCATGCTCCGCGGCGACTTGGTGGACATCGTGGCGAGGATCAAACCTCACCTGGACGAGGTGTCCATGACCACCAACGCTTCCCTTCTACTTGGAAAGGCCTGCGAGCTGAAGGAGGCCGGCCTGGACCGGGTCAACGTGAGCCTCCACACGCTGGACGGAGATGCCTTCAAGAAGATCACCGGAGTCAACCAAGGCTCTGAGGTGAGGGACGGGATCGAGGAGGCCGTCAGGTGCGGCCTTAACCCGGTGAAGCTCAACATGGTGGTCATGAGGGGGGTAAACGACTCCGAGGTACCTGCCATGATAGAGTACAGCAGGGACGCGGGCGCGGTCCTCCAGCTCATAGAGTTCCAGGAGCTTGAGCACGGGGCCGAGCACTACGACGCGCTGCACCTCGACTTGGCGCCCCTGGCGAGGAGCCTGGAGCTGCAGGCCGTGAGGGTCGTGGAGCGGGAGATGCACCACAGGAAGGTGTACCACCTGAGGGGGGGCGCCCAGGTGGAGGTGGTCAAGCCCATGCATAACAGTGTCTTCTGCGCCTACTGCACTCGGCTCCGGGTGACCAGTGACGGCCGCCTGAAGGCATGTCTTATGAGGGACGACAACCTTGTCCCCCTCGTGAGCCTCATAAGGGGAGGAGCGTCCCGTGAGCGCCTCGAGGAGGCCTTCAGAGAAGCGGTGGCCTTGAGGCAGCCCTTCTGGAGGGACTAAGTGTGAGGATCAGGGTTAGGTACTACGCCAGCTTCAGGGACATGACAGGTAAAGTGGAGGAGTGGCTGGAAGTCCCTGAGGGCATCACTGTGCTTGGGATCAGGGATCACGTGAGGGGTCTATACGACAAGATCGCCGGGAAGGACCAGGTGCTTGTGGCCGTGAACGGCTCCTTCACGGCCCTGGACAGGGTTATAGCTGAGGGGGACGACGTGGCCTTCTTCCCCCCGGTGAGCGGTGGTTAAATTGATCAGGGTTCAGGTGGAGGATTTCGACGTCGGGGCGCTCCTAGAGGCTGCCAAATGCCCCTCATCCGGGTGCGTGGTCAGCTTCGTGGGCACCGTCCGGGACACGTCCAAGGGGAGGGAGATAAGCCGCATGAGCATAGAGGTGTACGAGGACATGGCCCGGAGCCAGTTGGAGGCCATAAGGGCGGAGACCCTGGAGAAGTATGGGGTTGACCAGGTGGCGGTGATACACAGGTACGGGGACCTGGACGTGGGCGACAACATAGTCTACATCGGCGTGGCTGCGGGCCACCGGGAGGAGGGGTTCGCCGCGTGCCGCTACGTCATCGAGGAGCTGAAGAAGAGGGTGCCCCTATGGAAGAAGGAGTACACCCCGGACGGGGAGGTATGGGTGGAGGGAGACAGACATGAGTAGGGACCCTGTGAGGATGATCGACGTCTCCGGCAAGGAGACGGTGCCCCGGAGGGCGACAGCAGTGGGCCGGCTAAGGCTCAGGGAGTCCACGGTGAAGGCCATCAAGGAGGGTAAGGTTAGGAAGGGTGACCCACTGACGGTGGCCGAGGTGGCGTCCATACTGGCGGTGAAGAAGACCCCCGAGCTGATACCCCTATGCCACCCGGTGCCGGTGGACTCCGTGGACACCCGGTTCACCCTGGGCCCAGACTACGTGGAGGCCGCGTGCACGGTGGCTGCCAACTACAGGACCGGTGTGGAGATGGAGGCCCTCACAGGGGTGGCTGTGGCGCTCCTCAACGTCTGGGACATGGTGAAGTACCTTGAGAAGGACGAGGCGGGCCAGTACCCGGACGCCGCCATAACGGAGATCAGGGTGACGGAGAAGGTGAAGGGAAGATGAACGCGGGGCACCCCAGGAACCAGGCGGCCGAGACGGTGTTCGCGTTGCTGGTGACAAGCGACACCCGCACCAAGGAGCAAGACGAGACAGGCAAACTGGCCGTGCAGCTGATAGAGGCTGCAGGGCACAGAGTCCAGTTCTACGACGTAGCCCCCAACGACCTTGAGGAGATCGAGGAGTGGCTCAGGCGCGCCTTAAAGGAGCCCCAGGTCCGCGTGATCTTGACCAGCGGGGGCACAGGCATAGGCGTGAAGGACAAGACTATGGACGTGGCCCAGTCGCTGTTCGAGAAGCCCCTCCCCGGCTTCGGGGAGTACTTCAGGCGCATCAGCTTCGATGACGTGGGGCTGCCGGGGATATGGAGTCGGGCCGCGGCGGGGGTAGCTGCTGGCAAACTGGTATTCTGTCTGCCAGGGTCCAAGGGCGCAGTGTGGTCGGCCCTCAAGGAGATCATTCTGCCTGGTCTGGGCCACATGCTCTGGGAGCTGGACCGAAGATGACTATGAAGCCTTTTGGTGAACTCACCACCAGGGAGAACGCGCTGAGGCTCATTGAGGCCAATGTGAGGCCCATCGAGCGCACCGAGAAGGTGCCCCTCGAGAAGGCATCGGGGAGGGTATTGGCTGTTGACATCGTAGCCGGTTTCGATGTGCCCCCCTTCGACAGGGCCAGCATGGACGGCTACTCTGTGCGGGCGGCCGACACCAAGGGGGTCTCGGAGGCGAAGCCCGTGAGGTTCAGGATCGTGGCCGTGCAGCACACCGGGGAACCATACACGGGCGCCGTGGGGAGAGGCGAGTGCATCGAGATAGCCACGGGCAGCCCGGTGCCCGAGGGATGCGACGCCGTGGTGAAGGTGGAGGACACCTCGATGGCTGGGGGCACCGTGCTCATCCTCCGCGAGGTGGAGCCCGGCAAGGATGTGGCCCCCGCCGGTGAGGACATGAAGAAGGGGGACCTGGTCTTGGAGGCGGGCGCTGCTCTGACCCCCGGCATGGTGGGGGCCCTGGCCGCCCTTGGCTACGAGGCCGCGGAGGTCTACCAGAGGCCGAGAGTGGCGATATACAGCTCGGGGCCGGAGATCGTGCCCCAAGGGCAGCCGCTTAGGCCGGGGGAGATATACGACGTTAACAGTTTCACCCTCCAGGCCGTGGTGGAGGCCGTGGGCGGGGAGCCGGTGAAGAGGGGCATCGTGAGGGACGACGTGGAGTTCATCAAGGCGGCCATGCGAGACGCCTCGGGCTACGACGTGGGGGTGTTCAGCGGAGGCAGCAGCGTGGGCTCCAAGGACCTGTTCGGTGAGGTCATCGGTGGCCTCGGCGTGGTTCATTTCCACGGAGTTAAGGTGAAGCCGGGCAAGCCCACACTCTTCGGCGAAGTGGAGGGCACACCCATTTTCGGCATGCCGGGGTACCCCACCAGCTGCCTGAACAACAGCTACGTGTACCTGGCCCCGGCCATCAGGAGGATTGCCAGGCTTCCGCCCCTGGAGTTGAGGACGGTGACGGTGCCCATGGGCCACAGGCTGGCGTCCAGCTCGGACAGGGAGAGCTTCATAACGGTCCGGCTGGTGGGCGGCAGGGCCCACAAGGTGTTCAAGCAGAGCGGCGACATCACCAGCATGGCCCACGCAGACGGCTACATCATAGTGCCCGAGGGGGACCACGTCATAGAGGAGGGTGAGCACGTGGAGGTCACCCTCCTGCCGGGCCCCTGAGGGGCCAGTAGTGCTTAAAGCCTCACGGGCGCCCATTCACGTGGATACGCATTGAGATACGAGCTTGGCGAGGATTACGCGCTCAGGCTGGACGCCGAGGACCCGCTGGCCGGGTACAAGGACAGGTTCTACGGGCTTGAGGGCTGCATATACATGGACGGCAACAGCCTGGGCCTAATGAGCGTGGACGCTGAGAGGACGCTTCTCAGGGTCCTGGACGAGTGGAGGACCCTGGGCATCAAGGGGTGGAGCGGGGCAGAGATACCTTGGATAGGATACGCTGAGCGCCTCGGGGAGCTCCAGGCGCCCCTGGTGGGCGCGGAGCCCGACGAGGTGGTGGTCACCGGCGGAACCACTGTCAACCTCCACGCCCTGGTCTCCACCTTCTACAAGCCGGAAGGCAGGAGACGTAAGATCCTGGCGGATGAGCTGAACTTCCCCAGCGACCTGTACGCCCTGAGCGCCCAGGTAAGGCTCCGGGGCGGTGACCCCGACGAGGACCTGGTGCTGGTGAGGAGCAGGGACGGGCTGCTGGTGGAGGAGGAGGACATAATAGACGCCATGACCGATGAGGTCCAGTTGGCGCTTCTTCCTAGCGTCTACTACCGGAGCGGGCAGCTTCTGGACATGGGGCGGCTCACCCAGGAGGCGCATGAGCGTGGCATCGTCATCGGTTTCGACTGCAGCCACAGCGTGGGCGTGGTCCCTCACAGGTTCAGTGAGTGGGGTGCGGACTTCGCCTTCTGGTGCAACTATAAGTACGTGAACGGGGGCCCGGGCAGCACGGGGAGCCTGTACGTGAACCGGCGGCACTTCGGTAAGATGCCGGGGATGGCGGGCTGGTTCGGCAATGATCGCTCGACCATGTTCGAGATGAGGAACGAGTTCGACCCGGCGGGGACGGCCTCCGCGTGGCAGATAGGGACCACGACTATGTTGAGCACGGCTCCCATCGAGGGCAGCCTGCGCATGATGCGTGAGGCGGGAATCGGCAACATCCGTGAGAAGAGCCTGAAGATAACCGGTTACCTGATGTACCTCATCGACGAGATGCTGAGCGGCGAACCCTACAACTACGGGGTGGCCACACCCCGAGAGGCAGATAGGAGGGGCGGCCACGTGGGCGTGACCCACGCTGATGCTTGGAGGATCAACCAGGCCCTCATCGCCCGAGGCGTTATCCCGGACTTCAGGCCGCCCAACATCATAAGGCTGGCGCCAATACCGTTGTACGTGAGCTACAGTGACGTGTGGAGGGTGGCGGAGCACCTGAAGGCAGTCATCGACGGCGGTGAGCACCTCAGGTTTGGTGACAACAGAAGTACAGTCACCTGACCCCACTCTATGAAGTCTTTACTCTTACTCTCATAGCCGTTGGTTTCTATTGTAGTGGGTTAGCTGATGGTGCCGTAATCAGCGATGCTGTGGAGGGTGCCCCCTCCAACCTTAGCGATAAGCTTCTCGTCTGCTGTGTAGGTGGGGGCTCCGAGTTCCTCGCCGGCGCTGAGGTAAGCGGCATCATAGACACTGATGCCGTGCCTAAGGGCGTTCTCGGCGGTTCTCTCAGCTATCTCGGCCATGGGGATTAGGCGGAACGGGTAGTCGCGTAGGTTTGCGGCGGCCCTCCTCAGGGTCGCTTCTGTCTGGATGGGGTCGTACCTTAGGGCATTAAGGGCCTCGTAGAGTAGTAGCTCTATAGTGTGGAGGGAGACCCTGCCCGCGGCCCAGTCTTCCCTGAGGGCGAGGGCCCTGTCAGTGTGAGCCTCGTCCTTGAACCACTTAACGACGACGGAGGCGTCGATGACAGCTACCTTCGGGCTTCGCGCCATCTCCGTATCTCCTCGGTGCTGCTCCAGTCGGGCGAGGAGGGTGTCCTGAGGGCGTCGGTCTCCTTGGCGGCTTTCTCCACACTCTCTCTGTCGACCTGGAGGCGCCGGGCCTCCTCTTCCTCGATCTTGTTGATGATGGCTTGGCGTATGACCTCGCTCCAGTTGATGTCTGGGAGACACCTCATCCTGCGGCGGGTCTCGTCGTCGACCTTGGCGGAGACTACCTCTACCATAGGTGATGAATCCGAAGCCGGTAATATAAGTAATACGTTGGGTCGCTGTAGGAGCGGCCTCTATTATGGCGGTATCTTTACGAAGGTCCCTGTGGCTCTGAAATCTTATAAAAGGTCAAGTGTAGTATGTCTGATTATTTTGGGGAAGAGGCGTCTTTTCAGTTTCGGCCTCCTGGCCATGGTGGCGACCCATGCGCTGATCCATGCGGCAGGAAACATGAAGAACACCATGATCGTGGAGCTGCGAGACGAGTTCGTGCTGAGCAACCTGGAGATAGGTGTCATAGGGGCGGTGCCGCCGCTGGCCCAGGTCCTGTTCTCGCTACCGGTGGGTTGGATGAGTGACAGGTACGGGGCCAGACGACTGGTTGCTCTGAGCATAGTTATGGCTGCGCTGGGGGCGCTGATAGCCGGGTTCACGGTGAACCCGGCCATGTACATCGTGGCGTTGACGCTGATGACGCTGACCAGCACCTTCTACCATCCGCCCAGCCACAGCTACACGGCTAGGCTGGTGGAGGGTGAGGACAGGAGTAAGGCCATGGGGTTCCTGAACGCTGGGGGCACCTTCGGGGTGGCCCTGGGGCCGCTGAGCATCACGGTTTTGATGGGGTACTTGGCGTTCCAGTGGAGGCAGGTGTACCTGTTCTGGGTGGCCCCCATCGCCCTGAGCCTGGTGCTGGTGTTCTTCCTCAGGGACATGCAGGGCGCCGGAAGAGATGAGGCGAACGGTGAACCCGTGGAGGGGGAGGTGACGACCCTGCTCAACAGGGACTTCATAATGTACCTGTCCGCGTCCGGTGTCCGCCAGTTCGCCCTGGGCATGATCGGCACCTTCCTCAGCATCTACCTGGCCGACGCCCGGGGGTGGAGCATCACGGAGCTAGGCATCATGTTCGGGGCCAGCAGCTTCCTCGGCCTCGCAGCGTCCCCCATCGGCGGCTACATGGCGAGCCGGTTGGGTGATAAGAGGTGGGTGGTTATCGCCCTGGGCATCAGCTACCTGTTCTACATCGGGGCGTTCCTCACCGAGGGCGTGCTGCCCTTCATGGCCCTCTACCTGGCCTACAGGTTCTTCGGGATACTGGGGATGCCGGCCACGGCGTCGTTGACGGCTAAGCTGAGTCCTCCGAGGCAGATGGGGATGGGTTTCGCCGTCAGCTTCCTGCCCCAGAGCATAGTGGGGGTGGTGGCGCCCATCGTGGCGGCGTACATCGCGGACATCTTCGGGCTGTTTCCCATCTTCACGGCGAGCTTCATCATCATGTTCCTCGGCTTGGGGGTGCTTCACTTCGGGGTAAAAGTGGATTAGCTCCCTAAACCCAAGTTGATCCAGCGAAGTACGTCCTAGCCCACGGATTTCGGCTCAGACTTGTTTTTCCCCTCTTTGGTCTTGAGCAGTATTATAAGGAAGGGGGGAATCATGAAGACAATCTGCAGCGTCCAGGGCAACGTGTGGCTCACGTTGTCGTATAGCCAGCCCCCCAGCAGCTGGCCCAGGCTGAGGGCCATCATGGTGAAGAAGCCGCTGCTGCCGTTCACCCTACCCCTGTGCTCCGTGGGCACCAGGTCCGCGGTCCAGGCCGCCCCGGCGCTGCTGATGAGCACCTGGAGGACCCCCACCAGGGTCATGGCCAGGATGAGCCTCCAGAAGTTACCGTACAGGAACAGGGGCACCGCAGCGGCCCAGAGGATATAGCTGGCCAGCAGGGGCCTCTTCTTGCCGATGGTGTCTATGAGCTTGCCGGTGGGCAGCGCGAATATTATCATGGTGACGAACATGGAGGCCATGATGAGGCTCAGCTCAAACTCGGTGATGCCCAGGTCGTCCACCATGAAGAGGGTGAACACGGGCATGAACATGCCCACGGTGAACATGGTGAGGACCTGGCTCACGAAGAGGGTGAACGCCTCCCCTGGCACGAGACGCCATATGCCCACGCTCTCCCTGAAGCTCACAGGGTAGCTGGCAGCCATCTCGGCCAAGTTGATCCTCTCCGGCGACTCCAAGGTCTCCTTAAGCCCGGTCCTTAGGGCCGCGGCTGCGAAGAAGCCCACCGCAGCCAGGCCGTAGCTCAGCCTCATGGTGGGCATCAACCCGATCCGCAGGTAAAGGAACCCGGCGATGAGGGGCGAAGGCGTGGTGCTGACGCTGCCTATGAGGCGGACGATGCCGAACCCCATGCCCCTCCTCTCAGGGGGCAGGCTGTCAGCTATAAGCGCCTCCAGGGCGGGTCCGTAGATGCCCGTGAACCCCATGACGACTGCCCCTAGGATGATCCACTCCCAGGTAGGCGCGAAGATGTACACGATGCGGCTGAGCCCGGCCAGCCCCGTCATGGTCATGATGATCCACTTCCTGCCATACCTGTCCGCTATGTAGCCCCCCGGTATCTGCACCAGGCCCCTGGCTAGCATCTCAGCGGCCCCTATGATGCCCAGGCTGCCGGCTGTGCCCCCCAGAGCCTTGACGTACAGAGGGAAGTAGGTGCCGGGGAGCTCCGCGAAGAAGTCCACGATGAGCCAGCTCACCATCAGCAGGAGGAAGTTGCCCTGGATGAAGCCGAACTCGTGGCGGAGGCGTTGCAGCGGCCCCACTCCACGGTTAATGGTACCATTATCGGTCATGGGTCCCCCTCGCCGCCCCCACAATAAAATTGTATCATTATTGTATCCGGACCCCCACATCCCAGGAAAATGGTACCATTTCCCATCTTGGCCCCATCTCTCTGACTTGATAAACCCTGCATTAGTGTAATGGTACCATTATCACGTGGGATGAGTCCTCCCCCACATAATGGTACCATTATTCCACCTGCTTCACCTGAATCGTCTCGTCCCCGAAGAATGGTACCATTATCCGTCATCGGCGACCCGCCCCCATGCCTCTATGACCACGATAGTTTTTCCTCGTTTCTTAACCTTTAGGCTGAGCCCGGCCCTGAACTCAGTCATCGCCTGAGGCTTCACCCCTGAGCCTCCGCACCATGTAGAGGGCCACGGCGCCGTTCACCAAGAAAACGAGCAGGGGGAGAAAAACGTACTCCTGTGGGTTCACGGCGCACTCAACTCCATGTGGCTTCCTCTAAGCCCCAAAGAGGCGGACCCTGTAATATGTCTAGTTTCTGACCGTTTAGTAAAAATCAGTACTGATACATACTTCTCAAGGCCCATCCTCGCCATGATCTAGGAGCCAATGTAAATTCAGCGGTTCAGTCATATTACTACTCTAGGTAACACGTTTTCGTAGTATGAATACGTAGTAAATCGTCCTCAGCGGTCGCCCAGTTTTTTAATCATCTGTCCAGCTGGGAACAGTTTTTTTAGTACCATACGCGCCTTAACATGATTCAGCATGGACAAGATACTGGAGGACATCAGGATACTGGACTTCACCCACGTGTGGTTCGGCCCCTACTGCACCATGATGCTGGGGGAGCTGGGCGCAGAGGTGATAATGGTTGAACCCCCCTGGGGCAACATAGGCCGCCTGGGCCCAGGCGAGCTGTACAAGGGCACCGCCACCACGTTTTGGGCCCTCAACCAGAACAAGAAGGACGTGGCGGTGGACCTCAAGAACCCTGAGGCCATGAAGCTGGTCAAGGAGCTGGTGAAGAAGAGCGACGTGGTGGTCCAGAACTTCGCGCCGGGCGCCATGGAGCGCCTGGGCCTAGGCTACGACGTGCTCAAGGAGCTCAACTCGAGGATCATCTACGCTGCCCTCAGCGGCTTCGGCCAGACGGGTCCCTACAGCAGGTACGGCAGCTACGCGGTGGTGGCCGAGGCCATAAGCGGCCACACCTACGCCACGGGCAAGGGCATAAGCCCCGACCATCCGCCGGTCACCATGGCAGGCGCCCTGGGTGACCTCGGACCCGCAATGTACGCCGCCTTCGCCATCGTGGCCGCCCTCAGGCACAGGGACAGGACGGGCGTGGGGCAGATGATCGACGTGGCCCAGATCGACACAATGGTGGCCTTCAACTGCTGCGCATCGGTGGCCTACGACATGTTCAAGGAGAGCCCCATTGAGAGGCGTAAGAACAGGCCCCAGGACCCCAATAGGATATGGGGGGTCTTCCAGGTGAAGGACGGCTGGGTGCAGATCGCCGGGGAACGCGGCAAGGCGATTGAGAACCTGAAGCAGGAGCTGGGCGTGGACGAGGTGAGCAAGGATATGGTGATGGAGCGCATCAAGGACAAGACACGATACGAGGCCTTCCAGTGGCTAGCAAACATGGGGTTCCCAAGCGCCCCAATCTACGAGGCCCACGAGGCCATGTGGGACCCCCACCTCAAGGCCAGGGACATGTGGGTGGAGGTTGACAGCCCGGTTGCCGGCAAGTATACGGTGCCCAACTTCCCTGTTAAGTTCAGCGAGACCCCCGGAGAGGTTGACAGGGCCTCACCAGCCATAGGGATGCACACACGGAAGGTGTTGAAGGAGCTTCTAGGGAAATCCGATGCAGAGCTGGACGCCCTTGAGAAGACCGGCGCCATAGCCCAGTGGAAGGGCTAACCCCCCTTTACATTAGAGCTACTCGTTTAAACCACGTTTATGGTGGCCTCAGAACCCAGACGATGGGGTGTGGGGCACCGGAAGAGGAACGTTGACTCGGGGACAGCACCGGTGCTTACCTTCAAAGCCTCTTCATGAACACCCCTTTTAATGAAGACACTTATTACACTACATTAAATCGGTGCTGACACTTTGACCGTAGACTTAGAGCCCTCAGGGTCGCAGACTCTGGAAACGAGTCAGTTAAACCGCGCTGACACGCGTCCCCGCCTCGAGTTCATCGACTTCACCCGGGGCCTGGTGATGGTGCTCATGGCCTGGGACCACGTCTCCGGGTTCTGGAACAAGACCCACGGAGGTTTAGAGGGCATCATGAAGGTCAGGTCCCCTGACCTGGACCTGGTCCACTTCTTGTCCCGGTTCGTGACCCACTACTGCGCCCCCGCCTTCATCTTCCTGGCGGGCACCTCCCTGGCCCTCTCATCGGCCAGGAGGCTCAGCAGGGGCGCCACCCAGCTGGAGATAACCAAGCATATCCTCATCAGGGGCCTGGTCCTGGTGCTCATGGAGCCCCTGGTGGTGTCACCGGCCTTCGGGCTGCCCTGGCTCACCGTGGGAGTCATCTCATGCATAGGCATCTGCCTTATGCTCTTCAGCGTCGCCAGGAGGCTGCCTCCCTGGGCGATACTCACCGGCTCATTGATCGTCGTATTCAACCACCAGTGGCTGGACTTGGGCCTCATACCCGACACCGTGGCCTGGGGCCACTACCTCCGGGTCATCCTCCACGAGCCCGGGTACAGCTGGCCACCTTACTTCGGCTTCTACACGGTCATCCCTTGGGTGGGGGTCATGGGCCTCGGCTACTGCTTCGGGGTCTACCTGAACGGCCTGGACTCTGATAAGATCATGGCCCTCAAGGCGCCTCTGGCGCTGACGGGCCTAGCCTCCTCTGCCCTCTTCTTTCTGGTCAGGTACTTCAACGGGTACGGTAACCTGGTCCTGAGGTGGGGCGATGACGTCAGGGACTGGCTCTACTTGAGCAAGTACCCGCCCAGCGTGGCCTTCCTCCTGTGGACCCTGGGCGGCATGTGCCTGTTCATGGCCTTAGGCCTCATAATAGAGGGCAGGGGCAGGCCCAGGGAGGGGCTACCTGGTGTGCTGAATACCTTCGGGCGGACGCCCCTCTTCTTCTACTTGGTCCACCTGTGGCTCTACAGGTTCAGGCTGCCGGGGGTCCCGGAGCCCCCCTTCTGGCTGGGTATCCCCGAGACGCTTGTCCTTTGGTTTGCAGGCCTCGCGGTGCTGTACTATCTGTGCAGAAGATTCGAGGCCCTGAAACGGGCTCACCCGGGCTCCCCCCTACAATACATATGAGGTGAACGTGGCGGTGACAATGTTTGGCGGCTTGAACACACGGACCGTGGCCCTCTCCCTGTTGGTGGCTGGGCTGGTGACGGGGGGCAACCTGTGGCTGCACATGGGCGACACGCCTCTAGGGTACACAGAGTACAGCAGGTACGGGTTCAGCCTCCTCCACCCATCCAACTGGTACACCTACGAGGGGGGCTTCACGGACCCCGGGATGGGGGCCAGCGACGTCCATGGGATGTTCCAGGCCGTCCTCTTCACCGAGGACCATGTGGAGCTCATGCAGGTGGGGTGGCAGACCTCCGTCGAAGCCCCCGAGGGGGCACCCTCTGTGGAGGAGGTCGTCCAGTCGATCGAGAGCACACCCAACACGACCGTAACCAGCATAGGCCCGTTAAAGACCTTCAACAAGGATGGATTCGAGGTCACGTACACAGTCTTCGGGGTTGTACAGAGGGGGCAACCCCTCACAGCCGTAGTCGGGACCATGGCCCAGCCCTGGCCAAGCCTCCGAAGCTACAGGGTCTACGTGTTGTCCTACGCGGCGGACAGCGCCTCCACCTCAGAGGCCCAGGCCGAGGAGAGGTTCCTGGAGTTGCTGGGCAGCTTCCGCAGCCCCGCGTGAGTCACCGGGAAACAAATCCGCTGTTCTTCACGTAGAACCTGAGGTTCTCTGGCAGGTCCCTGGTGACCCCTATCCTGTGCGATGACGCCGTCTCAGGTTCTGAGTCACTGTGGAGCGCATGGATGGGGCTCTTCTCATCTGTAGCCTTCGACCCGTTGAGGCTCTTGCCGATGGCTAGTGCCACTGAGAGCTTCCCTGGGCCGCTGGTCAGCTTCGCCATCTTATCCACCGGGCGGTTCACCAGCATCCTCTCGATGCCCGTGGTGGGCTCTATGGCCCTTATGAGGACGCCTCCGACTCCCCCCGGCCTGTGGGCGATGAAGTTGAGCATCCAGTACCTGTGGACATTGTAGACGAATAAGCGGCCGGGCTCACCCCACATCACCTTGTTGTAGCTCTTCCGCCCCTTGAACGCCCTGCTGGCGGGGTCGCCCTCCCCGTAGTAGGCCTCCGTCTCAACGATGACTCCCTCAAGCCTCTCGCTGCCCAGCCTCCTAACCAGAGTCTTCCCTAGGAGCGCCCTGGCTACATCAGCTGGGTCCCTCGCGTAGAAGCCTTGTTTGAGAACCAGGGTCATCGAGGAATCTATGCCACACAGAGTATAAAATATGGAGAGAGTTTTGAACGCGTGTTCAAATCCCTAGGTTTTAATCCATAGAGAACATTCAAATCGTTGGTAAGGTTGGCATGAACCGTTCCAGTAGGCAAGCATTCTACGCGACTGTCCTCCTCTTAGCCTCCGTCATCGTGTTCGGGGTCGCCTCACCGAGCAGTCTGGGCAATGAACCGTCATCCTACGTCTACGATGTGAGGATCGAGGCCAACAGGGACACAGTCAAGGTGGGTGAGAGCTTCACTGCGACGGTCTACCTCTACAACCCGGGCGACCGCGACATCCTCCTCGAACCCATCCGCCAGTGCACTCTCAGTGGTAACAGTGTATTCGACCCTGAGCCCGTGAGCTGCGTGGTCAACATCGACTATGTGGCCGGGGCCAAGATCAGGATAGGGGCTCGCGACAGGGCCGTGTTCCTTCGGCAGGTCTTCACGCCGGAGTACCCTGGCTCCTTCACTATCTCCTGCCTCGGCGCTAGGAAAACCGTAACAATAACCGGGTACAAAGAGGTTGCCCTGAACAGCACAGGGATTAGCCTAGTTATCGAGCCATCTCGCACAGACCTCAAAGACGGGGACTACGTTGAGTTCAACCTGGTTATAGTAAACGACAACCCGTACCCGGTGAAGGTCCCGGTATTCAACAAGCTCTCCTACAGTCTTACCCCGAACAGCCCTATCGGTACAATGTATATTGAATGGGTCTGGAGATACTTTGAGGTAGAGGCGGAGTCCCAGAGAACAGTGTGGAAAGACAGTTTCCTCGTAAGATACCCCCGCTTCAGCCTCTACTACTACGCTGACGGGGTCACTTCCTCGCTGGAGATAGAGGTCGGGAGACGATGACTTCTGCCCTGTTCTCTCTATCCATGGGCTTGAACAATCTTTTCCTTATGTTGACCGTGTTTATTTTGATCGGACTCGGCCTCGGTCTTAATGTATATTTTCTGCGGTGCGTTGGAACCGGGCACCGGCTAGGACCGACGAGGCTCTGGAAAAAGTATGGAAAAGTAGCTGTACCGTTGCTGGTTATCGCGATAGGATACGCGAACCTTGACCATTATTGTAGCTTTCAGATAAAAGCCGATCAATCTAGTTACGGTGCAGGTGAAGCAGTGGAGATCAACTGTACCGTAATAAACCCACTACCAGTACTAATCTATTATCGTGGACACTCCGCGATAGTCACCGAAATGCGTTATATAGACGGCTCAAAAGTACAGAGAGCCCATTTAACCATCAGCGAAGCTACCGCAGAGGCAGCCGCGGAAGCAGCTAGAGCAGCATCAGGCGCGATTATAGATAATGGATTCATAGCACCCTACGGGGAAAAAGTCGTAAAAACAGTGATATATGTCCCGAAGTATGAGGGAGAAGTCATAGTCAATGCAGAGTTACGGAGTATAGCTAAAGCATCAACTAGCTATCTGAGCATCTCTATAACTGAATATGAACCAATATGGGTCACCGTTAACTCTACGGGTATCACGTTACTCCTTGAACCTAGTGAGGACCCCGATAACCCAACTATACTGATCAGGGTGAAGAATGACAATCCGTACCCTGTAAGGATCCCAACGTTCTCACCTCTGGAAATAAAACACGGTTCTCTTGACAGCGAAATGTATAATATGATTTTCATCAACTGGGTATATCCACACTGGGATATCCCTGCATACTCCACGAAGACCATCTATAACACGGATGCATATGCCTCGGACACTCGTACACCCATCTACTACACTCTCTACAGACAGACCCTGAGATATCCCCCGGAGTAACCGTTATCAGTCATCTAGCCCCGGCTTATGTAACCGGGGTGCCCTCATGACAGCGGACTGGCGCAGTATACTCCATGAACTAAGTGATAACATCCAGAACAAGGTACTCACAGTTATACCCCGACGAGGTAATCTACCAAACATTAAATTCAAAGACCTGCTAGACAAGCAAGCACAGGACGCCATAGTCGAGACCCTTAAAGAGCACGAGGTGAGCGCTAAATTAGTCAGCGAGGAAGGCGATGTGGTATTCGGAGACGGCGAATACATCATCACAGCCGACCCAGTGGACGGCACAACCAACTTCAGCAGGGGCCTCAAGCCCGCCGCCACCAGCCTCTCCATAAGCGAGACAGGCACACAGAGCGGCGTAATAGCAGGCATCGTGGCCAACCTTTACACCGGAGAGACCTACTACGCCGAACGTGGGCGGGGTGCCACCTTGGACGGCCAACCCATAAGGGTAGCCGCACCAGAGAAGTACAGCCGAGCCCTCATCAGCATAGACATCAGCAAGGGGCCCCGCCTGGACCGCACCCGCCGCCTCCTGGAGATGAGCCGCCACCTCCGCAGCGAGGGCTGCACCGCCATGAGCCTCTGCCACGTCGCCTCCGGCACCATGGACGCCCACATAGACCTCAGGGGCATCGTCAGGGCCACAGACGTCTCGGCGGGGCTCCTCATCCTGGAGGAGGCCGGAGGCGTGTACATGGTGGACGGTATGCTCCGCGGCGACTTCCCCCTCACAAGGGACACCCACATGGAGCTGGTGGCCGCAGACTCCATGGAGCTTCTGGATGAGATCAACTCGCTGATGGGGCGGCCATGAGGTATACGTCGGAGCTTCTCCCGGCCACCTTCCTGGAGCGCCCCAACAGGTTCCTAGGTGTCGTAGAGTTAGACGGCGCCAGGACCACCTGCTTCATCCCCAACCCTGGGCGGATGCACGAGCTCATGGTCCCCGGGACACGCGTCTACCTCGCGGAGAAGCCTGGAGACCACCGCAAGACGGGCTACGACATGGCGCTGGTGGACCACGGCGGCACCCTGGTGAGCATCGACTCCAGGCTCCCCAACGCCCTCCTGGCGGAGGCCATACAGGCAGGCACACTCAAAGAACTAGAGAACCTCAGCGTAGCCAGGGCGGAGCCCCCCTACCTAGACTCCCGCTTCGACCTCCTCCTCTCAGGGAGCGGAGGCAACATGATCCTGGAAGCCAAGTCCTGCACCCTTGTGGTGGACGGCCTAGCCATGTTCCCGGACGCCCCCACCCTTAGGGGGGCCCGCCACATGCGCACCCTAACCCAGGCCCTGAACGAGTTCAGAGCCGCAGTCGTTTTCGTCATACAGAGGCCAGACGCCTCCGCCTGGAAGCCTCACAGGGAGATGGACCCAGGTTTCAGCGACGCCCTGGCTGAGGCGGTGGCCGCAGGGGTCGAAGCCTACGCCTACAGGTGCCACGTCACACTGGAGGGCGTGAAACTGGGTGATAGAGTGCCGATAAGCCTCTAAAGAGGCCTCTAGCCGGCGGAGAGACCTTAAAACATCGTCTCTGAGCCTAAAGCCCAAGAAAAACGGCTTTTAACCACATGGGATCAGATACAGTTTTTAAGCACCTTATCACTGTATTCACGCTAAGAGGTTGGCGGATGGGGAAGAAGAAGGTACTCAGCGAGAAGGATCTACGCGTACTGGTCTACCCCAGCGAGAACGACGTCGTAGGAGTCGTCCAGAAGCTCCTGGGCTTCGACCGCGTTCTGGTCAAGTGCCAGGATGGCCACGTGAGAATCTGCAGGATCAGGGGTAAGATGAAGCGCCGCACCTGGATAAGGGAGGGCGACATCGTTCTCGTTTCTCCCTGGGACTTCCAGAGCGACGAGAGGGGCGAGATCTTCCACAGGTACACCGCCAACCAGGTGGACGACCTCCGCCGCAAGGGTATACTCACCATGGAGTAGAGGAGCCACACACGTGCCCCGTAAAAGAGACCCCGAGAAGGTAGGCGACCGCCTGGAGAGGGAATACGAGGAAGACGCCCTCTTCAAGGACAAGAACCGCGAGGACTTTCAGGTAATAGAGGAGGTCTTCGACCGCCTCACCATCCAAGGGATGTACAGGCTCCTGAAAAGAGGCGTCGTAGGCAAGCTCCACGGCGTCATGAAGGCCGGCAAGGAGGCCAGAGTCTACTACGCCACAGCGCCCGACGGGACAGAGCTGGCCGTCAAGATATACTATACTCACACCGCCGAGTTCAGGAAGGGGATGTTCCAGTACATCCAGGGGGACCCCCGCTTCGGCAGGATCCGCAGGAGCCCCCGCAGCCTCATATACACGTGGACCCAGAAGGAGTTCAACAACCTCCAGCTGTGCGAGGAGGCCGGCGTCAACAGCCCCCGGCCCATAGAGTTCACTAGGAACATCCTGGTCATGACCTTCATAGGTGAGAACGGTGAGCCGGCGCCCCTCCTGAGGGAGCTAGAGCCCGAGGACCCTCAGGCCTTCTACGAGGCCGTGCTGGAAGGGATGCGGCTCCTCTGGCAGAGGGCGGGCCTGGCCCACGGCGACCTCAGCGAGTACAACATAATGAACTATAAGGAGGCGCCCGTCATATTCGACGTGAGCCAGGCCATGCTGACGGTTCACCCCATGGCCAATATGCTCATAGAGCGCGACATAGACAACGTCAACGGCTACTTCAGGCGCCTGGGCGCCGACACCAGGGACCCTGAGGAGCTGAAGGAGTGGATAACAGGTGGAGCAACGGACCTTTATACGGATACCTAGGGACAGGGTGGGCGTCCTCATAGGGCCCAGCGGCAAGACCAAGCAGCGTCTGGAGGCCACCTTCCAGGTGGACCTCACAGTGGAGAGCGAGACCGGGAACGTGGAGATCGTCCCTCAGCCGGAACAGACCGACGTATCGGTGTTGTTCACTGTCCGCAACATCGTCCAGGCCATAGGCCGAGGCTTCAGCCCCCAGAGTGCCCTGACGCTGCTCAACGAGGACACCGACATCCTGGTTCTGGACCTGGAGGACTACGTGGGCTCCAGCCGAGGCAACCAGGACAGGATCAAGGGCCGGGTCATCGGCAGGGAGGGCAAGAGCAGGGCCCTCCTGGAGCAGCTCACCGAGTGCCAAATAAGCGTGTACGGCGGCACAGTCACCATCATAGGCGCCTACGAGATGATACCCATCGCCAAGGAGGCCGTGGAGATGCTCATGAACGGCGCCTTCCACAAGACAGTCTGGAACCACCTATACGCCGTCAGGCGGAAGCTGAAGAAGGACCGGGGAGAACTCTGGTACGAGCCCACTAGGAGACGCAGGTCCGAGGACAAGTAAACGAGTGTTTCATCCACCCCCCAACCCCCCCAGCCTGCGCCCCGTTTATACCCACCACCCCCAAACCCCAAGAGGTGAAGCCTTGGAGTACGACGACGCCATCCAGACCTTCCAAGCCCTCCGGGACGCGGGGCTACCCGTCGCCTTCGGAGGAAACATGTTCCTGGACATCCCCTGGGTGTGGGAAGGGAGCCGGGACGACGACGGCTGGCGCTGGAGGCTGAAGGCAGAGGCCCTGAGAGAAGAGCAGCTGACTCTGTTCACCGAGGTTCTCGGGGGGCGGGGTCTGAAGTGGAGACGGATGGAGGGAAACGGCGGTGACTACATCACGGTCTACAGGCCAGGTTACAGGAAAAACCATGCTCCATGAGGATGAGACCCCAGCCCCCGGAGCCACGGTCCTGGTGGGAACCGGGGGGTGGGACTACCTCGACGCTGAGGGAGACCGACTCAAGGCCTACTCCAAGCTCTTCAACTTCGTTGAGGTGAACACCACCTTCTACCACGTGCCTAGGCTCTCCGCCGTCAGGTCCTGGAGGAGACGCGTTCCCCGGGGCTTCACCTTCTCGGTGAAGTGCCACAGTAGAGCCACCCACGAGCTGGGCCTAAGACCTCAGGAGGAGACCTATAGGACCCTGGACAGGATGAGGCAGGTTCTCAGGCTCCTCCGAACTGACATGCTGGTCCTCCAGACGCCGCCAAGCCTTCACGTGGACGAGGCCAAGGTGCGTGAGGCCGAGGCCGTGTTGAAGAGCTCAGCCGCAGGGGGCGCCCAGGTCTTCTGGGAGACCCGCTCACCCCTCAGCCGCGAAAAGACGCGGGAGACCCGCCAAGCTATGCTGAGGGCCGGCTTCACTCCGGTGGTGGACCTTACCCTGGAGGAACCTGTCCAGGGGTCCGGGGTCACCTACTCCCGGCTCTTCGGGGTCACCCGGTTCTCCGATAGCCTTCTGGATAGCGTGGGGGCCAAGGTGTGGTCGGAGGGGAGCGAAGTGGCTGTCCTCACCTTCCATGGTAGCGCCATGTACCGTGACGCGGCACGGTTTAAAGAGTTGAGAAGATGACGGTTGTATGAAGCCAAGCTACCTTTCTTTGCTTTAATCATGTTAAAACCTACACGCATTTACAATCATTCTTTACTGAACCCTTAACTACGCTGTGATCTCGGTACCTATGTGCTTTAATATTCTTAGCAGGTATCATTCAGCATTAGAAGGGAGGCTAACGCAGGCCAGATGACACAAGTAGAGTACCAGTCCATCAGCCCATCGGACTTCTTTTACAGGAACAGAGAGCTCGCCGGATTCAGCAATCCCAGCAGGGCCACCTATACAGCCTTCAGGGAGCTGCTGGAGAACAGCCTGGACGCCTGCGAGGTCCAGCGGGTGCCTCCCGACGTGTTCATCAGGATAAGCGAGGTGGGGGGCAGTCACAGCGGGGACACCACCATCTACAAGCTCAGGATCGAGGACAACGGCACCGGCGTATCCGACGAGCACCTACCCAAGGCCTTCGGGTCCGTGTTCTATGGAAGCAAGTACACCCTCAAGCAGAGCAGGGGCACCTTCGGCCTCGGCGGCACCATGGCGTTCCTATATGGTCAGATCACCACCCACAAGCCCATGATTGTCACCAGCAGCACCGGCGGCGACATCCACGAGTTCGTCATGATGATCGACATCCAGAACAACCAGGCCAACATCCTGAAGCACAGCGTCAAGCAGAACCCCGGCGGCTGGAGGGGCGTCGCCCTGGAGCTCCAGATGGAGGGAGACTACAGCCGCATCATGTACCGGCTCCTGGACTACCTGAAGCAGACGGCCATGGTGAACCCCGACGCGGACCTAACCTTCGTGGACCCCCGTGGCAGGCTCTATAGGTTCGAGAGAGGCACTGAGAAGATGCCTCCTCTGCCAAAAGCGGTGGAGCACCACCCCCACGGCGTGGACGTGGAGACCTTCAGAAGACTCATAGGCACCACCAAGGCCAAGAACCTCAAAGAGTTCATGATGACCCACTTCCAGGGCATTGGCACCACCACCGCGGACCGGTTCCTAGCGTTCGCAGAGATGAACCCAGGCGCCAAGCCCAAGAACCTGAGCCCCGACGACATAGTGAAGGTCGTCCGCGCCACCAAGGACTACACAGACTTCAAGCGCCCCGACGCCAGCTGCCTGAGCCCCATTGGCGAGGAGCTGCTTGAGACAGGCATCAAGAAGGAGCTGGGCCTCACCGACGAGGACTACATAAAGGTGGTGACCCGTAAGCCTAGCACCTACCTGGGCTTCCCGTTCATCGTGGAGGCCGCCGTCGCCACCGGGCCCACCGTCAGGAAGACCCACGGCGCAGGGATCACCCTGTACAGGTTCGCTAACAGGATTCCGCTGCTCTTCGACGAGAGCAGCGGTGTCGTCTGGAAGGCGGCCAACAAGAACATCAATTGGAAGACCTACAGGGTGGAGTCTGACACGCCCCTGGTGATAGCTGTCCACGTGTGCAGCACCAAGATCCCCTACAAGAGTGTGGGCAAGGAGTACATGGCGGACCAGCCTGAGGTGGAGCGGGAGATCACCAACGCCATCCGCGAGGCGTCCAGGGGGGTCCGCGTATACATCAGCCGCAAGTTCAGGATCGCCCGGGAGCGGCGGCGCCTCAACATATTCAATAACTACCTGCCCAAGATAGCGGAGTTCGCGTCCAAGCTGGCGGAGAAGCCCATACCGGATGTGGAGCCCCTGCTTGAAATGGTGAGCGCCAACATCCCCGAGGTGGAGAAGAAGCTAGAGGAGGTCCCTGAGATTGTCGAAGAAGCACATGAGTGAATCGGAGCGCAGAAGGCTCGCCATGGAGCAGAGCCTGACCCAGCTGGGTAACCTCATCCACGAGCAGATCAACAACAAGGAGTTCCCATGGATCCACATGCAGAGCCGCAGCACCGACAACATTCTATACGACCCCGAAGAGCGCCAGTACGTGCTGGGGCCCAGGATGATTAGGCGCCACAGCCGCAACATACGCCACATCCGCCCCTTCACCCAGCTCATATGGACGGCTTGGTTCAGCAAGGAGCTTGTCAGGCAGAGGAAGACCAGTACCCTGAGGGAGGTCTACTACTCGGCCCGAGGCCAGCGGGACATAGAGTATAACGACCAGACCGAGTCGGATAACATCATCACCGACCTGGAGGTGGCCCTCAACCGGGCGCGGGAGGAATTTCACATCTTCCCGGAGGAGCGATCAGCCATCTTCGGCGACCTCACCATAGAGTACACGGTGCCCGGCTACGAGGGACGTAGGATGAACCTGACGGACCACCCCGACGGTGTCATGATCGGGCCGGCCCTCACCAGCAGCGAGTTCGTGGAGACCGGCGCCGACAAGGTGCTGGTGGTAGAGAAGGGCGCCATGTTCACCAGGTTGGTGGAGGAGAGGGCCCACAAGCGGTTTAATGCCATCTTGGTCCATACCGCCGGCCAGAGCCCTAGGAGCACCAGGGGCATCATCAACAGGCTGTCCCACGACCACGACCTCCCCGTCTACATCTTCACGGACGGGGACCCGTGGGGCGTCCACATCGCTATGGTCATCATAAGCGGCTCGGCCAACGCCGCCCATCTCCGAGGCCTCACCACGCCCGACGCCCAGTGGATCGGCGTCTGGGGTAGCGACATCATAGAGTACAAGCTGCCCACGGAGCCCCTCACCGAGTTCGACCAGAAGCGCCTCAAGGAGCTGAAGGAGGACCCCAGGTACAAGGGCGACATATGGCAGAGGGAGCTTGACATCTTCATGAAGCTGGGGGAGAAGGCCGAGCTGGAGGCCTTCAGCAGGTACGGCCTCACCTACATAGTGGACGAGTACCTTCCAGCCAAGCTGGAATCCTAGCCTTTTTTTACTCCGTCCATCTCTTTCATGGTAACCATGTCTACGCGAATCAGTCTCAGCTTCAAGGGCCTTGCCACCGTTCTGGGAGGCTTCATACTCGCCGTCTCCGGCGTACTGCTGCTTGTCAACAGCTCCGCCGCAGACCCCGGCTCTCTAAACCTTTGGTTCTTCACCCCCCTGGCCCTAGGCCTGGTGCTTGTAGGCGCCGTGATGCTCGCCTCGAGGGACACCTGAGTTGTCGGTTAAGGGCGTCATCATGGCGGGGGGCCTCGGCACCAGGTTCAGGCCCCTCACCGAGTACTTCCAGAAGTGCATGATACCCATCGGCGAGCAGCAGAAGCCCATAATGGAGTACATAGTGCGGCTCTACGGGTATCACGACATCAGGGACCTGGTGCTCCTGGTAGGGTACAAGCACCAGCAGATAGAGAACTACTTCGACCGCGGTCAACGCTTCAGTGTCAAGATGAGCTACGTGCTAGACGACCCTAAGCTGAAGGGGAGCGCCAACGCCCTCCTCAACGCCTACAGGCAGAAGGCCGTTGGGAGGAAGGACACCCTCATCGTCTACTACGGGGACATAGTATCCAACATCAACCTCCAGGAGATGCTCAGGTTCCACAGGGAGCAGGACGCCGTGGCCACCATAGCCCTGGCCCCCAGCTTCGTGGTGAACGTGGGGGTGGCCGAGATGGAGGGGCCATGGATCAAGAGGTTCAAGGAGAAGCCCATGCTGCCCTCAGCCATAAGCATAGGCATCCTCATCCTGGACGGCTCGGTGCTGGAGGAGATGGAGGCGCTCCACAGGCAGGGCGAGTTCGAGTCCTTCGACCTCATGGGGGACGTTGTCCAGTACCTGGTGGAAAAGGGGGACAAGGTGGCCGGGTACATCACAAGCGCCTACTGGTACGACGTGGGCAGCATAGAGAGGTACGAGAGGCTCAGCAACAACAGGATCACCGAGGAGCTGGGCTTCCTCCTTAACCCACGTTGAAAGGAAAAAACTTCTTAAACCCACCCAAAACCTGTTAACCCGGCGACATAGTTTGAAAGCCGTAGTTCTAGCCGGAGGATTCGGCACAAGGCTCAGGCCCCTGAGCTGCAGCCGACCCAAGATGCTCTTCCCCGTGGCCAACCAAGCCCTCATAGACTACACGTTGAGGAACATGGCTCAGGGAGGCATAGACACGGTGATCCTGTCCGTCTACTACATGGCCGAGAACCTGGTCAGGCACCTCGGCCCATCAAAATTCGACCTCGGCATACTCTACAGCCGGGAGCAGAGGCCCCTGGGCACCGGGGGAGCCATCAAGAAGGCGCAGGACATGATCAACCACGGAGTCTTCTTCGCCATGAACGGCGACATCCTGACGGACCTTGACTACAGGCGGCTCCTCAACTACCACGAGGAGAAGGGGGGTCTGGCCACCATAGCTCTCATACAGGTGCCCGACCCCTCCAGGTACGGCGCTGTTGAGCTGGACTGGGAGGGCCGCATCCTCAGGTTCGTGGAGAAGCCCCCTAGGGGCCACGAGCCCAGCAACCTCATCAACGCCGGCGTGTACGTCCTGGAGCCGGAGGTCCTGGAGATAATTCCTGATGGTAGACGCGTCTCCATAGAGACCGAGGTCTTCCCCAGGCTGGCCGAGGAGAGAAAACTGTACGGCTTCGAGAGCCACGGGTTCTGGATGGACATCGGGGTACCCGAGGACTACCTGAACGCAAACGCCATCCTCCTCTCCAAGAGCGGCACCCTCAAGAACCCGACCTCCGTGAACGTAGACCCCTCAGCAGTCGTAAAGAAGCCCTGCATCTTCGGTGAAAACGTCAGAGTAGGAGCCGACTCCATCATCGGGCCCAACGTCTCCCTATCGGACGACGTCCACGTGGGCAAGGGCTGCCGAATAGAGAACAGCATAATATTCCCGGGGGCCGTCATCGAGGACTACAGCAGCGTCAGGAACGCCATCATAGGGGAGGCCGCGGTCCTGTCCCGCTGGGTCAAGGTGGAGTCGGGCAGCCTCATCGGGGACTACGCCCAGATCAGCGACGGCGTCACCATCACCGAGAACGTGTACATCTGCCCCAGCAAGACCGTCGACGAGAGCATCCTTGTGCCCAAGATGGTGATGTAGTGGGCCGGCTTTTCGGAACCAACGGCGTCAGAGGAGTCGTGAACCAGGAGTTCACCGTGGAGCTGGCCCAGGGCTTAGCCGCATCCGCCGGCAGCCTCCTGGGGAAGGAGATGGCCGTGGGCAGGGACGCCCGCACCAGCAGCCCCATGGTGAGGGACGCCGTGGTCAGCGGCCTCCTCAGCATCGGGTGCAACGTCCACGACATGGGGGTCCTGCCCACCCCCACCCTCCAGTACATGGTCAAGCACCTCGGCCTGGACGGCGGCGTCATGGTAACGGCCAGCCACAACCCGCCCCAGTTCAACGGCGTCAAGGTGATGGCAGCCGACGGCGTGGAGATCAGCAGAGCCACAGAGGACCGCCTAGAGGAGCTATACTTCAAGGGAGGTCCCCCACTGGCCGAGTGGAACATGGTGGGCGCAGTCCGCGAGGTGGACGTCGTAGAGACCTACATCGGGGCCGTGGTTGGCCAGGTGGACCGGAAGCTCATCTCGTTCCGCGGCCTCAAGGTGGCCCTGGACACCGGCAACGGCGTCTCCTGCCTTGTGGCCCCCAGGGTGGCCAGCAGGCTGGGCGCAGGCGTCTACACCGTCAACGCCGAGCTGGACGGAGGCTTCCCGGGCCGCGGCAGCGAGCCCACTCCGGAGAACTTGGGCGCCCTCAGAGACCTGATAGAGGCTACTGGAGCCGACCTAGGAATCGGATTCGACGGCGACGGCGACCGTAGCATCATCATGGACGAGAAGGGGGAGGCCGTCTGGGGCGACAAGAGCCTCAGCCTCATAGCCGACTGGTACCTGGGGAGGCACCCCGGGGAGACCGTGGTCACTTCCATAAGCACCTCCAAGGGACTGGAGGACGTGGTGAGCCGTCATGGCGGCCGAGTCCACTGGGTCAGGGTTGGTAGCGTGGACGTGAGCCGAGCCATGGTGGAGAACAGATACCTCCTGGGGGGTGAGGAGAACGGCGGCATCATGTACGGGCCCCACCACCCTGTCAGGGACGGAGCCATGGTCATGGCCCTGCTGCTCCAGATACTGGCCGAGAGGCGCAGGCCCCTCTCAGAACTCATAGCCGAGCAGCCCATCTACTCCAAGGCCAAGGACAAGGTGGAGTGCCCCAACGAGTTGAAGCCGGAGGTCCTGAGGAGGCTGCCCGGTCTAGTGGAGGGCTTGGAGGTGGACACCATGGACGGCGTCAAGGTCACCTACAGGGACAGGAGTTGGATACTCATAAGGCCCAGCGGCACCGAGCCCGTGTGCAGGCTCTACGCAGAGGCCAGGGACGAGGAGACCGTCAGAAGCATCATAGGTGAGTACAAGGATAGGCTCAGCCGCCTGATTGAAGAGCTAAAATAAACCGTTTAAAGGAAAAAGGAGGGATTAGAGCTTCTTCAGGTACTCTATGAACTCGGCCAAGTCGTCCACGACGGCCTTCACCAGCACCTTGCCCTTCTCCTTGGTGGCCTTCGTCGGCTCACCTAGGCTCCCTATGCTTGTGACCTCGTCGAAGCTGTAAGCCGCGGCCACCCTGCCCCTGTACTTGGGGTCGATGCTGCTGTACTCGGGTTTCCAGTCCTCGGCTTTATCCATGAGCAGCCTCTGGCCTAGGGCGAGGCCCACGCTGGTCTCCATCTCGCAGGCGTGGCCGCCGCTCTTCTGCTCTATCACCTTCACGGCCTCTGAGCCGAAGCCTCCGACGCCGGGGAACACCATGACGCTGTAAACCCGTTTACCGGTGTCCCGCTGTATTCTGTGAAGGGCCTCACGGATGGAGTTGGTGTTACCCCCGTGGGCGTTCATGATGACCACCTTGTTGAAGCCGTGGTGCAGCAGGCTCTCACACACCTCCTTGTAGACGTTCACAAGGGTCTCAAAGCTGAGGGTTATGCTGCCCTTGAAGTTCATGTGGTGGGGCGAGTAGCCGATGTAGAGGGGCGAAGCCACCAGGACGCCGGTTTTCTCCGCCACCCGCTTACTGATCTCTAGGGCCGTGAAGGTGTCGTTGTCGATGGCCATGTGCTTCCCGTGCTGCTCAGTGGAGCCAGCCGGGAGCAGGACCACGTCACACTTCTTCAGGTACTCCTCGACCTCGGGCCGAGTCAGCTTGTATAGAAGGTTCTCCATGTTGATCAGAGTTGAGGACCCGACCGTGAGATAAAAGGGGTGCGGGCTAGGCGAAGGAGGGAACGACCTCCTCGGCGAAGAGTTTAGCCTCCTCCTGGAAGCTGTCCCCCATGAACCTGACTATGAATAGGCTCACGCCGGCTTCTATGTACCGCTGGACCTGGCCTATGATCTGGTCCGGCGTCCCGGCCAGCGGAGGCCTCCTATCCATGGCCGCGTTACCGTACCTGGCCTGCATACTCTGGGTGTACCTGTCCATGCTCATCTCCGCCTTAACCTTGTCCCCGCTGATCAAGGCGTAGCAGGCCCAGGACCGCGTGATCTCGCCGGGGTCGCGACCCACCCTCCGGCAGTGGGCGTCCAGATTCTCCGACTTGGCCCTGAACGCCTCCGGTGTCCCCATCCAGGCCGCATAGTTGCTTACATCGGCGTGGCGTGCCACCGTCCTCAGAGTAAGCTTCTCCCCTCCCCCGGCCAGCATCAGGGGCGGGTGGGGCCTCTGCACTGGCCTGGGGCTGCAGTAGGCACCGTCGATGCTGTAGTAGCGGCCCTGGAAGCTGGGGGCCTCCTCGGTCCACATGAGTTTGATGATCCTAGCCGCCTCGTCGAGCCGCCGGACGCGAGCCGCCGGGCTCTCAAGGGTGTACCCGTAGGCCTTGAACTCGCCCTCGTGCCATCCGGTGCCCAGGCCCAGTATGAGTCGTCCTCCGCTGATGGAGTCCAGGGTGGCCGCCATCTTGGCCAGAAGGGGCGGGTACCTGAAGGGGTTGCACAGGACCAGCTGCCCCAGCCTAATGATGCTTGTGTTGGCGGCGAGGGCTGACATGGTGGTCCAGCACTCGTACCTGGGGTCGCCGGGGTTCTCATACATCCCGTAGACGTGGTCGCTGATCCAGACGCTGTCGTAGCCCAGGGTCTCCAGGTGGAGGGCGTCCCCAAGAATCTCTTCATAGCTTTGCCTCTCCGAGCTTATGAAAGCCCCGAAACAGGTCTTCATGTAATAATGGTGGGGTTGATCGGTTATGACACTATCTAGGGTATGATCTCGCAGCCGTTGTTGAGCGAGGGGTAGTCGAAGGCGTCCGCGGGGAGAACCCCCTCCTCCATGAGGCCACGGGCCAGCGGCACAAGCCCCTCAAGCTCCTCAATCATGTGCCGGGTGGACTCGCAGACCCTGTCGAACCACCCGCGGCCCCAGAACATGGTTTGGTTGACGTAGAGGCATCTTCCGCCGCACACCCAGAGGTCATCGCAGCCGTCGCAGGGCTGAGCCACTGGCAGGCTGTCACGTATCTCCTGAGGCGTGGAAGTGTGTATGCTTCCCACCTTGGAGTAGGGGAGCTCAGGCGCCACAGGGCACACGTGGACGTCGCCGCTGGTCATGATGGCGAAGCTGTCTCTCCCCGAGCCACACCATATGTGGGGCGCCGGTTCCCCTGTGATGAGGGTCCTGAGGACGGGGATGAAGGGGACCACGCCGAGGACTCTGCCCTGCTTGATTGCGTCGCTGAAGTCGTGGACCAGCCTCGTGATTCCCTTGTCGTACCTGTTAATCCAGTCCTCCAGGCTGTGTCTGGTCTCCAGATCCGACCAGAACACATCCAGCTGCCAGTGGACGTGGTCGAAGGCGGGGCTCTCCAGGCTTAGGAGGTGGGTGACGTCCCTGTGGATGTCCCCTTGGTCGCTGTAAGCCATCCTGGCCACCACGTCCCCCTTGTAGCCTCGTTCCTCCACGTCCCTGAGGTTCATGAGCACGGAGTCGTAGGTGCCCCGCCCCCTGCAGGCGTCCGTCACCTCCCTTGGCCCGTCAATGGACACCAGTATGCTGTGGAGCCTGTGGAGGTACCTGTCCTCTATCTCGGCCAGGTGGGTGGCGTTGGTCTGGAGGGTGTAGGCCTTGGCGGGGACGCTGTCCATCACCCTGTACATGAAGTCTATGGCTAGGAGCGGCTCGCCGCCATAGAAGCCGATGACGGGTTCCGGGTCGAGCCCTATGAAAGCTTTAAGGTCCTCCATCGTGTACGCCGGGTCCATGGGGAGTCCCTCCTGGTGCCTGGTTCCCCCGCAGTAGGCGCAGTGGAGGTTGCAGCGCTCCGTGAGGACCAAGTGGTACTGCATATGGTGTCCAACATGGTTGGGCTGGGTTCAATAAAAACTTGGAGATGGTTAACGGCGCCTGGCCAGCTCCAGCCTCAGGGCCTCCAGCTCCCGCCGGGCAGCCCCCTCATGGGCCTCACCGTACCAGGGCTGGCCCGCGCTCATTACTCTGAGCCTCTCTATGAGGGCCACGCTCTTCTCCAGGTGCCCCACGATGTTGCCATCTTCATCTGTGACGCCGTTGAAGAGCTGCGTCTGCCTCTCGCTCCAGTCCCCCGGCTGGTCCAGGCCCGGGACGTAGCTCAGGATGAGCCTCCTGAGGGTCTCGGGAGCGATGACGCTGCCCAGCTTCCTGGCCTCGCCCGTGACGCCGTGGTAGCTCTCATCCAGGCCGTAGATGGCCATGTCGTAGTTATTGTGGGCGAGCTGGGTAACGTCGCATATGGCGAAGCTGACGAGGCTTATGTCGTGGCGCTTGCAGAGGGCCCCCAGCCTGACGAGGGCGGGGACGGCGATGAACCCGTAGAGGACAACCTTCTCCGGGCTCAGTCCGCTGAGCAGGATATCCAGCAGGGCCGCCTCGGCTGAGCGCCCTGTGGCGTAGGTGTCGGGGACTATCAGGGTCTCCACGCGCTCCAGGTCCTCGGGGATGCTCCTGTAGGACACCTTCAGGCTCCTGGGGTCGTCGCTGTGGTCCCTGTAGCCCTCCTCCACGTACTCTGTGCGGATGTTGATGACGGGGACACGGCCCGGCATGGTCTCAGCCACCATGTAGCCGGCCCCTGCTCTGAGGATGTGCATTAGCGCGGCTTTCTTCAGGTTCACGGAGCCTATCTGCTCAGCCGCCTTAACGAAGTCCCGGGCGGCCTCCAAGCACAGGGGCTTGAGCTCGTCCCCCACTATGTGGGGGTGGCAGGCTATCAGTCCGCCGGCTAGCGTATCAATTATGTAGGTTTCACCTATGTACGTCCCCTGGGGGATCAGGCTGGAGCCCTCCACCCTGTACACATCGGCGCCTGCTCCAAGGTCCTTAATGTTGACGCGCTTGACTGAATCGGTATCGACCTGGAACTCCCGAACGATGGTATCCAGGATGTCCCCGTCCGTCAAGTCAGCCCGCCTTCACTGTTTATCTTCCTGCTCCTTGGGCTGGAACTGGGACAAATACCGCTGAATGAGCTCAGGCTGCCTGAGCACCATGTGGGCGTTGACCCTCACCATGTCTCCGTACATGGCGCCGACGCCGGGGTCAAGCTCCTCCATCCTCTTACGCCACTCTGTGCCCACAGCGGTGGACGCAGGGCAGTCCGGTCTACAGGGGAAGAAGTAGCCGAGGGGGTAGGCGTGGGGGTTGATGCTCTCTCCTCCTTTGGCGGCCTCGACAAGCTGGTTGGCCGCCCGGGCCTCCACGTTCACGCCCTTGGCCCGGTCCTCGGCGTACCTGTCCACGCAGCACTCGGGGTAGCCTAGGAGGCGGCCCGCCCTCTTGATCCAGCCGGGCTCAAACTCCTCTGGGTAGGCGAACTGGATGCCCCCCATCTTGGGGTCCGGCTTTCTCTGCACCTTATGCCTGAGCTTCTCCCGGTCTCTGAGGAGGCCCACCAGCTCCCTCCTCACGGCTCTGTCCTTGAAGATGTATACCTCGTGGACTGTGGGGCGGACCTTTGATTGCTCCGACTTCAGGCCCAGCCTGTCCGTCCAAGAGTAGAGGGCCTTGTACTGGGGGGATCCCTCCACGTGCTCCTCGAAGCCCTTCTCTAGCATCTCCTTAAGGGCCCTGACGGCCATGAGCTTGGCGGCCGGCTCCGTGACGGTGGGCAGCTTCATCATGTGGGGCTGAACCTTCTCGTCTATGCGTTGCCCCATCTCTGCGCCCCCGGGAAACTCTGCCGGGATGGTCACCTGGGAGACTCTCCGCAGCCCGAGGTGGGGTAGCAGGAGGGACTCCACCTTGACCCGGGGCAGCACGGCCCCCTCTTTGAGGAGCTCGTCGAGAAGCTGTCTGTCCAATTTCCTCAAATATGGGTGACTGTGGAGCCTTTTAACCTCTACGAGAGAAAATGTAAAGAAAAATTTGGGGGGGTGTTACATCGGGATTATCTTCAGGACTTGTAGGAAGAACTGAGCTCTTCCTGTGAGCATCGTGAACCTGAAGAGCACTGTGTTGCCGAAGTAGGCGCCGAGGCCGATCATGATGAATAAACGACCTATCCTTGTTGGTGCCTGCAGGGCCCCTGTGTGCTCGTAGGTTAGCAGGAAGTACATTATGCTACTGATTAGGCCCACCGCTATGTATAGGAAGTTGACCCAGTCCATCATTGCTCCTGTGCTGGGCGCCCTGATCGTGCTGACGATGGCGTCCAGTATGCTGGGCTTGATGACTCCCCTCATGCCCAGGCCGAAGCCTGCGCCTACTAGAAGGGCGACGGGGTACCTGCTGACCCACCTGTACTCGGGAATAAGCATCGTGTAGATGAGGGCACCTATGACAAGGGGCACTATCATCAGTATGTCTCCTCCCAGCAGCGGGGTTATGCAAATCCTCATCACGTTGGTGAAGTTGACCACCAGGTTGATGGCCAGGAATATGGCGATGAAGATGTGCTCCGCGAACCTGTAGGTCACGTTCTCCTTGTAGAGCGGGTAGCTGTAGATCATCAGCATGAGCAGCCAGCCTGTCCACAGGCCGATTAAGCTGAACAGTTCTGTTGGGTACGCCATTACGCTTGCCTCCTTGAGACTAGGTATCCGACGTTAGCCAGTATGACGGCTAGCACGATAAGTATGTGGGATGCGTTGATGCTGTCCATGGATGTGGTGGCCTCACCGGGCTCCCTTATGAGGACCTCGAGCTCGGCTCCGCCTCTGGACCCAATGCTGAGCCCAAAGTAGTTGCCGGCCAGGTAGTAGGGGTAGTCGGTTGAGCCGTTCATGGCGATGCCGATCTCGGCCAGCCGCGTGCCGTGGGCTCCCTGCCACTGCCTGAGGAAGTAAGCCCCGACGTCACCTGTGTCGGAGCTCAGCACCACCGCGACATCCTGCCACCCGTGGAAGTCCCGCATCAGCGAGATCTCAGACACGGGAGTCCCGTAGTGGTCCTCAGGGTAGACGGTCCATGCGTCTGTTGCCAGCTGTGCTATGGCTGACTCTCCGCCTGTGAAGTAGCCTAGGAACACGTAGTCCACACCGTACTGCTTGGCTGCGAAGTCCGCCGCTGCGTCTGACCTCAGCTTGTTCATTGTTAGCTCCACATCATAGTGGGATCCCATGAAGACGATCCTGGCGCCTTCCCTGAACAATGCCTTGGCGCACACGGCGAAGCCGGGGGCGCACTCACTCCATGCGCTCACACCGTAGCCGAAGTTCATGATCGCGATGTCTCCAGGCTCGATGTTGGCTCCTGTGATACCCTCATACAGGTCCCTTGTGTTCTGCACGACTTTAACGGGCAGCGCCAGGGGAAAGATGAAGGGAACACACAGGGTGATGAAGAGCACCCAGTAGAACACCCTTCTGTCGATGTTCTGCAGCTTGTCGAATATGTTCTGGCTGCTCACTACTCTTCACCTCCGGCGTAGAAGCCTCTCTCCTTACCCAGCAGGGCCCTGAAGCCGTAGGCGATCGTTCCTAGGGCGCCTACCACTCCGAAGACCCTCATTCCGGGCACCTGGCCGACGAACCTGAACCACTCTCCGATGGCAGGGATCCCGCTCCAGATGACCTCGCCGACTGGGGCGTTGCTCAGGATGACGAAGCACCCAGCTATGAGCATGAGGGCTGCGTCAACGTTCCTGGCGCGGAACGCCCTGTAGGCGGCTGAGAAGATGTAGAAGCCCGTGATGGCGTACGTCGTCGAACCTAGAGGCGTGTAGACGTTGTTGAACAGCCAGTTGTAGATGCTGTTGCTGGTGGCTACACCTGTGCCTAGGTATCCTGCGAGACCGGTGAAGAGCATGATGACGAACGCCACGAGGAACAGTGCACTGAACTGCCAGTTCGCTCTCCTTCTCTGGGTCCCCATGGTGTGCTGCATTATGAGCCTGACGCCACCCAGACCTAGGCTGATGTTGTAGATTATCACAGCCCAGTTCCTGATGGTTGAGGCCACGATCCAGTCCTGGGGGAAGAAGAAGTACTCGACGAACATGAGCACAGTGACTATCCCCGTTATCGCGAAGACCACTTCACGCTTAAATATCTGCGACATTTTTCATCACATCCTCAACAGGTCCGCTATGAAGTTTATATTAGCTGCTCCGAGCAGGAAGCCGACACCAGTGAGGGCCACGAGTAACAACTTGATTATGTCCTCGCCCTTGATTGAGCCAAGCACGTCCGGGTTTCCACTGATGGCTGCACCCGCGGCATACAGCTCCTCCGCGAGGAGCATGTAGTCGCATGTGGCCACCAAGAAGGGCATCTGGTGTGTGTTGTTAGTTCCACCGATCTGCATAGCGCCGATGGTGTTACCGCCCTCAGCGATAATCACGGACTCATAGTAGAAACCACCCACCAGTATGGTGGAGGCGGGCCTCTCCCTCTGTAGATATCCAAGAGTGCCTGTCATGTACGCTGACTGGCCTGAGAAGAACCTGACGGATTCGATATCGAACTCCTCAGGCTTGCCCTGGGACATGTAGGCTGTCCTCATGGTCTCCTCCACCAAGGGTAGCGCGTCTGGCAGTGGACATAGAGCCGCAATCTTGACGCCTGCCTTCACACATTCTTCGGTCACGTACTCCAGGATGGAGATGGCGGCCAGAGTCTGTGGTCCCTGTGTAGAGTCGTTGAGGCCGCCTGCGATACCGGGCGTCCACATCACTGGCTGGCCCATCTCGGCGGCCCTTCCTACGGCCTCCGGGATGGCCTGTATGGCTGGTAGTGTTCGAATCTTGTATGTTTTTCCCTGTTTGCCCATGTACATGTAGTAGTACATTAAGGCGAAAGTTAGAATCAGCAGTATGAATGTCATTAATCGTCCTGTTACTATTATTGCCATTGTTTTTCCTTCCGTTTTTCTTCGCCTATCCACCGGGCAGTTCGTAGTGTACTCTAAGCCGAGTCACTGTGACGCCGCCCAATGAATGATAGACTTGTGAATTGATCACTATTCTGTATATATAATACTTTTTTCCAGTTATTGTGTTCCCTGATATTTTAGGGATAAGATTATACCTGTAATAATAAAAACTGTGGGCTTTTCATAACTTCTCTGACGTTTATGTTAGCTAAAAACCACGATCACGTGAGCCGGTCCTCTAGTTACTCTACTATAGTAAGAGTGATGTGTCTATATCTCGGATGCATCGAAAACAATCAATAAAAGCGTTTAGTTGAATCTTCACAGAATGCTAGAAGGGAAGAAATCTTCTCCAGCCTTTCTTTTCTTCTTTGGCTTTTGTTTCCACATCTTTCTCCCCCTCACTTCCTTCCCCTTTTCCTTCGTTGATAAGCCCCTTCTCTGACAGCTCCTCCAGCCTCTTGATGAGCTTCTCCAAGTTGTCGCGCTTCTGGAAGACCTTGAAGAACTTGTCCCCCTTGGTGTAGGCGCTGTCCCCGAAGAAGGGGAGGAAGGGCATGACGAACACTGAGCCTATCTGGCTGCCGATGAAGGCGAGGGGCTTACCGCTCTCCAGGAACAGGATGCCCGCTGTCTCGAGCCCGTACTTGTGGAACTCGCGGGCCGTCCACTCTATGACCCTGGCCTCCTCCTCGGGGGTGACCTCTTCATCCCAGAACATGTCCTACACTTGGCTATGACCATACAGAGGAGCCGGGTTTTTAAGAACTTGCCTGCCGGCGCCTCCTGAGGCGGGCCCTGACGGTCATGTAGCCTCCAAGTACTCCGCCGGCCGCGAAGCATATGAGGAGGGCCACCATGAGCCTGGCGTCCGGCATGGGGGCAAGGGTGAACATGATGAAGATGCCCATGACCCAGGAGACGGCGGCCAGCTTCAGCCCCACCAGCAGGTGCTTCTCGTCGGCCCGCTTACACACCTGTCTGGACGAGATGTAGCCCCCTAAGATGAATACCACCCAGCTGAACTCGGCGATGGCGGCCACTATCAGCTGATCCGTGCTCTTGATGAAGAGGGGTAGCGCCTGCATCCACACCCAGACGACGCCGTTGGCCAGCATGGCACCGGCTACGTAGTCGTTGATGTTTGGTTGCTTGGGCTTGGCGGGCTCCTGGGGCTGTGTCTGCTCCATTCCTTCAAACTACGCGGCTCGCCCTCTTTAGTTTATTCGTTTAACTTAACTAGGTGTAAACTGATTCTTTTCTCATGTCATCGAAAGGTGTTCTGTCACCCCACGAGCATCTCGGGTACCATGTCGGTACTGACAAGAAGCTGGCCGACTGGCCCGAGATCGTGGAGTACTTCATGAAGGTGGCTGAGTCCTCCCCCCGGGTCATTGTGGAGGAGGCAGGTAAGACCACGGAGGGAAACCCCTTCATCTACGCCACCGTGTCGTCCCCTGAGAACCTGGGGCGCCTGGAGGAGCTCAGACAGGTACAGCTCAGGCTGAGCAACCCAGAGGGGCTCACCGACGCAGAGGCCGCGGAGCTGGTGGAGAAGGGCAAGACGGTGGCTCTCATCACCTGCAGCATCCACAGCACCGAGGTAGGGGGCAGCCAGATGAGCATGGAGCTCCTACACAGGCTGGCCACGGAGGACAGCCCCGAGGTAGCGGAGGTCCTGGAGAACGTCATATTCCTCTTCGTCCCCAGCCTGAACCCCGACGGCAACAGGCTGGTGGTGAACTGGTACAGGAGGTACCTGGACACCGAGCACGAGGGCACCAATCCGCCTATGGTGTACCACAAGTATGCGGGTCACGACAACAACCGGGACTGGTACATGTTCACGCTGAAGGAGACGCAGCTCACCGTTGAGCACATCCATAACAGGTGGCACCCCCAGATAGTGTACGACATCCACCAGATGGGCAGCAAGGGCCCCCGGTACTATGTGCCTCCCTTCACGGACCCCTACGAGCCCAACGTGGACCCAATCCTGACAAGCGGCGTCAACCTCATGGGCATCAGCATGGCTGACGCCCTGGCACGAGAAGGTAAGAGGGGTGTGGCCACCAACTGGGTGTTCGACGCCTGGACCCCGGCCCGCGCCTACCAGCACTACCATGGCGGCATAAGGATACTGAGTGAGGCCGCCAGCGTCAAGATCGCGACGCCCATAGAGATCAAGCCCGAGGAGCTGAAGCCGGAGAGGGGCTTCAACCCCAAGGAGGCCCGGTGGAACCACCCGCTCCCCTGGAAGGGGGGCAGATGGACCCTCAGAGACATCATCGAGTACGAGCTCACCTCGGCTTGGGCCTGCCTCCAGACCGCCGCCAAGTTCAGGAAGCGGTGGCTCAGGGGCACCCTGGACATGGGCAGGAGGGCCCTCAGCCCCGGGGGCGGCCCCTACGCCTTCGTGGTCTCGGCGAACCAGCGGGACCCAGGGGCCACGGCTGAGCTCCTGTGGGTCATGAGGATGGGGGACGTGGCCGTGCAAAGGGCCAGGGCGCCCTTCACGGCCGACGGCGTGGAGTACTCAGAGGGTAGCCACGTCATCCTGTACGCCCAGCCCTACGGGTGCTTCGCCAAGGCTCTCTTGGAGAAGCAGGTGTACCCGGACCTCAGGGACAGCCCCGAGATGCCGCCCGTGGTGCCCTACGACGTGACGGCCCACACCCTGAGCCTACAGATGGGTGTAGACGTCACCCAGGTGAACACCGCCTTCGAGGCGGACCTGGAGCCCGTGGACACGCCCGTGGTCCCCCCCGGCGAAGTACTCGGGAAGGGCCCCTACTACGTGTGGAGCCCGGTGCCCAACGCCGGATTCAAGGCGGCCAACAGGCTGCTGGCCGAGGGTTACAGCGTCAGCAGGAGCCTGGACGAGGTGGAGCTGGACGACGTGGCGCTGAAGCCGGGGTCCTTCATCGTGGAGTCAGGTAAGGGCTTGGAGAAGCTGCTGGCAGAGATGGCCTCGGATCTGGGCCTGGACTTCCATGGCGTGGACAGGCCGCTCCCGGACACCTTCGAGCTGAGGAGGCCCCGGGTGGGCGTCTACCGTGCCTGGCTGCCCAACGCCGACGAGGGCTGGCTCAGGATGGTGCTGGAGGAGTACGGGTTCGAGTACGTGAACCTGTACCCTGAGGACGTGCGCACCGGCGGCTTATCCGATAAGGTGGATGTGCTGGTGTTCCCGGACCTAACCAGGGACATCGTGGTGGATGGGATGAAGGGGTACAGGGGCGCCGACCCCAAGACCTACGAGGAGAGGTACCGCCGGGGCGTCGAGGAGCAGGGCAACAAGGAGGTGCTCAGGTTCCTGGATGCCGGTGGCACCGTCATCACCCTGAACCGTGCCTGCGAGTACGCTGTGAAGGACCTGTACGCCGGGGCCGAGCTGCCCCTCGCCGGCCTGGGCGAGAAAGAGTTCTACTGCCCGGGCAGCCTTCTCCGGGTGCTGGTGGACGACAGCCACCCTATCGGATACGGGTACAGCCGCGAGGAGACCATAATGTTCCAGGACAGCCCAGCCTTCAACGTGAAGGAGGGCGTCGCCGTGGCGTGGTACCCTGAGACCGACCCCACGGTGAGTGGGTGGCTGCTGGGGGAGAAGCATCTGCGGGGCAGGGCGGCGGTGGCGGAGATACCGGCGGGTAACGGCACCATCATCCTCATCGGGTGCTCGCCCCACTTCAGGAACCAGAATAGGGCCACATTCAAGCTGCTGTTCAACAGCATCTACTACGGGGTGGCATAGTCCCACTATTTCTTGCCGTAGGGGGTGGGGTACTCCCCCTGCTTCACCTTTATGCGTTCTACCTTGAAGACGACGGGGCGCTCCGAGTCCGGGCAGCTGAAGTACTTTATCTTGTCCATGTAGTCCCAGGGCTCGGTGACCTCTCGCTCCATGGCTGAGGTGAGGGGCAGTATGGCTGAGAAGGCGGCCAGGCAGACGCTGTCCGTCTCATCTAGGACCAGCCGGCCCGGGTTGCCCACTATGGTCATCCTGTCCCCGACCCTGTACATCTTGCATGGGCCAGTTACGTGGGTGGGCTCGCCGTCCAGGCTCCGTGGCTCCTGGACATCAACGACGGTGAAGACGACCTTGTACATGGGGGATATTTCGCGGTGGCTGGATAAAAGGTCTAGCGGGTGTTAGGTCTGTTCTACTGTAGTCTATCTGTCTTTTTTTTGGGAGTATCAGTGTCTGCCGCTCTTCGTGGTACTGTGGCTGTACCTTGGGTGAAAAAAATTTGGGGTTATAGGTCGAACTTGATCAGGGTCTCGGTGAGGGTCTGCTCCAGCAGTGTCAGCCCCTCGTCGATCTGCTCCTTAGTGATGACCAGGGCCGGCATCATCCTCAGGATGCTGGTGTTCCAGCTGCTACCCACGATGAGGCCGTTCTTCTTAATCTTCTCCGTGAAGTACTGCATGGGGTTCTTCTCCGGATCCTTCTTGTCCTCCGGCGACAGCTCCTTGGGGGTGAGGCTCTCCTTGGTGTCCCTGTCCTTCACCAGCTCGACGCCCATGAAGAGGCCTAGGCCGCGGACGTCGCCAATGATGGGCACCCGCTCCATCATGCCGCGGAGCTCCCCCATCATGTATGCACCCATCTTGGCTGCCCTCTCTGCGAGTTTCTCCTTCTCATAGAGGTCGATGACGGCGAGGGCCGTGGCGCAGCTCACCGCGTGTCCGCTGTAGGTGTAGCTGTGGGGGAACCCCTTCTCGTCGAAGTGGTCGGCCATCTTCTTGTTGATGATGCACGCGCCAAGGGGCACGTAGCCGCAGGTGATGCCCTTGGCGTAGGTCTCCACGTCGGGGACCACGCCCCAGTGCTCCGCGGCGAACATCTTGCCTGTGCGGGCGAAGCCCGTCATCACCTCGTCGAAGATCAGGAGCACACCCTTCTCGTCGCATATCTCCCGTATCCGCTTCCAGTAACCGTCTGGGGGCACCACCTGGCCCGCCCAGCTGCATATGGGCTCGGCCATGAAGGCCGCGACGGTGTTCTCACCCTCCTTCTCTATGGTGTACTTGAGGAACTCGGCGCAGAGGAGCTCGCACTCGGGGTACGTCTTCTTGTAGGGGCACCTGTAGCAGTAGGGGCTGGGTATGTGCTTGAACTCCTCGAAGATGCTGAGGCCCTTGAACTGGCGGTTACGTGCGGAGCCTCCTACGCTCACCATGGCGTAGGTTGAGCCGTGGTACGCGTCCCAGAACCCTATGATCTTGGGGGCCTCCCTGTAAAGCTGAGCGAGCTTAATGGCCACCTCATTCGCTTCCGTCCCGCTGTTGCCGAAGAAGGTCTGGCACAGGTCACCCGGCGTGATCTGGGCCAGCTTCTTGGCCAGCCTGATCTGGGGCTCGTTGAAGTAGCTGGGGGACGCGTAGGCCAGCTCGTCCAGCTGCTTCTTCGCTGCCTCTATGGGCACCCTGTTGCCCATGCCTATGTGGACGTTGTAGAGCTGGCTCATGAAGTCCAGGTACTTCATGCCGGCCGCGTCCCACATATATACGCCCTCCCCCTTGACCATCACCAGGGGCTTGTGTACGGTGGGTTCCCACCGCTGCACCAGGTAGGTCGAGGCGTCCTCCTGGAGCTGCTTGTCCTTCTTTTCTGAGAACTTAGTCATAGAACCACGGTTCTACTCAGCTTCTTTTCACCTAAATCATTAGTGGTTGGAGACGGTTGAGGGGTCAGGCGCCCCGTCTGTCCACCTCCACGGCGCCCTCCTTGACCACCACCTTGACGGCGTTTAGGTCCTGGAGCACCCTGATTTTCTCCAAGGGGTTGCCGTCAACAACTATCATGTCCGCGACCTTGCCCTTCTCCAGGGTGCCCAGCCTGTGGAGCTTACCCAGGGCGTCGGCCGCGTTTCTCGTGGCCAGGAGCAGCGCCTCGGCCGGCGTCATGCCCAGCTTCGTGACGTATTGCTCCAGCTCCCAGCTGTTGGCGCCGGGCGGGAACACGTGGCCGCAGTCGGTGCCCATGGCCATCTTTACGCCGGCCTCCATGGCGGCCTTCTGGCTCTCTAGGTGACGCTCGTCGAAGGGTCTGCCGCCCAGCTTCTTGGGGAGGTACTGGGTCGGTAGTCCCATGACCTCTGACCGGTAGTAGCTGGGGGCCAGGGTGGGCGTAGTGTAGAGGCCCTTCCTGATGATGGTGTCGATTGTGTCGTCGTCCAGCTCGGAGGCGTGCTCTATGGTGTCGATGCCGGCCTCGGCCGCCATCCTGCACCCCACGATGCCCTCCGTATGGCTGGCAACCTTCAGTCCGAAGCTGTGAGCCTCATCCACTATGACCTCCAGCTCCTCCGGCGTATAGTTCCTGTAGTTGGGGTCATTGGTGGGCCCACCCGCCATTCCGCCGGTGGTAGTGGTCTTGATCCAGTCCACCTGCTCTCTGACGCAGACGCGGGTCATCTTCCTGACCTCGTCCACGCCGTCCGCCGTGATGTGCATGTACCGGAGCGGGTGGGGCCGGATGACGTCCAGGTGGCTGGCCGTGGATGTGACTACGCCGGCCACCTCCAGCCTGCACCCCTTCACCAGGCCCTGCTCCAGGGCGGTTCTAAGCGATACAGCGTCTCTGCCCGTGTACTCGGGGAACGGGTAGACCAGGTCGCGGCACGTGGTGTACCCGGCCTCCAGCAGCTGCCTTGCGTGCTTCACCGCGTAGAGGAGCTGAAGACTCTCGGGGATCAGGTAGCGTTCATGGTAGTCGAGGGGCCCCACCATCTGGAATATGTGCACGTGGAGGTCCATGAGGCCCGGCATGATGGTCTTGCCTCTGGCGTCGATGACCTCCGCGCCTCTGGGGATGTCCACGTCCCTGGCGGGCCCGGCGTCCACGATAACCTTACCTTTCACCAGGACGGACCCGTTGGGTACCGGCTCCGAGCCGGTGCCGTCCCAGAGGAGGCCGCCCTTCACTGCTAGGAATCTCTCAGACATGGTATGAACCAGCCGCGGAGCCGATATATCGTTTCCCTCGCTGGCGCTGAGCCCTCTACTCGTTCAGGGGCGGCTTCCTATTGGTGAAGGCGTCTCCTATCCTGACGCCCACCGTGTGGTAGCTCCTGTCCCCTGACCCGAACACCAGGGGCCTTATCTTCTGGGTGTCAGGCGCCCCGTTGGTGAGCACGTCCTCGTCGGCCTTCACGTCCACTATCTCGCCAACGAACATGGTGTGGAGGCCCAGGTTCACAATCTCTTTCACTCTACACTCCAGCACCAATGGGAACTCCTCCAAGTAGGGGGCGTCCACCACGGCGCTCTCCACAGCCGTTAGCCCCGTGTCAGCCACCTTGTCCGTGTCCCTGCCCGACGCCACCCCCATGTAGTCGGCCTCCCTCCAGTACTCCTCCCCTGGGACGCTCACAGTGTACGCCCCCCGCGCAACTATGCTGCCGTGGCTGTAGGTGGCCTCCCGGAGGCTCACGTAAACGCAGGGCGGCCGGGAGCAGCAGATGCCTCCCCAAGCCGCCGTCATGAAGTTGGGTCTACCATCCTTGTCGTACGTGCCCACCACCCAGACGGGGGAGGGCACAGCCAGGGTCTTGGCCCCGAGACTCGTCTTCAAACCGATCACCTACTCTTGGGCTCAGTAAGGTAAAACCCTTTTACCGGTGCACGTCAAAGGGTTCACGATGTCCACCAGCCGCGTCACCATGATCGACGCCCCTTACCACGGGCGGAGAGGTGTCCTAGGCACATACCTGGTCAGGGGTGAAGAATCGGCCGTAATCGACCCCGGCCCAGCGAGCCAGACGGGCGGCGTCCTAGAGACCCTTCACAGTCTGGGGGCCTCAGCCGTCAACGTCGTCTGCCTCACCCACATCCACCTGGACCACGCCGCCGGCTCCTGGATGATCCTGGACCAGAACCCAGGGGCCTTCGTCCACTGCCACCCCAGGGGCGTCCAGCACATGGTGGACCCGAGCAAGATCAAGGCAGCCGCAGAGGAGATATTCAAGGAAGGCATCAAGGATTACGGCGAGATCAAGGGCGTAGACTCGAACAGGGTCAGGGCGTCCACGGACGGCGAATCCCTGGACCTGGGCGGCGTGGGGCTCAGAGTGATATGGACCCCGGGCCACAGCACCCACAGCCAAACCTACTATGAGCCTGATGGCCGGGTTCTCTTCGTGGGCGACGCCGTGGGCCACACTCCCGGCAACCATGGCATCTTCGTGCCCGCGAGCCCGCCCCCCTACAACCCGAGGCAGGCCGCGGAGAGCCTCGACAGGCTCCTCGGCCTCGGGGCCGAGACCCTGTGCATCAGCCACTTCGGCGTCTATCAAGACGCCGAGGAGCGGCTCCGCTCCTTCAGGGACCAGGTGCGGCTGTGGGAGAGGCTGGCCTTCAGGGCCGTGGACGAGGGCCTGGAACTCAGGGGCCTATACGGGCTGGTGGAGGCCGAGGACAGTGAGGCGGCGTCCCTGGTGGCCTCCGACCCTCAGCAGAGGAGCAGCGTCTTCCAGAGCCTGGTGGGGTTCCTCTCCTACGCCAGGTGGGAGAGGCAGCAGAGGTGACCGGCCGCACAGTCACTCCAAGAATTCTTCAATATATACTCAGGTTATGATCCAGGGGTAGGTTTCCAGTCTCCCTAAACCCCTTAAATCGTGGCCGACACTTACCCACGGGTGTCCCAGGTGCGAGTAAGACCAGGGCGCGCAGGGGCTATAGTGGTACTTGGGCTTATACTGGGTGCCATCTTCTTAATGGGGCTCATGTTCTGGACAGTCTTCAAACCCGACCTCGGCCTGGCCTACGACATAACTAACCCCAGCCAGCCCTTCACCTTCAAGGGGCCTGAGAGTGCCGAGACCGAGTCCACCGAGCCTGAGCCGGAGCTCAGCTTCAACGAGACACTGGCCGCCCTCAGGGAGGGTGGCTGCGCCTTCGTGGAGGGCGAGCCCGATAACCTGGACCCCGATAGATGCGAGTTCCTGAGCCAACAGGAGTTCTTGGAGACCGCCCTCGACAGGAAGCTGGTGTTCATGCACGAGGGCGAGGAGGCATACACCCTGTACGTGCCCGTCAAGGATGGCCACGTGGCCTGGCGGTGGCCCAGAGAACCCGCCTAAGTTACGGACGTCTGAGGGACTCAGCCGCATCCTCTCGGCGTCTGCTGCCTGAAAAGTGTTAAGCCGGGCTCCGCCCATCCTTACCTGATACATTTGTCAAGTTACAAGATTCTAGGCTTCATCGGCGACGGCATAGGAGCCGAGATCGTCCCCGAGGCCGTGAAGGCGCTGGACGCTGCCGGGGAGGCCTACGACTTCGACCTGGAGCATCTAGGCCCCTACGAGTGTGGGGCCCACTACTGGGTGCGCCACCAGATGAAGAGGGGCTGGCCCGAGGAGGTGACCAAGGAGCTCTTCTACGAGGCCGACGCCATATACAAGGGCCCCACGGGCCTCCCCGACCTAGTGGGGCGGCTGCCGGGCCCCTACCTGCCCCTAAACATGAGACTGGACCTGGACCTCTACGCCAACGTGCGGCCCTGCAGGCTCAGGCCCGGCGTGGAGAGCGTCCTCAGGGGCCGCGAGCCAGGGGACATCGACTACATTGTGCTGAGGGAGAACACGGAGCACATGTACGTGGGCATCGGGGGCACCCTGAGGAGGGGCGGCGAGAAGGAGCTGGCCATCGACAACTACGTCCAGACCCGGAAGGGTTGCGAACGCATCATCAGGCTCGGCTTCATGATGGCTAGAAACGGCGACTACAAGGGCCGGCCCGGAGCCCCCAGGGACGGCAAGAGGAGGCTCACATGCGCATGCAAGTGGGGCCTCTGCAAGGGGGACGACCTGTTCAAGGAGATCTACGACGGGATGGTGTCGGAGTATCCCGACGTGGAGCCCGACAGCACCTGGATCGACTCCTGGAGCTACTACGCCCTCATCAGGCCCGGCTTCTATGACGTGGTGGTGATGCCCAACCAGTATGGCGACATCATGAGCGACATGAGCGGCGCCGTCCAGGGCAGCCTGGGTCTGGCGGGCTCACTGAACGCCGGTGACCGCCACTGCTTCGCTGAGGCCACCCACGGCTCCGCCCCGGATATCGCCGGCAGGGGCGTCTCCAACCCCACCAGCATGATCCTCAGCGTGGGGATGATGCTCAATTGGCTGGGCGAGAAGAAGGGTGACCCCAGGCTCAAGGAGGCCTGGAGAGGCATCGACAAGGCCGTGGACAAGGTGCTGGCAGCCAGGAAGATTCGTACCCCTGACTTGGGGGGCAGCAGCAGCACCAAGCAGTTCGGAACAGCTGTCGCGGACGCTGTGAGGAAAGGAGCCTAGAGGAGCCTGCCCTCCTCGGCCACCAGCGCCCCCTCCTTGTAGACCGCCGTGACCCTGTCAGCCTTCTGGAGGAGACCGATGTCCTTCAGGGGGTTGCCGTCCACGATGAGTAGGTCCGCGTACTTACCTGCTTCGAGGGTACCCGCGTTCACCCTGCAGAGCTCGGCGCAGGTCTTGGTGCCTGAGACCAGAGCCTCCATGGGGGTCATGCCGCCGTGCTTCACATATGTTTGCAGTTCCCAGGCCAGCCCAGGCACGTCCCAGTAGGTGTTGTCGGTGCCCGCAGCGATCCTGACGCCAGCGTCCTTGCACACTTTGAAGTTCTTTACCAGTCCCGGCTGCATCATCCTGAAGCTCTCCCTGGTGCCCGGCTCGGCGCCATCATAGGCCTCCATGAGGGGCTCGCAGAAGAACATGCCCAGGGTGGGGACCAGGAATTGGCCGTGCTCCGCCATGCGCCTGATGAGGTCAGGCTGCTCGATGAGGTGGGTGCCGTGCTCTATGCTGTCCACCCCCTCCTCCACGGCGAACCTGAGACCCGGCCCGTTCTTGGCGTGAGCCGCCACGGGCACACCCTTCCAGTGGGCCTCCTCAACCGCAGCCGCAATCTCCTCCCTGGTCATGCAGGTGTGCTCGGGGCCGTCCCCCGGTTTGTACCGCTTGTGGCCGGGGCCAATGAGCTTGATGAAGTCTACCTCGTAGGTCAGGCACTCCCGGGTCTGCCTTCGGACCTCCCAGGGACCGTCTGCTCCTCTCCATCCCTGGTTCAGGATGAAGGGTGGCGCCAATGCGTTGAGGTGACCGCCCGTGGGCAGCACGCAGCCCCCCGCCACCACCCTGGGCGCGTTGAAGTAGCCTCGCTCCACGGCGGTCCTAAGCGCCACAAGCCACTCGCCCCTGAGCTCCGGGGCGTTAGCTATGGTGGGGTGAGGTATCCTCACCGTGGTGACGCCGTGGCTGAGCATCCCCTGGATAACTTGGACCCCCTTGAGGAGGGCCAGGGCTGGGCTGTGCACCACGTTGTCGTAGTACTTCTTGAACCCTGGGTCGCTGAAGTCCCGCTCCCCCAGGGGGTGGTTGTGACCCTCAATCAAGCCTGGCATCACCGTCCTGCCGTGGGCGTCCACCACCTCCGCCCCCGACGGTATCTTCACGACGCCTTTCGGCCCCACAGCCTTGACCAGCTTCCCCTCGATCAGCACAGTGGAGTCCTCCACCGGCTCGCCGCCGGTGCCGTCCACCAGTGTGCCACCGACCACTGTCTTCAACTTCAATGAATCCACGCATTAAGCCTCTTAAACCACGTATTTAGAGACTGGGGCTGCGCGCGTGAGTTAAATGCGGGGTCCCACAACATGATGCGGAGACACATTGAGCGACGATAGGCCTAGGCACCTGAGGGTCCTCTACGCCACCATATTCCTGAGCGCCACTGGGCTGGGCACCACCACCTTCCTGCTGCCCGTGTACGCCACAAGCATAGGGGCCAGCTACGTGGACTTGGGGCTCCTGGGGGCGGTTGGTAACATAGTGTACACTGTGTTCACCCTCACGACGGGTCTCCTGCTGGACCGTTTCGAGAGGCTCAGGCTATACACCGTTTACGCGTTCATGGGGGCCCTCATCCTGGGGTTCTTCACCTTGGCCGACGACATCCCCCGGCTTGTGATCGCTAGGGCCCTCATGGGTGTGGCCTCGGCCTCCTTCTGGGTCTCAGCTAGCACCCTGACCGCGGACATATCTCCCCCGGATAGGCTCACTCAGAGCATGGGCAGGTACAACCTCAGCTGGATCACGGGCTTCGCCATCGGCCCCTTCCTGGGCGGCCTCGTATCGTCCAACCTGGGCTTCAACGCCCTGTTCCTGTGCACGGCGTCTCTGCTGGTGGCCAGCGGCCTCCTTAGCCAGTTGCTGCTCAGGCCCCGGTTGTCCCTCAGGAACCGCTCCGGCTCGGAGGGGCTCAGCCTGGCCCCCTTCAGGAGGCTCTCCGCCGCCTACCTGACACTCCTGCCCTTCACCATGGTTCTGGGCATCTACATGGCCATCGTGCCCGGCCACCTTAGCTTGGAGGGGCTGACGGCCTCAACTGTGGGCCTCCTCGTCACCATGACTAACGTCGTGAGGGGGCTCACCTTCGTCAACGTTGAGCGTTTCGTGGCCTGGGGCGCCCGCAGGAGTGTAGCCCTCGCGTCGGCCCTCCTGGTCTCAGGGATGCTGGTGTTCAGCTACTCGACCGGCCTAGCCGGCTACGCGTCGGCCCTCGCCCTGTACGGAGTGGCTGCCGGCATAATGACGCCCGTGGTCCTGGACTACATAGTCAAGAGGTGTGAGCCTGGGTCCCTGGGCGCGGCCATGGGCGTCCACGAGGGGGTCTATGGCGTAGGCATGTTCATAGGCCCCATAGCCGGGGGCGGCCTCGCCGAGGTCTACGGACCCCAGATCCTCTACAGGGCCCTGGCCGCCCTATCCGTGGCTGTTCTTCCTCTGTCGAGGCGTTTGGAGCCCGATGATAAGCACAGCACCTGAAGACATTTTACCCGCCGTTTCCATTCAACGGGGATGGGCTTGACAAGGGTAGCGATAGTCAAGGGTGAGCGCAGCCTGGAGACCGTGTACAGGGCCCTGGACCTGGTCCCGTACAGGGAGGCCCTGGAGCCATTCAGCAGAGTTCTCATTAAGGTGAACTTCATCACCGCCAAGAACTGGGAGACGGGGGCAACCACGGACCCCGTGGTCGTGGAGGCCATCATAAACCGGGTCAGGGACCTGGGTAAGGAGCCTGTGGTGGTGGAGTCTGACGCCCAGATGACTAACGCGGACAAGGCGGTGGTGGTCAGCGGCATGAAGGAGATGCTGGACCGGGTGGGGGTGCCCTTCGTCAACATGCGCCACTCGGAGGAGAAGGTGGAGGTGCCCGTCAGGGGCGGCAAGACCCTTGACAGCATCAAGGTAGCCAAGATCGCCACTGAGTCGGCCATCATCAGCGCGGCCAAGCTCAAGACCCACATGGGCACCGGCGTCACCCTGGGCATGAAGAACATGTTCGGGATGCTCACCACCAAATGGAAGGGCCGCTACCACATGAACGGCATGCACAAGGTCATCCACGACATATGCTTGACCCTGCTACCCAGCCTGACGGTGATAGACGGCTTCGTGGCCATGGAGGGCAGGGGCCCAGTCCACGGCACCCCCGTCAGGATGGACACAGTCATTGCTGGGACGGACGTGGTGGCCACGGACGCCGTTGCGTGCAGGGTCATGGGGTTCACCCCGGACGAGATAGACCACATAGTGTGGGGCCACCAGTCAGGGATCGGCACCATGGAAGATGTTGAGGTTGTCGGGGACGGAGTGGACTCCGTCTGCCGCGTTTTCGCCCGGCTCTAGGACCTGACCGCATTCTCCTCGCTTATCTGCATGGCTGCGGTCGGGTACAGCGCCACCTCGGCGTCTGACCCGTGGACGTTCTCAAGCAGCTTCAACGCCTCTCCCCAGGTCTTGACCCACTGGCTGCCCTCGCCGTAGTAGTACTCGTCGGCCCTGGCGATCTGGGGGCTGACGCAGAGGACGCGGCTCATCCTCCACGGCTTTCGGAGGTACGTGGTCTTGGTCCAGCCTCTGCCTCCGTACTCGGTGCCGAATCGGCCGTTGTAGTGGTGGACCCTGCACCCCTCCGGGGTGTAGAGGAGGAACACCATGTCGCCGCCCTCCCGCACCGAGTCGTTGAGCAGGTAGTAAGCCTTGTAGCCCTCGTTGGCCATGGGGTAGCCGTTGCCGACCACTATGTCCGCGTCCCTCACCAGCTTCGTGGCGTAGTGTTTTCTGGCGATCTTCAGCCCGGCCCTGTGGGCGTCCACTAGGTCCCCGCAGACCAGGTCGGCAACGTCGCAGTCGCCGTTGAGGAACGCGTTGATGACGAAGTCGAAGCCCGCCATCCTGGCCGCCTCCTCGCTGTCCAGGCGCCGCACGTTCTCCTCGACCCTGCCGGGGCCCGTGCCCTCCCTTATCCTGTGGTTGTGAGTGATGGCGTCGATGCCTGCCACCCCCGGCACTATCATCTTGCTTCCGCCGCCGAACCCGTACCCGAAGTGGGGCATCATGACTCCCAGGGTGACCCGCATGTCGCACTCCATAACCTCCCTGTTGATGTGCACGGGAGTCCCGTGGCTGGTGGTGCCCAGGTCCACGGTGTTCTCGAAGCAGCAGTGGTTGAACACGAGGTACTTTTCAGGTGTCTCCGGGCCCAGCTTCTTCTGGAAGTCGAAGAGGAGGCGGCCGTGGTGGGCCCCCGTGGCCATCATGAACACTATCTGGTCGTCCCTTAGGCCCCCCTCATGGAGTTCGCCCAGCACCGCCGGCAGCATCTGGTACTGCTTTGTTGGACGCGTCATGTCGTCGAACACGATGACACAACGCTTCTTGCCCTCGGCCAGCTCGCTCAGCCTCGGAGTACCCACCGGGTGACTCAGCTTCTCTGCCACGAGTTCAGTTGACAGCTTGGGAGCGCTGTGACCCCTCATCCTTCGCTCATGTATCTTCCAACCGTCCGGGAAGACCAGTTCCTCCGGATTCCAGCCGTAGAATTCCCACGCCGGGACTTTGTAAGATTGCATGTATTATCCTTTGCTCCTGAGTTAAATTAACTCCCGCCTCCACAGACGCACGTAAACATATGTTTAAACATATGTTTATATTGGTTTGAGTTTCACGATCCAATGAGAGACGGTGACGAAGACACTAACCATACGGGACGAGGTGTACAACAAGTTACTCATGATCAAACGGGAGGACGAGAGCTTCAGCGACCTCTTCCTGAGGCTGTCAGAGGAGCAGAACACCACGCAGCTGCTCGAACAGCTTAGGGGCACGTTGGATATACCTGACACCGAGCAGCTTCTGTCAGAGGTTAGGACAAGGAGGGCGGAGAAGAGGTATGATAGTCCTTGACACCGATGTCCTCATAGAGATACTCAACAAGAGAAGCAGACGGGGTGAGGACGCCGTTGAGGTTCTAAAGTCGAGTGACGAGGACGTCGTCACAACCTCCATAGCCATCCATGAGGTCCAGTACGGCCTCGAGAAGAGGGGAAAGATGAACCCTGACATCCTCCGCCTGCGGGCCCTCCCCTACACCAAGGGCGATGCCCATCTCTCCGCCAAGCTGGAACTACTCGCGGAGGGAGACGGCACACCGATACACAGGATGGACGCCATGATCGCGTCCATCGCCATCAACAACGGCGCCAGGCTCTTCACATACAACTTAAGCCACTACAAGCCACTGCAACAACACGGGCTGCAGCTGCTGGAAGTCCACTGATAACAATAAAAACCAATAAACTTAGCTAAAAGCAACTCGAAAAAATATCACATTCTTCCACGCAGCTGTCATAGCCCCCTAATTCGCACAATTCCCAGCCACTGGGAACAAACCCTGGGCCCCCAAAGAACACCTCTAAAAACACCAAATTACAAGTAGCTTGTAACAAAAGGTTGGGGAGGATTACTCCTCGATGATCTCCACGTTAGCCCTGGGCACAGTGACCACGCGGCCGTCCTCCAGCTCGATGTTCACCACACGCACCATGCTCTCCGACTCCAGCTGCTGCAACTCTACTGGCAGGCTGTGAACCTTCCCTATGGCGCCGAAGTAGGGCTGCCGGATGATCCTGATGGGCGTCCCCGGGACCATTCCGCTGGAGAGGGACTCCTCGCCGCCCTCCCGCCCCTTCAACTCGTGGGGGATGATGATCTCCGGCCTAAGGACGCCGGCCCTGATCTGGGTAGCGCCGTTGACGCAGGCCCTGTAGCCCTCGAAGTCCTTGAGGAGGTCAAAGGTGCGTTGGCTCATGACCATATTGCCGAAGCCCTCAGTGATGATCAGGGTGATGCCCACCTCCTCCTGGCCGGTGATGGCTACGCCTATCTCCTCACCTGTGAAGGCGATGAGGTCCTCATGCCTGATGCCTCCGCTGACGATGCCGGAGGCCCCCACCTCCACGGCCTTCCTGAGGGCGTCCAGGGTCACCCGGCTGCCTCCGATCAGGATCAGGCCCTTGTGCTCGGGCTTGATCATGTCAGCGTCCAGCACCTGGTCGCTGCTCTCCACCATCATGTGGATGTCGCCGTGGGTCTCCCCGCCGATGCCGAAGATGCCCTGGATGAAGGCGGCGTTGGCCTCGATGACGGCGCCCTCTCTGGGCATCACCTCCACTACTGCGCCCGGGATGTAGGCGTCCACCTCCACCGGGATGGGAGAACCCCTGATGATGACCTGGCCCGTGATCTCGCTGATGCTCTCGATGGTGCCCGTGACCGGGGTCTTGACTCTCTTCTTGATGAGGCCGAAGAGGGCCGTGTAGTAGGCGATGAGCTCATCCTTCTCCACCTTTTCCCCCAGCTGCTTCAACATGAACCTGGGTACGTCCTCGGCCTCCACTCCCAGGATCATGCCCGCCTTAATGATCTCGGGGTCTCCGCTGATCTCGGTACGAGCGATGACTTCGTCGTACTCCACCCTGTCCCCAACCTTGGGGAAGACCTCCCCCAGGATGGGGAGCCGCCTCATCTTCTCCACGCTCATGGACCGCTTGACCTTGAGGCCAGGCGTATAGGCGTGGGCTTCCTCAGTCTCCTTCTCGTTTCCGTTAGTCTTCTTTGCTTCTGCTTTCTTCACCATCTTAGATCAGCGCCTCCAGCTTGTCCGCGTCGTATAGATTCACTGACTTGAACCAGCTCAGTAAAAGCTCCTTCCTCTGGCTCTCGTTCTCCGGCAAGTACAGGGGTCTGCCGCGGGCATCCATCATGACGCCGGCTATGCCGCCGCTCACAGTGGTCTCAAGCTCCTTACCAGGGCCGGCGCCCACGTTGAACTCCTTGGCGGGCGTAATCATGGCCTTCGCCTCCTCCCTCTCATGGAGCTCCACGATCTTGATCTCGCCGAAGTTGAGCTCCTCCTTCACGTGCTCACCGTTGGGCATGTCCAGCTCCACTGTCATGCAGAGCTCGCCCAGCTTTCCTGTGCCAGCGGCCGCAATGTTGGTTCCCATCCTGACCAGGCAGTCCTTGTCGAAGACGCTCCACGCCGCTTCCCGGTATACCGTGCTCAGGACGCCTATGTGGGGCATCATGAAGACGCTGTCCTGGAACATCCTGGTGACTCCCTCGGGGAGCCAGGCGTCGCTGAGGATGTACATGGCTTGGACTCGCCTGGGCGCATGGCTCAGGAGCCCGCCTGTGCCTGCGCAGATGGCGATGTTCATCATCTCTACGTAGCTGTCAGCCACAGCCTGCTCGAACATGTCGCTGATGGTTCTCTGCAGCTGTATGCCTTTGAGTCTTGTAGCGATGGTCCTGTGGTGGTGCAGGCCCAGTCTTAGGGCCTCGCGCGCCACTGAGTGCTCCACTATGAGGTCCTCCAGGGTCTGGGGGATGGTGGTGGGCCTGATCATCTTGTTCATGAGGCGGCTGGCTACCTCCTCTTTGTCCAGGTTGAAGGGTATCCACCTCATGATGTTGTCGATGCCCGCCTCCTTCATTACGTTGGTGACGCTGTAGCTCATGCCTAGGTTGGCTGACACAGAGCGGACGAACCTGCCGTCCACCACCGAGTACACGTTGGTGGTGGCTCCGCCCAGACCGACGCCCAGCACGTTCTGCTTGTATGAGTTAGCGATAAGCTGCATGGCCATGCCCTCGCCCGCTGGCGTCGGCATGATGTCGACGTCCGTCCACTTCATTAGTTTCTGGTACCCTGGGGCGTGACTCATGACGTGCTCCATGAAGAGCTCGTGGACGGCGCGTCTAGCGGGCTCGGTGTTCTCCACCTCCAGGACGGGCCTGATGTTGTCCACCATCTGTAGGGCGAACCCCGACTTCAGGAGGTTCTCGATCTCCTTCCTCAGGGTCTTGTTTCCAGCGTAGACGATGGGGAGGTTGTAGGCTACGCCAAGCCTGGGCTTGGGCTCTGCGGCCTTGATGAGCTCCGCTATCTCCATGACGTGGCTGCCGGCGCCACCGTCGGTGCCCCCTGCCATGAGGATCATGTCGGGCCTTAGGCTCCTGATCCTCCGGATCTTCTGGTAGGGCTGTCTTCCGTCGTCTCTGGCGATGACGTCCATTACTATGGCGCCTGCTCCGAGGGCCGCCCTGTTGGCGCTCTCAGCGGTCATGGACTTGATGAGTCCGGCCACCATCATCTGTAGTCCTCCGCCAGCGCTGCTGGTGGTACAGTAGAGGTCTACTCCCTTCTCCCCGTCGTAGGGCATTATTATGCCTGAGCCGTCGGGGGATAGGAGCTTGTGGCCGGTCAACTCCTCGACTTCACGTACCGCGTTCTGAACTCCGAGGGTTACGTCCTCGTAAGGGGTTTCTACGGTTGTGGGTGCTTCACCTGCCACCAGGAACCTCCACTCACCGTCCTTCAGGTGGAAAAACCTCGCCTTGGTGGTGGTGGATCCTACGTCAGTGACAATGATGTACTGCATCTCCTCAGTCGGCTTCTTGAGGGTTGCCATGCTGTTTCATAAAGCGTCACGACTAATCATGCTTAAAGCTTTCTAATACGTTGGCCCAAACATGTAGGAGGATTTTGATTATCTTTTTTATTGGTGTGCTGTAGTCATAGGCTTCGGGGCGGGTGATCTGTCTAATGATAAAAATATTCGCCATTAATTGATACCCCCCTACCTTTTTTCACATCCGGCTCACCTCCAGGTGCTTTTAGGCTTATCCCGTGCCAGCCGGGATTAAGCGGAAAACAAATTCCATCTTATGCTTCATGCTTTTCCTTGATGAGGTGCCTCCTCGTCCTTGGCTCTGGAGCCCCAGAGAACACGGTTAACCGAAAACCTTGTAGTTGTATCAGAAGGGTAGCCAGCGCCGCCACCCTTTGCGCTCCTGAGGCTTCTCTGCTTCATCCCCCTTCTCCGGCTCGGGACTATCAGGGGGCTCCTCCTTGGGGGCCGCCTCCCCAGCAGGGGCCTCCAGCTCCTTGACTGGGGGCTTGTACTCGCCCTTGGTCATCTGCTCGAGGATCTGGATGAGCTTCTCTATGTTCTTCCTGTCCTCGAAGACGTAGATGAGCTTCTCCCCCAGCATGTTGTACTGGGGGCCCAGGGCAGGCAGGAAGGGGGCTAGGACTACTCTGCTGAGTTCGCCGCCCACGTACACCATGGGCTTGATGCTTTCGAGGGTGAGGATGGCCACGGTCTCCATGCCGTAGAGCTGTATCCTCTTAGCTGCGCCGTGGAGGACTTTGTCGACTTCCTCCTCGGATAGCTCCATGTCGCCCCAGGGGTACATCTCAGAACCATATATCTTACAGCTGATTTAAGGTATTATCTTCATCGGAGCCTGTGACGCTCTGCTTGGCGGGTCTCAGTCTCCGCCGGAGGGAGATGTAGGCGGACGTCAACCCTCCCAGGAGGAACATGACTAGGAGGAGGGCGAAGAAGGAGGTGGTGTTGCCCTGGGTGAACGCCCACAGGCTGACCACCACGAGAGCCCATGAGATCATCACGCACCTAATCGCAACCGGTAGCTCCGCTGCCCCTGTTCGTTTGCACACAAGGTAGCTGGGTATGAGGCCAGCCAAGTAGTACATGATGTAGGCCAGGACCCACGGGGGGTCGTAGAAGGTCTTGAGCTCTATCCAGAAGTACACTATGCCGTAGGCCAGCACGGCGCCCGCCATGTAGTCGGTTATCGATGGCCGTTTATCCCTGTCCAGGGTCAAATGTATCATTTAACATGAATGTGGCTCGGATAAGAGTTTAATGTAAAAGAAATGGGGGAAGGTTTACTCCTTCTTGGGCCACGGCCTCTTCTCTGGTGGCAGCATGGCGTAGATGAGCAGTACCAGCACTATGGGTAGGGCTATGATCGCGCCTTGAAGCGGCAGCCACTGGTTGTAGATGAAGTCGAGTCTTCCGAAGATCATGTTGTACCTGGACAGCACAGTGTTGGCGAAGCTGTAGCTGAAAGCGGCCATCATCCCGTACCTTGCGATCTTGGGTATGATGCCGAGGCCGCCCTCGTGGGCCTTGGGGAACGTGAATAGGAAGAAGTAGACCGTGGTTACCACTAGGATGATGAAGATCAGGTTGCTGACCAACTTGAAGGGGTCCGTGACGCCTATCAACTTGATGGCTGCGGTGGACTTTATCTGGGTGATGAACTCCGCGGTGACCACCGCCCTCATGCTGAGCCCTATGCCAAGGCCCACCATGATGGACAGGGGGTACCTGCTCACCCAGAAGTACTGTGGGTGGTACCTCGAGTACAGTAGTATCCCGAGTAGGAAAACCACGATGTAGAGGTATGCTCCCCCCATCAGGTTGTCCCAGCCGTACCTCCTGATGTTGTCCACGCCGTAGACTAGGCTGTGCCCGGCGGCTGCTCCGACGAAGGTGTACTCAGCTAACTTGAAGAAGTCGTTGTCCCTGAAGGCGATGCTGTAGATCCATATGGTGAATATGGCCGCCATCCAGATCTGTATGACTAGGTTTAGCTCCATCACTTACTTCCTCCTGAGAATCTCTTGCCAAGGTAGGCGATGTTGCCTATGGCCACGTAGGCGAGGCAAAGCAGGTGAGTCAGGGTTATCACGTCGGCCGACTTGATGCCCCGGGCGGGGACCCTTACCAGGGTCTCCATCTCTCCTGCCTGTGCCCCAGATGTCACGGATATTATCTGTCCCGCGTTCTGGTATGGCAGCATAGTGGGGACCATCATGGCCAGCACAGAGCACATGTACCTTGTGCCGTAGACGGTGTACCACTGCCTTACCCAGCCCTCTGACTGGTCGCCGCCTGTGGTATAGCAGAGTAGTAGGTCGAAGCTGCTTGCGTCAGTTATACCATCCATGATGGTGTACTGGCTTAGTGGGTTACCCTTGTAGTCAGTGGAAGTTGTTGCTCTCAGGTCCTTTCCGATCGCAGCCATCGCCGTCTCTGTTCCAGCTATGTAGCCTATGTGGATGTAGTCGACGCCGTACTGGGCGCCGTACTTTTGCTCTGGTCTGATCTCAGCCATGGCCTTGTCCCATAGCTGGGGTCCCTCGATGGATGTGGACATGCAGATGACCTTAATGCCTCCCTTCCTGAAGAGGTGGTGGTAGACGGCTACTGCCATTGGGCCCAGCTCAGGCTCTCCGCCCCCGGAGTATCCGAAGTCTATCATGACGACGGAGCCTGGGGGTAGAGCTTCTATGGTCTGGTACCATTTTTGTGTGTTGGCCGAGACGGGTATAGGTAGGCCCAGGGGGTAAATCATGGGAACCACGAAAACTACCAGAAGTATGCCATAGAGCACCTCTCTAGGTATGTTCTCCAGCGTGTCCCAGATGCTCTTACCTTGTCCACTCATGCTCCACCGCCTCCTCTCTCCTCCTCGGTCAGTTTACCGAGGAACCCTGTCTCTCTACCGGTCATGGTCCTGATGCCCAGGGATATGGCTCCTAGGGCGCCACCGATCATGATGCCACGCTGAGCCGAGGTCGTCAGCACGTCGCTGATGAAGCTCACCCAGGTTCCTAACACGGGGAAGTATACAGCCATTGCGGGCGCGTTCTTCGCCAACACTACCAAGCCTACGACCAAGAAGATACCTGACTCGACGTTCTTGAGCCTCAGAGCTCTGTAAAGCCCTGATGTCATGTAGAAGCCGAGGCTAGAGTACACTGTGGCGCTGAGGGCGAAGTAGGATGCATTGTAGAGCCAGTTATACTGATCTGAGGTTGGGCCCATTGCGACACCCGTTACAGTGAAGATCACAATGACTATGAGAAGCCACAGGCTGAACTGCCACTGGTCCGGTGTCCGTCTGGATATGTGCTTGCTGTGGAAGTAGAAGAGGTTGACTGCGCCGAAGCCCAGCGCGAAGGCGGTGAGTATGATGCCCCAGTTCTGGAGGTTCGTCACCGTTAAGCTGGTCCAGCTCTTGCCGGCTGTGTTCACCGGTGGCGTGACGATGAAGTAGTCCATCATCACAATAAGGGCCACGACAAATACTATCACTACCGGTATCGTTTTCTTTAAAGTTGTCGACATTTCATCATACCTCCTACATTCCTAATAGGTCGACTATGAACGAACTGCCCGCGGCAGTCGCCAACACGCCTAGTATCATCAGTATCATTGCCAGTATCTTGCCGTAGTCCTGCCCTCTGGTGGTTCCTGCCTGTACGGGGTCCCCGGAGAGGTATGCTCCAGCTGCGTAGATCTCCTCTCCGATTAGCAAGTAGTCGCATATGACGGCGAAGAAGGGTATCTGGTATCCTCTGGCCGTTCCAGCCAGTTGTATGGATCCGATCCTGTTGAAGGTCTCCGCGAAGAGCATGGACTCAGCGTAGAAGGGTCCGATCATTATGTTGGCTGCGGGTCTCTCCCTCTCCGCGATACCCTGAACAGCGGAGGCGTAGGCGAACTGCTCGCCAGACAGGTACCTTACCTGGTCCTCCGCGTGGAACTCCTCCGCCTTGCCAGCCTTCACATAGGCTTCCTTCATGAGCTCTGTAGCGATAGGCATGACCTGAGCCGCGTACACCGAGTAGATGAGATTCACGCCATAGTTGGCGCACAGCTCAGCTACATAGGCTAGGACTGCGAGTCCAGCCACTAGCTGTGGTGCCACAGTTTCCGTTAAGCTTCCTAGTCCAGTCGTAAAGTGCACAGGCCTGTTCATCTCGGCTGCTCTGCCTACCATCTCTGGCAGTGCATCCAGGCCCGTCAGTTTTCTGAATTGTAGTTTTTGTTTTTTGGCCATCTCCATACCGCCCAGTATGAAGATCCAGATTAGTATCAGCATTCCTAACGCGAAAATTCTGCCCGTAATAAGTATTGATATTTCATATCACTCCTGTTTCATATGTGAATGTATCTTGACCCCGAATTGATTTAATACTTACGTCTATATGGCGTAATTAAACGAGCTTTTCCCTCACACTTGATGGTTTTTAAATATGATTCATGAACCGCTCTACCGTAATCAAACCAGCTGGCTCCGTTAAATAACACCCCCCATACTTGTAGTGTATGGTCGCCGACCAAGGAACTAGGATGCCTAGAAGGATCATCTTCGCGGGAGCGAACATAGCCTTCGGGGTGTCTTTCATCGGCCTTGAGCTCCTGGGGCTCCTCTTCGGTGTCTCCCCAGCAGACCCAGAGCTGCAGGCAAACCTGAACCTGTTAATAGTTGGGATCAACCTGCTGGGCGGCTACGCCGGGGGCTACCTCGTGGCCAAGAACACCCAGGGAGATACGTTGCAGCAGGGGACACTGACAGGGGTTCTGGCTTACATTATCCAGCAGATAGTTCACGCCACTCTGTATGGGTTTGGCGCGGTGGGAAACGCGTTCACCACCCTGGCTCTCATCGGAGGGGCCATGGCTGGGGCGGTTCTCCACGAATCACATATCAAGAGGCTGGCGAGGATCAGGGCCGCGGCTTCCCGGGCCGAGGAGGGAGAAAGCCCCGGTGGACCAGAGGGCTCCGAGGCTGGAACCGAAGAAGTGGCTGAAGGGGAGCCCGGGGAGAAGGGCGAGGCCCCGCCTGAGGGCTGAGTCCAGTAATAGGGGAATATTTTACACCCCTCAGCGGGTAGGGTATATATATTCTGGGTATTTTCCTTAATGGAAACCCGAGGTGAAGCCATGCCCGAACCCAAGACTCTTGTGACCTCCGCCCTCATCTACGCCAACGGCCCCGTACACATAGGCCACATGTTGGAGAATATTCAGACGGATATCTATGTACGGTCGCAGAGGATTCGCGGCCGAGACATCATTTACTGTGGGGCTGAAGACACTCATGGTGCCCCCATAGAGATCAACGCCGCCAAGCAGGGTGTGACGCCCGAGGATTTCATCGACCACTGGAAGCGGGAGCACAAGCGTGACTACGACGACTACCTGATCAGCTTCGACAGCTACTACTCAACTAACAGCCCGGAGAACCAGCACTACACGGAGCTCATATTCAGGCGGCTCCAGGAGAGGGGGCACATCTACACCAAGGAGATGGAGCTCACCTTCTGTGAGCACTGCGAGAGGTACCTGCCGGATCGCTACGTGAAGGGCGCGTGCCCCAAGTGCGGCGCCCAGGACCAGTACGGGGACGTCTGCGAGAAGTGTAACAGCACTTACAGCACCACGGACCTGGTGAACCCCTACTGCAGCATCTGCGGGAACCCGCCTGTGCGCCGGAACAGCCTCCACTACTTCTTCAAGCTCAGCGAGTTCAGCGGCTGGCTGGAGAACTGGCTCAACACCAACCAGAGCCTCCAGCCTGAGATCAGGAACCAGATACTGACCTGGGTCAGGGAGGGTCTCCAGGACTGGTGCATCAGCAGGGACGGCCCCTACTTCGGCTTCAGGATACCCGGGGAGGATAACAAGTACTTCTACGTGTGGCTGGACGCACCCATAGGCTACATAGCCAGCACCGCCAACTACTGCAGGGATAAGGGCTGCACGGCTGACGACTACTGGCAGTCGGGGGACAGCAGGATCATTCACTTCATAGGCAAGGACATCATATACTTCCACCTCCTATTCTGGCCCGCCGTCCTCCACGGCGCCGGGCTCCACGTGCCCGACAACGTGGTGGTCCACGGGTTCCTGACGGTGAACGGGGAGAAGATGAGCAAGAGCCGGGGCACCTTCCTCACAGCTGAGGAGTTCAAGGACTATGTGGACCCGGAGCTCACCCGATACTACTACGCCGCGAACCTCACCCACACCATGACCGACATCGACCTGGACCTGGTGAACCTGGAGAACAGGATCAACAACGAACTGGTATCCAACCTGGCCAACCTCTTCTACAGGGTCCTCAGCTTCCTCAACAAGTACTACGACAGCGAGACCACCACCACGCTGGACGGTGGTCTCCTGGACGAGGTGAGGGCCAAGTGCGAGTCGGTGGGCCGCCATTACGACAACTACGACTTCAGGGACGCGGTCCGGGAGATGCTTGAGATCAGCAGCATGGGCAACAAGTATTTCCAGGACAACGCGCCGTGGGAGATGGTTAAATCCGATAAGGGTCGCGGCCAGAGGGTGCTCACGGACTGCGTCAACATCGTCAAGAACCTAACCCTTCTGATAAAACCCATCATGCCCCTGTTCGTGGAGAAGATGGAGAAGCAGCTCAACGTGCAGGCCATGGACTGGAGCCACATCGGAGAAGTGTTGGAGAATCACAGAATTGGGAAAGCCAGGATAGTCCTCAAGAAGATAGAGCCCATAGTGCTGAAGGCCAGGGACGAGGCCCCAGCAGAGCGTGAAGTCGAGTTCAGCATCGACGACAAGCTCGCCAAGATAGGCGTGGACGTGAAGCTGGCCATAATCCAAGGCGTAGGCATCAGGAAGAGCGAAGGCGAGCTGGAGAAGCTGAAGAAGCAGGCCGAGGAGAAGATCAGAGCCCTCCGAGTAGACGGTGATCCCATCATAGAGGGCTACAGGGAGGTGTACCGGAGGTTCAAGGCCGACGAGGAGCCCCCCATGGCTCACCTGATAAAGCTCGTCAAGGAGAGGGGGATGCTCCCCAACATCAACACCGTCGTGGACGCCTACAACATCATCTCAGCCACACGTCGCGTCAGCGTCGGGGTCCACGACCTGGACAAGGTGGTGGGCGGCGTCCGCCTCAAGGTGACCCAGGGCGATGAGGCCTATGTGCCCCTGGGCGAGACGGAGCCCGTGAAGGTACGGCCCGGGGCATTCGCCATGGTGGACCAGGAGCACGTCCTCTGCTACCTGGACGCCAAGCAGGGCCAGCACACCAAGATAGGGTACGACACCAGGAACCTGCTGGTCTACGTGCAGGGCAACGCCGAGACCAGCGGCACGTACCTGGATGCGGCCCTCCGCGAGATATGCGACCTCATCGTAAGGTTCAACGGCGGCAGCTACAGGCTGCTGAACCCCACGGACCTGTCGGCCCTCAACCTGAAAGTGGCCAAGGTTACGGAGGTCCTGGACCACCCGGGCGCCGACAAACTGTACATCATCAAGGTCGACCTGGGCTCGGAGAAGAGGCAGCTATGCGCCGGCCTCAAACCCTACTACCCGGACAGGAATGATCTTCTGGGGAAGCATCTTGTGGTCCTCACCAACCTTCAGCCCGCCAAGCTCAGGGGCGAGCTGAGCGAGGGCATGCTTCTGGCCGGGGACGACGGCAAGGACGTGGGCGTACTGAGCCCCCAGAAATCCAAGCCAGGCGACCAGGTGTACGTCGGCGACATAAGGGATTACAAGGAAGACCTGATCAGCTTCGACCATTTCATGAAGTACAGGCTGGAGGCCGTGGACGGCAGAGCCTACATGGAGGGCCTGCCCCTGCACACGGACTCCGAGGAGATAAGGCTGGAGAAGGTGGCGAACGGCAGGATAAGGTAGGCTCAGAGGGCCTTCTTCTCCGCCTCGCCTATGGACTTGTCCAGCAGGGCCACGATCTCGTCTATCTGCTTCTTGTCCACGATGAGGGGCGGGGCCACCTGGATGTGGTCGCCCCTGACGCCGTCTACGGTGCCCGAGCCTGGGTAGACTAGGAGCCCGTTCTCGAAGCACCTGTCCACGACTCTGCCGTTGTACCTGTGCTTGGGGTCGAAGGGCTCCTTGGTATCCTTGTCCTTGACGAACTCGATGCCGGCGAAGACGCCCATGCCCCGGATGTTGCCCACGGAGGGGTGGTCGTAGAGGTCGGCAAGCTTCCTGTGGAGGTACTTGCCGTTCTCGGCTGAACGCTCCACAAGCCTGTGCTTCACCGTGTATTCCAGTACAGCGGCCCCGGCCGCGCAGACCACCGGGTGGCTGCCGTAGGTGTGGCCGTGGGCGAAGGGCTCACCGAAGGCCTCGTAGACCCTGTCGCTGGCTATGGTGGCGCCCAGGGGCAGGTAGCCGCCGGCCAGGCCCTTGGCCGTGGCGATTATGTCCGGTTTGACGCCCCAGTGGTCCAGGCCCCATTTTTTGCCGGTGCGGCCCAGGCCTGTCATCACCTCGTCGGCGATGAATAGGACGCCGTGTCTGTCGCAGGTCTCCCGGATGAGCTGGAAGTAGCCCTCCGGGGCGGGGACGGTGCCCAGGGTGGCGCCCACCACGGGTTCCGCGATGAAGGCTGAGACGTGCTCGGGGCCCTGGGCCCTGATCTCGGTGTCCAGGGCCCTGGCGCAGTCCAGGTCGCATGTGTCCCTGGTCTTCCCGTAGGGGCACCTGTAGCAGTAGGCCGGGGGTATGTGGGGGAAGTCTATGAGCATGGGGACGTAGCGGCGGCGGCGAGCGATGTTGCCGCTCATGCTGAGGCTGCCCAGGGTGTTGCCGTGGTAGCTCTGCCACCTGGCCACCACCTTGTAGCGCTTGGGCTCGTTGGTGAGCAGATAGTACTGGCGCGCCATCTTGGCCGCCGCCTCCGTGGCCTCGGAGCCCCCGCTGCAGAAGTAGACGTGGCCCAGGCCCTCTGGGGCGAAGGCCGCAAGCCTGTCGGCGCACTCCTTCACGGACCTGGTGATGAAGTGGCTGCTGTGGACGTAGCTCACCTCGTCCATCTGGCGCTTGACGGCGTCCGTCACCTCCTTGACGCCGTGGCCTATGTTTACGCATATGGGGCCGCTGCTGCCGTCGATGTACCTGCGGCCGTCCCGGTCCCAGAGGTATATGCCCTCGCCTTTCACCATCTCGTAGAGGTGGTCGGCTCCCCTGGAGAATACGTGTTGACTTGACATGGAGTAGACTCGGGGTGGGGGGACTTAACGGTAGCGACTGCGGAAAAATGAAAAGCGTGGTCGCCTCTACTTCATGGGATACTTTATGATTGAAGGAGTCAAGCGCGTAGCCCTCGTGGGCTCAGGCCTCATAGGCCAGGGCTGGGCGGCCCTCTTCGCCCTCAACGGTTACAGCGTCGTGATGCAGGACCTGTCAGAGGAGAGGCTGGGGGAAGCCAAAGCTAGGGCTGTCCACCACATCGGCACTCTGGTTGACGCGGGTCTGGGTAAGAACGCTAGGGCGGCGGCTAAGCGGCTGGAGACCACCACGAGCCTGGGGGAGGCGCTGGAGGGCGCCGACTACGTACAGGAGTCAGTCTTTGAGAGTCTGAGCGTCAAGTGTCCGCTGTACGCCGAGATGGATAGGCTCGCTCCCAGGGACGTTGTGCTCGCTAGCAGTACAAGCGGTCTGCTCATGACGGACATAGCTCGCGACATGAGGATGCATCCGGAAAGGGCCATCGTGGCTCACCCCTGGAACCCGGTGCACCTTGTGCCCCTCGTGGAACTCAGTCCTGGGAAGAAGACCGGCGCTAAAACCATCGAGACGACTTACAAGGTCATGGAGGACATCGGCCGCGTCCCCGTTGTGCTCAAGAAGGAGGCCCCCGGATTCATAGCCAACAGGCTGAGCGCCGTCCTGTGGAGGGAGGCCCTGAACCTGGTGGACCAGGGGGTGGCCACGGTTGAGGACGTGGACAAGGCGCTCAGGGCAGGCCCCGGCATCAGGTGGGCGATAATGGGCCCCTACATGACGTACCACCTGGGGGGCGGTAAGGGAGGCATCGAGTACCTGATGAGGCACATCGGCGTCAGCAAGTCCAAGTGGATGGAGACCATGGCCACGTGGACGGAGACCCCTGAGTCGGTTGTCCAGAAGGCCATCGACGGGGTGGACGAGATGGTGGGCGGCAAGAGCTTGGAGGAGCTGGAGGCTTGGAGAGATAGGTATCTCCTGGAGCTGAACAAGCTCCTCTGGAGCCCCAAGAAGTAGCCCCCTCTCCAGTTTTTGAATATACACTCTTATCTTCTGAGCACAGTTGAGCAACGTGAGCTACATGGTTAAGGCCAAGTTTTCGGGTGGTCCCCCGTTCTTCGACGTTGTGGAGCAGAGGGTCAGCGTCAGGAAGTACAAGCCGGACCCGGTGCCCCAGGAGCACCTGGACATGATCCTGGACGCGGCGAGGCTGGCCCCCAACTCGGGCAATCAGCAGGCCTGCAGGTACCTGGTGGTCAGGGACCGGGGGAAGCTGGAGGCCCTCAAGGAGGACAGCATCAGGCACAGGATGCGGTGGCTCGAGGAGGAGGGCTATGATGTGCCCGAGGAGAGCGAGCTCAGGGAGCGATACGATGACGTGTTCAGCGCCCCTGTCTACGTCTTGGTGCTGGTGGACAAGACCGTGAGGTACGAGGGCTACACGGACATGGATGGCAGCCTGGCCGCGGGCCACATAATGCTGGCCGCCCGGGCCCTTGGCTACGGTACAGTGTTCTACTCGGGCTCCGTCACTGAGGAGCTGTGCAGGAAGCACTTCGGGATACCCGAGAAGTATAAGCGGGTCTGCATGATACCCATTGGGGTGCCCGTGGAGTGGCCGGAGAGTAGGAAGAGGCTGTCTCTGAAGAAGTTGGTCTTCTACGAGAAGATCACGTGACGGACGAGAAGCCTCTAGCTTTTTTCAGCGAAAAGCATTTTGAGTCTTAAGAGCCAGTAGGAACCATGAAGTTCATCGAGGAGGGCCGGGGGGAGCTCCTGGGCTGGATGCACCCCGACGACGCCCGTGCATGGATGGCCGAGCATAAGAGCCGGGGCCTGGATGATAAGCGGACCACCATTACCGACGCCGTCCACAGGTTCACCAGGGACGGCGACTACTTCGCCATGGGGGGCTTCGGCCACATCAGGTTCAGCATGGTTGCCATCCACGAGATGATACGCAGAGGCCGCACAGGGATGGCCATAGCCGGCAAAACGGCTGTCCACGACGTGGATATCCTGATTGCCGGGGGCGTCGTGGACAGGGTGGACTGTGCTTACGCTTTCGGTCACGAGTTGAGGGGTCTGTCCCCGACGGGCCGCAGAGCCGTGGAGTCGGGCAGGGTCAAGGTGGTGGGGGAGCTTAGCAACGCCGGGTTCCAGTGGAGGTTCAAGGCCGCCGCCATGGGGCTCCCCTGGCTCCCAGCCCGGGTCATGCTGGGCACCGACACCCTCAGATATAGTTCCTCGAAGGTGGTGGAGGACCCGTGGACGGGGCTGCCGCTGACCCTGCTGCCGGCCTGCTACCCTGACGTGGTCTTCATCCACGTCCACAGGTGCGACAGGTACGGCAACTGCCAGATCGACGGCACCACCATCGAGGACTCAGACCTGGCCCGGGCGGCCAAGAGGCTCATAGTCACCACCGAGAGGATCGTGCCCGAGGACGAGATCAGGGCCCACCCCGACAGGACAGCCATACCCCACTTCCTGGTGGACGCCGTGGTGGAGGCCCCTTACGGCAGCCACCCGGGCAACATGCCGGGCCTCTACTACAGTGACGAGGATCATATGGCTGAGTGGCTGTATATGACCCGTAGCGACGAAGGGGTCCAGAAGTACTTGGACAAGTACGTTTACGGGGTCACCGAGTTCAGCGATTACATAGAGCTGGTGGGCGGCGAGGAGAAGATGAGGTACCTTGAGAAGCTGGAGCGCCTTGAGGTGCTCTTCGAGGCGCCCTGGGCCAGGAGGGGATAGCTTGGAGTACAACGCCACTGAGCTCATGGCCTGCGTCGCCAGCAGAGTCCTCGAAGACAAGAAATCCGTGTTCGTGGGCACAGGGCTGCCCCTAGTTGCCAGCATGCTCGCCCAGAGGCTGCACGCCCCGGAGCTGCTGCTGGTCTTCGAGGCTGGGGGCATAGGCCCCAAGCTGCCCATGATCCCCATCAGCGTTGGGGACAGCCGCACCTTCCACAAGGCCGTTATGGCTGCCAGCATGGACTACGTCATGGGGATGGCTCAGGCTGGGCTGGTGGACTACGGGTTCCTGGGGGCCGCCCAGATCGACATGTACGGGAACCTGAACACCACGATCATAGGGGCCTACGACAAGCCCAAGGTCAGGTTGCCGGGGAGCGGCGGCGCCAACGATGTGGGCAGCCTCTGCGGCCGTACCATCATACTGATGAGGCATGACAAGATCAGGTTCGTGAACAAGCTGGACTTCCTCACCACGCCGGGGTACCTCACCGGCCCTGGGGCCAGGGAGAGGGCGGGTCTACCCAGGAACACGGGGCCCTACAGGGTGATCACGCAGCTGGCTGTGCTGGGCTTCGACGACGAGACCAAGGCGATGAAGCTGCTGTCGGTCCACCCCGGCATATCGGTGGAGGACGTGGTTGGCAACACCAGCTTCAGCCTCGTAGTCCCGGAGAAGGTGGGGGTCACCCAGGCGCCGTCGCCGGAGGAGCTGAAGCTCCTCAGAGAGGAGATCGACCCCGCTGGCGTAGTCATAGGGGGATAGTTGATGAAGAAACTGAGGTTGGGTGTCGCGGGGTTCAGCCACGAGACCATCACGTTCTGGCCGGGGCTGACGACCCTCGCGGACTTTGAGAGGGACGCCGCCTACGGGCAGGCTGTGCTGGATAATGCGCGGGGCACCAACACTTGCATCAGGGGCTTCATGGAGGTATGCGAGGCCGAGGGCGTGGAGCTGGTGCCAATCCTCAATGCCTCGGGTGGAGCCACGGAGACCGTGGCTGACGAGGTGTACGACCACTACGTGCCCCTGATGAGGAAGGGCTTCAGGGGCATGAGGGACGGAATCGACGGCGTCCTGCTGAGCCTCCACGGCGCCATGGCCACGGAGAGCAGGCAGGACCCTGAGACGGACGCCGTCCGGGAGATCAGGGAGGAGATAGGATACGAGATACCGGTCATGGTGACCTTGGACCTCCACGCCAACAAGGACGAGGCCCTGCTAAAGGAGGCGACTGCTGTCTTCGGGTTCCAGAGCAGCCCCCACGTGGACATGAGGAACACGGGCGTTAGGGCGGCCCGCGCCATGGTGAGGACGCTGCGCAGCGAGATCAAACCATCCATGGCTCTAAAAAAGCCAGGGATCGTTGTGCCAAGCGTCTTCAGCGCCACCACTGTCAGCCCAGCCAAGGACATCATCGACCGGGTGCGCGTCTGGGAGCGAGAGCCGGGCGTAGTGGACGTCACGGCCCTATTCGGGTTCGCCTGGGCCGATGTCAGGCCCCTGGGCATGGGCCTGGTGGCCGTCACCGACGACGACCCTGAGCTGGCCCAGAGGATCGTGGACGACCTGGCGGAGCTGGCGCTAAGCAAGCGGAGGGAGCTCACCGGCAGGAAGGAGGCGTCCCTCTACAGCGTAGAGGCGGGGGTCAGGCTGGCCCTGAGGAAGGCGGAGGGGGCCCGGAAGCCTATGGTGATCCTGGACCACGCGGACAGGAGCAACGACACCACCTTCGTCCTCAGGGAGCTGCTGAAGCAGAAGGCGGAGAAGACGGCTGTGCCTATGATATACGACCCCGAGTCAGCCAAGAAATGCGTCGAGGCTGGGGTTGGGGCCGCCGTCGAGCTGGACGTGGGCGCCACCACAGGCTGGAGGGACGGAGGAAAGCTCCGGGTCAAGGGTAAGGTGCTGTGGGCGGGGGAGGGCAGGTACAAGGGCACCGGCCCCATGAGGGTGAACCAGGACATCAACCTGGGCCCAACCGGCATCATCCAGGTGGGCGGGGTCTGGCTGCAACTCATATCCCGGCAGAGCAGCCTCATCGACGACGACCCGATAAAGCAGTTCGGGTACAGGCCCCAGGACTTCCGGGTCATCGTCTCCAAGAGCAAGACCCACTTCAGGGCCGTCTACGAGGTGATAGGCGAGGAGATCATAATAGTGGATGCTCCGGGCCAGTGTCCCGCGGACCTGAGCGTCTTCCAGTACAGGAACGTGCCGCCGGGCGTCTACCCGGTCACCCTCCGCGACTAGCTCACATATTATATTCTCTGAGGCTTAGGTTGACTCGGTGGACGGATTGGATAAGCTTACGGTTCCCAGGCTCAGGAAGATGAAGGCGGGGGGCGAGAAGATCACCATGGTCACCGCCTACGACTACCCGTCCGCGCTTCTGGCGGACAGGGCCGGCATCGACATGCTGCTGGTGGGGGACAGCCTTGGCATGGTGGTTCTCGGCTACCCCAACCCGGTGCAGGTGACTGTGGACGACATAGTCCACCATACCAGGCCCGTGGCCAGGGCCGTTAAACGCGCCCTGGTGGTGGCGGACATGCCCTTCATGAGCTACCATGTGAGCAGAGAGCAGACAGTATCCAACGCGGCCCGCCTCATCCAGGAGGGGGGAGCCGACGCCGTGAAGCTGGAGGGGGGCAAGCAGATGGCCCCCACGGTAAAGGAGATCGTGGACGTGGGGATACCCGTCCAGGCCCACATAGGGCTGATGCCTCAACGGGCCTCGGTGGGCGATACCTTCAAGGTGCAAGGTAAGACGGCGGAGACGGCGCAGGCCATCCTGGAGGACGCCCTGGCCCTGGAGGCGGCGGGGGCCTTCTCGGTGGTCCTGGAGTTCGTCACAGCGGAGGCGGCTCAGCTGATAACGGAGCTGCTGGAGATGCCCACCATCGGCATCGGGTCGGGGGCGGGCTGCGACGGCCAGGTGCTCATACTACATGACCTGCTGGGGGTCTACGACCAGGCGCCGCCCTTCGTCAAGCCCTACGCGGACCTTAACAAGGTGATAACGGAGGCGCTGATCGGCTACAGGGACGATGTGAGGTCAGCTAGGTACCCGGGCGAGGAGTACACGGTGCACATGGAGTCCGGGGAGGCCCGGAAGCTGAAGAAGGTGAGAGGCTAAACCTCAGGGTGCTGTGGCCGTACCTTTAACACCTAATATCTAGGTAGCTTTTACAAGGGTCTTGTATTATCCTTATTTTCTGGTCTCCATGAGCTGAGGAAAAAGCTGAGCCCCCGAGAGGGGGGGGGGTAGAGCGAGATAAACCGGAAACGGCCGCCTCGCGCCAAAAGGAGGCAGGGAAACGCGCCTTATCGATCCCATTCTATGCAAAAACGCCGTCCATTCCACACAGAAACACGGCTCATTCAGCACATCAAACACGCCACATCAGAGAACCGGAGTTGAAAAAATTTAGGAGGACGGTAACGCTAGTCAACGTAGCACTCGGGCACAGGGATGGTCTTCCACAGCTTTATGAAGTCCACTAGGAACTGGGTGGCCTCCTCAGCCATGGTGGCCGCCTCCTTGACGTCCGCCTTCCTTGGGTCACTGGTGGCGTACTGGCCTGTGCGGGTGATGTCCTCCGTGTTGGGGCCCAGACATGCGTTGAAGACCTGGCTCACCAGCTCATAGTCCTCTCTGTCCGGATTCATGTACTCCTGGAGCTGCTCCGATATGACGACGCCGTTCTCCCAGTCGTCCAGCCTCCACTTCTCCACAAGCTCGGGGAAGTAGTGGAGGGCGAAGGCCGTCTCCCTGGGGCCGCTGTGAACCTCGAAGTACCGTTTCATCCGGTCCTGTATCTTCTTGGCGGTCTCTGTGCTGCTTGGGCCGTGGGGCGTGGCCACCATGACCCTGTACTCGCGTTTTGCTATCTGGGCGGCCAGCTTCATTATGTTGTCGTTGCCGCCGTGGTAGTTGATGAGCACTATCCGCTTGACGCCATGCTGGGCGAAGCTCTCTATGGTGTCCAGCAGAATGTTGAGGAGGGTCTCGGCGCTGAAGGTGACCGTGCCAGGGAACGCCATGTGGTGGGGGCTGTACCCGGGCCAGCATGGGTGGATGCAGACGCTGTTGGTGCGGCTGGCCACATCGTGGATGAACCTGGCCACCCCGAGGCTGTCCGTGCCCAGGGGCAGGTGTGTGCCGTGCTGCTCTATGGCCCCGATGCCGACTATGACGACGGGGGCGGGCTCGTGTTCCAGCCAGTCTTCGAAAGCCGGCCGGGTTAGTTCCTGTACCCAGAACCTGCTGAGTTTACCGTTCTCAGACATGGTTCAATGAGGGCGTGTGGCGTTTTAATAGTTATGACCCGCTTCTCCTCGAAAGTAATGACAATATTCCTGACCGATAAGCCTAATATGAGCTTCCCTGAAGCATTAAAGAGGAATATTGACTGACTCACTGAAGCAGTTCATGGATGAAAGGAGCCTGAAGAAGCTCAGGGCTCTCGGTAATCCCCACGTGGAGGAGCAGCTCCTCAGGTTCATAAAGCTCTGTAAACCCGTCAAGGTCACCGTCCTCGACGAGTCCAAGAAGGACGTGGAGTATGTCCGCAAGCTGGCCCTGAGCACCGGCGAGGAGACGCCTCTGAAGCTGAAGGGCCACACCATCCACTTCGACGGACCCAACGACCTGGCCCGGGACAAGGGCTCGACCAAGGTGCTGACGCCCCCAGGCATGAAGCTGAGTGCCAACATCAACACCACTGACCGGGAGGGGGGCCTCAAAGAGGTGCTGAGCCTCATGGACGGCGCCATGGAGGGCAAGGAGATGCTTGTCAAGTTCTACAGCCTGGGCCCCACGGGCAGCAGGTTCAGCCTGTGCGCCCTCCAGGTCACAGACAGCAGCTACGTCGCCCACAGTGAGGACCTCCTATACCGGCAGGGCTACGAACAGTTCAAGGCGCTGAAGGGGTCCAAGGACTTCTTCACCTTCGTACACTCGGCTGGGGAGCTGACGGAGACCAACGTGACCAAGAACGTCCAGGACCGCCGCATCTACATCGACGTGGTGGACGGAAAGGTGTACAGCGTCAACAACCAGTACGCCGGCAACAGCGTCGGCCTCAAGAAGCTGGCCCTGCGTCTGGCCGTCTACAAGGCTAACCACGAGGACTGGCTCAGTGAGCATATGCTGGTTATGGGCATCCATCCACCCGGCAAGAAACGGGTCACCTACTTCACCGGCGCATACCCCTCGGCCTGCGGCAAGACCAGCACAGCCATGATCCCCGGGCAGAGCATAGTAGGCGACGACATCGCCTACCTCAAGGAGGACCCGGAGGGCTACTGCAGGGCGGTGAACATCGAGCAGGGAATCTTCGGAATCATCCAGGACGTAAACCCCGATGACGACCCCGTCATATACAACGCCTTGACCACGCCCCGGGAGCTCATCTTCAGCAACATACTCATCACGGACGGCGTCCCCTACTGGCTCGGCATGGGCAAGGAGCCCCCGGAGAAGGGCGTCAACTACCAGGGCGAGTGGCACGTGGGGCTCAAGGACAAGGAAGGCGTCGAGGTGCCCTACGCCCACCCCAACGCCAGGTACACCATGAGGCTCAGCGAGCTTGAGAACGTTGACCCCAGGTACAACGACCCCGAGGGCGTCCGCGTCCACGGCGTCTTCTACGGCGGCAGGGACAGCGACACCAACCCACCCATATCGGAGGCCCTCAGCTGGAACCACGGAGCATACATGGGCGCCACTCTGGAGTCCGAGACCACCACCGCCACCATAGGCAAGACAGGCGTCCGAAAGCAAGACCCCATGGCCAACATCGACTTCGTGGTCGTCCCCCTCGGCCTATACATATCCAACCACATAAAGTTCGGCAGGAAACTCAGACACGTGCCCAGGGTCTACAGCACCAACTACTTCCTCAGACACGAGGGCAAGTACACCAACACCAAGCTGGACAAGAAGATATGGGTCATCTGGGCCGAGGGCAGAGTCAACGGAGAGTACAAGGCCATAAAGACACCCGTAGGCCACCTGCCCCTCCACGAGGACCTGAGAAGGCTGTTCAAGCTGGTCTTCGACAGAGACTACACCAAGGCAGAGTACGAGCAGCAGTTTAGCGTCCGCATCGACAAGTACCTGGAGAAGCACACACGGATGACCGAGCTCTACAGGAACGAGACCGGGATGCCCCAAGAGTTCTGGGACGAGCACAGCCGCATCAAGAAGGAGCTGGAGGCGCTGAAGGCCAAGACGGGCAAGAGCGTCCTACCCCCCGGCTACTTCTCTTAACCATTTTCCGAGACTCCTTTTATAGACCCCTACGGCACCATACAGGTGTCGAGGGAATTCAACCGTGAGCTTCAGCGACAGAACACCGAAATCACGGAAACTTCACGAGAGAGCTAGAAAGGTTCTGCCCGGAGGTGTCAGCTACGGGATCAGGGCCCTGCCCCCGTACCCATTCTTCGTGAAGCGTGCTAAGGGGTCTAAGGTCCACGACGTGGACGGCAACATCTACTCAGACTACTGGATGGGCCATGGGGCGCTGATCCTGGGCCACAGCCCCGACCCTGTGGTGAAGGCGGTGGAGGAGCAGCTCCCTCTGGGCACCCACTACGGGTTCAGCCACGAGCACGAGGTGGAGCTGGCCGAGCTCATCGTCAGGCACGTGCCCTCCGCCGAAATGGTCAGGTACTGCGCCAGCGGCACCGAGGCCAACCTGTACGGCACCAGACTGGCCCGCGCATACACCGGCAGGATGAGTATGCTGAAGATCGAGGGCAGCTGGCACGGCGGCTACGACAGCCTCCACTGCTACGTGAGCCGCCCCTTCGGCCGCCTGGAGTCGGCTGGGCTTAACCCCAAGACCACTGAGGACACCTCGGCGGTACCCTTCAACGACCTGGAGGCCGCCAGGAGAGCCGCCGAACGTGAGAAGCCGGCCTGCGTCATCCTGGAACCGGTGATGGGGGCGGCCGGGTTCATCACCCCTGAGCCCGGGTACCTTGAGGGGCTTCGCGAGATATGCGACGAGACGGGGGCCCTCCTGGTCTTCGACGAGGTGGTCACGGGGTTCAGGCTAGGGATGGGCGGCGCCCAGGGCCACTACGGCGTCACCCCTGACCTCACCATCATGGGCAAGATCATCGGCGGCGGGTTCCCCGCCGGGGCCTTCTGCGGCCCGGAGGAGATCATGGAAAGGGTGAACCAAGCCAAGTACCCCAAGCCCGAGGATAGGAGTGCCCACGGCGGCACCTTCACAGGCAACCCCGTGAGCGCCGTGGCCGGCATAGCCACCATCAAGACCCTGAAGAGCGATAGGGTACACAGGCACATAGACGGTCTGGGAAAAAAGGTGAGAGACGGCCTCCGAGACATATTCGGACGCCATGAGCTCCCCGCCTCAGTCACCGGGGTGGGCTCCACCTTCGGCGTCCACTTCATGCCCGAGCCCCCCAGGAGCGTCGGCGACACGGCCCGCTGCGACCTCGAGGCCACCCACGCCTTCTTCAGCCACATGCTCGACCGGGGCATCGTGTGCCTGAGCCCAAATGTGAGCCACAGCTGGATAAGCGGCGCTCACACGGCTGCGGACATCGAGGAGTACCTCTCAGCCACAGAGGAGTTCATGCGCAGCTATAAACCCTAAACCTCTCAACAAATAATTTTGGGGCTCTCGCCCGGCCAACCCGCTACCCCCGACGCCAGCCCAAGGCTACATATATGGCTAGCCCCCATTTTGTTGGTGCCATGTCCGTCATCATCGTCCGTTACCCCCTCATCCTCCTCAACCTCAAGACCTACCCGGAGTCCACCGGGCAGAACGCCATAGAGTTCGCCAGAATCGTCGAGCGCGTCTACGAGAAGACGGGCATCAGCATAGCCTTGGCCCCCCAGACCGTGGACCTCCAGGCCGTGGCTGACAGCAGCGAGACACCAGTCTTCGCCCAGCACGTGGACCCAGTGAAACCGGGGAAGAACACGGGGCACACCGTCCCGGAGGCTGTGGCGGAGGCGGGCTGCGAGGGCGCCCTCATAAGCCACTCGGAGCGCCAGCTGCCTCTGGACGTCATCGAGGCAACCGTCAAGAGGGCCCAGGAGGCGGACCTATACACGGTTGTCTGCGCGGACACGGTGGAGAAGGCCACCCGGGTGGCATCCTTCGGCCCGGACGCCGTGGCCATCGAGCCCCCGGAGCTCATAGGCTCAGGGGTACCCGTCTCGAAGGCCCAGCCGGAGATCGTCTCAGGGGCCGTGGAGGCCGTGAAGAAGGTAAACCCAATGATTAAGGTGCTTTGCGGCGCCGGCATCACCGACGGAGAGGACGCCACAGCCGCCCTGGAGCTGGGCGCCGAGGGCATCCTGGTGGCCAGCGGAGTGGTGAAGGCCGAGGACCCCTACGCGGCCCTCCTCGACCTGGCCCGCGCCATGCAGAGGTGGAAGAAGCCGGTGACCGATGTCACCGGTTAAGCTACTCGCTCCACTGGTAGTTGCTGAACTCCACTGCCTGGAGCACCCTCTGGGTGAAGTCCTCGTCCCTGCACTGGAAAGTGTACACCACGAAGCCGTCGTAGCTGAAGAAGTGCATGCGGCCTGTGTGGTAGATGAGCCTGGGCTTGGCAACCTGCACCAGCTCCAGGAACTCCTCCCGCCTGAACTTGACGCGGTAGCTGCTGGAGCTCACCGTTGAGGCCGCTACCGCCCCACCCGCGTACGCCAGCTAGCCTCCCCCCTTCTCGTCGTCGAAGCTGAACACCTCCTCTATGGGCCTCCCGAACACCTGGGCTATGCTCCAGGCCAGGCGGAGGCTGGGGTTGTACTTGCCCTTCTCCAGGAACAATATGGTCTGCCTGGTGACGTCCACCAGCTCGGCCAGCCTCTCCTGGGTGAGCCCCTTCTCCTCCCGGAGCTCCCTCATCCTGGTCCGCACCTCTACTCCCCCTTCAGGTAGGAGTGGTACACCCACGAGACGAGGAATATGGCCCAGCTGGCGTACATGACGCCCACGAACCTGTCAACCACAGGGACCGTGGCCAGCCAGGGTGTCAGCTCCACCAGCTCGTCGAAGAAGGCCAGGAAGCTGAAGCCCGCGCAGACCACCACGAAGGCGTTCCGCGCCGCCTTGCTGAAAACGGCGCTCATGCGCTCGTCGTACATCTTCTCCCATTTGAGACCGACGACGAAGCTGAGGCCGATGCCTGCGCTGAGACCTGACACCAGGTCGCCCGTGATGTATCCATAGACCACGGCACCCGCCACCATCATGGCGAGGCCCAGCCACATGACCAGCCTCCTGGTCTTCTTGTCCTGTATGGGCTCTTCGCCCGCGAACTGTTTACTGAACACGGCTCCTAGGGCGGTGCCCATGGCTACGCCTATAGCGTAGTTCTCCATGAGGTAACCCCACACTAGTCCGAGCAGTATGCCTGTGGCCCAGCCCACGGCTCTCTTTGTCTGTTTATCCATCTGCATCCTCATCCACCTTGTAAACTATTTCTAACGTAAGGTATTTCTAACGTAAGATATTTTTAACTTTTCCGGTGGATTGGTGCTGGAAAAATAAGAGAGATACGCTATTTACCGTATAGGGCCTGGATGCCGGCAATGTCACCGAGGTAGAGGTCCCTCTTCATGGTCTCGCCGTTGTCTGAGTACCCGTACATGGTCTCCTGCCATGCCGTGGTCTGGTAGAGGTCCCCTAGGCCAAGGCCATGGCCTAGCTCGTGGGTGGCGATGTTCTGGACGTCCATTAAGCTGTTATCAATGTCTGCGTCGCCCCACGTGTAAGCTGTGTTGAATAGTATATCGAACTCCACTATCTCCCTGTACTTGGGAGGCGCATTGAAGTAGCCCCACACAACAGTGACGGCGATGACTTTCGGATCAGAGTAAGGCCCGAAGAGGAGCTCGTTTCTACCATCCGTCTCCTCAGGCTCATCGTCCCAGGTTGTATCATGGTCGATGATGAAGCCGGAGTAGTCGAAGAGGGTTGCGCCTGTGTGGCTGTCCCACTCCTCAGCTGACACCTTAAATGTGTTAAATATGAACTGTTCTGACTGGCCACTGTAATCAGGGTCGATGACTAGGGTGACAGTGGTTTTCCATTTTACTCCCTTCGCTAGGAAGGTATAATCCCCGTCGTCCTTCGGAGGCTTGGCCCCCGGTGTACCTGGGGGCTTGGCGTGGCCCTTCTTGTAGTGGATGATGACCATCTTTTCTAACTGTCTGGGCTCCTTGTCCTGTTTAGCTAAGACCAGTACTGACGGAAGCAGAGTGCAAGCAACGATAATGGCTATGATTAACGCTGAGAACTTTCTTCTCATGTGTCGTTATCGGAGAAATACGTTATTAACAGTTTCTCCAGTATCAGCAGCCCTTCTCTATGCCCCAGAAGTGGCGGACCTCCATGTCCTCCGGGCTGTCGGTGCCGTGGCCGCCCCTGCCCGTCGCCGGGTCAACGTGGGTGCCATGGTCCGGCAGGAAGGCAATCGCCCTCCTATACATGGCCCAATCCCTGTTGAAGACCTCTGACAGGCGTTTGAACGTCGCCAGGTGCCTCCTGAAGGCTTCCAGTGCCTCCGGGCTGGTGGGGGTGGTCCTGTGCATCAGGTCGTCGTACTCCTGGTGGTACGCCAGTATCAGGTCGTAGTCGTCGTCCCCCATGAGCTCTAGGACCCTGAGCTCCACGTCGGGGTCGTACTCCTCAGTGAAGTAGCCTATGGGCCTCTCACGGAAGATGAGGTCTATGCTGCTGCCCTTCACAGCCACGATGGCTACCCGTTTACCTGCATCGGCCAGCGCATCGAAGAGGGTGGGGCATTGAAGTACCGGTTTCTCGTACTTAGTGATGCCGTGACCCTCCGGCTTGAGGCCCGTGAACATGCTTCCATAGCAGACAGGCGTGTAGCTGGGGCTCATGGACATCATCTCCACCTGGATGGGCGCCGCCCTCAGGACCGACTTGAACTCGCCCCGATGCATCTGGTACAGCCACTCGCCTATGGCGTCAGGGGCGTAGAGGAGAGCCTTCTCCACGGGCCTCCCCTGTAGGGTCTTCTCAGCGGCCCTCAAGACCTCTTCGACGGGTTTCGAGGATACGCCTCTGGGTGTTGGTATCCTAAAGAGTGAACAGATGGTAGGGGTCACGGACTCGATGCCGTACATGGGTATATCTTCGCTACGGCATAATTAATCATTGAGAATAAATAGGAAGAAAAAGGGTTGGTTTTGTCTACGCTATCAGGTAGACAATGTATATGCTCACGGTCACCGTCAGGCTGCCTTCCAGTATGGGCGTGGGCGCCCTCGCGCCGGCGTAGCTGGCCTCCGCGTAGGCGTCAACGTAGGTCTTGGCTGGCACGTAGCTGCTCTCGGAGACACTCTGCACACCGGACACGGTGATGCCCAGTTTCCCGGTTATGACATCCTTCTTGGCCTCGGCGTCCTCTATGGCCGCAACGTAGGCGTTGAGCTTCAGCTCCTCCATCTTCTCATCGCTGAGCTGGAAGCTGATGCCGTCGACCCTGTTGGCTCCGGCCTCGCCGGCCTCGTCGATGACAGGGCCCACCATGTCAAGGTCGCTGAGGGTCACCTGGATGATGTTGGTAACCGTGTAGCCCTTGAACACCTGCCCCCCCTCGGTCCAGTCGTACCTGGGGTAGACGCTGTAGCTCACCGTATGGATGTCGTCCTCGGTGAGGCCGAGGCCCTTGAGGGCGGTTATGATGGCTGACATGAGCTCTGCGTTTTCCTGAATGGCCTCAGTGGCGCTGAAGTCCTCAGTCTGGACTCCCAGTGTCACCGTTGCCTGGTTGGCTGTGGCTGAGGCGCTTCCGCTGCCCGAGATGCTGAGAGTCTTCGCTGTGGGATCTGTGCCCTGGTAGGTGAAGGCCTCCAGCCCTAGGCTGGTGCCCACCCCCGATGGGAACCTGTAGTCCCCGGAGGTCTTGATGGTGCTCTCCGGCAGCACGCCGGGTTTGTATGCTATGATGGCGCCCGCCATTATGATGCTTAGGCATATGGCGGTGACCGCGTAGACTTGCTGTGACTTGTTCATATCTAGTCAGGCAAGACAAAGGCGTAGGGCGTTAATATACCCATCAAATAGAACAAGTGTTCAAAGACCTAGAACAGCTAGTAGTCCAGGTACTGCTTGTAGTGGTCGTATATGTCCTGAGCCTGCTCCTTGAGCTCGCCGCCCAGGTTCTTGTCCTTGAGGGTGGCTCCGTGGTATGCCAGCCTGTGCTTCAGCCAGTAGTAGTCCTCCAGCAGCAGGGCGTACTCCAGCTCGAACTCCATGGCGTTCATGTGGGCCTCGAAGACCTTCTCCCGGGGCCCCTTGGTGTGGGTGTCCTCCCCCACGGGTACGCCCAGGCGCTTTAGCTCGCTCACCTCCACAACCTCGTGGAACATGAGGTACTCGTTGCCTATGATGTCCCTGATGGTCACGGCTGAGCCGTGGTGGGTGTCCCTGGAGATGTACCCGTAGAACTCGTCGGCGCTGCACTCGGCCACATCGTACTCTAGCTCCCCTAGGAGCTCGTTGGTTTGCTCCAGCCTGTACTCTATGCTTTCCTTGAGGTCCTGGAAGCTCGGCGGGTTCATGGATCAGAATGGGCTTTTCCATTGTTTAAAATTGTGGGTTTAAGAAAGGATTGAACCTACTTTCTGGGGGTGGGGATGTGCCAGTCGTAGCCCCTCTCGGTGACCACGTACTCGGGCCAGGGGAGGTCTATGGGCGGGTCCCAGGCGGGGTCCAGCTGGGGCGGCTCGTACTCCTTGGCGATCCGTTCCCTCCACTCGTCCTGGCACGCCTTGAGCCTCGCCGGGTCCTCCGCTAGGTCCAGCAGGGTGCCGCTGATGGCCTTACCCGCAGTGATGATGGTGCGGTCTATTGGCCCCTTCATGCCGCCCAGGGCCACGTGGGGCCACCTAGGGAGCCTGACGCCCTTCACTGTCACCTGGGGCCTGTAGACCTGTATCCAGACGGCTGGGCAGTGCCACATGAACTCCACGTAGTCGTCGCTACCATACTTGCGCTGGTGGCTGGGGATTACGCTGCGCCACGACCTCTCCCACTCGTCCGGCGGCGTCAGCTTCTCGCTGAAGGGCTCCTTCTGGGCCGGGTAACCAAGGTTCCTGAGTATCTCGTTGGCCTTCTTCTTGTCCTCCGCCGTGAACCTGGGCGGCCCCACCTGCTCCAGGTTCTCGTAGGCCAGGTCCGCCAGGGCCTTGTTGAAGAGGCCTGTTCTCTGCCTGGTCACCCACCGGACCGTGGCCCTGGTGCCCGTCACCTTGGCCACCTGCTCCGCGTTGTTGATGAGCACCTTGGCTATCTGCTCCTGCTGGGTCAGGCTGGGGCTCCTGAACGCGTACTGGATGATGCCGATCCTGGGGGGCAGATTGTCCGCTGTGGCCTGGCCCGCGGCCATCACCGCCTCGTTGAGGCTCCAGAGCCCCGTGTTGGGGATCATGGCCTCCTTCAGGTACTTGGTGGTGGTGTACATGAGGCAGACCGCGTCCAGGGCGCCGGGTGCCCGTGCGTTCCTGGGAAGGTCCTCGGCGTAGGCCATCCAGGTCTCCGGCTCGTCGCACTCGAATACGAAGGCCGCGTTCCAGTAGCTGCCCCACTGGGTCTCGTACATGACGGTGGTGGCGCCCCTGGGGTGCCAGCCCACCATGGCGTCCAGGCCCTCGAAGAGGCCCTTGGAGGCGAACCAAGACTTGGCGCACACCTTCTCGGCTGGGGTGCCGAACACCTTCACTGTGCCCTCTATGCCGTGCTTCTCCATGGCGGCCTTGGTGGCCACCGCCCCAGCTAGGGCGCCCACGCCCAGGGCGCTGTGGGGGTCCGTGTGCCCGGCCCTGTAGGGGTTAGCCGCGGACCTGTAGGGGACCGGGTCCTGCCAGCAGTCAGGGACCGCGTCGTACTCCGTGTACGTGCTGAGCACGGGCTTACCCTCGCCCCAGGTGGCTATGTATGCCGTGGGCATGCCGGCTACGCCCATCTCCACCTTGAAGCCCTCCTCCTTATGGAACTCGGCCAGAGCCTTGACGCTCTTATACTCCCTGAAGCTGGTCTCAGCGTAGTTCCATATCCTCTGGTGGAAGTCGCTTATCCGCTCCTCGTGGTCCTCGATCCACTTGAAGGCTGTCTTCTTGGCCTTCGTCAGTTTGGTCAAAATGATCGGAGTATAGGAGACGCCTTGTGAACTTAAAACCTGTGAAAAGCCTCCTAGTGGCGTACAGAAAGCCCTATATTTCACGAATATTATTCGAGTATCTAGATTCCAAAACGGAAAATCAACGGATGAACGATGGTTAACGCCCAAAAAAATCGACGGTGAAAATTGTTGCTGAAGGCTCTGGAAATCGTTACCGCAGTTGTGAAGGGCTCCATGGCTTCATTTAAACAATTTACAGTCATTATGGAGTTATAGGTAACAGATGGTTGAACCCTATCACATAAGATCCGTAGAAGACGCACTCGATGATCTCGGCACGGGCGCCGAGGGTCTTTCTCAGCAGGAGGCTAGGAGGCGCCTCGCCGAGTATGGGTCCAATGTCCTGCAGAGTGGCGCAGCTGTCTCCCCAGTGGCGATCTTCATTGGTCAGTTCAAGAGCGTCCTGATCGTGATACTTATCTTGGCCGCTTTGGTGTCGGGATTCTTTCTACACGAGTACCTGGACATGTATGTGATCCTCATCATTGTCTTGCTCAACGCAGTCATCGGCTTCGTCCAGGAGTACAGGGCCGAGAAGGCCGTGGACGCTCTAAAGAAGATGGTCTCCCCCTCAGCCATCGTATTGAGGGACGGCCACGAGGTGAAGCTGGACGCCTCAGAGATCGTCTCGGGGGACGTAATTCTGGTGAGCGAGGGTGATCGTGTGCCGGCCGATGGTAGGATCATTCAGGCTGCCAACCTCAAGATAGATGAGGCTCCCCTTACAGGCGAGTCGTCACCTGTCCCCAAGAACGCGGAGCCGGTGGATCCAGTCGTCACCATTTCGGAGATGGCTAATATGGTGTTCATGGGCACTCATGTCTCCTACGGCCGTGGCAGAGCAGTCGTGACCGGAACAGGCATGAACACAGAGTTCGGTAAGATCGCAAACATGATACAGTCCGTCGAGGAAGAGGACCCGCCTCTTAAACGGAAGACAGAGCGGCTCGGGAAGCAGCTCAGCGTGATAGCATTAGTCGGCTGCGTCGTGGTATTCGTGGCCGACTACTTGTCAGGGGTCTCACTAGCGAACTCCTTACTCACTGCTATGAGCTTGGCTATATCAGCGATACCTGAAGGCCTGCCCGCCGTCCTCATCATCACCCTCTCGCTGGGAGCCCAGCGGATGGCCCGTAGCAATGCTATAGTAAGGAAGCTCGCCTCGGTGGAGACACTGGGCACCACCACGGTCATATGCAGCGACAAGACGGGCACCATCACTAAGAACGAGATGACGGTCAGGAGGCTCCAGATCAACGGCCTATCTACAGATGTCACAGGAACAGGGTACACGCCAAAAGGGGAGTTCACAATGGATGGTGATCCCATAGACCCACTACGCCTCAGAGGCGTCGAGTTCATGCTGAGGATAGGCTACCTGTGCAACGACGCCAAGCTGGAGTACGATAAGGATATGGGCTACTACCTCATAGGCGACCCTACGGAGGGCGCCCTCCTGACAGCGGCTCTGAAGGCGGGGATAGAGCCAACCGACGTAGCGTCCAAGTACCCACGCATCTGGGAGGCACCCTTCGACTCCACCAGGAAGAGGATGACCACTATGAACGGCAGCCCGGAGGGTAGAAGGCTCGCATGCGTCAAAGGCGCGCCGGAGGTGCTGCTTAGCCTCAGTGACAGATACTATGAGGGCGGCGAGGAGTACTTTCTTACAGATGCGCTTCGAGGTGAGATAAAGGCCGCCGTGGACCGGATGGCAACTGACGCTCTCCGGGTTCTAGCCGTAGCCTACAAGTGGGTTGAGGAGAGGGAGAGCTACGAAGCAGAAGACGTCGAGAAGGACCTGGTTTTCGTCGGCCTCATAGGCATGATCGATCCCCCCAGGGAAGAGGTGTCGGAAGCCATCAAGCTCTGCAAAAAAGCGGGCATAAGGACGGTAATGATTACGGGTGACCATGTGCTCACAGCGGTAGCCATCGCTAGGGAGGTGGGCATCCTTGGCGCTGATGGCGGAGAAGCCTTAACGGGTGAGAAGCTCGAGGCTATGACCAACGAAGATCTGCTCTTAAATGTGGACTCGGTGTCCGTCTACGCCCGGGTCAGCCCAGAGCACAAGGTTAGGGTAGCCTCAGCCCTCAAGAATAGAGGGAACATCGTCGCCATGACTGGGGACGGGGTCAACGATGCCCCCGCCATCAAGACTGCTGACATAGGGGTGGCCATGGGCATCAAGGGGACCGACGTGACCAAGGAGGCCGCTGACATGATCCTCACAGACGACAACTTCGCCACCATAGTGAAGGCTGTGGAGGAGGGCAGAGCCATATATGACAACATAAGGAAGTTCATGAGGTACCTGATCTCCAGCAACTTCGATGAGATGATCATTATCTCCAGCTTCGCCTTGGCGGGTCTGCCCCTTCCCCTGCTGCCCATCATGATTCTCTGGCTCAACCTTGTAACGGACGGCGGCCCCGCCATAGCCCTTAGCATGGACATGCCCACCGAGGACCTCATGGCTAGGCCCCCCCGAGACCCTAAGCAGGGCATATTGCACGGCATGTGGCTCTTCATCGCTGCCTACGTGGTCGTGGCGGTGACGGCCACCTCAGGGATATTCCTGTGGAAGTACCTCGTCCAGGGAGCCCCCCTCAACGAGGCGAGGACAGTCACCTTCATGCAGGCCTGCATGTTTGAGCTGATCGTCGTGTTCAACTGCAGATCCGAGAAGCACAACGCCTTCAAGGCAGGGGTGCTCTCCAACAAGTACCTTGTGGCCTCCGTCCTCTTGGGCGGGCTGCTAACCGTGTCCCTGTGCTACGTACCCCTATTCCAGAGGGTATTCCACACTGTGCCTCTAGCCCTAGAAGACTGGGCCGTGATAATCGGGGTGTCCATGTCGAGCCTTCTGGTTCTGCCCGAGTTGTTCATGAACCGGGATTAGATGTAGCCCTGGTGCCCTGTTCAACCCAATTCATTTAATCTGGATGTAACTAATTGTATCCTGATTGGCATGCTTGATCTAATTGTGAAAGGTGGAAGAGTTGTCACGGGCGCGGGTAACCCGTGGTTCAGGGCCGACGTGGGAGTAAAGAAGGGATTTATCACAAAGGTTGGCAGCCTCAGCGAGGACGCCAAGGAGGTAATAGACGCGAGGGGCATGGTGGTGTGCCCGGGCTTCATTGACCTCCACGACCACAGCGACCTCACCATCCTGGCCAACAGGGAGGCCGACAGCAAGGTCCACATGGGGGTCAGCACCACGGTGTTCGCCAGCTGCGGCTCAGGGGCCGCGCCCCTCAACGAGGCCATGAGGGAGGAGGTGCGCCGTGAGGCCCCCTTCCTGAAGGCGGCGGGGGTCGAGGTAGACTGGTCCACAATGAAGGAGTACCTGAGCCGCCTGGAGGCTGGCGGCCTCTCCATCAACGTGGCGCCCCTGGTGGGCTTCGGCACGGTCCGGGAGTACGTCATGGGCATGGAGATGAGGGCCCCGACGAAGGCCGAGTTAAAGGCAATGAAGGCCGAGATGTCTAAAGCCATGGATGCCGGGTGTAGGGGCATCACCACGGGCCTCAGGTACGACCCCCAGAGCTACGCCGAAACCGGGGAGGTCATAGAGCTCTCCAAAGTGGTGGCGGGGTACGGGGGCTTCTACACCAGCCACATCAGGGACGAGGGTGACAGGGGCGACCCCCTGGCCGCCGTGGAGGAGATCATACGCATCGGACGTGAAGCAGGCATCCCTGTGAACATAAGCCACTTCAAGGTCCTCTCCAAACGGTTCTGGCACCTGGCACCCAGGCTCGTGGAGATGGTGGAGCAGGCCAGGGCTGAGGGCGTCCAGGTAACCGCGGATCAGTACCCCTACAGCGCCAGCGGCACCGGCCTCGGGGCCTGGATACCGCCGTGGGCCAACGAGGGGGGCGTCGAGGAGCTGGTGAAGCGCCTCAACGACGCGGAGACGACAAAGAAGATCAAAGCGGGCCTCGCCGTTTCCATGGAGGACCGCGGGGGCCCTGAGAACGCCCTCATCAGCAGCTACCCCCTGGACCCCAAGATGGTTGGCCAGAACATCGCCCAGGTGGCCAAGAAGTGGAGAATGGACCCCCTGGACGCGGGCATAAAGCTCCTCAGAGACCACCTGGAGGCCATCACATCGGGCAAGGTGAAGGGAGGCTTCAGCATAGTGAACTTCAACCAGACGGAGGAGAACGTGGAGCTCATCATGAGGCAGCCCTGGGTGGCCGTTGGCACCGACGGCAGGGTCCACAGCCCGCAGGGCGTCCTGAAGAAGGACATACCCGCCCCCCACCCAAGGTTCTACGGCACATTCCCCAGGGTCCTGGGCAAGTACAGCAGGGAGAGGGGGGTCATCAGCCTCAGCGAGGCTGTGCGCAAGATGACCAGCCTCCCGGCCCAGATACTGAGTCTAAGAGACAGGGGCCTCATAGCCCCCGGATCGTGCGCTGACATAACCGTGTTCGACCCGGAAACGGTCATCGACAGGGCCGGCTTCGCTCCCGCGGAGGCCACCATGCGGTACCCGGAGGGCATCACCCACCTGGTGGTGAACGGCGCCGTGACCATGAGGGACGGCGAGCACACGGGCGCCAGGGCCGGCGTGGTTCTGAGAAGGTAGAGTGTATCCTCTACCACCTCTATTTAAAATAAAAAAAATTGTTGTGGGTGTTTACTTGACTTGCTGCAGAGCCTTTCGGGTCTCCTCGGGGAAGTCTCTCAAAAGATTGCGTACAACGACCTTAGCGATATACTCCTTAAACTCGGCCTCGTTATACTTGGCCGAGTAGATACGCCTGTGGCCTCCCTTCCCTGTAATCTCCGTGTAGTCCAGCACACCCTCATCTACCATGGAGTTCAGGAAGTTGATGATTGACGCCCGGCTTATCGTCCTCTGTCCTTCGAGATCCTCGTTCACCTGCATCCAAACGTCGCGGCTGCTCGCGCCCTCACCGTCCAGACGCCAGAGGTACTGGAGAGCTACCTCCTGGTAGTCCTTCAGCACCATTGCAAGTCCTGTATTAGAGGTGTCAATCGTTAGTGTCATTTCTGTTTCTCCTAACGGGGCTCATGTGAAGGCTATGATATTTAAACCTTCACATGCCTGTTATACACCTTATACTTAATATTATTTTTCTTCATATAAACATCTAATATTGTAATAAAAATGAAAGGCATATCTTGATTATTAGCTAAACACCCGTGTTGCTTCATAATATCCTAAAACAACCGGGCAACAAGCTCCATGAGAAATATTTTTAGCCTGAGGCCCACTCCCTCTGGAACAAGGAATAGTAAAAGGAATCTTTCCCCGCCCCAACCGTTTGATGAAGGTAAGTCAATTGATCACGGCTGAAAGCACGCTTCTCCTCATATCCGGGACACTGTTCCTAAGCTACGTCTCAGGGATCATCTACAACAAGACCAAGATCCCTGACCTGGTCTGGCTCCTGGGCTTCGGCATGCTCCTTGGGCCTGTTCTGCACGTGTACGACGAGCAGGTGTTCACGGGCATCTTCGACCTCATGCTGCTTCTATCGGTGACCCTCTTCAGCTTCGGGACGGGCATCAACATCAACACCCAGCAGTTGGTGGGTAGTACCCGGAAGGCCGCGAGCCTAGCCTTCACTAGCTTCGTCGTCGTAACCGTGTCCACGGGGCTGGTGGTCCACTACGCGTTGCCGGATATGTTCAGCCTCATGGACGGCCTGATACTGGGGGCCATGATGGGTGCCATGAGCGGCGTCTCCCTGAGCAGCCTGATATCGGCTGTCAAGAGCAGCTACCAGGACATGGGGAACGCCGACGTGCTTCTCCAGTTAGAGTCCACCGTCGGCGACCCTCTCAGGGTGGTTGCCGTCCTCACCCTCATCAAGATGGTGCTCCTCATGGAGGCTGGGCCCAGGACAGCGGCCCGGGACATCCTGTTCCTGCTGCTGTCCAGCGTGGCCATCGGCGTCGTAAGCGGCCTGGGCTGGGGTGAGCTTCTCAGCAGGCTCAGGGACAGGCCCCTAAACTACATGATGACCATGGCCTTCGTGTTCCCCGTTTACGAGCTGGCGGAGTACGTGGGCGGGAGCGGTGGCGCCATCGCGGTCATGGTCATGGGCGTCGTGTTGATGAACTACGGGTACGTCACCAAGCTGCTGAAGCTGAACCGGAAGGCACGGATCGACCGCAGGAAGATACAGGAGTACCACAACGAGATCACCTTCCTGGTGAAGTCCATGTTCTTCGTCTACATGGGCATCATCGTGAGGCTCAGCGTTGTCAGCCTGGCCGTGGGCATCCTGGTGGCGTCCCTCATCGTCCTCACCAGGTACGTCTCGGTGAGCCTGGTGGGTCGGTTCCACAGGCTGACCACCAACGAGGTGGCCTTCACCCGGATGATATTCATCCAGGGGGCGGGCACCTTGGTGCTGAGCCAGTTCCCAGCCAAGTTCGACCCCCTGCGGCTGAGCTTCACCAACCCGGACATCTTCACGGACCTGGCTATCCCCATCGTCATCGTCAGCATCCTGTTCAGCAGCGTGGTGGCACCCATTATTGCTCACCGGCAGCTGCTGCCTAGGAAGAAGCCGGGGGAGGCCCCAGTGAACGGGGTGAAGGAGAACGGGGAGGAGCCCTCCGCCGTGGAGCCCGTGGAGTAGTGGGTTTAGCCGAGGTACTTCTTGAACCAGCGGGCCATGTGCTCCAGGCGCTCCTTCCTGTGCTTGGGCTTGCCGCTGCGGCTCAGCTCGTGGCTCTCACCGGGGAACCTGATGAACTCGGTGGGCACCCCCAGCACCTTGAGGGCCGTGAACAGCTGCTCGCCCTGCTCCATGGGGCACCTGTAGTCTTCCTCCGAGTGGATGATCATGGTGGGGGTCACCATGTTCTTCACGTACCTTATGGGGCTCCTGGCCATGAACTCCTCCTCCATGTCCCACCAGTATCCGCCCAGCTCGGTCTTGCCGAAGGTCCAGCCGATGTCGCTGCACCCGAAGAAGGTGACCCAGTTGGTGATGCTGCGGAGGGTGATGGCTGCGGCGAACCTGTCCGTGTGGCCGATGATCCAGTTGGTCATGACGCCGCCGTAGCTGCCACCGGTGACCCCCAGCTTGGAGCCGTCCACCCACTTGTTGCGCTCCATGACCACGTCCACAGCCCTCATCAGGTCGTCGTAGTCCTGCTCAAAGTAGTGGCCCGGAAGGGCGGCCTGGTACTCCTCATAGTAGCCTCCGCTGCCCCACGGGTTGACGTAGAGGACGGCCCAGCCCTGGGCGGCCAGGTACTGGAACTCGTGCACGAAGGCGTCCCCGTAGGCGCCCCTGGGGCCGCCGTGGATGTGCAGTATCAGCGGGTACTTCTTGGATGGGTCGAAGCCGGGGGGCTTCATGAGCCAGCCCTGCACCGTGTGGCCTGCGCTGCTCTTGAAGGTGAGCTCCTCGTGGGGCATTATCTCCGTCTTCTTCACGTAGTCCTTGTTGAGGTCGGTGACCTGCTTAGACTTCTCTCCGTCCCAGAGCCAGAGCTCCATGGGTTTGGTGGTGTCCAGCACAGTGTACGCCACCTTTCCGTCGTCGGTGACCGTGAAGGCCTCCACGCTGTGGTCTCTGCCCCCCAGCACCTTCTCCACGGGGCCGCCGCTCATATGCACTCTGTAGAGGTAGGCGTCGCCGTCCATGGGGCTGTTGAAGTAGAGGTGCTCGCCGCCCCAGGCCGGAAGGCTGTCGGGGCTGCTCACCCTGATGTCGCTGCTGAGCTTGGCGCCCAGGTCCTGGTCGAAGCCCGATGTGAGGTTCACGGGCTCCTCCCCCTCGGTGAGGGTCCAGACGTCACTGTTGGTGCCGCTGCCGTTGTGGTAGTCGTGGCCCGAGAAGGCTATGAGCCTCTTCTTGGGGTGGGGGCTGACGCCGCCGATGCTCATAAGCGTCCTGGTGAGCTGAGCCGGGTCGCCGCCCTTGGCGTCCACCTTGTACAGGTAGCTCCGGCGCACTATGTCCGCGTCGGGGTCCAGGTTGCTGGCGAACACGATGCTCTTGCCGTCGCTCATCCACTCAGCGTTGGACACGTCATACTCGCCCTTGGTCACCTGCTTCGCCTTGCCCCCCTTAGCGGGCACCGTGAACAGGTGCTTACGCAGGTTCTCGAAGAAGCCCCTTCCGTTGAACTTGTAGACTAGGCGGTCGATGACCTTGACGTCGCTGTCGCCCCTGTCCACCCGCTTCACGTTGCTGAGGAAGAGGATGCTCTTGCCGTTGGGGGCCCACCTAGGGCTGTCCACGCCGCTCTCCACGTCCGTCAGCTGCCGGGCCTCTCCGCCCGAGACGTCGATGACGTAGAGCTGGGTCTTCTTCTTCTCCCCGTTCTTGCCCGGGGGAGGCGTCGAAGTGAAGAGGATGCGGCTACCGTCGGTGCTCCACAGGGGGTTCTTGTCCTTCCTGCGGCCCGAGGTGTACTGGTAGACCTTGCCGGCGTCCAGCTCGGCCATCCAGAGGTCGCTGAGGTACTCGTCCTTCTCGAAGTCCAAGACGGTGTGGACGAAGACGGCGCGACCCCCGTCTGGGCTTATCTGGGGGTCCGATACTGCCTGGATGCTGGCCAGGTCCATGATCTCGACAGGCTTCCTGTCAGTCATAACACATCAAAATAGATTCACTGTTCAATGATAAAAATGCAGCTAAGTCGCCCTGGCCCGCCGCACCTTCTCTCTTCATACCCTTTGTAGATCTTTGAGCCACCATATATTATTCAGGGGAGATGCCTGTATACTTGATGGGTTTGAGCCGAGGCAGAGAATTCTTCCTAGACCGCTACAGGATGCTTGGCCAGGGCTTGACGGGAGACGAGTCAACCCCTCAGGCCATTAGAGTGAACTCCCTAAAGATCAGGGACGCGGAGCTCCTGGAGGTCATGTCCTCCATCGGCGTCGAACTGGAGAAGCTGCCTTTCCTTGACCACGGCTACAGGGTTATCCGCACCGAGTTCAGCCTTGGCTCCACCATCGAGTACCTTCTGGGCCTCTACAGCCTACAGGAGGCTGCAAGCCAGCTGCCTGTCCAGGTACTGTGGCCGGAGCCGGGCGACGTTGCTCTCGACATGTGCTCGGCTCCAGGCGGAAAAACAACCCAGATGGCCGCCTTCATGGGGAACAGGGGGAGACTCTACGCTGTGGACTCCAGCAGGGAAAGGCTCTACGCGGTGGAGAACAGTCTTGAGAGGTGTGGCGTCACCAACTGCCTCGTATACCATGGAGACGCCGCGGAGATCGAGCTGGGGCTCATTTTCCAAAAAATACTCTTGGACGCGCCGTGCAGCGGCAACTACGTCACAGACTCCCTTTGGTTCAGCAGGAGGACTCTGAAAGACGTGGAGATCAACGCCGAGCATCAGAGGAGCCTCATGTCAAGGGCGCTGGAGCTATTGGAGCCTGGAGGCTGGCTCCTGTACAGCACATGCAGCTTGGAGCCCGAGGAGAACGAGCTCAACGTCCAGTGGCTCCTGGAGAACCACGCCGTGGAGCTGAGCCCCGTGGACGGCCCTGGCCACCCGGGGCTAACAGACGTCTTCGGCGTCGAGCTGGACCCGTCTCTGTCAAGGTGTAAGCGGTTATGGCCCGACGACGCCGGGACCCAGGGCTTCTTCGTGGCGAAGGTGGTGAAACGGTGAGGCTGCTCAGGAGACTACTCAAGGAGCTGAACTCAGGCTACAAAGCAGATGAGTCAAGTGTCATCAGGATCAATGACCAGTACTTCACCTTAGACGCGGAGTTCTGTGAGCCGCCGGCGAGAAAAGACCTAGTCTATGCTGGCCTGTACCTTGGACGGGATAAGAGGATATTTGAGCCCAGCGCCAAACTTCTGGATTTGCTCTCCAAGGAGAAAGAGACCAGAAAGGTAACAGTGGACAGGGAAACAGCGTGGCTCTTCGTGTGCGGTAGGGACATCTTTCAAGAGAACATCCTCCGCGTGGAAGGTGAGCTTAGTCCTGGCTCATACTGCCTTGTGATCTTTGACGGGTGGTGCCTTGGTTATGGGCGGTATGAAACAGTCTGGAGTAGCAGGATGATTAGAAACTACTTTAACATCGGCGATTTTTTACACCGCGAAGCCTCAACACCATGACTCTAAGTCAAATGGATCATCTAATCAGCATCAATATGCAGGGTCTGGCATAATGTTATACAGATTATAGAAACCCGTACCTACCTCTACATTGAAATTATCATTTTTTAAAAAAGGGTTGGAGATTATTTTTTTGTTTTCTTGGGCTTCTCGCTCTTCTTGTGGGTTTTTCCGCAGGCCTTGCACCAGTACTCCCACTCAAAAACAGGTCCTCTTGCTTGGTCGACAGGGTCCATGCTCGCTCCTATGGATACCAGTACAGCTTCTCCTCCGCACTCGCATGGTTCCCTTTTTTTCATCCCAAGTGCATCTTTCATAGCTTCCTTCACTTTTTCGAGTGCCATATGTCTACACCATTTTATTATTACCGTCTCCTGTAGATAAATGCTATTTCAATTATTTATAGTTAATTTAATTTTATTAAAATTTAAAATAGCTAGTATCTTAATAATGTAACTTATCTTATATACATCTTATCATAATAACTATCTTTCGGAGAACTATATGTCTTCAGTGATAGTTCCCGGTACAAGTTTAAGCGCAGTGGTTTTACTAGTAATCGCAGCCGCTTCCTACTACTACTTCGAGAAAATTAAGGACCCAACATATCAACCAACGCTCAGGGACATCCCTGCTATAACCGCCATCAAGGAGGGCGTCGGGAAAAGCTTGGAGGAGGATAAACCCGTCCACTACCAGATGGGCGCCAGTGGAGGACAGTTGTACAGTACACTTGTCTCGATGACCCTGGTCGCTTTGACGTTCCTGCGGTACATCAGCCGTCTATGCGCGGAGATGGGGGCGAGGCTCATTGTCCACATGCCCTACCAGGCCGAGAGCATCCCTCTGATCGAGGGTACGACTCTTGAAGGCTACAAGGAGGCTGGTAAACCTGAGGAGTTCAAGAGAGAGAATCTACGCTACTATGGACGTGGCGCACTCACGTGGACTCAAGGTGTTACAAAAAGCTTTTCTCAGGAAGGTGTGGGTCTCAATCTCGCCATAGGCATCTTTTACAGTGACTGCCCAATAAGTCTGGAGATGGCTAAGTACATGGGCGGGCTTAACGTCGGCGGCACAGGTCGCTGGATCATGGTATACGCTTTTGCCATGATGTGCGACTATGTCTTCTTGGGAGAAGAGATCTACGCAGCCGCAGCCGTTGTGAGCCAGGACAAGATGATGCTGGTCGGAATGCTGATAGAAGAGGTCGGGAAGTTCTTCGTCTTCCTGCTACTAGGGTTAGGGTTAATCCTCTCTCTGGTGGGCATGGACATAGTGTCATTGTTATCGATGTGATGAATATGTCTGCAACATGGAGAACCTTAATACCAACCCTGTTAGTGTCCGTGACAGCAATCCTAGTATTGGTGCCCTTCTTCCTCAACATCCCATTTCTGAATGACTTTAAGAGCACACTCAGCAGCTGGACCGTTATCATCAGCGCAGTCACCGGTGCCGCTCTTGGGGTAGTCTACATGACTCACGCCATCTACGCCAGCTACCAGAGAAATAAGGATACCGAGCAGCTGATAATGGGTGTAACCACCTATGTTTTCATAGCACTTCACATAGGTCTTGCTCTGACTCAGCCTGGTGGCGTCAACAGCTCCGCGTACCAGTGGTGGTACACGGTGGTGTACCAGAACGTGGGCGCAACGATCTACGCCTTCATGTTCTTCACCCTCGCAAGCAGCGCATACAGAACAATGATTCTGAACAGCGTCGAGGCAACATCCCTAGCGATAGGTGGACTAATATACACTTTGAGACAGATACCCCTCTTCCAGACCTGGCTCCCGTGGATAGTTCCACTCGGTGAGTGGATACTTCTAGTCCCCAACGTAGCCGGAAGCCGTGGCGCCGTAATCGCGGCCGCCCTGGCAGCAACGGTGTACGGAGTCAGAACCATCTGGGGCAAGGAGATTAGCCTCAGGGAGGTGTCCTAACATGAGTGACAGACCCGCAGGCAAAGACGAGAGCATCATCGTAAAGCTAGGCACATTACCGCCCAACCTATACTTCTGGGTCCACCTCGCAGGCATCATACTGATGTTCATCCCGTTAATCTATCCCCTCGGTCTACCTGTTCAAACCAGCCAGCCAGTAATAGACTACGTTAATACCCTTGACGCTCTACCAGAGGGCAGCGTCGTGGCCGTTAGCTTCGGCGCAAGCGCCTCTCTCCTCGACGAACAGGAGGCACAGTTCCTGGCGACGTGGAAGATACTCTTCAGCAACAAACTGAAGGTAATATTCTATAGCACGACAGAGGACGCCAATATCATCCTCGACCGTGAGCTAGGAGTGGTTAAGCCAAGTAGCTACGGCTACACCTATGGAGTTGACTATGTACTGCTGGGCTACAGCCCCCTAGGTGAAGCAGGTGAAGCAGCGTTTGTCCAGAACATCCGCAGCCTGTACCCAGTTGACTACTACGGTACCCCGTTGAACAATATACCTTTGATGAAGGACATAAACGACGCGAGTGGAATAGATCTAGTAATCTTCGAGTACACAGCATGTACGAGCGTCGAGTGGGTGATCCGTCAGTGGGTCGTGCCCTTCAACAAGCCTGCATTAGGAACGACTCTTGGCTGCTGTGGACCTATGGCTGCGCCCTATTACCCTAGCCAGCTCAAGGGCTTCCTGAGTGGAAGTGGAGCCGGGACCGAGATCGAGGTCGTGTCCGGTTTCCCTGGCCCAGGGGCAGCTATGAGTGACAGCAAGAGCTTAGGCATACTACCGTGGCTGTTAAGCATGGTTTTCGCGAACCTTGCTTGGTTCCTTAGGAGGTCGAAGTAGCATGGCTGATCTATTAATGGGACTCGTGGGCACCTTCTTCATAGTCGCAACTCTATCCGTTCTGTGGAAAGACAACATTGTATTCCGCTTCGGACAGGCAGCCGTTATGGGCGCTGCCACCGCTCACTACATGATTATGAGCGCGACGAGCATCCAGAGCATGGTCCTGTCGCAGATGCAACTGATACCGATAATTGGCCTAATACTGGGTTTGCTGATGTACACGAGGCTATTTAGCAAGATCGCGTGGGTCAGCAAGTACCCGAGCAGCATCCTGGTCGGCGTAGGCATAGGCGTTATGCTGGCTGGGACGATTAAAGGCCAGATACTTCAGCAGGTAGGTATGACACTCGGCGACATCCAGACCGCGTTGTTCACCACAGGCGACTCCGTAGCCATACTGAACAGCATACTGATCTTCATAGGCGTGGTAACCAGTCTAACCTACTTCCTCTTCACGATAGAGCACAAGGGGACGGTGGGCATCCTCGCGAAGGTTGGACGCGTATTCCTGATGATATCATTGGGAGCCAACTTCTCAGGGGAGCTCGTCTGGTACCAGACGCAGATGATCGGTAGGCTAATGTTCATAATACAGAACCTTTTAGCGCCTCTAGGATTAGCTTAAACTAACAGATCCTTCCTTTTTTTATCCAAACTAGATCATAATATATGTTACCTGTATATGATCTCATTTTGATTCATGATGAGTACAAATCTTTGGAAAAGGAAATCAGCTCAAGTATCCGAGATCCCTGGAACAAAGGTCAAAGAAGCATTAGTCAAAGCCGGGCTCCCCCTGGACTCAGTGTACCCCCTAGCTGAGAGGGCTGAGGGCGTTTGGATCCAGGACATAGACGGCAACGTCTTCATGGACTTCATCAGCGGCAGATGCACAGTGAACTGTGGTCACAACCACCCACGCCTACTGAAGGCGGTTCAGGAGCAGGTCGGGAAGGTGACTCATGGTCTCACACCTAACAGGCTTCAACTCCTTGAGTCGTTGAAAAAAGTATCACCCTTCAAAGGCGAGGAACAGGCAATGACGTTGGCCCTCAGCGGTAGCGCGGCCAACGACGCGGCCATGAAGCTCGCCCGAAGCTACACCCGCAGACAGAACTTCATCGCCTTCGCGGGCGCCTACCATGGCACCACGTTCGGCGCCATGGCTCTCAGCAGCTACGTGACGAGGATGAGGGAGCAGTTCTACCCCATGGTGCCAGGCGTGTGCCACATGCCCTTTCCGCACTGCTTCAGGTGCCCGTTCGGCCACAAATCCAATGAGGAGTGTGGCATGGCGTGCCTCGACTACATTACAAAGTATGCGGCGAAGACTTACTGTCCACCGAGCGAGGTCGCGGCCGTGATCATGGAGCCCATCGCAGGCGACGCAGGGTGGCTGGTGCCCCCGAAGGAGTTCGTCGTAGGGATCAGAAAATGGTGCAGTGAAAACGATATCCTGTACATAAGCGAGGAGGTGCAGGCAGGCTACGGCAGAGCCGGCGAGTGGTGGGGCGTAAACCTCTGGGGCGTGGAGCCCGACGCCATAATCCTGGGCAAGGCCATGGCGGGCGGGATGGCCCCCATGAGCGGCGTCCTCTACAAGAGTGAGCTGGGTAAGAACGGCTTCTACCACGGCCACACCATGGGGGGCCACCCGGTGGGCTGCGCAGCTTCAATAGCCAACATAGGCGTGATCCGGGACGAGCGCCTTTGCGAGGCCTCCAAGAAAATGGGTAAACACCTGATGAGCCGCCTCAACAAGATGAAGGACGACTACGAGCCCATCATCGATGTCAGAGGCAGGGGCCTCCTGATAGGCGTCGAGATCGGAGGCGTACACGGCCGTACCAGTAAGGAGATGGCCGGCGAGATATGCAAGAGCGCTTTCAGGAAAGGGCTGTACATAATAGAGATGGGGAGCTGGGACACGGGTGTCCTGAGGGTGGCGCCTCCTCTGGTGATCACGGGTGAGCAGGCGGACTGGGCGCTGAACACCTTGGAAGAAGCCGTCCGCGAGACCTTGAGGAAGTATAAATGAAGCTGTTCGACTGGTGGGGTAAGATCGTCACAGAGGAAGAGGAGACGCAGATGCTCCACCGGATCGAGGCGAAGATAAAGACGTATGGAGGCGAGACAGCGGCGCTCCTGGCCATCAGGGCCTTCAAGTACGTCAGCTACATAGGAGTGATGATGGGCCGGGTCTTTCTGGGCCCGCTGACTCCCATAATCACCCACGAGCACGACATTTTCCTCACCACCATCGGCAGGCGCGAAAACCTTGAATTACTGGAGGAGGCCCTCGATGAGTCAAGACGCGCCAAAACCTAGCCCCCGGGAAATATTGATATCGTTAGTCGTGGCCTTCAGTATTTTCCTCATAACCGCTCTCCTAGCGCTCCCCCCCAGTTACAACGACTACAACGATCTTGTCATCAACTTCTTTTACATGGCTCCAGGCCCCCTGGTGGCGTCTCTGGTGCTGGCCAAGGTCTACCAGCGGAACGCCGTGAACAGGGGCGTCCTGATAGGCATCGTCACATACTTCCTGAGCCCCCTGGTGCTGCCCAGCGGGGGGATGGTCTGGGTTCTAGAGGCCGCCAGACTGGGCGGCGCAGGATTTGGCGGCGCCATAGGCGCCAGAATCATGGAGCTGTACCGGGCTAAGGGCTCCAGTGAGGAGAGGTAGGCGACGCGGAGCCATGTGTTGAACGCCTGCCAGTCAATGAAGGTTTATCGGGAAGCGCCTCGGAAAATGCTTAATATTTTACGGGTAATCAGGTTAGAGGGGGAAAGTGACTGGAGATAGGAGGCTTGAGGGGAGCTATCCCCCGGATTTCTCACATCGCAATCCTCGTGATAGTCATTCTAGCCGTTAATACGCCTCAGCCACCCGCTTCGTGTTCAACTGGAGCACTGAGACTCTACGTCATCTCCTGCGAAGGATGTGAAGGTTACAGGGATCGCGTCGATATGCTGAGGCGCACGTTTCCTACCGCGGCGATTACCTTCTATGAGATAGAGGAGGGGGAGAACGCCAGACGCTTTAACGAGGTATCGAAAGCCGTGGGGGAGACTCTGTATATGCCTCTGGTCGGCGTGTATCTTGACGATGCCCTGGTCTCCATCGCTAGTGGAGGGTTCTCGCCTGAGGGATGGGTGGAAGCGGTTGAGAGTCCGGTCGGGGTTGTTACAGTGTACATCGCCGGCGAGGGTGGGAGGGCGGACATTAAGACCACTATTGAGGACCCCGACACTGTGAACACCGTCTCGAGGCTCTTCGTCGAAGAGGAGATAGGTTTCCTGGTGGAGGACCTGGGCCAACTCGTCCTCATCGTCGCGTCGGCTGCGATAGTTGACGCGATCAACCCCTGCTGCGTCGGTGTCTTCACGGTCCTGTTGACGTTGGTCTTCTACGGGGTGGGTAAGAGGGCCGTCCTTGGCGTTGGCCTGGCCTTCACCCTCGGCCTCTTCGCGGCTTACCTGCTGCTCGGCCTGGGCCTGGGCAGGGTGTTCAGGCAGTTACCTGAGATAGAGTACCTGGCGTCAGGGTTCGCCATAATTCTGGGGGCGATGCGCATCATTGAAGCCTCAGGCAGGAAGGTGAAGTATCTCCCGGATGCCCTCTCGAGTAGGATAACCCGGAGGATAGAGGAGGTCACCACCCCCAGGAGTGGGCTTGTCGCCGGGGCGGTGACCGGTTTCCTGCTGTTGCCCTGCTCGTCGGCTCCCTACTTCATAGTTATAAACATGATCGCGGACAAGCCGTCCGTGCTGGGCCTGGCCCTTCTTGTCTTCTACAACCTGATAATCGTCGCTCCCTTCATCGCGATTACACTGATTGTGTACGGTCTGGTGTTCTCCACCATGGAGGTGAAGCAGTGGTCCCTTGAGAGTCGCTGGTGGATCAACGCATTGATCGGGGTCACGCTTGTGGCGCTGGGCTTCCTAAACCTGTTACTGTAGTTAGGGTACGAGGTTTTATCTTAAATGGACGTGTGGCATACTTAGCTAGCGAAAAAATGGTGAAGATTCTCAGCGCCCTACTTGCTCAGAGTCCTCCCGTACTTCTTGAAGATTCTTTCCACCTGGTCGTAGGGTAACCCGTGCCTGATGTTGCCGTCCCTGCCTGTCATGGTCTCCGCCTTGAAGAGGGCGTTAACGATGGCCTCCTCGGTGGCCTCCACCGCCGCCCTGTAGGCGAAGCTGAGGTACCCTTCGCCGCTGAAGGCGCGAGCCTCGGGCGGCATCGCTTCTCGGAGCTCGTCCACGGTCTTCTTCCCGGTGGTGAAGGCTATGGTGAAGTCGCCGCTGCTGTTGCCCCCGATTGTTCCTGTGCGTGCAAGGCCGAAGGCGACTCTTTTGGCCACCTTCCAGAGCTGTCGGGACTCCAGTTTCAGGTCCGTGGCAAGGATCATCATTATGGAGTTGCCGGGGCTCCTCGCGGGGACGGTGGGCAGCTCCACCTCCCGGCCGACGGGCACACCATCTATCCTAAGATCATCCTTTGAGCCGCAGTTCAACTGAACCAGGACGCCGACTGTGAAGTTGGCGAACTTTCTCGAAGACGTCCCTATGCCTCCCTTGAAGCCGTAGCCCGTCATCGGGGTTCCGCCCCCCACGTTGCCCTCAGGGACGGGCCCCCGACCCTTGGGGCTCCGGGCGGCATCGATAGCCTCGAACACGTGCTTCTTTCCGATGTGCCGGCCGAAGTTATCTGTCAGGTAACCTCCGTTGGTCTCCCCGACGACCACGTTCAGGGAAGCTGGCGTCGTGCCATACCCTTCCTTCATGTAGTCGACCACCGCGTCCGCGACGCGCCATGTGTTGAGGGTCTCCGTGAGAAGCAGCGGGACCTCCATCACGCCCTCGAACATGATCTGAGGAAGACCGGTGCATTTACCGTAGGCGTTGAAGAGGTCCACCGCCGCCGTGACCTTCTCCTCGTAGGGGTTCCCCTGGTGAGGGACTATGGCGGTGACGCCGGTCCGCACGTCCTCTCCCTTGATGAGCGTCGAGTGGCCTACGCCGACACCCTCAACATCGGTGATGGCGTTAAGCTTACCCGTCTCCAGCTGCCCTATGTTTATCCCGAATTCTCGGGCTCTTACTCTGCCTGTCATGATGATCTGTATACATGGGCCGCACATAGAGAAAAATGTTGCCGGCGGCGGGTCTCGTCGGAGGAAACCTGTTCTTTGTGGGTGGTCTTCCTGGTAAGGAGGAATGGGGTTAGTTTATGTTGTGTTTCATGAGGCACTGTTTGTTGTTATTGAGGATTAGTCAGTTTTAGACACATTAAAATGACCATTTAGGTGTTCTATAGTTGGCGGTAAATTTGATCAAATCAAACGTCGAATCCCTTGTCAGACAGAAACTAGTTGGAGAGGTGATCCACCCCGAACTCTGGGTGGAGCGCAACTATGTCACCACCTGGGATGGTAGGCCCAAGCTGACCGTGGGGATCGGAGGCATCGTCTACAACGTCAGGGTGGGCGACCCGGTTTTCGGTTGGTCGTCTGACCATCTGAACGCAGGGGCAGCTGTCTCCCACAAGGATCAGTCGAGGATGATGGCGCTCAACATATTCAGCTGCATAGGGAACAAGGCCAGGGTCATCAGCGGCGAGGCGAAGGGGACGGAGGGCGTGGTAGTGGGCAAGACCTACTTCTACCCGGGCCACTCATACAGGATTGTAGTCGATTTCCCTCATGACGGCCTCTCCAAGCTGGCGATAGAGGACAAGGTTGAGGTGGAGGCCTGGGGCTCAGGTCTGACCATCGAGGGGTTCGAGGATGTGAGAGTCCTCTCCCTCTCACCTAGGCTGCTTGAGGCGATGGGCGTTGAGGCTCATGACGGTAAGCTGAGGGTGCCAGTGGTCAAGGAGCTGCCAGGGAAGATGATGGGGGTTGGCGTGGGCCGAGGGCCGACGGAGTGCGGTGCCTGGGAGATCCAGTCCTGCAGCCGCGAGCTCAACGAGGAGCTGGGGCTTGAGAGGTTGAGGTTCGGGGACTTGGTCGCGGTGAGGGACGTGGACTCCGACTGGGGGCACGGCGTCTACGAGGGCGGCGTCGTGGTCGGCGTCGTCTCTCATGGCGCCAGCGAGATAGGCGGCCACGGCCCGGGGATAGCCGTCATATTCTCGTCCAAGAGGGGAAGAATCGAGCCCGTCATCGACGAGGGGGCCAACGTTGGCCGGTACCTCGGCCTCAGAGTAGACCTGGAGTGAGGAAGCTTGCGTACTAACGTTGATCGTCTCGTGAAGCAGGCGGTCATGGGGGAGGTGTCACACCCCATGGCCGGGACGTACAGGACCACCTTCGAGGGGAGGCCCAGCATGGTGCCGGGGATGTACGGCGTCAAGCTCAACTTCAGGGTCGGTGACCCCGCCTACGGTTACGTCTCGGACCATCTTGAGCCCGGCGTATGCATCGTGAACCCTGGCTCGGTGCGGCAGCACACGGCCCTCAACGCCTTCGCCTGCATAGGGAACGAGGCGAGGGTGGTGTCAGGCGACGCGAGGGGCGCCGCAGGTGTCGTGACGGGTAAGCACGGATGGCAGAACACGTTCATAGACTTCCCCCCGGAGGTCCTCGGGAAGCTGGTGTCGGGGGATAAGGTTCAGGTGACGGGCTGGGGCACTGGCCTCACGGTGGAGGGCTACGAGGACCTTCGGTTCATGTCCATGTCGCCGCGCCTCCTCAAGGCCCTGGGGGTGGAGGATGAGGGCTCCAGCCTCTCCGTCCCGGTTGTGATGGAGGTTCCCGGCAGGATGATGGGCTCCGGGATGGGAGGAGGGACGGGAGGCATGCCGGACCTTGGGGACTTTGACATCCAGAGCACCTGCCCGGAGCTCACCGAGAGGTACGGCTTTTCGCGGCTCCGCATAGGCGACATAGTGGCCATAAGGGACATCCTGGCTCACTACGCCCGGGGTATACACCCGGGGGCTGTCACCATTGCTGTCGTTTCCCATGGGGCGAGCGGGACCACAGGCCACGGGCCTGGGTGCGCGCCCATCATCTCTAGTCCTCCGGGGAGGGTTAGCCCAGTCGCAGACGAGGGGATGAACGTCGCCCGCCTGTTGGAGCTGCGGCCAGACATTGCCTGGTGAATCCCCTTGGTCTCCTTTGAAACCCTTTTTATCGTATGCAGTCCAATAAGGAATCCATGAAGGCATTTTCTAGGTATGGAGACATATTGGCTGATAACTGGAGGCGAAGCAGCGACGCAGCTCTGAGCCTCGATAGAGGGAGCAACAGGACAACCGTGAAGTCTATCAGGGAGACACTCGGGTAGCCCATTTGACAAGCCTTATTCGTGTGCCTGAAGGTTTCGACAGGGACATCAAGCTCCTCACCACCAGCATGTTCACCCGCCGGATAGTCATGGGGTTCCTGGGGGTGGTGCGGGCCCTCTACTTCGCTTACCTGGGCTACACCGCTGTGGAGATCGGGTTGCTCCTGAGCGTGGCCACAGGGGTGAGCGCCATCCACAACGTGACCTTCGGGTACCTCTGCGACAGGTACGGCCGCAAACCCTTCTTGGTGCTGGGCTCCGTCTTCGCCGCCCTCAGGATGGTCATCTTCGCAGTAAGCACCGACTTCTGGATGCTGGCCCTGGGCCAGGGGTTCGGCGCTCTGGGGGAGGGCGTGGGGGCGGGCCAGCCCGTGGTGTCCGGGTACATAACCGACAAGGTGGAGACTAAGGACAGACCGGGGGTCTACAGCGGCATAGCCATCACTAACAGCGTAGCCGCCACCATAGGCTCCGCCCTCGCCGGGCTACCTGTTTACCTTCAGGCGTCCCAAGGTCTAGGGCTGGTACAAGCCCACCAGGCTCTGTGGTGGGCCTGCGCCGCGACCTCTGCGCTGAGCCTCCTCATGGTGCTACCTTTGAGGGAGTCCAGCCGCCGCGTCGAGGTGTCAGCGGAACCTAAGGCTCCAGGGCGCCTTAACTGGGGCGCCATAACCAGGTTCAGCCTGATAAGAGGCACCAACGGACTGGCCTGGGGCCTGGCGGATAGCCTGACGCCCCTCTACCTGTTCTACAGGTTCGGGGTCGGCTCCGACGCCCTGGGACCCGTCTACGCTTTAGCCCGGCTCCTCTCAGTATTCAGTTACCTTGTCCTATCCAGGATCGTCGACAGATTCGGGGACATCCACACGCTGATAGTTAGCCGGATGGCGTCCGCGGTGCTCACCCTGGCCTTCGCCCTAGCCGGGTCCTACCCTGTGGCCGTGGGGCTGCTGGTGGCCAACAGGCTGGTGACCCTGTTCAGCATGCCCATCAGGCAGACCTTCGCCTCGGGCTTCGTGGACCCGGAGGAGACGGCCACAGCCATCGGCGTCAGCAGCTTCGCCAGGATGGGGGCCCAGACCGCGGCACCCACGTTGGCGGGGTACATGTTCGAGGCCCTGAGCCTTTCAGCGCCCTTCATGGTGGGGGCTTCGCTGATGGCGGTGAACGGCGCCCTCTACTGGGTGTTCTTCAGGTCGGGGGAAGATCAGGCTGCTTTGGCGGAGGCTGGCTGAGCCTAAGGGCAGAACACAGGTGAGCCCTTCCGCCGCTGCTCCTCCAGCCACGCCTCCAAGCCCATCTCCCTGATCCTTTTCAGGTTCTCCACTGTGCGCCTGTGGTGGTCCATGCCGTCGCCGGCGAAGACCTCCAGCCTGCTGCAGACGAAGTCGGGGCACTCGCTACAAAGCTCAACGCCCTTCTCCCTGGCGCACAGCATCATGCCGCAGTCGGGGCTCCAGTGCCGATCCAAGCTCCCGGTGCACCCGTCGCACCGTATCTTCTCGGGGGCCACGTCCAGGTTCTTCTTATCCTTGAACCATCGGACCGTCTCCATCTGCTTCTCCGTGTCGCCTTTTCCTGCCTTGTAGATGTCGCATACGCCGCAGTTGAGGCCGCAGGCCCCCAGGACCCAGTCGTCACCCATACTCGGAGAAGAGGCTCGGTCTTCAATAAATGTTAATGCGTCATGTGGCGCATGTATCATGCATGATCTCCAGAGTCGAGGCGGGCCGCCTCATCGAGTACAGTAGCAGGTACATGCACGGGGTCCTAACGGGTCGCATCATGGCGGCCCTCGCCGAGGCCATGGAGGAGGATGCGGGGCTCTGGGAGACTGTGGGCATTCTCCACGACCTGGACTATGACCAGACGCGGGTGGGCGCAAGCAGGCACGGGGTGGTGGGGGCCGAGGTGCTCAAGGGGCGGCTGCCCGATGAGGCCCTCCACGCCATAGCCAGCCACGACCACAGGTCCGGTGTGAGGCCTGAGACCCTCCTGGATCACAGCCTCATACTGGCCGACGCCCTCGCCATACTGATGGAGGAGGTGGAGATGCGTAAGCCTGTGTCAGGCTGGGCCTTCCAGACGGCCCTCCTCAAGGTGGCGGGCTCCAAGCCCTGGATCAGGGACCTGATAACGGGGTACCCGTACGCCGACGAGGTGAACCTGAAGGCGGTACTGGACGCGGTCCTCTAGGTGGATTCTTTTAGGCGTAGCCCGATACTTGTTCAGGTGATGTTTTGAGTAAGCCCATGACGGTTCACGGGTACACGGAGGAGCAGCTCATGGCCATGAAGCCCGACGATCTGAGGGCTGTCCTACACGAGCGCACCCACCACACCATAGAGGTGCTCATATACCGTATCCTCAAGGAGAGGCGGGATGTCCCCAAGGACTTCGGCGTCGTGGCCGAGTACCTGCTGGGGCTGTGGAAGAGGAGGGGGCTGCCCCTGGACCCCCCGGACATCAAGTGGTGCACCAGGTACATCGAGTACGCGGCGAAGATGAGGGAGGGCAAGAAGGTGAGGCTGACGCCTACCCCCTGGGAGAGCTTCACAGAGGAGGAGGCCGGGACAGTGGAGCGCCTCATCTACGGCAGGAAGAGCATACGCCAGTTCAAGCCGGAGCCCGTGCCCGACGAACTGATAAGACGCATCCTGAAGGCGGGGCTCTACGCGCCCCACGGCTGCAACGTGGGCTGCACCCGGTTCCTGGTGCTACGCGACCCCGAGGAGCAGAAGCTGGTGCGCAGCGACATACCCATAGAGAACTGCGTCATGATCGTGGTCCTCCAGGAGCTGAGCATGTACAAGACCCTCCGCTTCGACGAGTACGTGCCCCAGAACCTGTACTTCGACGCCGGGGCCGCCGCCGACCACATATGCCTCATGGCCCACGCCCTGGGTCTGGGCAGTTGCTGGCTGACCCACGGCGAGGAGACCCAGAAGAAGCTGAGAGAACACTTCAAGTTGAGCCCCACCATGACCAGTCGCAACCACATAATAATCGGGTGGCCCGACGAAGACACCATCAAGTCTGAGAGGATGAGCCTGGACGAGGCCATCCTCAACAAGCCCTAAACCATGTGGGTGAACACGATCCTGACGCCGATGAGCACCAGCACCAGCCCGCCGATTATCTGAGCCCGCTTACCCACGGCCTGCCCCGTCCGGTTCCCGATCATCAACCCCACGAAGGTGAAGATCAGGGTCCCCGCCCCCATGAAGAGGCTGGGGACGAAGATGGCGATCCTCTCAAGGCTGAAGCTGAGGCCTACGGCCAGGCTGTCCACGCTCACAGCCACAGTGAACATGAGGAGGCCGAGTCCGCCCAGGACGCTCTGGGGGTTAACCTCCCCGTCCCCGTCCAGGCCCTCCTTCATCATCTTGCCGCCCACGAAGGCCAGGAGCAGGAAGGCCAGCCAGTGGTCGAACCCCGAGATGAGGTCAACGACAGTCGCGCCCAGGTACCAGCCCAGGGTCGGCATCACTACGTGGGCGGCGCCGAAGCTGAGGCTCATCCTGGCCGCGTCTTGGAGCCTGACCCTGCCGAGGCCGAAGCCGGTGACGGTGGCCACGCTGAAGGCGTCCATGGCTAGACCTATCGATAGGATTATCAGGGTAGCCAGGTCCACGCCCAATTCCATCGACGGTCTCATCATGTGCGAGTTCGGCGTGGTTTAAGTGTTTCTGGTTTTTCTGAAATTAGCTAAAAAATTTGAGGGTAAAAAAGCCCCTACTTGGATTTCTTCTCTTCCTTCTTCTTGCCGCCGCCGCAACCGCAGCCGCAGCCGCCTTTCTTGGTGGACATGAAGCATCCGCCGCCTTCCCGGGATATAAAGCATTGTAGCCCACGGGCTTTTATCTTCAGCCGGCAACACTAGGTTGATCTCAATGTTGAAGGAGAAGGCTTGGAACTGGATCGATGAGCACAGGAAGGAGTTCATCGATGTAAGCGACAAGGTGTGGGAATACGCGGAGCTGGGCCTCGTGGAGTTCAAGTCGGCCGAGCTACACGCCAAGACCCTTGAGAGGCACGGCTTCAAGGTGGAGCGGGGCGTCGCCGGGATGCCCAGCGCCTTCGTGGCGTCATGGGGCAAGGGCAAGCCCATCATCGGCTTCATGGGCGAGTACGACGCCCTACCCGGCATAAGCAACAAGCCGGTGCCCAGGAAGGAGCCGCTGGTGGAGGACGGCCCCGGCCACGGCTGCGGCCACAACGTCCACGGCACAAGCGGCTTCATGGCCGCCATCGCCACCCGCTACGTGCTGGAGACAGAGAAACTCCCCGGCACCGTCAAATGCTTCGGCTCACCGGCCGAGGAGAACTACGACGGCAAGGCCTACATGGTCCGCGCCGGCAGCTTCAGGGGCGTGGACGCGTGCCTCAGCCACCACCCCAGCAGCATGAACGTGGCCGGCCTCGCCAGCAGCAACTCCGTGAACAGCGTCAAGTACGAGTACCGGGGCAAGACGGCACACGCGGCGGGCAGCCCCGAGATGGGTCGCAGCGCCCTGGACGCCATAGAGCTCATGAACGTGGGTGTAAACTTCCTCAGGGAGCACGTCATCCAGGACGCCCGCATCCACTACGTCATAGAGCAGGGCGGAGGACAGCCTAACGTGGTCCCTGATTATGCTCGTAGCTGGTACTACATCAGGGCCCCGGAGAGGGACCAGGTGGCATCCATCTACCAGCGCATCAACAAGATCGCTGAGGGCGCTGCGTTGATGACGGAGACCGAGCTGAAGATCGACTTGATAGCGGCCATCTACAACAAGCTGCCCAGCAAGACCCTCAGCGAGCTGGTCACAGCCAACATGCGTCTGGTGGGCGCACCCACGTGGACCAAGGAGGAGCTGGCCGTCGCCGCGGAGATCGCCAAGACCATCGACAAGCAGAACAAGATCGACAGCCTCCGCAAGAACAAGGTGCCCAACTGGGAACGGTACGTGGACGTGAACCTAGTGACGGACATCCTGGACGCCTGGAACGACGGCGAGATCAGCCACGGCTCAACGGACGTATCGGACGTGAGCTGGCAGACCCCCACCATGGAGTTCAGCACCGCCTGCAACGTCCTGGGCGGGCCGGGCCACGACTGGAGGTTCACCGCCGTCAGCGGCATGAGCATAGGCCACAAGAGCCTGGTGTTCGCGGCTAAGACCATGGCGGCCAGCGCCCTGGACCTGTACACGAAGCCCGAGGTTCTGGAGAAGGCTAAGGAGGAGCACACTAAGAGGCTTGCGGGGCGCAAGTACACGTCGCCCATACCGCCTGAGATCGACCCGCCCCTGGAGATAGCCAAGGAGGCGTGGGAGAAGCTGAAGGGGAAGCGGGACATATGAGCACTGTAACCGTCGGCGGCGTAAAGGCGGCCCCGGGTGAGAAGGCTAAGGGGTTCCTGGACGCGGGCACCACCAGCGTCAACACCTACAGGGTGCCCCTCGCCATAATAAACGGCTCAAAGAAAGGTAAGACCATCGGCATCATCGGGGGCACCCACGGGACGGAGTTCGCCAGCATCGACGCCGTCATCAGGGCCATCCGTGAGCTGGACCCCCGGAAGATGAAGGGCACGGTGCTGGCTGTGCCCGTCCTCAACGGGCCCCAGTTCGAGCACAAGACCCAGTTCCTCAGCCCCTTCGACCAGATGAACCTCAACAGGGTGTTCCCCGGAGACCCCGTGGGCACCCTCAGTCAGCGCATAGCGTACACGGTCTACGAGAACGTCATCAAGAGGTGCGACGCGTTGATGGACTGCCACGGTGGAGACGTCAACGAGGACATCAAGGGCTTCGTCATAGCCGGCAAGGGCGACGACGAGGAGGTGAACAAGGTGGCTCTGGATATGGCCCGGTGCTTCCCCACGAGGTTCATCAACCTGTTCCCCGTGGCCCAGACGGGGCTCACCATGTGCGCCCAGAGCAGGCTCGGGATACCGTGCATAACCTCTGAGGCGGGCACCCCGTTCCCGGTCCGTGAGGACGAGGTCCGGTTCCATTATGAGGGCATAATGAACGTGCTCAGGTACTTCGGGGTCATCGAGGGAAAGCCGAAGATGGTGGAGCCCGTCATCAGCAAGGGCAGCGCCAGGCTGAGGGCCGAGGAGGGGGGCATATGGAAGCCGGCCGTGGTCACAGACCAGCTGGTGAAGGCTGGGGACACCCTTGGCGTGGTGACGGACCTGTTCGGTGAGGTGAAGCAGACCGTCAAGGCGCCCCAGGGCGGCGTCGTGGGGATGATGAGGTGCTTTTACTCGGTGAACTGCGGCGAGCTCCTGGTCAGCGTCACCCTCCTGGAGTGAGTCATTAGACCACTCCGCCACCACGCCTCCACAGTTTTTTACGCTCCGGACGCTTTTTCCTATCTGAGTTTTCATGTTGAAGGAGAAGGCTTTGAACTGGATCGACGAGCACCGTGAGGAGCTCATAGAGGTCTCTGACGAGATATGGGGCTACGCGGAGCTGGGCCTCTGCGAGGACAGGAGCAGTAGGCTGCTGGCTGAGAAGCTTCGGCAGTACGGGTTCAGGGTTAAGCACGGTGTGGCGGGGATGCCCACAGCCATCACCGCGGAGTGGGGTAAGGGCAAGCCCGTGATCGTGTGCCAGGGGGAGTACGACGCCCTGCCGGGGATCAGCAACAAGGCGGTGCCCTGGAAGGAGCCTCTGGTCCGGGACGGGATGGGCCACGGGTGCGGCCACAACATCCACGGGACGACGGCCCTGGCTGCGGTCATCGCGGTGAAGCAGGTGCTGGAGGCGGAGAAGCTGCCTGGCACCATCAGGTTCTACGGTACGCCGGCGGAGGAGAACTTCGGGGGCAAGGTGTACATGGTCCGGGAGGGCCTATACGGGGACGTTGATGCTTGTATCAGCCACCACCCCAGCAGCATGAACGTGGCGGGGCTCAGCAGCAGCAACGCCACCAACGGCGTTAAATTCTATTACTACGGTAAGACGGCCCACGCCGCCGGGAACCCGGAGATGGGTAGGAGCGCCCTGGATGCTATAGAGCTGATGAACGTCGGGGTGAACTTTCTCCGTGAGCACGTGATCCAGGAGGCCCGCATCCACTACGTCATCGAGAACGGTGGCGGCCAGCCCAACGTGGTGCCTGATTATGCTAGCAGCTGGTACTACATCAGGGCGCCTAGACGCGACCAGGTGGACCCCATCTTCGAGCGCATCAAGAAGATCGCGGAGGGTGCCGCGTTGATGACGGAGACGGAGCTGAAGATCGACCACACCGGCGGCCTGTATAATCTGATACCCAGCAGGTCGCTGAGCGAGGTGGTGACGGCCAACATGAGAGCCGTCGGAGCTCCCAAGTACACTGAGGATGAACAGGAGTTCGCAGCCAAGATAGCGGAGAGCTTCACACGGGAGTCCAAGGTGGACGGCCTCAGGAAGTACAAGGTGCCAGACTACGAGAAGTACGTGGACGTGAACCTCATGACCGAGATACTTGACCCGTGGAACGAGGGTGAGACCAGCCCGGGCAGCACAGACGTTGCTGACGTCACATGGGTGACCCCCGCCATAGAGTTCGGCACCACCTGCAATGTCCTCGGAGCGCCGGGTCACAGCTGGCAGTTCGTGGCGTGCAGCGGCTCAAGCATAGGCCACAAGTCGCTGATGTTCGCATCCAAGACCATGGCTGGCAGCGTCCTGGACCTCATGACGGACCCCGAACTGCTGAGGAAGGTGAAGGAGGAGCACAGGAAGCGGCTAGAGGGCCAGGTCTACAGGCCGGTGGGCGATCCTGACCGGAAGCCGCCCCTGGAGCAGGCCCGGGAGATGGCCGAGAAGCTTAAGGGCAAACAGTAGCCCTTTCAACCCCCTTATTGCTGGTTTCGATGATAGGTTTTTATCCCTATGGGGCTTTATCCCTTTAGGGACGACTGTTGGGTGAGCTGAAGATCTATCTCCCGGAGGACCTTAAGAGGGAGTTCAAGAAGAGGTCAATGGAGGCCTTCGGCTACGGCAGAGGCTCCATAAGCAAGGCGGCGGAGGAAGCCATTCAGAGGTGGGTCTCCGAGAGGGAGAGGATCATGGAAGTTGCTCCTCCGGAGGACCCTGTCAGGGCTCTGAGGGGCATGCTGAGCCACGTGGAGGAGTCCTCCGTGGAGCTACAGCATGAGGCAGGTAGGATCAGGGCCGAGAGGGCGCGGTCCGGATGCTCCTGATAGACGCCAATATCTTCTTGGAGCTAATGCTCAACCAAGCCCGGGCCGACGAGTGCGAGGCGTTCCTGACCGCCGTGGAGACGGGTTCTCAGGAAGCAGCCATGACAGACCTAACCCTTGACAGCGTCCTCATCATAATGGAGAACAGGGGAAAGGACGCCTCGGAGCTGGCCAAGTTCATCTCATCCATTGTGGCGTACAGGGGCCTGAAGCTGTACTGGCTCTCGGTGGTTGACCGGCTCCACGCCACGGTGCATATGAGTCGGACCGGGCTCGACTTCGAGGACTCCACCCTGTTGGAGGCGTGTATGAGGCTCAGGGCTGAAGGCGTAGTATCGTTTGACAGGGACTTTGATGGAGTCCAGGGGATTCAGAGGTTTGAGCCTAGAGACCTTCTTCACAGGTACAGGAAGTAGGCTACACTGACTTGTATTTTTCAGAGTGGACTATTGCGCTGGTTTCATGAACTGGGCCCTCCCCATGACCGTGGATTCGAATTCCAACCTTTGCGCAACTTACTCGCCAGTTTATTACATCGGTAGTCCCTCTTTCATGTGATTCATCATGTTAAAGGAAAAGGTGTGGAAGTGGATCGATGAGCACCGGCAGGAGTTCATCGACGTATCCGACAAGGTCTGGCAGTACGCCGAGCTGGGCCTAGTAGAGACCAAGAGTAGTAAGCTCATAGCAGACAAGCTCAGGGAGCACGGCTTCAAGGTAAAGCACGGTGTCGCCGGTATGCCCAGCGCCTTCGTGGCATCATGGGGCAAGGGCAAACCCGTCCTCGGGTTCCAGGGAGAGTACGACGCCCTGCCCGGCATCAGCAACAAGGTGGCCCCCGAGAAGGACCCCCTCGTCAAGGGCGCCCCGGGCCACGGCTGCGGTCACAACATCCACGGCGCGACCGCTTTAGCCTGCGTATGCGCCCTTCGCCACGTCATGGAGCAGGAGAAGCTTCCCGGCACCATCAGGTTCTACGGGACGCCGGCTGAGGAGAACTACGGCGGCAAGGTCTTCATGGTCAGGGAGGGCCTCTACGACGGCCTAGACGCCTGTCTCAGCCACCACCCGGGAAGCATGAACACGGCCCGCCTCATGAGCAGCACCGCCGTTAACGGCGTCAAGTTCATCTACCGGGGCAAGACGGCCCACGCCGCAGGCAACCCCGAGATGGGCCGCTCGGCCCTGGACGCCATAGAGCTGATGAACATAGGCGTCAACTTCCTCCGGGAGCACGTCATTGCCGACGCCCGCATCCACTACGTCATCGAATCCGGCGGAGGACAGCCCAACGTGGTCCCCGACTACGCCCGCAGCTGGTACTACATCCGGGCCCCGGAGCGGGACCAGCTGGACCCCATCTACAGGCGCATCATCAAGATCGCCGAGGGGGCCGCTCTCATGACCGAGACCGAGCTGGAGGTCCAGTTCATCGACGGCATCTACAACATCATCCCCAGCAGGACCCTCTCCGAGCTGGTGGTCAAGAACATGCGGGAAGTAGGCGCACCCGAATACACCCCGGAGGAGCTGGAGTTCGCAGCCAAGATCGCGGCCCAGTTCCCCAAGCAGCAGAAGATCGACGCCCTACGCAAGTCCAAGGTCCCAGACTACCAGCGGTTCATCGACGTGGACCTCCCCACCGAGGTCCTCGACCCCTGGGGCGAGGGAGAGACCAGCCCCGGCAGCAGCGACGTCGGCGACGTGAGCTGGGTCACACCCACCATGGAGTTCGGCACAGCCTGTAACATCCTGGGCGCCCCGGGCCACAGCTGGACCTTCGTAGCCTGCAGCGGCAGCACCATAGGCCAAAAGAGCCTCGTCTTCGCCGCCAAGACCATGGCCGGGGCAGCAGCCGAGCTACTCACAGACGAGAAACTCCGCGAGAAGGCACGGGACGAGCACAGCAGCCGCCTCAAAGGACGCAAGTACACCACCCCCCTACCAGTGGGACTCCAGCCACCCCTAGCCATCGCACAGGAGAACTGGGAGAAGACTCCTAAACAGTAGCCCCCCTTCCGGGGCACCCACTCTCCCGATTTCGGGGTAACCGACGTTTAAAACAATAATGCTCCTACCCTAAACCAGAGCCGTGGAGCTGAACCCGAGCGGACAACAAACCCCGGACCTCCAAAAACAGCGGCGGACACCGCCACCCACCATCACCGCCCAAAGAAACCCGAAAAAGCCCCCAAAACACAAAACAAGCTTAAAAACGGGGAATCGCGGTGGCGGTGATGGGACCCCCCCTCCCCTCCACGTGCACGCACACAACAAAGACACGCCAAAAAAAGACCTAGAACGGCCCACAAAAAACCAATAACCAGAACCCTAAACCATAACAAGAAAAAAAAGGGTTAAGGAACCGTCGGAGGAGCCCTGGGCGGCAGATTCTTCACAAACCTCTCCAGCCTGGTACAAGTCTCCTCCAGATCCTTCAATGGCGCCACCAAGGCAAACCTGATATGCCCCTCACTGGCCGCACCGTACTGGGTACCCGGCGCACACCGGACCTTCTCCTGCATGAAGAAGTCCATGGCGAACTTCTGGCTCGGCACCCCCAGCTCACTGATGTCAGGGAACAGGTAGAACGCCCCCTCAGGGTAAGCGCACTTGATGCCCTTGATCTCGTTGAGCCTCTTCACCATATAGTCAATGCGCTTCTTGTAGGTCTGCCTCATCTCCTCCACAAAGTCCCAGCCCTCCCCCAGCGCCTTCACAGCCGCCTTCTGGAAGGGCACAGGCACACTGCAGATGCCCACAGGCACCCCGTTCACCACCTTCATGAGCTCCGGACCCGCGATGATGTACCCGGCCCTGCACCCCGTCCACGCGAAGGTCTTGCTGAAGCTCATCAACACCATGGTCTTCTCCCACATCCCATTGATGTCGATGATGGTCTGGTGCTTCCTGTCGCCCCACACGAACTCGGTATAGATCTCGTCGCTGATCACCACCACGTCCTTCCTGTTGGCGATGTCAGCCAGCTTCTCCAGCTCCTTCTTCGTCCAAACAGTCCCCGAGGGGTTATCCGGGTTACATATGAGGACAGCCTTCGTCTTAGGAGTAATCGCGTTCTCGATGTTCCTGAAGTCGGGCCTGAATATCCCCTTCTTGTCCTTCACCTGCCTGGCCCTGGTCAGCTTGGCCCCGAAGTAGGCCGCCGGCTGGTTATACCCCTGGTAAGCCGGGTCCATGATGAGGATCTCGTCCCCGGGGTCCAGGATACCGGCGAAGGCCTGGAAGATGGCCTGGCTTCCGCCGCTTGTGATGAGAACCTGGGTCTTGGGGTCCACCGTCACCCCGTACTTCTTGTAGTACTCCGCGATGGCCTCCTTGAAGTCAGGCTCACCATTGAAGCTGTAGTGGGTCTGACCCGCCCTCATAGCCTCATACACAGCCTTGTTGATGAACTCAGGCTGGTCAAAGTCCGGGTCACCCGCGCCCAGGTTGATGAGCCCCGGGATGGGCCCCACCGAAACTCTGGTGGAGCTGCCGGCAATCCTCATCAGGTCCTGAACCTCTTTCTTTGCGAATTTTTCGACTCCCATATCTGATCACGAATCCTTTTAGCTACACTGAGGGCGTATAAAACGTCTTCGATTATTCAGCGGAGTGTGAAAATACTGTAAAAAGGGAGCCGGGATTGCCGTAAACGGCTACCCCAGGAGGGCGTTGAAGAACAGCTTGAAGGTGGCGTCCGTCTGAGCCCTCATCTGGGGCTGGAACCCGTAGAGCACCACCCTGCCCTTGCCCAGCCCCGCCTCCACCATGGCAGCCTTCCGGCTCAGGTGCTCCTCCCCCGACAGCCAGCCACTCTCCATGATGTGCTTCTCCGGGTAGCTGAGCACCACCCTGTACGCCTCGTTGTTTACCCGTGGCTTCACCGCAAAGGCCGGGTGGCTCCTGAACACTACCAGCAGGTCGTCCTGGACGCCCCACGCCAGGTGGTGGCCGCGGTCCACATCCACGTGCAGTGTGCTGCCGGGGCAGGTGAAGCTGGTGTTCTTCACGTCCTTCAGCACGTTCTGGACGGGCAGCCCCAACTTCTCTATGGCGAAGTCGCAGGACTCGCCCCAGCAGAGGAGGGTCCCCCCCTCCTCCACGAACTCCTTCAGCCGCTTGGCGCCGTCCTCCCCCAGGCCGCTCCGGTACTCCGGCGGGTAAACGGGCAGGGTGCTGCCCCCGCCCCACCGCTTCTCATAGTACTCCTCGATCTTCTCCCCGGTGATGAGCTCCGTCGCGTCGCTGGGCACCACTATCACGTCGTACTTGGAGGCCAGCTTACCCCTCATTATGTCCTTGTCCATGAGGGTCCTGTACCTGAACCTGTACTGCTCCAGGAGCCACCTGGTCCAGCCCTCGTCCGAGTTGCCGCCCCAGTACCTCTGGTAGACGCCCACCCTAAGCATCTTCACCGGCCTGGACTTGAGGGCCGGGGGCGCGGCCTCCACCTTCACGTGGTGCCTCTTGGCCAGCTTATCCAGGTCCCCCGCCAGGCCCTCCGCATTGGGGACGTAGAAGCTTCCGGCCTCGAAGACGCCGGCCCCAGTGGCAGTCCTCTCCTGGAGCCTGTGGACCTCGGCGCCCCTCCTGAGGAGCCGGGCAACCACCTGGAACCCCTCGTTCACCCTTCCGTCGATGAGCCACCCGTTGGGCGCCTCCTCCTCCAGGCCGCCTCTGGGGTACCTGATGCTGGTCAGCGCCTCGAAGCTGCCCTCGAAGGGTTTCTCCACCCCGGCCACACGGACCCCCATGAACTCGGCGACCGTGTAAGTCGATAGATCATAGGGTATGACGGGGGTGTTATCGGGGTACTTGCTGAAGGCCCCCAGATGGTAGAAGGTCCTCTTCAGGAGGCTGACCACGTAAGGCCTGCAGTGCTGAGACGCGAACACCACGTGGGTGCCCCGGGGATAGGTCACCCCGTCGGCCACGAACTCCCGCTGGCTCCTGTGGACCTCCACACCCATGTCCATGAGCGTCTTCAGCAGCTTGTAAGCCACCAGCTCGTCGTGCTGCTCAGGCTTCACTATGAAGGCGTAGGGGGGCTCCTCCAGGCCTTTTCTGATGCTGTGCATGGCCTTCCTGTGCATGTTCCTGAGGAGGAGCTCCCTGAAACTGGCGGCGGCTCGGAGCGTCCCGTAGGCACTTATCTTCTGCTGCTCCACTACGTCGCGGAGCCTCCACCAGCCACCCGGCCACGGGTGGGGGAACCCCATCTGGGTCCTGTACTCGGGGCGGCCCCTGCGGCTGGGCTTCAGCTGGTGGTAGTGGATGTATAGGGGCGTGGCCAGCTTGGCTGAGGCCGACTCGGTGAGCATTCCGCACATGTTGTGCCAGCAGGGCACGTAGTTGAAGGTGGGCATGAACTCCCCGGGGTAGGTGGCCGAGCTCTCTATGCCCGTCTTGTCCTCAGCCTCCAGCAGCACGTGGGTGAGCCCCCCGTAGAGTTCCTGCTCGGTCCAGACCAGGGGGTCCACCTTGTCGTCCACGGGGTTGGCGAAGGGGGCTATGTAGAACCTGGCCCCGTAGCTGCCCATGTGGTGGTAGTCTATGTAGGCCTGGGGGCTCCACTCCCTGTACATGACCTGGGTGACTATCTGGCTCTCCACCATGTTGTTGTGCATGGCGTCCCTGTTGTTATCATGCCCCGTGTACTTATGGTACAGCCAGGGCGGGCTACAGCCCTCGTACTCGGTGCCCAGGTACTTCTCGTAGAACTCGGTGACCATGACCTGGCCGTCGGGGTTGAAGCAGGGGAACATGAGGAGAACTGTGTCATCCAGTATCTCCCGGTTCTCGGGCAGGGTTATCAGCTCGTAGGCCAGCTCGGGGGCCATCTGGGTGCCCCCCACCTCCGTGGCGTGGATGCTCATGCTCATGGCCACCACCGTCTTGCCCTCCGCGACTAGGCGGTCCAGCTCTTCCTGGGGCAGGTCCCTGGGGTGAGCCAGCCTCCAGCTCATCATCCTGAGCTCCTCCAGCCTCTTCATGTTCTCCTGCGAGGTGATGACCGCCAGTAGGAAGGGGTAGCCCTCCGTGCTCTTACCGAGCTCCGTAACCTTGACCATGGGTGACTTGTCCAGCGCCCAGAAGTACTCTACTATACGGTTCCAGTGGGCCAGCCTCCTATCGGCGCCCATCCGGTGACCGAAAAACTCCTCCGGTGAAGGTATTTGAGTGGACATTAAAAAGAAGTTGTGTATTCACCCATAGAAATAGTCATCGATTGCCTCCGGGGCCACGAAATATAGCCGTTTTCCCGGTTTTTCCTATATAACCTTCATCTAGTGTGGCCTTTAGCCTGGCCCAGGTCCACCGTCCACTGGATCATCAGCTTCCTCATGAAAACGGCGGTGGCCTCCACAGCCTCAGGGGTGCCCTTGGACTCCAGGACCGCGCCGTGGGTACCATCGCCGCCTGCGGCCTCCACTCTGAGCCTGTTGTAGCTAGTCTTCGCCCCAATGTTAGAGGGAGCTTCCCTGAAGGTGAAGGAGACATCAAGGGCGCCGTTTTCAGACTTGGAGGTCTTAACCGCATAAATGAAGGGGGATGCTTCTCTGTAGTTGTACCTGGCCAGAGCCTCCACCATGTAGCTGTGGAAGCCCTCCGCCTCCCCCGCCTTTATCTTGGTGGGCAGCGGCACCGTCCAGACATCCCCCGTGGAGGCGGCGCCCGTGAGCTTCCAGTTTCTGGTGAATGAGGGCGTTATCAGGGTGGTGTTCCTCAGAGCTAGGAGGGTGCCCGCCACCACTGCGGCCACGGCTACTCCTATGGAGGCCAGCACCCAGACGGCTGAGACCTTCTGGTTTACTACTGGTGCCTCGACCAGGGCCCTCATGGTGGGGTACCAGCCCAAGCCCAGGAGGTAGCCCAGGCCCCCCGCGGTGACGCCCGTTATGAGGGCCTCACCCATGAAGACCCCGGATATGTGGGTGGGGTTCAGCCCCACGCTTGACAGGATGTTGATCTCGGCCCGCCTCTCATACATACTGCCCATCATAGTTGCCAGGACGTTGAGCACCACTATGAGCCAGGGCACCGAGACGCCTATGCCTTTACCGGCCACGGTGTCTGTCATGGTGGCCCTGAGGACAGCTCCACCGGTGCTCACCCAGACCCTGTACTCGCGGGCCAAAGCCATGGATTTCCCCAGTACAACGTCGTCGACGCCCTCCTCCAGGAGGACGCTCACCCTTGAGGCCCTGACTCCTCTGATCCTCTGGGCAGTCTGGAGCGTCGTCACCACCACCTGGTATGGCTCCACTGAGCGGACCTCGATGCGGGGCATGTCGTCCCCAGGGTTGGTTATCACCTGGTGGCCCGGCAGCACCGTCTCACCGTCCATGTCGGTGACGTCCCGGATGCGGTTATCGAAGGCCCCCACTATTGTCATGGGTACGCCCCCCACCGTGAGGGTGTCCCCCAGCCCCAACCTAGTGTACAGCAGCACCGACGTGTGAACAAGGCAGGCGCCATCATCCTTCAGCGGGGTCCCCTCCACGACGCACTCGTCCACGTGAGGCATTATGGGCTCCCCCTGGACGTCCAGGCCGATGACGCCCTGGAGCTCGTAGCCGTCCACCGTGGCCATGGGCCTCACCTGGGGCGTGTTCTCGGCCTTCAACACAGCCGATGTCACCCCCTCGTAGCTGGACACCCAGTCCACTGCTGGCTGGATCACCGTGTAGAACTGGCCCTTCTCGAACTCCGTCTTGGGTACGAACTCGTTCATCCGTACAAGGATGCCGCTCGCGTCGGGGGTCGCGTTGGGGACCCACTGGGAGACCAGGCCGTACCCTGAGGATAGGGAGGTGAGGGCCACGAAGCTCATGGTCAGGAGCATTATGGGGAGGAAGGTGAAGGCGAACCTGAGCTTCCTTCTCCGCAGGTTCCTCTTAGCGAAGCTGAACATGGACACCCACTCCCCCACCCGCAGCGAGAACCACCCCGAGCCTCCACCCACGAACCTTGTCACCACGAAGGGGGCAGCGAACAGTGAGATGGACACCAGGGAGACCGCGGTGAACTCCTCCAACGGGATCAGCGCGCTGCCGGGGTAAACCCTGTAGAGGTAGGCCACCATCAAAGCGAAGGAGGCAGCCGATACAGCCAACGATACGCCCCTGCGCTCGGTGACGAAGCCCCCGAGGACCACCGCCGTCAGAGCAACGAACACTATCAGGGCCTTCACCGAGATGGAGGCCTCAGTGATCAGGGAGCCCAGACGCTCGTTGAGCACGGCCAGCCCTATGTAGGCGCTGCTGAGGTCTACGTAGCTGGCCTCGTACTCGTCTGCTGCGTGCCTCGCCATGGCTCCGCTCAGCTGGTTCGAGGCCTCCTTCAGGTCGAAGCGCTCAGCCGTCACGTAGAAGCCCTCCGCCTCCAGCTCGGTTAGACCGCTGCCCGTCTGGTTGAGGCTCACACGCATCTCCTGGATGTCCTTGGCTAGGCTGTACTTCCTGTAGTCCAGCTTCAGGACCTGGCCCTCAACCAGCGTGAAGGGGTCTTCTTCTCTTATGGTGAAGCTCAGGGTTTTCTCAGGCTGCTGCCCGTAGGGGGCTCCGAATCCCCAGAACCTTGTGGTCCTTGGGGGGATCTCGGTCTGGGACCTGAACTCCAGCACCAGGGGCATTCCAAGGGGCAGTATGAGGGTGTCCGGGTTGAGGCCGAGGTCGCCGCTGACGGCTTGGCTGGCTGAGCCGTAGATGAGGGTCAGGTTACCCGCCTTGAGCTGGGCCCCTGTGGCCGGGTCCAGGGCCTTCACAGTGTAGAGCCTTATGGTGCGGGTGGTCTCCACGGGCTTGATCTGCCCGGCCATCACCACGGTGGCCGCGGGGGGCAGGGTGAAGTTGGTCCTCCTTTCTCCATCGGTGCTGATCTCTTTCAGCTGGGGTAGGTGGCTGTAGGCCCCTGTCTCGGGGTCTCCGTGTACCGCGTAGATGCTAGCCTTGTCCCGTGTGGGCTCGAAGGTCAGCTGGTAATAACCATCCGTGTCCGTGGCTGCCTCATGTGTTCTGGTTCCGTCACGAACCAATATACGGGCGCCCACAAGGGGCCCGCCCTGTTCGTCCTTAACGTAACCGCTGAGAGTGAACTGCGAGGCTTTGACGTGGGCCGGCGTCCACAGCATGGCTGTGAGTATAAGCAATGCGAACCATGCAGCCTGCGGAGTCATGTAACTGTATCCTCTTAACGGTATCCAACAAGTATATGATTATTCAGGTGAGGCGGGTCCCCAAGTTTTAACTCGGCGTCCAGCCCATGTACAGTGATTGTTATGCCCAGGAGAGGCGTAGAGATAGAGGACCTGCGGGGATTCGTCTTCGTGTCGGACCCCCAGGTGAGCCCCGACGGGGGCAAAGTGGCCTTCGCCCACACAGCCATCGACTATGATGGCAATGATTACGTGAAGCACATCTGGATGGCTGACGCTGAGACGGGGGAGGCTGCCCAGTTCACTGGTGGGCAGGGCAAGGACAGCAACCCTAGGTGGAGCCCGGACGGCGCAAGGCTCCTCTTCCTGTCAAGCAACCGGGAGCCTGATAAGAAGAACCAGCTCCTCGTTATAAGCGCTGGAGGCGGCGAGGCGGTACCTGTCGCTGACATGGAGAACGGGGTAATGAACCCTGAGTGGTCGCAGGACTCCAAGAGGATACTGTTCACCAGCCGGGTCTGGGAGCCTGAGAAGCCTGAGACCGACGTGGTGGTGGTTAAACGCATATACTTCAAGCTCAACGCCGTGGGCATGTTTCCGGGCAAACGTGTCCACCTCTTCACGGTGAGGCCCGGGCAGAAGCCCAAGCAGATCACCAGGGGGGAGTTCGACGTGGGGGCCGCGTCTTGGAGCCCGGATGGCAAAGAGATCGCTTTTGTGACTAACCCTGCTGATGACGCCGACAGGACCCATGTCCGGGACATATACGTGGTGCCGTCGAAGGGCGGCGACTGGAGGAAGGTCACCGGCGGAAGGCACAGCGTCGGAGGCATCTCCTGGAGCCCCGACGGGCGCATGATCGCATACCTGGGCCACGACTTCCACGCCAGGGGAGCCACCAACACGGACACCTGGCTGGTGCCCAGAGGAGGAGGCCCACCGGAGAACCTGACCCTGGGCTTCGACAGGAGCATCGGCAGGGGCGTCGGAAGCGACCTCCGGGTGGCATCGCCAGACCCCCGCCCAATGTGGGGCCACGACAGCAGGCACCTGTACTTCATGACGGGGGACGTACCGTCGACTAACCTCTACAGGGTTGAGGTGGAAACAGGAAATGTGGAGCAGCTCACGGAGGGCTTCAACCTTGACGGGTTCAGCTTCTCCCGGGACATGGGGGTTATGGCTTACTGCACCATGGACTCCACCCACCCCTGCGAGCTATGGGTAAAGGACGATATGGGCGCACGCCGAGCCACGTCCTTCAACGACAAGCTCCTCGAGGGCTTGGACCTGGTTAAACCTGAGCACTACACGTGGGTTAATGAGTTAGGCGACCCGGTTGACGCGTGGGTGATGAGGCCCGTGGGGTTCGAAGCATCTAAGAAGTACCCCGCCATACTGCAGATACACGGCGGGCCACTGGGCATCTACGGCGACGGCGTCTTCCACGAGTTCCAGGTCATGGCTTCGTCAGGCTACGCAGTAATCTACACCAACCCCAGGGGCAGCGGCGGCTACGGGGAGGAGTACGCCGCAGCCCTAAACGGACGATACGGCACCGTGGACTACAGGGACATCATGGATTTCACACGGGACGCTGTTGATCGTTTCAACTTCATAGACCCGGCCCGGCTTGGGGTGACAGGCGGAAGCTACGGCGGATACCTCACCAACTGGATAATAACCCAGACCGACACCTTCAAGGCAGCAGTAACATGCCGCAGCACATGCAACAGGCTCAGCCACCACGGGTACAGCGACCTGGGGTTCCAGCACGGGGAGTCCGGCAACATGGGGTACCCGTGGAGGGACGAGGAGAAGCTCCTGGCCCAGAGCCCCATAAGGTACGCGGCCAACATCAAGACCCCCACCCTGCTCATCCACAGCGAGAACGACCTGCGCTGCCCCATACAGCAGGCCGAGGAGTTCTTCGTCGCCATGAAGGAGCTGGGCGTGGACACGGAGCTGGTCAGGTTCCCCGAGGAGAACCACGAGCTCAGCAGGTCCGGTAAGCCGAAGCACCGGGATGAAAGACTCAGGCACATAATGCGGTGGTTCGACAAACATCTGAAGTAGCTCATAAAACGCCCAGTAACCCTGAATTAGAACGTCATAGAAATGAAACTTATCAGGATTCAGCTAAATGCAACCCGAAAAAATATCACATTCTTCCACGCAGTTGTCATCAAATATTCTACCCCTGAAACCTTTAACACTCCAAACAGCCAACAATAATGGAAGCGCCATGGCCAAACGCAGCATCAAGATAGAGGACCTGCGCAGGTTTAAGTTCTTATCAGACCCCCAGATGCGGCCCGATGGCTCGAGGATAGCCTTCGTGGTCAGCACCATCAACCACGACGAGGACAGGTACGAGCGCCACATCTGGATGGCCGACACCGAGACCGGCGAGCTCACCCAGTTCACCGGAGGGCCGGGCAGCGACACCGGCCCCAGGTGGAGCCCCGACGGCACGAAGCTCCTCTTCCTCAGCAGGGGTCGTGAGCCCGAGAAGAAGACCCAGCTCTACGTGATCAAAGCGTTCGGCGGCGAAGCCACCAAGGTGGCGGAGACCGAGGAAGGCGTAGGCGGCCCCCAATGGGCCCCCAACGGCCGCGACATCCTGTTCACCAGCAAGATGTGGACCGAGAAGAAGCCCGAGGGCACCGACGTAAAGGTCATCAAACGTATCAGGTACAAGATGAACGCTGCAGGCTACTTCGAGGGACGCAGAAACCACCTATTCACTGTCCGGGCCGGAGGCAAGCCCCGACAGGCCACAAAGGGCGAGTTCGACGCCGAGGCCGCGACGTGGAGCAGCGACTCCAAAAGCATTCTCTTCGTCACCAGCATGGCGGAGGACGCCGACACAAGCCGGGTCCGAGACATCTACAGAGTCCCAGCCAAGGGCGGCGAACCCGTCAAGGTCACCGGCGGAGGCTACAGCATAGCCGACCTATCCATCAGCCCCGACGGAGGCACCCTGGCCTTCGTGGGCTACGACAGGCCCGAGGAGCTTGCAGCCGACTACGATCTCTATGTAATGCCTGTTGGCGGCGGCGAGCCCCGCTGCCTAACCTCAGTGTTCAATAGGAGCCTCCTGGAGGGCGTGGGCTCCGACCTCAGGGTCTCCACCCCCAGCTCTACGCCCGTCTGGAGCGGCGACCACATATACTTCGTAACCGCGGACACCCCCCACTGCAACGTCTACAGGACCCACGTGAAGACAGGCAAAGCGGAGACCATCATAGGCTGCAGGACGGTGGACGGGTTCAGCCTCAGCGACGACGGCTCCAGGATGGCCTACATCGCCATGGATAACACCCACCCCTGCGAGTTATACATCAGAGAGAACGGCAAGGAAAAGAAGCTCAGCGGCTTCAACGACAAGCTGCTAAACGAGCTCAGCCTCGCAGAGCCGGAGCACTTCACCTTCAAGAACAGGCTGGGGCGCATGGTGGACGGCTGGGTCATCAAACCCACGGACTTCGACCCAACAAAGAAGTACCCATGCGTCCTGGAGATGCACGGCGGCCCCAGAGGCGTCTACGGAAACGGCATATTCCAGGAGTTCCAGCTCCTCGCAGCGGAGGGCTGGGCCGTCATATACACAAACCCCCGGGGCAGCGCTGGCTACGAGGAGGAGTACACCATGGGGGTCATGCGCCACTACGGCGAAGTAGACCTCGAAGACTTCATGGGCTTCACAGACGAAGCCATCAGACGCTACAGGTGGATAGACGAGACCCGGCTGGGCCTCACCGGCGGCAGCTACGGCGGCTACACCACCAACTGGATCATCACCCAGACGGACAGGTTCAGGGCAGCCGTCACCTTCCGCAGCATATGCAACTGGGTCAGCAAGTTCGGCGTCAGCGACATAGGCTTCATGCAGCCCGAGAGCATCAGCGGAGCCAAGACCTACTGGGGCGAGGACCTGGTGAAGCAGATGCTGCACAGCCCCCTATACTACGTGGACCGCGTCAAGACGCCCTGCCTCATAGTCCACAGCGAGGAGGACTACCGGTGCCCCATAGAGCAGGGTGAGCAGTGGTTCACGGCGCTGAAGCTCAACGGGGTCCCCACCGAGCTCGTAAGGTTCCCAGGGGAGAACCATGAGCTCAGCCGCAGTGGCAAGCCCAAGCACCGTGAGGAGAGGTTCAGGCACCTGATACGCTGGTTCAGAGAGTACCTCTAAACCCCACCCTTATTATATTAAACCACCAATAAACACCATGAAGCGCCATGCCCTACTGCGCTAACTGCGGGAAAGAGGTGGCCGAGGACGACCAGTACTGCTCAAAGTGCGGCGCCGCCCTAAAACAGGGCAGCGGCGAGCTTGCCACGGAGTCCATAAGCATAGGCTACCCTGAGGCGGAGAACCCTGAGCTGGAGATAAGCGTCGCCATCGCCGGCTACATCAAGGCGGAGCCCGGCGGAGACAAGCTCATCGAGGGCACCATCGAGTACAACCTCCCCGAGTGGAGGCCTGAGATCACCCAGACCAGGGACACCGTAGCCATAAGGCAGCTGGAGCGGTACAGCTGGAGGGCCTGGGACAACCCCGTCAACGACTGGGACATAAAACTGGGCGCCGCGAAACCCTACAGGCTCAGGGTCAAGGCGGGGGTGGGACGCGGAACATGGAGCCTAGGCGGCCTCCCCCTGACAGGCCTCAACGTTGACACCGGGGTCAGCCAGAGCCAGATCAGCTTCGAAGCGCCTAACCCCCAAACCATGCAGCTATTGCGTATACAGACAGGTGTAGGAGAAACCAAGCTTACGGGGCTTCTAAACGCCAGGTTCAGGGAGATGAGGCTCAGCGGAGGAGTGGGCGAGGTCAAGATGGAGTTCTCCGGCTCCAAGCCGGAGCAGGACACCCCCGTTAAGATCGACGGAGGCGTAGGGGCGTTCGACGTGAAAATCGACCAGGCTGTCTCAGCAGTCTTCTACGTAAGCGGCCTCACAGGGGTCACCACCAGAGACGGAGTGGTGAAGAAGCGAGGCGGCTTCGGGCGAGGCGAGTACGCCACAGAGGCGTTCGAGAGTAAGGGTGGACCCAAAATTGTATTCGACATAAGCCTAGGCGTAGGTGGCGTAACCTTATCCACCATCTGACAAGAGAATCACCTTCATCGAGGCAACCCAAACCACTTTAAACCTTGCAGATAAAGGTAACTTGATGTCCGGCGGCTTCAAATGCCTCACGTGCGGCTGGTGCTGCAGCCACCTAGCCGAGGGCAGCTGGAGCGGCCTCAGCCTTTTCCCCTGGGAGACCCACCTCTTCACCGGAGACAAAGTCCTACCCCACCTGGGCTACGGAGCCAGCCCAGAGGACGACGGGTTCAGGGTCATCCTCTACAGGTACGTGGGCGCGGTCTGCGAGAAGCTGAGGGACAACCGGTGCACCATCCACGAGACCAGGCCCCTGGTCTGCCGCAGCTACCCCTTCCGGTACATGAAGAAGGGGGACACCATAGCCTTTGAGGCCGCTCCCGAGTGCCGGGCCATCGACCCGGAGGCCACCACATGGCCCTCCAGAAAGTTCCCCGAACTGTACGCCGCCGAGGAGATAGGGATGCAGCTGGAGCTCTTCTATAAGCGGGGAGACTCTAAATGGGTGTACGACCCCGTCTCCAGCCACTGGATACCCTTCCACATGAGAAAGGCATAAGTCACAGCGCTCATTGATCATCCTGCTCCGTCGATTACGACGCAGCCGTGCAGACGGACCTCGCGGAGACACCACGATGATTCGGGGTTTACCCACGCACGGTACAGGCGGGGCGGGGCGCCGCGCCGCATCTCACTGCAATTTGAGAGAGCTCAGCCGAGTACGGCGACGCCGGTTCAGTGAGGCTGAAAGTTTGTTGCAGGGAACAGGCGCGGCCCCAAAAAGGGAAGAGGTTTTCGGTTAACCGTGTTTTCGGGGTCTCCAGAGCCGAAGACGAGGAGGCGTCTCACCGAGGAAAAAGCATGAAGCATGAGATGGAATTTTTTTTCCGCCTTATCCCGGCTGGCACGGGATAAGCCACCCAGGAAACTACACGCCAGCGCAGCGGCCCTAGGAATAAGGAGGGGGTAGAGCAGGTGAACCGGAAACGGCCGCCCCACACCAAAAGGAGCCACGGAAACACGCCTTCACCATCCCATTCTATGCACTAACGGCGTCCATTCCACACAGAAACACGGCCTATTCAGCACATCAGACACGCTGCATCGGAGCCTATGTGAAAAAAGGTAGGGGGGTATCAATTATTGGAGAATTTTTTTATTATTATAAGTACAAGTGCCCGCCCCGACGAATCAGATGACCGCGACACGAGTAACATCCAACTCCTCAAAGTAAAGTGTATAGAGGACCCCGCTTAATTGTAGAATGATCGAGTTGAGCACTGCAGTCCTCGTAGTAGACCTAATCCAGGAATTCGTGACCGGACGCCTAGGCAACCCCAGGACCCAGACCGTTGTCCCCAGGGTCAAGAAGCTACTCGACGCCGCCAGAAGAAAGGGCCATAGGATCATTCACGTGACCGACGCGCATATCCCCGGCGTGGACGCCGAGTTCGAGGTGTGGGGCAGCCACGCCGAGGCCGGGACACCCGGGGCTAAGATCGTGCCCGAGCTCACCCCAAGGAAGGGCGAATTCCATCTCCACAAGCGCAGGTACAGCGCCTTCTACGCCACCGGCTTGGACGAGCTGCTCCGAGAGCTGGGCGTAAAGGAACTCATAGTCGCCGGAGTCCTCACCAACATCTGCATACAGCACACGGCCGCCGACGCCTTCTTCCGAGGCTACAAGGTCACCGTGCCCAGGGACTGCGTAGACGCTTTAACGGACGAGGAGCAGGAGGACAGCCTGGCCTTCATGAAGCGCATGTACGGCGCCGAGATAACTGACTCAAAGACACTCATAGAGCGGCTGGAGGCCAAGAAATGAAACTCTTCCACACCGCCACCGACGAGGACATCAAGAGGGGCAGAACCACTGACATCTACTTCCACCGCACCAAGCAGATACTCCGGGCCAAGGGCAAAGACAAGGTGCGCGTAGTCGCGGAGGTCACCACCGGCTCACCCCCCGACAACCACAGCTGGGGCCTCCTCTGCGGCGTCGCGGAGGTGGCCAGGCTCCTGGAGGGCCTGCCCGTGGACGTGTACAGCATGCCGGAGGGCAGCGTCTTCCACAGCGTAGACAGCCTAGGCTACAGGAGCCCCGTGATAACCGTGGAGGGCACCTACATGGACTTCTGCGAGTACGAGACACCACTCCTAGGCCTCATATGCCAAGAGTCCGCCGTCGCCAGCAGAGCCGCCTACATACGCAAGGCAGCGGGCAGCAAGCCAGTCGTGGCCTTCGGAATCCGCCGCATCCACCCCGTCCTGGCCCCAGCCATGGACCGGGCCGCATACATAGGGGGCATGGACGGCGTCTCCAGCATCCTGGGCGCCGAGGCCTGCGGCATAGAGCCCACAGGCACCATGCCCCACTCCCTCATAATCATCTTCGGGGACCAGGTGGAGGCCTGGAAGGCCTATGACGAGGTCGTCGATCCCGACTCACCCCGGATCATACTGGCTGACACCTACTATGACGAGAAGACTGAGGCCATCATGGCCGCCGAGGCACTGAAGGAACGGTTACATGGCGTCAGGCTGGACACCCCGGGTAGCAGGCGAGGCGACTTCCCCAAGATAGTGAAGGAGGTGAGGTGGGAGCTGGACCTCAGAGGGTTCCAGGACGTGAAGATATTCGTGTCCGGCGGCCTCAACGAGAAGACCGTGGCGGAGCTCAGCGAGGCTGGCGCCGACGCCTTCGGCGTAGGCACCTGGGTCAGCGGCGCCCCCACCCTGGACTTCGCCATGGACATCGTGGAGGTAGACGGCAGACCCCACGCCAAGAGAGGCAAGCTCGGCGGAAGGAAGCAGGTTTGGAGGTGCAAGGAGTGCCTCATGGACTCGGTGAAGCCGGCTGACCAGCCCGCCCCCAGGTGTATGGTCTGCGGAGGCGAGACCGAGCCAATGTTGAAGCCTCTTCTTAAGAACGGCAAGATAGTAGAGCCACTCCCCGAGCCAACGGAGATCAGAGATAGGGTCCTGAGACAGCTGGAAAAACTTGAAAGCTGTGAAAAAAGGTAGGGGGGTATCATATTATGGAGCGAAAAACCTCCATAAAATACAAAAAGCCGCCTCGACGTAGCTGCAGCTTCCAGTGGGCAGCCCGTTCTGCCCTCAACCCTTAAAAACCGTGCTGCTGATACCAGTTACTTGGCGAATTGATTTGGACACAGAGACCCGCTTCAGGCTAGTCACCCAGGACCTCCAGGAGATCATCACAGTGGATGAGCTCCGCAGCCTCCTCGAAACCAACGATCACCCCCGAGGCTACGTGGGCTTCGAGCCCAGCGGTATAATGCACGCAGGCACAGGCCTCATAGTGGGCAAGAAGATGCGTGACTACGTGGAGGCGGGCTTCCACTTCATCATATACTTGGCCGAGTGGCACGGCTGGATCAACAACAAGATGGGCGGAGTAGCCGAGAACCTGGCCATAGCAGCCGAGTACTTCAAGGACTGCTTCACGGCCCTGGGCCTACCCGAAGGCAAGGTAGAGTACCTGTGGGCCAGCGACATCGTGGACACCAAGGACTACTGGGAGAAGGTGGTCCGCGTCATGAAGTCCACCAGCCTCAGGCGCACCCTCCGCTCCATGCCCATCATGGGCCGCAGCGCCGACACCACCGACGTTGAGACCGCCTGGGCCCTCTACCCGGCCATGCAGGCAAGCGACATCTTCCAGATGGACCTGGACTGCGCCTGCGCAGGCATGGACCAGCGCAAGGTGCACATGCTGGCAAGAGAGGCGGCCCCCAAGCTGGGGTTCAAGGTCCCCGTCTGCCTCCACAACCCGCTGCTACCAGGCCTTCAGGTGACGGACCTCAACGGCAGCTTCGACGAGGACGAGGGCATCGACCAGAGCATCCGGCACAAGATGAGCAAGAGCGTATCCAAGGGTGCCATATGGGTCAACGACACCCCCAAGGAGATCAAGGAAAAGTACCACGACGCATTCTGCCCCGAGAAGGTGGTCAAGGACAACCCGGTCCTCGACCACGCCCGCATGGTAGTGTTCCCCCAGCTGGGCAAGCTGGAGATCGAGCGCCCAAAGAAGTACGGCGGAGACATCACCTTCCACAGCTTCGACGAGCTCTCCGAATCCTACGGCAAAGGCGAGCTTCATCCGCTGGACCTGAAGAAGGGCGTCACCGAGTCCATGATAAAGCTGCTTGAGCCAGTGGCCAAGTACTTCGAGAGGAAGCCCGAGAACCTGGAGCGGATGAAGCAGCTCACAGTAACCAGGTAAACCTGTAATCAAAAAGGGGGATGCTGCTACAGCATCTTCTCAGCGACATCCACCAGTCGGCAGCAGTAGCCCCACTCGTTGTCGTACCAAGCCAACACCTTCACCGTCTTGCCCATGCTTCTGGTCTCCAGGCTGTCCAGAACCGCGGAGTAGGAGCTGTGAACATAGTCAACAGACACCAGCGGCTCGTCACTGTAGCCCAGTATTCCTTTGAGCTTACCCTCGGAAGCCTTCTTGAAGGCGGCGTTGACGTCCTCCACCGAGACCTGGCTCTCAAGGTTGGCCACAAAGTCCACCACGCTAACGTCTGGGGTGGGCACCCTGAAGGATATGCCGTCCAGCTTGCCGTCAAGCTCGGGCATGACCTCCCCTATGGCCTTGGTGACCCCTGTCGTCGTGGGGATGATGCTCAGCGCAGCGGCCCGGGCCCTCCTGAGGTCCTTGCTGCTCTTATCCAGAACCACCTGAGTATTGGTGTAGGCGTGGATGGTGGACATATACCCGTTGACGATGCCGAAGCTATCGTGGAGCACCTTGGCGACGGGCGCGAGACAGTTAGTGGTGCAGGACGCGTTGGAGACGATGTGATGCTTCTTGGCGTCGTAGAGGTGGTCGTTGACCCCGAGCACCACCGTCAAGTCGGGCTTTTTAGCAGGCGCCGCTATCAGCACCTTCCTAGCCCCCGCTTTCAGGTGCTTGCTCGCGCCTTCCCGGTCCTTGTAGACGTCGCTGCACTCCAACACCAGGTCCACGTCCAGCTCCCTCCACGGCAGCCTCTCGGCGTCGCTCTCGTAGAGCACCTTCACAGGTTTACCATCCACCACCATGGTGTCCCCTTCCACCTCCACAGTGAAGGGGGCTCTCCCGTGCACACTGTCATATTTCAGGAGGTGGCTTAGGGTCTCCGCGTCACCCCTGTTCACGGCGACGAACTCCAAATCCTTGTTTAGCTCAATGGCGGCCCTCAGGGCCAGACGCCCGGTTCTACCGAACCCGTTGATGGCAACCTTCACACCCAAATTCCATGCCTCGGTTAAACGCGGGTTCACGGCTTCTTAAGATTAACCTGTTCGGGAACCTTTTTATTCTTAGAACGGTGAGAGATAGGCGAGCGTCAAAAAGGAGACGCGTAAATCAAAGGATCACTCTCACTCGCAGGGGGAACCGGAAATCTATGGTTCTCCTGCAATCAAGTCCGTGGCATAGGAAGAAGGGTTTGATTCTATCACACCCGAGCAGGCCCAGGAAGAGCGGTGGCCTCTGCGGTAAGGGTGACACAGACAAAGACAGACAATAGAGATGATCAAAAGTGAAAGACACAGAGAAGTTCGCGGGCGCAAAATACGTAATTAAAGCAACATTCACCGTGGACGGCGTCGTGGAGAAGCACGACGTCATCGGGGCCATCTTCGGCCAGACCGAAGGCCTCTTCCCCAAGGAGTTCGAGCTACGCGAGCTGCAGAAATCAGGAAAGATCGGAAGAATCGACATAGAACTATCCTCAGCCAAAGACAAGACCACAGGCACCATCATCGCCCCCAGTAGCCTAGACAGAGCCGAGACAGCCATCATTGCCGCGGCCATGGAGACCGTGGACAGGGTAGGCCCCTGCGAGTCCACCGTTAAGATACAGCAGATAGCCGATGTCCGGAGCGAGAAAAGATCCCAGATAGTTCAGAGAGCCAAGGAGCTCATGAGAGGCTGGGTCGTCAAGGACAGCCAGGAGATCGACAAGCTCCTGGACGAGGTTCAGCGAGAGGACAAGAAGGTCAAGGCCATCCACTACGGGCGTGAGAGGCTCACAGCCACCCCCGACATAAGCAAGAGCGACGAGATCATCGTCGTGGAGGGCAGGGCCGACGTCAACAACCTCATCAAGAGCGGCGTCACCGGCGTCATAGCATTGGAGGGCGTCAAGGTCCCCAACACCATAAAGAACCTGACCCAGAAGAAGGACGTCACGGCCTTCCTTGATGGGGACAGGGGCGGTGACCTCATCCTCCAGGAGATGATGCAGGTAGCCAAGCCCACCTACGTAGCCCGGGCACCCCGAGGCAAGGAGGTGGAGGAGCTGACCCCAGAGGAGATCCGTGAGGCCTTGGCAAACAAGGTCCCCATAGTTGAAGCCGGAGCCAAGCCGATGCCCCCGGAGGAGGCCCCAGCCAAGAAGGTTTCCCCTGAGAAGATCGCTGCCAGGAACGAGCTGGTCGAGGTGGCCAACGGCCTCAGAGGCACCTTGGAGGCGGTCCTCCTTAAGAGCGACGGGTCCCAGGCCGGCCGCATGCCTGTAAGTGAGCTTGTGGACAAGCTCAAGGACGCAGAGGGCGTGTCCGTGGTGGTATTCGACGGCATTGTTACCGGTAGGCTCATCGACACGGCCAAGGATAAGAACGTCAACACCATAGTGGGCGAACGGGTGGCCGAGGGAGTAAGGATCCCTCGGGGCCTGGACGTGAAATCTTTCCGAGACCTTAACTAAACCCCTTATTTTCTTTTTCTAAGCCTTCTACGAAGCGCAGCCTTACCGTCAGCCAACTCCATGAAGACCGTTGAGATGTCCTCGTCCTCGGCGAGCTCTCGTTTCAGGTAGACGCCGGTCCGGCCCACCTTCTCCCGGCGCTCAAGGGTCCTGACCCTCTCCAGCACTATCCTGGTGTCCACTCCTAGCTTGGACGCCACGACTCCTTCGACGCCCTTCACGGGGGTCTCCCTATGTCCTCTATCTGTGGGTTCTACCAGAATGAGCCTCTTGTCCACGCCGGGCACTCGCTTCTCCTCCTGCAGCTCCTTGTAGGTTATGGCGCCCGCGAAGGAGTAGAACTCCGCCTCGTTGGGTCTGAGGTTCACTAGTGGGTAGCTGTAGCCGCGTCTGTCGTCCGTGTAGAGGTACGCCTTGGCCGCGTAGCTGGGTGTCGCCTGGATGATCTCTCTGCTGTTTATTCGTACGCCGTGCCTCTCCAGGGCGGCTTCGACTATGGCTGGGGCCGGGGGTGTGGGTAGAAATATGTCTATGTCGCTTCCGCTGGTCACGTCGCCTCTGGCGATGCTTCCGTAGACCAGGGGCTCCAGGTGGGCTTTCACCAGGGGCTCCATCATGCGGCCCGCCTCCGCACGTAGAGCTTTCAGGAGGGTCCAGTGGGCCTCAGTGTAGGTGACTTCTACGCCGTTCATGGAGGGGTCATGTAGAACTGGGGGCGGTCGCCTTATATTTTAAGCCTCGTCCACATATGCTGCATGGCCTCGGAGCAGACGTTTACCCTCGCCTTCATCGTCGTTGCCTGGTTCCTATTCTACTTCCTGGCTAAGAAGATGAAGCTGGATGAGAGGGGGTGGGATGTCCAGCCTTACTATGCTCTCTATAAGTCCACGAAGCTGAACGACCTCATCAAGAGGATCGCTGGGTGGAACCCGGGCTTCTGGCGGGTTCTGGGTAACATCGGGATAGCTGCTAGCGTCGGGCAGGTCACCTTCCTCACATATATCCTGAGCAGGAACCTGTGGAACTTCGTCTTCAGGCCTGAGCAGGCGTCGCCCGTGCAGCCTCTCATCCCTGGGGTCACCATAAGCGTGAACAGCCTTCCATGGTTTCTATTGGGGGCGGGGATCATCATTCTCACCCACGAGATCGGCCACGGCCTCATGTGTGTGGTGGAGGGCATCCCTGTGAAGTCGTCGGCCCTCATGTTGGCGGTGGTGACCTTTGGCGGGGCCGTGGAGCCGGATGAGGAGGGCATGGAGAGGGCCAGCGTCATGAGCAGGATGCGGGTCTTCGCCATAGGCAGCCTCATCAACCTGTTGACGGGGCTATTTACTATTCCCGTGTTCATAGCATTCGGGCGTGTCCTGCCCTCGCAGCTGCTGGCGTTTCTGAACTGGCTTTACTTTATCTCCATCAACTTGGCCATGATGAACATGTTGCCCATTGGGCCCTTGGATGGGGGGCAGATGTGGCGTACCTTCACAGGCTCCATGAGGAATGGGGCGTTTCTTCAGAGTGCGGCCTCTTATGGGTTCATATCCTTGATATTGATGAATCTGGGGTTGAGTTTGGCTACCTTCGGGTGGGTGCCCATCTAGGGTTTTTTGTTTCTCGTCGCGTGTGCGTGGGGGGAGGGGGGGGGACCGTCACCGCCACCGCGATTCACGGTTTTTAAGCTTGTTTTGTGTTTTGGAGGCTTTTTACGGGTTTTTGGGCGGTGGCGGAGGGTGTCAGTGGAGTGTAGTTGTCGCCGCGGTTTTATGCATAGGGTGGGTGGCCTCTTCTGGGTGGGACGTGGGGTTCGTTGCGGTTTTGGGATTAACTGATGCGGGTTTGGAGGCGGCGTTGTATCCCGCCGCCGGGGTCTGGCGGGCTTTAAGGGGCCTTGGGCCCTGTTTTGAGTCCCTCGGGTTTCTCCGTGTTGTGCTCCAGTCTGTTGGGCTCTGGGACGCCTAGTAGGGTTATGACGAAGCAGATGGCCGCGGTGGCCGCGCCTATTAGGAAGATGACGCCGAAGCCCCGGGTGTCCTTGATCCATCCGCTGAGGACGGCGCCCATGGTGCTGCTCTCGTCCACGATGGTCATGTATAGGCCCATGCCGAAGCCCCGTATCTCGGGCCTCATAAGGTCGGCGGCGTAGGTCCGGGTGCTGGTCTGAAGCACGGCGTTGCTGATGCTCTCCAGGGCCCTGATGACCAGGACGTGCTCGAAGGCCCTCACCTGGGTGTAGCCCAGCATGGTGACTACCAGGAGCACTATGCCGCCGAGGAACACGGGTTTCCGGCCGACACGGTCCAGGAGGTACCCCACAATTGGGGCGAATATAAGGGTCATGAGGGCCCTGATGGCGAAGAGGTAGCTGATGCTGCCCATGTCGAAGCCCAGGTCGTTCTTAAGGTAGCTGCTCAGCAGGGGGTTCACCATGGTGTTTCCCGTCCTGTAGACCAGGATGGCTACCAGGAATATGGCGACGTATCTGCCGAGGCTCCTGATGTCGGAGCCCAGGGTCTTCAGGTTGACGTCGTGCCCGGCTCTGGACCTCTGGTGCTCGGCCACCGAGTCGGGGCGCGTCTCCTTCACCAGCAGGAATATCATCACGGCGCTTATGGACACGAAGACGCCGCAGAACAGGAAGTACTCGTAGAAGGTGTACTGGGCGAGCAGGAAACCCGCGACGAGGGGCCCGATGAGCTGGCCGACGCCGTTGGACATGGTGTACATGGCCATGGCCTTTCCCCTCTGCCTGGAGGGGTAGATGTCCGCCACCATGGTGGTGATAGCCACTGGGGTCATGTAGAAGGCGAAGCCCTCTATGAACCTCAGGACGGCGAAGGTGGTGAAGTCCTTGCCCGCGAAGGCGAACAGGAAGAAGACCACAGCGTAGATGAGGACGCCCCCGAAGAGTATGGGCTTCCTGCCGTGGCTATCACTGTACTTGCCCGCGATGACGCTGCTTATGATGCCGGCGAAGGTGCCCACGGATATGAGCAGCCCCACCTGCGTTCCACTCATGCCGTGGTCCTCGAAGAAGACCGGCAGCACCATGTAGATGGTGCTGGTGGTGACAAACATGGAGACCATGGACAGCACAATCAGGTAATAGTTCACTTTCTGGGCCTGCGATGGTTCAGACATCCCCACACTGCGCCTCGATACAGTTCAGCATGGGGGCCCAGCCGACAATATAAGGTTTCGCCGCGACTCACAACGTTTAAACCAACGCGGGTTTAGGAATAGGTGCAGCGGTAGGTAGGACCGGGGAGCTAGCCCTGCCCCCACGCCTCTAACGGGCTACAAGAGGGGTCAGTAACCTTCAATGGGATCGGGGGCGCGGCGCGTAAGGCGCACCGCCCTCCGTCGATGTCCTGCCCCGCGGGGCCGGCGGCTGCCCCGCTTGCACTCGTAGGGGTGCAGGCGGGCACTCGACGGGCGAACCTGGCCAGGCCCGGGAGGGAGCAACCTAAGTCCGAACGTTTGGCGCTCGCGGGATCACGGGGCGGAGGAGGGTAATGCGAGTCTGCACGCCGTCAACCCGTGAACGGAGGGGGGGCTGCCGCTGCACCTGTGTGGTGGCCCAGTTTTGTCAAGGATAAGGGACCTGTTCTTCGACGAGTTCTACGACGAGCTTGAGCGCGTGGCCGTCGGTTTAGAGAAGGAGGAGGCGCCGGAGGGGCCACCCCTTCTCGCTGAGGAGGTTAAGCGTAGATGGCACGGGTTCAGCCCCGACCCGGAGGGCAGAGAGGGGGCACTGGTGTCTGTAGATGGGGGCGTCCAGTTCAGCAGCTTCGCCTACGGGGACTTCGTGTCCGTGGGCCGCGCCTGCGCCCTCACCCACTGGCCCGGCCGCGAGCAGCCCGTCTCCAAGGACGTGAAGATATACGTGGGGGAGGTCTTCGACGACAGGGACAGGGGCTTCATACCAGGCTACGTCAGAATGATCACAGAGTACAGGGTGGCCTACCAGGCGGCCTCCAGGGTTCTGGAGCAGGGGGGACTGCCCGTGGTCCTCATGGACGGGTCCCTGTACTTCGGAAGGTTCCCCTACGCCGTCAGGGAGTACCTTCATCATGGTGAGCTTCTCACAGAGCTCTTCGACGCCATCACGGGGCTCAGGTGCCTGGCCAGGGACCACGGGTTCCCCTTGGTGGGTGTCACTAAGGATTCCACAGTCTTCTACATGTACATGGCTTTGATGAGGAAGGCCGTGTTGGACGCAGGATTAGGGTGGATGGGGGCCGACGTGAAGGAGGCGTCCAGCCCCCTTAGCCTCAGACTAAAGGCGGAGCAGTGGCACCCGGACAAGCGGGCCCAGGCTGAGGTCTTCCTGGAGAGGAGGCCCCTCTGTGACACGGCCCTAGTCAACGAGGTGGCGAAGGGGGAGGGCTACACCCAGCCGCTGCTGCTGGCCCCCTCCATCTACTATGGCAGGGACACGGGCACCCCCGACCTCTATAAAAGAATCAGGAACAATGTGGGGGACCTGAAGGCCGACCCCATGATCAGGGCCCTCGAAGGGTTCTTCAAGTGCCCGGGCGTGGCCGTCACCTACTGGAGGCCCAGCGATAAGGCGAGGCCCTTCAGGGTAGATGTCTCGGCGTCCTGGCTGGGGCACAGCGACCCCTGGGACAAGCTGAAGTCCAACATGTTCGTGGACCCGGGCACCGACCTAAAACCGTTGGAGATGGTGCTCAACCACCTGGGGTACTGGCACGTGAACCCCATAGAGTACAACGTGCCGCTGATGCAGGCCGACATGCTGGCCAGGTTCGACCGAGAGCTTTACAGGCAGAAGTACGAACCATTTATTGTGAAGAGGCTGGAGCGGGCGGGCCTCCTGGTCACCGACTCCAGGCGCGACATAAGGGAGGTAGACGGATGAAAGAGTACGGGCTGATTGTGGGTCAGAGCAACCCAAGCTTCTACGAGTTCAACATCATCGACCCTGACTACAGGCCGGTGAACTACGAGTACGTCCAGGTGGAGGTGGAGGAGTTCAAGCCCGACGGCTCCCGGGAGAAGCACCAGGTCCTGGGCCAGGTCAAGTCCCTCACGGCCAGGCACCCCTTCTACGACCAGCGCACCACCCCCGGCGCCGCCTGGAGGCAGCGGGAGCTGGGCGTCGCCGAGGACATGATCCAGGTCATAGCCTCCGCCAAGGTCCTGGGCTACATAATCGAGGAGGGAGGCCGGAGAGACGTGAGGCGCCCCAGGTCGCCCCCCATGCCCGGGACTCCGGTACATAGGGCGAGCGACGAGCTCCTACAGCAGCTGTTCACCGTGCCCGAGGACGAACTGCCCCTGGACGTGGGCAGCCTCCTCCACAGGCAGCAGATCAAGATACCCATCAGTGGCAGGGAGCTCCACAGGCACACCGCGGTCCTCGCTATGACTCGGTACGGTAAGAGCTACTTCGCGGGCCGCATCATAGAGCAGCTCCTCAAGCAGGGGGCCACCATCCTAACCATAGACGCCCACGGCGACTACGCCAACATGACATTGGACGCCCAGGGCAGGCAGCACCCCCTCTTCTGGGACAAAGTCAAGGTCTTCAGGCCCGAGGCGGCCGAGTACTTCGAGGGGCCCCACGTCAGGCCCCTCCGCCTCAGTGTATCCGGGTGCAGCCTGGGCGAGCTCTGCGCCCTGGCTAGGATAACGGGCGCCAAACAAAAGCTTGTCCTTAAACGAGCTATAAAGAGGATAAACTCAGTTAGCTACACACTCGATCAAATTATAGATGAATTGGAGAAGGAATATGATCAAGAGACCGCAGAAAATCAGAAAAGAATATCAGACATCATGAATTACATCGACGATTTAAACGATTGGGGGATTTTTACAGAGGGAGACTTGGATATTAAGGATTTATTCAAACCCATGCAGATGAACGACATTTACCTAAGTGGCATCAGCGACTACGTCCAAGATGTTCTCGTGGGAATGATACTGAGACGTGTATTCGATGCCAAGTTCAAGCGGAAGCCCTGGGCCAGGCTCCCCATATTTATATTTGTGGAGGAGGCCCACAGGTTCGCGGCGCCCCCCGACATGGGTGGCGGTAGGTTCAGCCGTGACATCCTGGCACGTATCGCAGCGGAGGGGGCTAAGTTCGGTGTCTTCCTCACTATCATCAGCCAGAGGCCCCGGAAGATAGACCCCGACATCCTCAGCAACTGCAGTAACCTGGCCATCCTCAGGGTCGTCAACAACACGGACCAGCACACCATACAGGCGGCCAGCGAGAGCTTCAGCGAGGACCTGCTGGACGACCTACCCGCCTTGGAGCAGGGGGAAGCCGTATTGGTAGGCCCCTTTGTCCCGGTGCCAGTGATGATAAAGACGGCCACCAGGGAGACTAAGCATGGGGGCACCACACCCGACGTCTTCGGGCTCCTCAAGGAGGCCAGAAACCAGCTTGAGGAAGAGGAAGAGAAGAAGAGCATACGGCTCCACTAGGTGATGTCATGAGGTTCGCTGTCCTGGCGGACACCCACATCGGGCGAAGCATACCTCTGGCCATCGCAGAGTATAGACGCGAGGCCTTCAATAGGGCATTTAGTCGGGCCGTGGACCTGTGCGTAGAGCGGGGTGTCGATTACGTGTTCATCGGGGGAGACCTATTTGAGAGACGCACACTCCGCCCCAATCTGGTCCAGTTTGCCCACGACGAACTGTACAGGCTGGCCCGTGAGAACCTGGAGCAGCACGGCGTCAAGGTCAAGATACTGGTGGTTAGAGGCAACCACGACGGCCGACCCCAGAGCGACACTCTGGACTACATTAAACACCCCTTAGCCGATTACCTCCATGTCTTCGGGGACACACAGGAGACAGTCGTCTACAGAGATGAACGGCTCTACGTGGTTGGCCTCAATTACTACGACCATATTCAGAAAGCATTCGATTTTTTAGCTGTACCTGGGTTCAAGGAAGCCCAGGTGCTCAAGGTGCTCCTAGTCCACCATTTTATTCAAGGCTACAACAAGGTGCCCCCCTACAGTGAATACCTCACATTAGATCAGCTAGCTTCAGTGGACCTCGACTTCGTGTTCACAGGTCACCATCACGAGCATTGTGATCAAAAGAAACTTTCCAACGGTGGCTGGGTGCTCACACCGGGAAGCCTTGAGATGTACGACTTCGCCGAGAACCCCGACAAGGGATTCTACTTCGTGGAGATCGGCGAAGGCGAGCCCAGGTTCGAGTGGGTGCCCCTGGAGCCCATGCACGTCATGAGGCAGGTGAAGGTTGAGGCAGACAGGAGGCGTCCACCCCAGTGGTTCATGGACAGGATCAGAGAAGAGGTTCAGGGCTTCGCCGAGGAGCTCAAAAAAGCTGACAAACAGGGCTACCTGCGGGTCGTCGTGGAGGGCAAGCTCAGCGAGGGGTTCCCCAGCGACGTCACCACAAGGGAAGCCCAGGCCATCATGGAGCAGGAGCCTAGCCTCCTCTGGGTGGACGTGGAGACCATGAGGCTGGACCTGCCCCCCATGGCCGCAAGGCCCGAGAGTACCAGCGGCGACGTAGCCGAGTACTTCAATGACTTCGGAGAGTTCAGCGCCGACATCAGGGACATGCACAGGCGCGTCAAGGAGGCCCTGGAGAACGAGGCAAGCGAGCAGACGGGTCTCCTCACCCCCACCGTCAGGACCCCCTTCGTGGCGGACTGGGTTGAACGTTTCGAGGCCCGCCGCTTCAAGGAGGAGCAGCCATGATAGAGGAGCTCAGCCTCCGCGGCTTCAAGAGCTACAGGGAACGCCAGACCATCAGGTTCACCAGGGGCGTCAACAAGATAAGCGGACGCAACGCCGCCGGCAAGACCACCATCCTGGAAGCCATCCTGTTTGGCCTCTTCGGGGAGGTCCCAGGCGTGGACAAACGGGACCTGGTGAGCCTGGGCTTGGACAGCCTCTACGTCAAGGTAGCCTTCACCAGCCCCCTCACAGGCCAGAGGGCCACCATCATCAGGGAGGGGGAGGTCGCCCAGAACAACCGGACCGGGGAGCGGAGCTTCCGCTCCAAGGAGAACAACCTCCAGGTGGAGGACGAGGCCCCAGTCACCAAGATCACGGACATCCAGGCCCGCCTCAGGGAGCTCCTGGGCGTGGGCCGCACCACCTTCCTCAACGTGGTCTACGCCAAGCAGAAGGAGTTCATAGACATCGTCCGCCCCAGGGACGAGAAGCGGATGGACGCCATGCTGGGCCTCACCACCCCCGCCGAGATCAGGGAGCAGCTCAGGGAGGCCAAGAAGGTCCTGCAGATGAAGGGCAGGGTGGACCAGAGGCCAGCCATCGAGGAGCGCATCAGGAACGCCGAGCAGGCGATAAAGGATGCAGCCGCCCAAGCCGAGCAGCTGGAGGGGCAGCTGAAGGAGCTGGATGAGGGCCTGCGGCAGAGGAAAGGGGAGGAGGCGGAGGCCCACCGGAGGCTGCAGGAGGCCGAGCGGCTCCAGAGCAGGCTCCAGGACCTGGAGAGGCAGAGCACGCGGCTGAACGAGGTGAGAGCCACCCGCGAATCCAAGGAGGAGGACCTCCGGCGCCTATCCGAGTCCTTCGAGGACGACCCCTCCAAGCTCCAGGCCGACTACGAGACCCAGCTCCAGTCAGCCCAGAGCGCCGAGCAGAGGCTGCAACGGCTCCTGGACACCGAGCTGGACCAGGAGAGGCGCGAGCACATCGGGGCCGTCGAACGGCTGCAGCACCAGATAGACGAGCACACCTCCCTCAAGGAGCAAGGCTTAACCGTCTGCCCCAAGTGCGGCCAACACATAGACCACAGCCTCCTGGAAGAAGACGTCGAGAACTGGACCCGGGAGCTGGAGGAGAAGCGGAGCCGCCTAAAGGCCGTTGAGGCCGAGATATCCACCATAAGGGAGCAGGCCCAGCAGTCGAGAAGAAGGGCTGAGAAGGCCAGGGAGCGACTCACAGAGCTCAGAGCCCAGATCAGGCAGGTGGAGGAGGCCAGGGCAGCCATAGGGGACCTGAACCGCCAGGCTCAGCGACTTCAGGCGGGAGCCCAGGACGCGGAGGAGACCGCCCTACGGGAAGCAGAGGAGCAGCTGGGCAGGGCCTTCGCGTCGCCGGCCGACGCGTCCAAGTGGCTTGAGGAGAGGATCAGAGCCCAGAGGAAGGAGTACAACGCCCTCACCAAGACGGTGGGGGACCTGGAGGGTGAGCAACGATCCCTCAGACGCCAGAGAGGCGACTGCGAGAGCCGCCTGGAGCAGCAGAGGGCCATACTGGAGGACTCCAATGCCCAGCAGGAAGCCATGGAGGAGTACGAGGCCAAGATAAGGGCCCTGGAGGCCGTGCAGGACAGGTACACGGTCTACGAGAGGGAGCTACGGGAGAACACCGTCAGGCTCCTGGAGTACCGCACATACGAGTACTTCCAGCGCCTCACCGACCAGCAGCTCTACAGCGGATGCCACATAGACAGAGACAAATATGTGCTGGAGGTGCAGCCCATAGGCAGCCCCAGGCTCCTACCGGCCTGGAGGGCCGGCGGCGGCCACGAGAGCCTCCTGGCCCTGGCCGAGAGGCTGGCCCTCCTCAAGGTGATGGAGTTCCCCCACCTGCTGATACTGGACGAGCCCACCGACGCCGTGGACAGCGAGAACATACCCCAGCTCCTGGACTACATTGCCCGAACCAGCGAGCAGATAGAGCAGGTCATCCTGGTGACTCACCACGGGTACGGCGAGGAGCAGGGCGTCAACCTGATAACGGTCAGCAAGAGCGGCAAGGAGTCCCGCGTGCAGCAGGGCCTCTAGCGGCTGGTCTTGGGCTTATACTTCTTCTCCTTGTACTTGCCCGTCAGCCGGACGTGGGTGCCACTGCGGGTAGCCGAGGACTCTATGGACTCGTCCATCTTCCTGCACTCCAGCTGCCAGTCGCACTCGGCGCAGTCCTCCTCGGAGCCGTACATGCCTATGCAGTCGGGGCGTCTGCTCATGCTCATATCATGAGTCGTCCTGAAGCACACTGTAAAAACTTGTCGCTTAAAAAAGGGGGTTAGGGGCCTCTGGCGGCCTCTATGAGGTCCCCCATCTTGAAGGGGTACATCTCCGCCAGCTCCCTCGCCTCGGCCTTGGGGACCCCCTGGGATATGAGCTGCCTCCTGAAGGCGCCGCGGGCCCTCCTGTAGCCGGTGCTCCACTGGATGGCCCAGCCTGGGGCTCTGACCATCAGCCCTAGGGCCTTCACTAAGGTGCGCAGGCTGAAGCGGCTGCTCACGGTTTACTCCTCGTCTTTGTAGTAGCTGTGTTCCCCTATGCGGGCGTCCTTCATCATGCCCTTCCAGTTGGTGACGGTCTGCATGTACTCCCGGGTCATGGCCATGGCCTCGGCCTCGGGGACGCCGTTCTCTATGAGGGTCCTCCTGAACTCTGCGACGCTCTTCGCCATGTTGGCCGCGGCCTCGGGGCTGAAGAAGCTGTCAAGGATTCCCTTTATCATCTTGGGCACCTTGTCGCTCACCGTGTCCAGCACGGCTGCCAGGTCCTCCGGGTCCTCCACGAAGTCTTTCCTTCGTCTTCTGTGTTCATCCATCTTGGATCAATATGGATATGGGGGTGATCAACGCCTATAGGTGTGGTGGAAAAAACTGATCACCTTCTGATCAGTGAGCACTTTAAATCCAGTCCCTCCCCTTGATAAGGCATGGTCGGAGAGGAGGCCTTGGGTTTCTTGACCTCAGTCTACGCATGGATAGACACCAACCTGGGGTCCATTGTGGCGTCGGCGGTCTTGGTGTTTCTACTGCTGCTGGTGTACAGGGTCATTAGTTCCAACATAGATCGGCTCAGGACGCAGGAGGTTCTGGACCCTAACTCGGCGTTCCTCATCAACAGGCTGGTGAAGTGGACCTTCTACCTGGTGGTCACCGTGGTAGTCTTCAACGTCCTGGGCGTCAAGGTGGACCTCTTCCTCGGCTTCTGGGTGCTGGCTGGGGGCACCATCATCGGGTTCGCGTCCATGAGCACCATAGGCAACGCCATAGCCGGCCTCATACTCATGGTGAGCCGGCCCTTTAAGATCAGGGATAGGCTCCTCTTCCAGGACCAGTACGTGGAGGTGGAGGGCATCGACCTCATATACACTAGGATGCGGACGCTGGATAACGTGCTGATATCGGTGCCCAACCAGATGGTGCTGGACACCGTCATCCAGGACTACAGCACCTACAACGTGGTGAGGCGCCGGTGCGTGGTGACCGCGGACTACAGCGAGAAGCCTCAGCGGGTGAGGGAGCTCCTGCTGGAGGCGGTTAAGAAGGTTGATCTCATCCTCGAGGAGCCTAAGCCCTTCGTCTGGGTCACCGATCTTCAGAGCTTCGCCATGGAGTACACTCTCTTCTACTTCATAGACGACGTGATGAAGATCATTAGGATAGACTCGGGTGTGAGGGAGGCCGTTCACGAGGTGTTGACTGAGGCGGGCATCGATATGACCACACCGAACCTGATAAAAACGGTGTAAACTGTCTTTAAACCATACATTTCTTACCCTGTTTGTTTCAATTGGTTCCTATATCCTTATATCGTTTTTATATAAAGAAGTTAAAATCTTTATATATTCTAAAAATAACATAATTATATAAGTAAATTACATTTTTATTGGAAGAAATACTTCTCACTCTAATAATATTTACATGTATAATTTTGAGAATCTGTTATTTGCACCTTGAAATCTTCCCAATATGCCCGTTAAGGCGACATGGAGAGAAAAGTAAGATGCCCATATGTGCAATCTGTGGCGAGGAAGTGGAACACGTCACCAAGTGCAAGATGTGCGGTGAAAAGTTCTGCTCAGACTGCGGCGAACCAGACGAGAAGCTCTGCATCTACTGCGTGGACGAGGACGACGACTGGGACGACGACGAGGACTTCGAGGACGAGGACGCGGAGGAAGAGGACGAAGAGTAGCCTCCTCGCGCAGCCCACATCTTTCCTTTATTCCTCCTTTTTGGGGTCAACGTTATTAGCGGCGGATCACCTTAGATCGCATGCCTGATTTTTCCGGTATTCTTGAGAACGTCCCCTATTTCAAGCGCTACTTGACGGTTGACGAGCTTCACAAGAGGTCAGCTGAGCTGGTTAATGAGCACTCCGGCAGGGTGGAGCTCATAGACCTGGGTGAGAGCACCAATGGAGAGACCATCGAGTGCCTGAAGATCGGTGAGGGCAGGTACAATGCCCTTATCCACGGGTTCCCCAACTGTGAGGAGCCCTTCGGGGGTAACCTTCTGGACTACCTGTCGTGGGCCCTGGCGGAGAACGACCAGCTGAGGGATGAGATGGATTATACCTGGTACCTGGTTAAGTGCAGTGACCCTGACGGGGCGCGGCTTAACGAGGGGTTCCACCTTGGGCCGCATACGCCCATGAACTTCACCCTCAACTACTACAGGACGCCTAACGCGTTGACGCCGGAGAGCTGCTTTCCCTTCAGGTTCGGGCCCCTGAACTTGGATAGCCCGGTGCCTGAGACCCGGGCCCTGATGAGGGTGATGGATCGGGTTTCTTTCCAGTTCGTGAGCAGCCTCCACATGATGAAGTGGGGGGGCATTACCTACGAGGTGCCTCATCCGTGCCCGGAGTTGTACGCGCCCCTGTGGGAGATGGCCAAGATGTTCAACGTGTTCCCCCGGAAGCGTCCTGGTACCACCATCGCGCCTGGGGTGATGCAGGCAGTTTACCTGACGCCGGCCCGGGGCTACGTCCGGCACTGGGCTGCTGGTAACGCCAACATCGAGCCCATCCGGGGGTGCTATATCTATGAGTACGGGCAGATGATGAACCCGAGCCTGTTCATGATGATCCCTGAGTGCTGCATCTGGTTTGACCCCAGGATGTGGGATGACACTCTCAGCGAGACCACCATAGGGGAGAGCCTAGCCTACGCCAAGGAGCGCTCGGACGAGGTGGACCAATACATGCTGGGGGTCTGGAACCGGGCTCTGCCCCACCTGAGGCTGGGATCGCCTTTTAAGGTGATGATGGACGAGCACATGGAGCCCATATTGAAGCGGTACACGAACGTGAGCAACCCGCCCTTCAGCTTCAACAAGAAGATTCACGCCAGGCCGGCGACGGAGGCGGAGAGGGTGGGCATTGAGGGCCGGGACGACCTATACAGGATGTTCTACCTGGGCGGCCTCATCAGGACCTTCGACGCGGAGCTGGAGGCCGGGGGTCCGGAGGCTCTGGCGGCGCTGAGGGACGAGGTGTACCTGAAGCTGCAGGAGTACGACAATTATCTTCATGATAACTACACGGTGGTGGCGCACCCCATCAGGAACCTGGTGGGTATGAGTCTGGGGGCTCTGCTGCACAGCGCCCTATACGCTAAGCGTGGGGCGTTGTGGTACTAGCCTCCGTTGTTACGAGCCGCCTTTAATTTTTTTTGGGTTTGTACCCAGTGGCATAGTATAAGCGATTTTTAGGGATGGTTCTCCGGGGTTCCAAGGTTTGTTACAAGCTACATGTAATTTAGCGAATTAGGGGAGTTGATGACAGCTGCGTGGAAGAACGTGATATTTTTGAGTTGTATTTGGCTAAATTCCACTATATGGGCCCTTTTTTCCTATTTCTGAGATCATGTGAATTATTACATGGAGTATGTATGTTCAATGATTATTAGGAACGTAAATTCTAATGATAAAAAGATGTGAATTAAATTACGACATAATTCTTCGTCTGAAACAGAACCCATAATTGCCGATTTTAAGAGTCCATCCTTAATATAAACCTAGAGAGTCAGGAAAATATGCGTCGAATTAGAAAAAAGAGGCTATGATCTACTTAACATTCTTGGCAAAGTAGTATAATGTTCCCACAAGCAAGAATAACCCACCGAAAAAGAGAACCATTCCGATTGATGAGTCTACTTGCATTGCGGCCTCTACTAGTCTTGTCCCTATCATCTTTGTTACCGCTCCTACCTGCCCGTGAAAGATGCATCACTGTGGCATCTGTTTGGGTATTGAAATCGATCAATCTCGTATACGCGAGACGAAAAGAATCAACAATATACTAATGCGTGCAGTTACTTATAAACTGGCGTAACATATTTGCGTGAGTTTGGGTGGTGTTTCTGTTGGCTAAGGAAGCTGGTCTCGGGCTTGTTGAGTGATCTCAGGTTTGTTTCTCTTTGTGAGTATGCCATTATGCATCAGGGTTCGACGGGTGCTGTTGGGGAGGTTTCTGATGGCGGCCTCATGGTCTCCGCTTTTTAAGATAGTCATGAGCTCGGATTTATGGAAGTAGACCATGTTTTGGAACGACTTCTCATGGAGAGTCATGCCAGTCATGTTATAGAACCTTTCCTCGCGTCTTTTAGAGGCAGACTGCTTCTCTTCATTAACCTTGGCTTGGCCGATGCGCTGAGCGTCACGTAGCTCGGGGTCTCTGCTTCGGCGCATGGCTTTGACGTCTTTAAGTAGGTCGCCGCGTCTAACTCCTATCTGAGCGGCTATCTCTATGTAGTTGAGGTTCTGGCTTATTCCATCGAGAAGGGCCTGTCGGCGTGTCTCGGGTTCTCCTGGTGTAAATGTCATTTTGTTTTCACTGCGTGGTGCTTGCTTCCACGCCGGAGGCGTGGCTTAGCGAAGAATCCTGCATATAACTATATGGCGTGGATGCATTTAAAGGAGTGTATTAGGGCTGGGGCCTTATTTTCCGCCCTTGGCTGGACACTTAGGGTTCTTGGTGTGTTCAGCTATGTTGCAGGCGATGTATCTTCCGCATTTTCCGTTGTGGTCGGCATGGTAGCTGACGAATATACCGCACTGTTTACTGGGAGTGGGGATCTTCGCGTGGGGTTCCATGATTATTCTAGGTTTCTCTGTCACGGTGATTCACTGCCAATTGGTAGTGGATCTGGGTTACAAACAAGAGCTACACTTATATGGTTAATAATGAGTAGAAAAACTACATCAGTTAATTGAAAAACGTGATATTGGCGTAATAAATTGTTTATAATATTTTGTCGAGGATTATTGATGTTATACAAGCATTAAATATCATTAATAAGATAATAATTGTGTTATATGGGAAATGTTAATATAAATATATTATTATGTGAGCATACTTCTTAAATTTAAAGATGTATTAAGTTGTATATAAATATCTGTTTCTAATAATTTTAATGCTTGGGTGGTGTTGAAGAAGACGCGTATTAAAATGATGGTAAAATGTTATGTTATATGGTGTTGTTGAAGACACCTGTTTTGTATATGTGCACGACATTGAAAGATTCCATCGTTAAGAGATTTTCCATTAAATATCATATAATATTGTTATATTGAGAAACTAATTATCCGTATCACAGAGAACATGCATCCGGAGGCTTACTCGACAAGCCTGTAGCTGTGGCCCTCGCCGCGCTCCACCACGCCCTCCTCCACCAGCTCCAGGAGCTTCCCACGAACGGTGACCCTGCTGCCCTTCCCCCGCTCCCTCTGCACCTCCCTGGTGAGCTGGCTCACGTTCTGGGGTCCCCTCACGGCCAGAACGTTGAGGATGACCCTGCTAACCTCGTCCCTGTGCTCCTCACCTCTGCCCAGGACCCTGCGGACGCTCACCAGCCTCTGGATGAGCTTCAGGGGCTCAGTGTAGAGGCTGGCCCCGGCCCGGACGTCCCCCATGAGCTGGGCTATCTCGGGGTACTGCCTGGACTCGGTGAGCATGGCCTCCAGGCTGTCGAGGCGCCGCATCATGGCCTCCAGCTTCCTGTTAAGCTCCTTCAGGTCGTCCTCCAGGCCAGACAAAGTGATCCACGACACACGATTATAGCTCTGCGGACAGTATCTCCATGGTGCCGTGGCGCATGTACTGGAGCCTCACCGGCTTGAACTTCAGTAGCGTGAACTCGGGGTTCTCGGGCTGCCCCCAGAAGGCCTCCGCGAAGCCCACGCAGCCGAAAATCTCCGCCTTCACGTCCTCATCGTACACGAACTCCACTGAGCCCGTCAACCGTACACTGCCTTCTTTGCCAGCATCCCCCACGGGGATGCAGACCTCCACCCTGGGGTTCATCACCATCTCCTGGACCTTGGCGTCCCTGGTGCCCGTAGTGTAGTAGAATCCGCCGCTCCGCTTGATGAGCATCATGGCTCGGACGTGGGGCTGCCCCTCCACGCTGGTGGCCACGAAGCTCGTGGTGGTCAACCCTAGGTGGCTGTAAGCCTCATCGACCAGCTTCCCGTCCATGGGTTAACCATGGGCGCTTCTTTTATTGAATTTATCTCAAGGTTAACCCATATATTTCAGAACTGCTGATATCATTGATTCTCATGAACGTCGAGCTACTGAAGAAGCTCTCAGACGCCTTCGGGCCTCCGGGGGCCGAGGACGAGCCGAGGATGATCCTCCGTGAGGAGCTTGAGGCCTACGCCGACGAGGTGCAGGTGGACAAGCTGGGGAACATCTTCTTCACCCACAGGGGCGACGAGGACGCCCCCACCATAATGCTGGCCGCCCACACGGACGAGGTGGGCGCCCTGGTCACCTACATAGAGGAGTCCGGTGTCCTCAGGTTCCACCCCTGGGGCATCGTGGACGGCCTCCTCCTGGGCCAGCGGTTCAGGCTAAGGGGCAGGAAGGGGGACCTCTACGGCATCGTAGGCAGCAAGCCGCCCCACGTCCTCAGCGAGGAGGAGCGAAAGAAGCCCATACCCGCCGAGGAGCTGTTCATCGACGTCGGCGCCATGACCCGGAAGGAGGCCGAGGACAAGGGCGCCTATGAGGGCATGATGGGCGTCTTCGACGTCGAGTTCAGGGACCTGGGCGACGGGTACCTCATGGGCAAGGCCCTTGACGACAGGGCAGGCTGCTACGTCATGGCCGAGGTCTTCAAGTGGGCCAAGGGCAAGCCCTACAACGTGGTGGCCGTGGGCACCGTCCAGGAGGAGGTGGGCCTCAGGGGCAGCAAGACCGCCGCATGGCAGGTGTACCCGGACTACGGGCTGGCGCTTGAGGGTACCTTCGCAGTGGACATGCCGGGGGTGCCGCCCCACAAGCAGAGCGCGGGCCTCAAGAAGGGGCCCGTGGTCACCATCGCTGACCGGAGCGTCATCGCTCACCCCAAGGTGCTGGGCAGCATCATGGAGGCCGCTCAGGCCGAGAGGATACCCTACCAGTACAAGAAGGTGCCAAGCGGCGGAACCGACGCGGGCAGCATCCACCTCACCAAGGGGGGAGTCCCCAGCGGAACCATCGCCTGCCCCTGCAGGTATATACACGGCCCCGCGGCCATAACCACGGTTGAGGACCTGGAGAACACCGTACGGCTGGTCAAGGCCTTCATTAAGCGCATAAGCAGCTAACCCTTTTTTTCACCCTTCCACCAAGACCGCTACGCGGCTCCAAAAAGGCGGGAAATATACGAAACTTGGCGAGGTCGTCACCAAACAGTCACGGCCGAAGCCCCAATCAGGATATTACTGGAAGATGAAGGTAGAAAACTCAAACCATATGTTAAATAGGGACTAATCAAGAAAGAAAATGGTCCATCAGGAGCATAATCCATGGGGGTAGTTTCCAGAAGCAGGCTCAAGTCGCCGTGGCTGTTCCACGTGAACACTGGCTCGTGTAACGGCTGCGACATCGAGATAGTGGCCGCCTTAACCCCCCGGTACGACGCCGAGCGCCTGGGGTGCGTACTCGTCGGCTCCCCCAGACACGCTGATGTCATCCTGGTCACCGGGCCGGTCACCCGGCAGATGTACCCGCGGCTCCTGAACGTGTACAAGCAGGTGCCTGAGCCCAAGGTCGTCGTTGTGGTAGGGTCCTGCGGCACCTCGGGCGACGTCTTCGTGGGCAGCTACGTCATGGAGGGCCCCGTGGACGTGAACATCCCCGTGGACATCTACGTGGTGGGGTGCCCACCCCGGCCCGAGGCTATACTCAAGGGCATCGCTGAGGCTGTGAAGAAAAAATTTGGGGGAAGGAGCGATGGAAGGGACTAGGGAGCTCAAGTACGAGTACAGCCGGCTCATACTGCCCATAGGTCCCGTGCACCCGGCCCTCAAAGAGCCCGTCCACTTCAAGGTCACCGTCAAGGGGGAGGAGATACAGGACGTTGCCCTCAGCCTCAGCCACGCCCACAGGGGCATAGAGGCCCTGGCGGAGACCAGAAACATCGTCCAGAACATGTACCTAGTGGAGAGGATGTGCGGCATCTGCAGCCACACCCACACCACCTGCTTCGTCCAGGCCGTGGAGGAGATCAAAGGCCTCCAGCTCCCCGAGAGGGCCCTGTACCTCAGGACCCTAATATTCGAGCTTGAGCGCATCCACAGCCACCTCCTCTGGGCCGGGGTCATGGCCTACGAGATGGGCTTCGACACTCTGTTCATGTACACTTGGACGGCCCGGGAGAAGGTCCTCGACCTCTTCGAGGAGACCACCGGCAACCGGGTCCACCACTCCATGAACATCATAGGCGGCGTCCGCTGGGACCTCACCCCCGAGATGATCCAGAGGACGTCCCATGTGGTCGAATACATCGAGAAAGCGTGCGCATTCATAAGGAAGAGCTTCCAGTCCAGGACAGCCGAGAAGAGGCTAACCGGGGTGGGGCTCCTAAGCACTGACGACGCCAGAAGCCTCTGCGTGGTGGGCCCCACCGCCAGGGCAAGCGGCGTAACCCTGGACATAAGAAGAGACGACCCTTACGCAGCCTACAGAGACCTCAAGGACAGCTTTTCGGTGGCCGTGGACAACGGGGCAGACTGCCGCGCCAGGCTGGAGGTGCGCATGAAGGAGCTCCAGGAGTCGGTGAACCTGGTGCGCGCCATCCTGGACCAGCTTCCCAGCGGAGACATCAAGCCAGCCGACAGCCAGGTGAGGCTGATGCGGGTCCCCGTGGGCGAGGCCTTCTCAAGGGTGGAGGCCCCCAGAGGAGAGCTCACCTACTACGTCTTAACGGACGGCAAGGAGGGGCTGCAGAGGCTCAAGGTGAGGACCCCGTCCCTAGCCAACTTCGCCGGCCTCAAAGCCATGCTGGTGGGCGGCGAGATAGCCGACATCCCCGTGGTCCTGGCGTCCATCGACCCCTGCATGAGCTGCACCAACAGGGTAGCAGCGGTGGACGCGGAGACGGGCAAGGAGAGGCTTATAGACTTCAACGACATAAGGAGGAGACCGACATAGTCGACATCTACTCTGTGCTGGCCATGTTCCCCGTCGTGGTGGTGGTGAGCCTCCTCTTCTCAGGCGTAGACAGGAAGCTCCACGCAAGGATGCAGCAGAGGGTGGGGCCCCCAGTGATCCAGCCCTTCTACGACATGGTGAAGCTCATCCACAAGGAGAGGATAGTACCGCTAACATCATCACCCAGCATATTCGTGTCCGCCACCATCATGGCGGCCGCAATGGCCCTTCTAGGCGCCTCCATAGCGTTGACCAACGTATTCACCGGCACCAGCTTCATGGGGGACATTATACTCATCCTCTATCTGCTGGTCATCACATCTATCCTCGTCATGATCGGGGGCTCCTCCTCGGGGAACCCCTTCGGCGCCGTGGGTTTCTCCCGGAAGATGACCCTCCTCATAGGCTACGAGGTCCCCCTGCTCATCAGCATCATCCTGGTCTCCACCAAGACGGGGTTCACATTCTCCTACCATACCATCATAAGCCAACAGGTCCAGACAGGGGCCCTCCTGGCCACCACCTCGCCCAGCATGGCCATCTCGGCCCTCATCTTCATGTTGTGCATCCCGGCCAGCGTCGGCGTCGTCCCCTTCGACCTCAGCGAGGCCAAGACCGAGATCGCCCACGGCTCCCTCATCGAGTACGGCGGCCTCTACTTGGCCCTGCTGAAGCTGGCCAAGGACATAACCGGCTTCACCATGTCCTTCCTGGGGCTAACCCTGTTCTTCTACCTGCCCGCGGTCATACAGGGGCACGTGGCTCTCAACCCCTGGAGCACCGTGGGGGCGTGCATCGCCGGGTCCCTTGTGGTAACCTTCTTCACCATAACCCTCCCGCGGACGGTGTCCGCCAGAGCCAAGCTGGGGCAAGCGTTAAAATTCTACATGGCGATATGGGCTCTGTCCCTTATAGCGGTGGCCCTCACACTGGTGGGGCTATAGGAGGAAATGAGATGGGTTTAGGAAGCGTGATCGCTGAGGCCCTCAGGGCCCTGTTCAGGAGGCCGGTCACAGTGCAGAGCCTCACCAAGGCTGGCCAGGGCGTCCCCGTACCCGAGCGCTACCGGGGCCGGATCACCTTCGACAGGGAGGCCTGCATAGGGTGCCTCCTATGCATCAGGACCTGCCCCACTGGCACTATACTGGCCACCGAGGACCGGAAGGTGGAGTTCCGGCTCGACCACTGCATATTCTGCGGCCAGTGCGTCGAAATATGCCCCAAGGACGCCGTTAAACATACGTCCAACTACGAGGTTGTGGTTAGTAACCGTGAGACCCTGGTCATTAAATAATATTAAATACGCTTCAAGGATGCAAATAGGATGGAGGTTTACTTGTCAGTACCCCCCGAAACAGTAGTCCTCACACTGAAAAACCTGGTCTACCGGCACGCCGAGTACGTGACCCTGGGAGACTACCTAGTGGAGAAGTACGGCTTCAAGACCATCGAGGAGGTAGAGCACACCATAACAGAGATGAGGGAACTCTACCAGATAGACAGAGGCGACATGGTCCTGGAGCACGAGACTGAGGCGCCCATCATACTTGAGGCTGTGGACACCAAGACCGCCTCCCACAAGATCTACGAGGGAAGCTACCTGGACCAGAAGATTAAGATCTATGTGATGGGGGACATCGCGCGTACGGAGGACCTGGTGGAGATCAGTGACACCGAGAGGTACAAGGTGTACACCGCCCAGTACCAGATGATCAAGCTCCTCGGCGAGAGCGGCTACGCCCTCCAGAAGTTCTTAGAGAACGTGTCCGTGGAGCTGGGCCTCAAGATAGAGGCCCAGGTGTGGAGCTTCCACAGGGTGAGCACTAGGATACACCAATGAGGTTGAGAAGCAGCCACGGCTGAAGCCCTATCAGGATGGCTATCAGCGCCACCAGGGCCGGGGGAAGCCACATGGCCCAGGGAACCCTCGCCACCATCTTTTGCTCGTCCCTGTCCCTGCCCAGGAATATCCACTGGAAGGACCTGATGAGGTAGACGGCCGAGACCATGGACACCGACACGAAGGCGCCCAGCACCAGCACCGTAACCATGGTCCCATGGGGCAGCAGGTACTCGTTGACGGCGCTCAGGAGAAGCCACTTGGAGTAGAACCCGCTAAGGGGCGGAACCCCGGCCACAGAAAGCACGCAGACGACGTATATAAGAGCCACTTTCTTCATCCTCCGCACCAGGCCCCCCAGGGCACCCATGTCGTTGGTGCCGTACATGATGGAGACGGAGCCCAGGCACAGGAGGACCCCCATCTTCATCAGGGCACCGTTGACTATGTACACGGTGCCCGCCACGAAGCTCAGTGGGGTGAAGAGGCTCAGGGCCAGGAGCATGTGGCCGAATCCCTCTATGCTGGTGTAGGCCATCATCCTCATGAAATCCCTCTGGCTGAAAGCCATGAGGACCCCGAAGAGGATGGATGCCGCCCCCACCCCCACGTACATGACCATTATCAGGTTGGAGTCGAGGGCGTGGTGGAAGGGCTTCACCAGCTTGTACAGGGCCAGGATGAAGGCTATGGGCTCGGCGCAGAAGAAGCCGTTCACCGCAGGAGTCGAGGCCGGGAACACGTCGGGGGCCCATCCGTGGAAGGGCACCAGGCCGATGTCGGCGCCCAGGCCGATGATGAAGCAGGCCCCCAGAAGGGCCACCAGTTGAGGATTCTCCTGGATAACCCCCAGGCCGCTCTCCAGGGTCAACAGATTGGAGTTACCGGTCAAAACGTAGACCACCAGGACGGCGAAGAGGACGAAGAGGGCGCTGATGGCCGTGATTATCAGGTACTTGTAGGAGGACTCGGAGGCCAGCCTATTACGGGCATGGGCCACCAGCACTATGGAAACGCCGATGGTGAGCTCCACGAAGACAAAGATGTAGAAGAGGTCGAAGGAGAGGAGGAGCCCCAGCATGCAGACCTGGAACAGCAGCACGAAGAAGTTGTACATGCTGGGCTTTAGGCGACCGCCGGTCTCGGACTTGATGTTGTAGATGGAGGTGAGGAAGAAGATGACGGCCACTCCCAGGATGCCTGCCGCATTGGTGAGGTCGAAGCGGAGGGCCAGCAGAGGCGTCTCCAGCACCATCCCGGCCAGGGCGTCGGAGACCATGACCAGCACTATCGCCAGTGTCAGCCCGGTGCCGAGGAGAAGAGACTCCTTCTCGATCCTCCCGTAGAAGGACTCCAGGAAGTCGAAGGGCAGGGTGAAGAGGCAGAGGACCGCCACAAAGGTGGGGGCCAAAAGGCAGAGCAGAGGCAGTAGCGAGTACACTTATCGGCTCAGCCTCCAATCGCTGATCTCCATGGAGCCGTAGTCCTTGTGGGACTCCATGACTATGAAGACGCCCACCATGTTGACAAAGATCATCAGCACCAGCAGGAAGGGGACCACTACCATGGGGCTCCTGGCTAGGAGGGGGAACAGGGCGTTCTCCGCCATGTTGAGACCCACCAGTACCTTCAGCGGGTCACGGCGGGTAACCATCAGGTACACTGAAAGGGTGAACATGAGGGATATGAAGGGCAGGGCCTCCAGCTGCTTGGGTATCACCTGATAGTAGTAGACCCACAGGCCCAGGTGGATGAGGACGATGGCGGCGACGATGAGGCTCCCCCTCCTCACGTCGATGAGCGGCTTGTCAACGGTATCCGCCGTCCTCACCATCCCCCAGTAGATGATCAGGGGAGAGATGGCGGCCGCAGAGAACCACTCGGCAAAGCTCGCTATGAACTTGACGAGAGCCTCCATGTGGAGCCCCAGGACCAGGTTAACCAGGACGTACATGAGCTCCACGAAACCTATGGCCGCCGCCTGGAGGGCCATGAGGGCTATGGTCTGCTTGGTGGATTTGGAGAAGACGCCTAGGAGGGTGGCCACGGTGGACGTCATGAGGGCTATGAATACTATTGTCTCCATTTTTTATCCCCCCAAGACGATCAGCAGGATCAGTATGATGGCTCCGCCTAGGAACGACAGGAGGGCCGGGTAGTAGCTCTGGTTGACGTCGAGGCGTCTTAGCCAGTCACATACTCCTGAGAACCATTTTGAGGCCCCATAGTAGAGCCTGTCCACGTCGACTAAGTCTGATACTTGCTTTATCCTCAGTGTGTCGATGAGGGTCGTGTAGATATGCTCACCTGAGACGTGGCCCAGTAGACCCGGGTCCTCTCCGAAGGCGTAGGGCCTCGAGGCCTCCTCCATGGCTGAGGCGCTGACAGGGTTTATGGCGATCCTGGACGCAAAGATGAAGGCCCCTATTATGGAGATGTATATGATGCTGATGGCTGCTCCCAGCAGCGGGTTCCAGATGCCGGACGCCGTAATAATATTTCCCAACGAAATACCTATCTCTATGTTTACACCCAGGTGCTGAGCAGCCGGTACAATCAGGTTGGTCAATAGTATCTGGGGGAAGACGCCCACTATGATTATGACTATTGAAAGGAACACCATGGGGAGCAGCATGAAGAGGGGGGGCTCCCTTGACTCGGGCTTCTGCTTTGACACGCCGAGGAACGTCGAGTGGAACATCCTCACTATGGCGATGGTCTTGAAGACGGTCCCAACCAGCAGTATGACTATCAACCCTATCGCCTTTACCTCCAACAGGGCGTGGATCGTGAGCCAGAAGGCCGTGAAGTAGCCCAGGAACGGGAAACCCACCCAAGACAGCACCCCTATGGCGCCGCACACAGTCGTCAAGGGCATGACCTTAATCAGCCCACCCAGGCCATCCAGGGAGGTCCTCCCCGTCCGGTATATCGCTGCGCCCACCGCGAAGAACAGGATGCCACAGTAAATCACATGAGGAATCAGCGCGTAGAGCCCCGCAATCGTCCCCAGGGACGTACCAAGCCCCAGGGCCATCACGGTGCTTCCAAGGCTGGAGATGAGGATGTAGGCGATCAGCTTCTTCACGTCCTCCTCAAAGATCGAAGGAAGAACAGCCACGAGCAGAGTCACGACCCCCGTGAACGTGATCAGGAAGTGCCAGATGTTTAATTCCCCAAACAGTAGGCTCCATGGATGGGCCAACGAGAAGGAAGCCGCGACGACTGGTGCGAACACCTGCCCAAAGAACCTTGGGAAAGCGTAGAGCCCCATGAGGAAGCCCACCACGTGAACGTAGGCTGTTACGGGGGTCGGAGCTATAGTGGCATCAGGCAACCAGGTGTGTAACGGGAACTGGACGGCCTTCGGAAGTATCCCTATGAAGAAAAGCACCATTGAGACAACCACCATGGTTGTGGGGGAGAGGCTTCCGCTCCACAGGTGAAAGTTCAGCGCCCCTACGACCGGGAATATGACGACGGCTCCGAGCAGGAACCCCAGGGTCCCCACATGCGTTATGATGAAGGTCTTCATGGAGGCCGACCTACTTTTAGGGTCCTCGTGCCAGAAGGCCACCAACGCGTACGAACACAGGCCCGTAATCTCCCAGAACACTATGAGCATAATCATGTTACTGGTGAAGCACGCCCCCAACATGGCTCCCAGAAAGATCAGCATCATGGAGTAGGCCCAGTTGTAGGCTGTGGAGACGACGCGATACCTGTTCTCCTTGCTGAAGTACTTGACTGAGAAGGTCAAGGACAGGGCGGCGAAGAGGGCTGAAAGCACTGTAGGTATCAGCGCCAAGCCGTCAAGATAGAGGCTGAACTCGATCACGCCCACCGGCAAGGGGATAGTCAAGACGGTGCCCATGACAGGGCCGACGCTCAATACAACCTGTGAGATGATGAGGGTAAGGACCAGTATCAGGTAGGCTGAAATCACACACAGGTCCCTGGCGACACGCCCACCATACCCCGGAACGTGTGATACAAAGTAAGCTGCCACTGCGACGATGAACGGCAGCAGTATCACCAATGTTCCAAGGTAAAGGGTCTCGATCAAATCCTCTTCAGGCCCCAATAACTGGTTGCAAAGACATCGACATTAACACTATTCAATTTTTTGACCCCTTCCCTGCAATAATATGTGGTTTATGTTTCCACCTTTGACACTTTTTTTCTCAGAGGGTAAGAGTCCAGGGGCCAGTTATCAGGAAGCACCAGTCTCGTCGGCCCAAGACTATCGATGAACTCCACGCCCAGAAGCTCATGAACCTCAGCCTCGTAGAAGCCTGCCCCCGGGATTATGTCAGTAACTGTGTGAACCTGGAGGCTGTCGTGAGCTAGCTTGACCCGGATCGTAGTCACCAGCCCATCCCTGTCCAGGTGGTACAGGAGCTCGATGAACTCGGCTGAGTCGTAACCCGTGATCGCGGACAGGTGGTGAAACCCTTCATCCTTGAGGCCGGCGACAGCCTCTCTAAGACACTCTTTTTTTAATGATAGGTTGATTCTCCTTTCTTTCGGGAAAGATGTCTCTGTTACACAGTCTTTCCCTATTTTCGGTAATAATCTATCGAGAAAATCGTTTTCAGGAAGGGTCACATCTGTTAGTTTCCTAGGGCATCTATATTAACATGATTCTGTCTTCCAGTCGTATCTGACCAACTGGATAATGGAGGTGAGGAGGAGACCTACCTTTCAAGGATGAACTCCCTTGAGGGCGCTGTTGGCTTCCCGATGCGCTTCTTCAGCATGTCGTCCCCTACCTTCCGTCCCACCTCCATGGGCCTCAGTGTCTCCAGCTGCTTCACGGCGGTGTCCAGCTTGGTGGCCGAGTCGCTGTATATCCTGAACATGGGCTTATCCATCTTCACCTTGTCTCCCGTCTTAGCGAATAGCCGTATCCCAGCGCCCTTGGCGGCGGGCGTCCCAGCAGCTCTGGCGATCTTGACCAGGTCCCTGTTGTTGAACCACAGTATCCTGCCGTCCATGGGCGCGGGCGCGTCATAGAAGTGCTTACCCGGGATCAGGTCCTCCGGCTTCACCTCGGGGTCGCCCCCCTGAGCCTCAATGATCTCCTTCATCTTCTCCAAGGCCTTGCCCTTAGCGATGATGTCGTGAGCGAGCTGCTTGCCGTTCTCTTGGCCCACCATCTCGAACAAGATACCGGCCAGGTTGGTGGCCTTGTCCACTAGCTCGTGGGGGCCATCGCCGCACAGGGTCTCCAGGGCCTCCCGGGCCTCAAGGATGGGCCCTATGTTGTATCCTATGGGCTGGCTGCCCTCGGTGATGGCGCACTCTATCACCATGTCGAAGCGGCTGCCCAGCTCTATGAAGTCGCTGGCCAGCTGCTCGGCCTCGGCTATGGTCTTGATCTTGGCGTCCACCCCCACGGGAATGTCCACCACCACGTGAGTGCTGCCCATGGCCTTCTTCTTACTCATGATACTGGGGAGCAGCAGCGGGTCTATGCTGAGGGGATACTCTATCCTGATGAAGAGGTCATCAGCTGGGGCCAGGTCTATGCTGCCCCCCCACACGATGCAGGCGCCCACGCGTTTGACTATACCCATTATCTCGTCGAAGGGCACGCTCACAGGCGCCAGGGCCTCCATCCTGTCCGCGGTGCCGGCGGGGCTGGTGATGGCCCTGCTGCTGCTCTTGGGGATGGTGTATCCCGCGGCGGCCACGATGGGGGTCACCACCAGGGTGGTCTTGTCCCCCGGGACGCCGCCGATGCTGTGCTTGTCCAGGATGGGGCTTCTGTCGAAGCTGATGGTCTTGCCGCTCCAGATCATGGCGCGGCTGAGGGCCTCCACCTCCTCCATGCTGACCCCGTGGATGTGGAGGGAGGTGACGAAGGCGGCCATCTCTATGTCGCTCAGGTGACGCTCGACGACATCGCCCACGATGCGCTGTATCTTCCAGGGCGTGAGCCTCTCCCCGTTCACCTTCTCCCTGATGAAGTCCAGGCTCTCGGGGCGCCTGGCGGGCTCGACCCTCAGGGTGTCACCCTTCTTGAGGTTTAGCCTCTTGGTGACCTCCTTGTATACGCCGAGCTCCCCCTTCACCCCGTTGGAGCTTATGTTCAGTATGCACACGGCGTGCTTGTCCTTGTGGCGCAGGAAGACGCGGTCGCTACTATTGACGCTCAGGTCCGCGGCGTCCTGCCTGTTTAATACTACTACTAGTGGTCCGCCTGCCTCTATTTCCAGGGGTGTCGCTGTCAGTTCCATGGCCTGCCCTCAGAACATGGAAGTATGGTCGAGTAAAGCTAAAAATATGGTGGATTCCTAGCTCATCTTGGATGCGTTTCTATGCGCTACATCGACTTCGTGGACAAAGAATACCGGCCAAAGGACACCGACCTCCTGTGCAGGTTCCGCCTGGAGCCCCTGGAACAGCCCTTCGACGTCATAGCTGGGGGCGTGGCGGCTGAGAGCAGCGTCGGCACCTGGACGGAGCTGAGCACCGAGAAGCCCTACATGGCGGACAAGGCCGCCAAGGTCTACAGGATCGAGGGTAAAATTATCGACATCGCGTATCCTGTGGAGCTCTTCGAGCCGGGGAACATGCCCAACATCCTCAGTAGCGTCGCCGGCAACGTCTTCGGCCTGGAGGACATCAAGTACCTCAGACTCAACGACATAACCTTCCCCCGGACGCTGGTGAAGAGCTTCAAGGGGCCAAGGTACGGGATCAAGGGCGTCAGGGAAGTCACCCGCATCAAGGACAGGCCCCTTGTCGGCACCATCATTAAGCCCAAGCTGGGCCTCAACACCGCGGACCACGCCCAGGTGGCCTACGACGCTTGGAGTGGCGGCTGCGACGTGGTGAAGGACGACGAGAACCTGAGCAGCCAGAGGTTCAACCCCTTCGAGGAGAGGGTCGTCCAGACCTTGGAGGCTAGGGACAGGGCCGAGTCTGAGACCGGGGAGCGGAAGGTGTACATGGCCAACGTGACGGCTGAGGTGGAGGAGATGAAGCGCCGCGCTCAGTACCTGGAGGACCACGGAGGAAGGTACATGATGATCGACATCCTCACCACCGGGTGGAGCAGCCTCCAGACCATGAGGGACGCGGGATTCAACCTGGTCCTCCATGCCCACAGGGCCGGCCACGCCGCCTTCACCAGAAGCACAGTCCACGGGATCAGCATGGTGGTCCTGGCCAAGGTGGCCAGGCTGCTGGGGGTAGATCAGCTCCACGTGGGTACCGCCGTGGGTAAGATGGCGGAGACTGAGGAGGAGGTCAGGGCGAATATCGCGGCCTGCAAGGAGCCGCTTCACGGCGTCAAGCCGGTGCTACCCGTGGCCAGCGGGGGCCTACACCCCGGAATGGTGCCTGCGCTCATGGAGATATTCGGCGAGGACGTGGTCATCCAGCTGGGCGGCGGAATCCACGGCCACCCCGACGGCACCGTCAAGGGGGCGACGGCTGCGAGGCAGGCCGTGGACGCAGTCCTCAGAGGATACACGCTGAAGGATTACGCCAAGGACCACCCTGAGCTTGCCCGAGCCCTCACCAAGTGGAAAGAAATCTAGGCTCTATCAGCTAAGAAAACTGGCATAGAACGCCCCTTTTTCACTTGTCCAGTATCCAAGGGTAGTGCCTGTGAATGGCTTCCAGGATGCTGTGGGGGCTGATGATGCCCTCCTCCGTGATGATCCCGTGGATGTAGTCGCGGCGCGTCACGTCGAAGGCCGGGTTCCTGATCTTCAAGCCCTCCGGCGGAGCGTCCCATATCTCTCCCGTCTTCCTCTCCTCTATGGCCTCGTACTCGCCGTGGATGGTCACAGGGTCGAACTTGAGGAGCGTGCCCACAACGTAGAAGGGCACCCTGGCCTCGCCGGCCGCCAGGGCCACTTGGCTGGTGCCTATCTTGTTGATGACGTTGCCCTCGCTGGTGATAGCGTCGCATCCCACAACCACGAAGTCTATCTCCTTCATGTAGTGGCGGGCCGCCGAGTCCACGATCATGGTGGTGTCGATGCCCGCCTCCACCAGCTCCACGGCCGTTATCCGTCCCTGGTACTTGGGCCGGGTCTCCGTCTGTATCACCCTGAACCGCTTACCCTGCCTGTGAGCCTCGATAAGGGTGGCAGTCACCGCACTGCTGTGGCAGTGGGTGAGGATGGTGTTGCCGTCCCTGACCCTCCTTGAGCCGATCTCCACTATCCTTCGCTGGCTCTCCCTGAAGTGGCCCATTATCTCATTAGAGACCCTTCTAACCGTCGCCTTGAAGACTGCCCCGTCGCCCCAATCCTTGGGGACGTGTGTCTGCATATACCTGAGGCCGTTCCTGAGCATGGGCTCGGTTTCCCTGGCCTCCACCAGCTCATGGACCCCCTCATCCAATGCCCTGGAGGCCTCTGCGGAGCTCTGCGCATCCAGCAGCTCCTTTGTGAGTGCGTCCACGGCGGACAAGGCGATCTTAGTGGCTCCCTGTATCTCCAGGCGCTCGATCTTCCCCGCGGTGTCAGTTATCCACTTCAAGGCCCATCAAATGATCAGGAGCCGCCTCCGTTTTTAAGACTTGGCGAGACTCCAAATCCACATACATTTTGTTGTGCGTATTATTGAGGGAGAGTTGTCATCTGAGGAGGAATGATGAAGGAAACCTTTATAAGCGGCCGTTCGGAATCAAACTACAAGAAGTATGGGTAAAATACCCATAATATGTGGTTTTTAACAGCAAACCAAGGTGAATGAGATGAAAAACAACAACATCCAGGAAGAGGAGACTAACTCCTGCCCGTCATGCGGGGGCACGAGGATAGTCAGTGACAGGGTCACAGGCGAGAAGGTGTGCGCACAGTGCGGCATGGTGGTCACAGACACTGAACTGAACACGGGCCCAGAGTACAGGGTATTCAACCTCCAGGAGGAGGACCGCAGAAGAACCGGGACAGGGTACAGCTACACGCTCTACGACAAGGGGCTCTCCACGGTCATCAAGGGCGACAGGGACGCCCAGGGCAACAGGCTCGACTACGAGACCCAGCGGCGGATGAGGCGGCTCCAGCGCCAGGACAACCGCAGCAAAGTCAACGAGACCCAGGCCAGGAACCTGAGTATAGCCATGTCGGAGCTGGACAGGATGAGTTCAGAGCTCCACCTACCTAATAGCGTTAAGGAGCAGGCCGCCTTCGTGTACAGGAGGGCCCTAAAGAAGGACCTGATCAGGGGTCGGAGCATTGATGCCTTCGTTGCAGCCAGCGTCTACGCGGCGTGTAGAGTCCTGAAGGTGCCCAGACCACTGAAGGTTATAACGGCGGCCAGCCCAAGGGAGCACAGCGAAGTGGCCATGACCTACAGGCTTCTGCTAAAGGAGCTGAAGATACGGCCCCCGGTGGATGGTCCATACAAGTTTGTCCCCAGCATAGCGTCTAAGCTGAACGTTAGGCAGCCTACTGAGAGGCTGGCCGTCGAGATACTCCGAAAGGCCGCCGAGAAGAAAGGTCTTACGGGAAAGGACCCGAGAGGCCTGGCAGCAGCCGCCCTCTACATGGCCTGTCAGGAGAACAACGACCGGCGCGTACAGAGGGTGATAGCTGAGGCCGCGGGCACCACAGAGGTCACCCTGCGCAACAGGTATCGTGGTCTCAAGGAGGTCCTAGACGATCTGCCTGAGCTGGACGTTCCGGCCCCGGTCGTCCATTAAAACATCAAGTTTTTTCATCTAGCCCTTTTCCTATATGGGTATGCTTCAGGCTCAGTCCAGGGAACGGTCTCTCCTACTGCTGATGGTAACTCAGCTCTCCACGGGCTTCAGCATGGGCATCATCGAGCCCATTCTGAGTCTCTACGTCAGGAGCCGAGGCCTCACCATCATGGAGGTGGGCCTCCTAGGGACCGCGTCCATGCTGGGCTGGTTCATTTTCGAGCCCATAATGGGGGTCGTGGCCGACAGCGTCAGGAAACGCACCATGATGGTGGTAGCAATAATCGGCGCCACAGTCATCTACGCAGTGTACCCATTCGCCACGACCCTGACCCACTTCGCACTACTGGGGTTTGCACGCAGTTCTGTGATGTCCGCCTACTCGATCCCCGTCAAGGCACTCACGGCCGAGCTCCTACCCCGCCAGGACCGAGGACGGGCCTACGGACGCTTCATGACTGTGGTGAGCCTGGGAGGGATGATAGCCCCTTTGATCGGTGGGTTCATCTCCCAGGCGTCAGGCTACCTTGTCCCATTCTACGCCTCGGCCGCCGTCGGCCTCGTCGGGTTGACAGCCATAACGGCCATAAGGCACGACGACAGGCCCCAGGAGGGCGGCGCAGCGCTGAGGGGGTGGAGGGATATCCTCACTGCGCCCGTGCTCAGCGTGTTCAGCGTCAGGGGCATCTTCTTCGTGAACTCCGGGTTCCGCTCCAGCTTCCTCCCCATATACCTCAACGAGTCACCCCTCTTCAACGCCTCCGAGGCACAGATAGGGGCCTTCTTCACCCTGGTAAGGCTCTCCGGCGCCGTGAGCAGATCCATGATAGGCGACCTGTGTGACAGGCTCGGCAACAGGCTGATGATAGTGGCCTCGGTGGCCATGCTCGGGGTGAGCTACGGGGCCCTGCTTATTGGTGGAGGCGTTTGGGTCATGTACGCAGTAGCCTTGGTGCAGGGCGTCTCTATGGCCGCGGCCGACACGGGCATGATGCTTCACCTCATCTCCGTCATGCCGGCGGGGAGAACCGGGGTGGTCATGGGGATGTACAGCGAGGCCGAGAACATCGGCGGACTGATCTCGACGCCCACCCTGGGCTACCTTTACGAGAACATCGGGGCAGGCTCATCGCTGGCAGCGGTGGCCGCCGCCATGTGCCTGAACGCGTTACTGGCTTATCTGGTGATAAGGAAGAAGGAGGACTAGGCGCCCTTGGGCAGGTGTATAGCTATCCTGCAGACGTCATCCCCGTGCATCACCGTCTCCAGGACCTCCACCTCCACAGGCTCCCCTAAGATGTACTCCCAGATGCCCTTGTAGAACCCTGAGCCGCAGTAGCAGTAGGTCTTGCTCAGGGGCTCACCTCCGTCCTTGATTATGTCCCTTACCCTGGGGCAGTGACAGTAGTGGAACCTCCTGGCTTCGGGGTCCTCCTCGGCCCAGTAGGCGGGCCAGTCGAAGGGCATCTTGGTTGCTATGATGGTGCTCCCCTTGCGTACACCCGCCACGCCCCAGCCCCTCTCCTCTATGCCTTCGACCTCCTCGTCGCTCAGATTCAGGAAGCCCTTGGTGTTCTCCAGGAACTGCTCCTGAAGCATGACGTGGACCCTGTCGATGTCCCCCGTCTCCCGATAGACGCTTCTCATCTCAGCGAGCCGGGGCTTAGGGTACTGGCACGCGCACCCGGTCATGACGTCAGCCGCCTTCCCAGGGTCTATCTTCTCAAGGCGGCCCAGTAGGGCTCTCGTCCACTCGATGACCTGGGGGCCGGTGTCCTCGGGTTGGTGTTCGGCGCCCTCCATGACGCTCTCGGCGTGGTCCGGGAGGCGCTCCTCCAGGCACCTGTTGAGCTTGGCGAGCCACTGTTTCTCGAATCCGGGACTCGGACCCCCCTTCTCGAAGTCGTACTGGTCTGCTGGCATGTGTGCTCCTTACGTCTCCGGTTGTTAAAGTGTTTGTACTGAGGTTTTACGTTTTTTCATGATCCTTCTTAGGGCTCATTGAGAGCCCTCAAATACCCTTGTTGTCGATGACCGCCACTTGTAGCACAGCCGCAGCCAGGAACCCCACAAGCCCCAGGGCGAAGATCACGTTCCTCCAGCCCGCAGCCATGAGCAGTAGGCCCCCCAAGCCGGTCCCCAGAGCGTACCCCAGGTTCGTGGCCACACTACTCACACTCGTCATGGTCCCCCTCTGGCCCGGGGACTGCTCCAGGATGAGGGCGTTGAAGGCGCTGAACCTGAAGGAGTCAAAGAGGTGCCCGACGAGGATGAAGGCCACGCACGTCCACAGGGACGGGGCGGCCCCCATGAGCAAGGTGAAGAGGCTGAAGCCGGCCACCCCCAAGATGGTCACATTCTTCCTACCAAACCTGTTCACCAAGCCTCCGGTGACGTAGCTGCCCGGCATGAAGAAGAGAGCGGTGGCCGCGTACACCAGCCCCGTGGTGGCCACGGAGGCGCCGTGCCACTCCTGCAGGTAGCTAAAGCTGTACAGGTAGAGGCCCTGAATGGAGGCGTTGGCCAGCACCACGGCGAGGAGACAGAACAAGGCTGACGCGCTCCCAGCGATCTCCCTGAAGCCGGTTAGTAGGCCAACCTTCTCCGTCCTCAGCGGCGTCGATGGCAGCCACCGCAGGCACGCTATTAGCCCCATGGCCGACATGGTCCCGGCGAAGGCCAAGAAGGGGAGCCTCCACCCGCCCACGCCTGCTATGAAGCTGGTCAGGGCGCCCCCGATGAGGAAGCCGAAGCCCCCGGCCACGCCCAGGTACCCGAGCACGTATCCTCTGCGCTCCAGCGGGTAGTACTCCGCCACCAGCGTGTTGGTCATGGGGAAGACCATGGCGACCCCGAGGCCGCTCAGCCCCACTGCCAGCGTCAGAGCCTCCAGGTCCGGGGCCAGGAACCCGCCCAGGCTCGACGCCAGTAGCAGGGCGAGCCCCGCCTGTAGGATGCGCCTTGGCTGGTGCCTGGTGGCGAGGGCGCCGACGGCCAGCCCCCCGATGATGGCCGCAACACTTGATGCAGTCCTCATCTGGGCGGCTACCGCCACGGGCACTCCCAGGCTCTGGCTGATCTCCACCAGAAGGACGCTGGTGACTATGATTATGGGGTACGTGCTGAAGCTGGATGCGAGAAGCGCCGGCAACACGAGTTTGTCTTTCTCCGTGAACTCCGCCCTTCACCTTCATAACATGTTGGCGTTGTTATCATTTTCCTACATCCACCTGTATTGGAAACGTTTTGGTGGGCTATTGGTTTAAACCCAATACCGGCTCCTTTTCGGTGAAAGAGGCGTAAAAAGGGATTATCCAGAAAGACGTATATTTCCCCACACACCCCATGGTTGCATGACTCCCCAGTTCATCGCTGAGGCGCTGCTGATAGCCCTGGGCTCAGGCTTCCTGGGCGCACTCCTGGGTCTGGGCGGCGGCGTGATCATGGTCCCCATCCTGGTGTTCGTCCTGGGGCTCCCCATCCACATCGCCGCCGGGGCCAGCATAGTGGCGGTGGTTGCAACCAGCAGCGCCTCGGCCAGCGTCTACGTGAGAGACGAGATCACCAACATGCGGCTGGGCATGTTCCTGGAGCTGGCCACGACCCTGGGAGCCGTCACGGGAGCCGGGCTCATGGCGGGCGCCAGCGAGTCGGCCCTGAAGACGGTGTTCGGGGCGACCCTCCTCTACGCCTCGGGGGTGATGTGGCACCAGATGAGAAGCACGGGGAGGAGCTGGGTTCCCATGCCCAACGACCATGTGGCCGAGAGGCTGAAGCTGGGCAGCAGCTACTATGACGCTGCCCGTGGGGAGGAGATCAGCTACGGCGTGTCCAGGTCTCTACCCACCTTTGTCATCAGCTACATAGCCGGGGTGGTCTCTGGCCTCCTAGGCATCGGGGGAGGAGGCATCAAGGTGCCCGCCATGAACGTGGTTAGTGGTGTGCCCATGAAGGCGGCCGTGGCCACCAGCAACTTCATGATAGGGGTCACGGCCGCGGCCAGCGCCCTGGTCTACATCAGGCACGGGTTCGTCGACAGCTTCGTCACGGCGCCGGTGGTGCTGGGGACCCTGGCCGGGAGCCTAATCGGAGCACGGGTGGCCCTGCGGGTCCGGGGCGTAGTCTTGAAGAGGGTGTTCATAGTCTTGCTGCTGTTGCTGGGACTCAGGATGATGGCCTCGGGGGTGGGGCTGATATGAGCATTCGCAGGATGGAGCTCTTCGTGTCCAGGCTACTCCGCCTCGGCGTCCTCTTGTGCGGAGTCACCATGGCCCTGGGCCTAGGCCTGCTCTGGTGGTCGGGAGACACCAGCAGCCCCTTCGGCGTCCTGTCCGTTGACTGGGTTCTGCTGGGTGACCCGTTCCTTCAGCCAAGCCACGTGCTGTTCCTGGGGTTCCTTATCCTGGTGGCGACGCCGGTAATGAGGGTCGCCGCCAGCGTCGCCAACTACGTCTCTGAGGGGGACTGGGTCTACGCGGCCATCACGGGGACAGTGCTCGTCATTCTGGTGGCGGGCATGTTCCTGGGTCTAGGATGACCGGCTGACAGAGCCAGAACATCTCCTAGTAAAGAAAGGATGCGTGTAGAAGGTACCTGAAGTGTCAGAAGGCTGGAGCCATCCCAATGCCTGGCACGGCCAGAGCATAGCTCTGGGTGGCCGCCTCGTAGATGACTGCTCCCTGGGCAACGAGCTCACTGAGGGCCGCCCTTATCTGCCTCCTGGTGAGTGTGACGTGGAACTGGAGGTCCTCGACCCTGGCCCTGCCCTCCTCAAGGATGAGGGCGAGGGTTACCTTGTCGGAGTTGGTGATCCTGCGGATGTGCTCCATACGATATCGCTGCGACATTGTCTCGCACCTTCAATATAACCTTAACGCTTTCTGTCGAACCTATGTTCTACGATTGACGAAGTCAGGCTGGTAAACGGTAAAAGCCCCCGGGGCACCTATACCCTGGCATGAGCGAGTACGAGGCGAAGCTGAAGACCTACATCAGGGAACACGGAATAGACGCCCGGCACCTATCCTTCAACCAGTCCACACACTCAGTTGAGGATGCGTCCAGGGCCGTAGGCGCAGAGCCGCAGGGCTTCGTCAAGAGCATCTGCATGATCGCCGGGGACGGCGACCTCGTGGTGGCCATCGTGAAGGGGGAGGACCGCGCCAGCACCAGCAGGGTCTCCAAGGCCCTGGGCGTCGAGGGTGTCAGGGTCGCCAGGCCCGAGGAGATACTGGAGAAGACCGGTTACCCCGTGGGCGGGACCCCCGCCTTCGGGTATCCGGCCACCTTCCTCATGGACCCCAGGGTCATGGAGTGGAGCCACGTCTACTCTGGGGGAGGCTCCGACACCGCCCTCACGTACATGTCTACTGGGGAGATGCTGAGAGCCAACGACGGCAAAGTGGTGAGGGTGAGAAAGTAGACGCCCCGGTCTACCTCACTTTTCGTGACTCAAGTTTGACTCTATTTTTCTGATTCTTGACTCGATGAACTCAACGTAGTATTCATGACCCTTGTCCGGCTTCCTGTTCTTCACATATGACTCATAGATATCTGTGGCTTGCTTATCGTCCACAGCCTTCAAAGCATCCAGAACGGCTTGTTTGCTGATGCCCTCTGCGCCACTGATCAACGCCATGAGGCGGCACACCTCCCCCGCCACGACGGGTGCCATGTCTGGCCTATCCTTGATCAGTTCATCTAACTTGGAGAGGCGCTCCGTCCTCCATCTTATGAGGGCATCCATGTCGTAGCGGGGTAAAAGGTGGGCTACCTCCTCTCCGTAGACCACTTCGTGGTTCTCCAGGAAGTCGTGCAGGTATATGGTCAGGAACTTGAAGCCGTAGCCCATGTTCAATGGGTCCCGGAGGTTCTCCAGCCGCTCCCAGGGCAGGTCGAGGAGCTTGTGCCCGACGCCCTCGACGCAGCCTCCGATGATTTCATGCAGGCGGACCATGTCGGGGGCCTCGTCCCCTACTATCACCAGGATGTCCAGGTCGCTGAGCCCTGGGACGAAGTCTCCCCTGATGTAGGAGCCGAAGAGCACGAGGGAGTGTATCTTGGACAACTCCGGATCAACAGTGATCCTCCTCCTGATACATTCCTTGAACGACACGCCGGTCACCAATGCAACAGTGTATTTTTTAAGTCCTTTCTCGGTTCCATGGGCTTCGGCTTATTGATTATCTCGTCATTTAATAAAAAAAAGTGGGTTTAAGTCTCTAGCGTCCACTGTACCACTTGATCTTCTTCGTGTAGTAACCGTAGCCTAGGCCTAGGATCACCAGCAGCAGCATGACGTAAGTGTAGATGGCGACTTCGGGCCTCAGCATGTCCACGAGCCGACCGATTACCAGTTCGAACCTGAAGCTGACGGTCTGTCCGTAGGTTACGCCGAAGGCCGCCAGCAGGAATATACGCCCTGTATGGTTAACGTACTTGTAGGGTCCCTCTGTCTGTGCCGTGAAGATGAAGTAGGCGGCGGCCGTGACCGTCCCGATCACCATCACCAGGTTGTCGAGGCTGGTCAGCGGCAGTATGGTTGCGTTTATCTGCCCCAGGAAGTCCGCCATGACGCTCGTCCTTATGGCCAGGCCGAGGCCCGCGCCGACCGTCACAGCTACAGGGTACCTTGACAGCCAGAGCCACTCCGTCTTGAGCCTGGAGAACAGCATCACGCAGAGGAGTATGGCTGCTATGTACACGTAGTTGCCTTGGAATACAGTGTTGATGGCGTTGGTCCTGACGTAGTTCCAGTTGGTGGCGAAGATGAAGCCACCCAGGATGCCCATGTAGAGGTTCTCGGTGAACTTGCTCAGCGGGTTGTCGCCTATCAGCACAGAGTACGCGCCTATGGACACGAAGGAGCCTGCGATGAGTCCGAGTAAGAAGCTGTCCATTACTTAGCCCCCTCCTCCTTTCTCGCTATGAAGTACAGTACGTTGCCTAGGACCACCAGGAACGCCCAGAGTAGTCCTCCGAAGTTTGTAGCCATGGCCTGCCCCAGAGCGAGACCAGGCATGCCCATCAGGTACTCGTACTCGGCTGAGCCTCTGACCCCACCGATGATGCCAACCATCTGGCCCGAGTTGATGTAGGGCGTGTAGTTGGGCACCTCGTTGGTGGTGCACATCCCGGTCATGGGAATGCCGAAGGGCGTGACTATCTGTCTTACTCCGAAGGGTATGCTGCCCTCTGAGCCTCCCCACCAGAAGACCGCGGCGAAATCAGATGCCATGTTGATGTTCCTCATAAGAGGTATCTGGTCTATGGCTGTCCCGAAGTGATCCTCCGTCTTCACACTCCGTATGTCGTTTGCGAAGGCTGCTACGCCTGACTCTCCGCCCGGGACGTAGCCCATGTGGACCCAGTTCACGCCGTTCTCGGCTGCGACCCCGGAGGGAAGTTTTTCTAGTCCATTATTGATGGCTGTCACGGTCCACGCGGCCGTCTCCGTGCCTATGCTGAAGAAAACTAGTTTGACGTCCTTCTTCAGCAGGTGCACGATCTGCACTTCCAGACCTGGGCCGCCCTGAGGGTAGGTGGCTGCTCCTAATCCGCCCTCTATGAGGACGACGGAGCCTGCGGGTATGGCGTCGGCGAACTCGAAGGAATCCCGGGAGTACTGCTGAATATCCATGGGGAGTATAATCGGGTTAAGTATTGGGAAGGCCAGCGCGATGAACATCAACGCGAAGATGATCCTCTGGTCGAGCGCCAGCATCTTATCCATCAGACTCATTCTGATTCCCTCCTCTCTTCCCTGATCCCAAGGTGCTCCTTCTGTCTACCCATGAACACCCTGACGCCCAGACCCATGATTCCTAGGCTTGTGCCTATGATCATCCCCCTGAACCCGGCTCCACTCGGGATGTTCCTTATCCATGTACCTAATGGTAAGACGGGCGGGAACAGTATGGCGCCGATGGGTATGAGCATCAGAAGTATCACCAGGGCACACACGAGCAACACAGCCGAGTTCCAGTTCCTGGCTCTCAGGACCCTGTAGGCGGCGGACGTGATGTAGAAGGCGGTAAGCGAGTACAGGGCCGCTCCGATGGGCGACGTCATGTTGTTATAGATCCAAAGGAAAGTAGTGTCCCGTACATCGAGGACGCCTAGCCCCGCGGTTATGACGAAGGCCAGCACGTAGACGATGCTGTAGTACCACTCGCTTTTCCTTGTCCCTATCTTTTTACTGTGGTATATGGTGAGCACGATGGTGCCCAGGATCAGGGCTGCGGCCGAGATAATGGTCACGAAGGACCGGAGCGTCACGTTCAAGCTCGTCACGGGTGCGGGCATCGGGAAGAAGAACTCGATGATCATCAACAGCCCGATTATGGCGGTAAGTATTACCGGGATCTGCATTTTAACTAATCTTTCAGACACTTCATCTCACCTCACATAGAAAACAGGCCCTTGATGCTCATCCCGAGGGTTATGAGGACGGAACCTAGAACAATCAGAATAGCCGCGATGAATTTGCCGATGTCCTGCCCTGCCAGCGACGAGGACACGGTCGGGTCCTCTGACACGTAGGCTCCGAGAGCGTACAGCTCCTCGCCTATGAGGCTGTAGTCGCAGATGGCCACCAGGAACGGGATGTTGTGGGTTGTGTCTGTCCCGCCGAGCATCATCGCCCCCACGCGGGCGGCGTTCTCCGTGAAGATGACGGCCTTGTGGTACCAGCTTCCGAGAAAGAAGGCGCCTGCCATCTCGTCGCTCCACATGTGGTTGATGATGTACATTCTGTCTGCGCCGTCTGGGAGGTACATCACCGTCTCGTCCAGCTTCAGCTCATCATGCTTGTTCTCAGCCCTGTAGGCCTCATCCACGATCTCGCTTGCGATGGTGTAAGCCAGACCCTGGGTAACGGGGACGAAGAACTTTGAGCCCAAGTGAGCAGCTTTTCGAGCCGTGTAGGCCAGGATCTGGAAGGCGGCCACCGTTGGCGCCAGCACGCTGGGGTTATCCATGGTCACGGTGTCCATTAGGTAGTAGGCGGGGCGCCCCATCTCCACGCACCTACCAAGGATCTCGTCGATGACATCGACAGCCTGCAGTCTCCTGAGTTTAGGTATTTTACCTGAGTATGCTCTTTGCATGTAGTAGATGATTGATCCTGCGATAACGACTAGGGTCAGAAGGCCGACGAGTCGGCCCTCAACAATTAATACCAATTGTTTTCCCCAAAATCAACGTGTTCATATTTACTATAAATATTTAATCACTGTTTTCTGTATTTTTAAAGAAATATGTAAAAACATTTGAGGGCTTCATGATAATATTTATTTTTTCTAAATAAACGGCGTATTTTATGAATAGCGTTAAATATTTTGGAAAAATAGTTTTTCTGATACTAAATTGACGAAGAAAATTACTTCACCTGAAGAGTTCTTCGGCCATCAACTGGGGGCTGACGGGAAGATCGTCCGGTGGGACAAGATAGTCGAGTACTTCACGAGGCTCCAGAAGGAGTCCAAGCGGATCAAGATCATGGACATGGGGCCCTCAACCGAGGGCCACCCCTTCCTCATGGTGCTCATCACCAGCGAGGCTAACATGAAGGACCTGGACAAGCTCCAGGACATCAACATCACCCTCACCAACCCTGGTGAGCTAACAGAGGAAGATGCCAGGCCCCTGGTGGAGGCCGGCAAGGCCGTGGTCATCCAGAGCATGAGCCTCCACGCCACGGAGATCGGGGGCACCCAGATGGCCCCCGAGTTGGCCTACGAGCTCATCACCGGAGAGGACGAGGAGACCCGCCGCATCAGGGACAACGTGATCAGTGTCATGGTGCCGTGCTTCAACCCCGACGGCCAGGTCATGGTCACCGACTGGTACAACAAATACCTGGGCACAGAGTACGAGGGGACGAGCCCGCCCTACCTGTACCACAAGTACACGGGCCACGATAACAACAGGGACGCCTTCGCCACCAACATCGTGGAGTCTCAGTACATGGCCCGGCTCATGTTCCACGACTGGCCACCTCAGGCTTACCAGGACCACCACCACATGGGCAGCTACGGCGCCCGCCTCTACGTCGCACCATATTCTGATCCAATCCACCCCCACGGCGACCCCCTGGTCTGGCGTGAGCTGGCGTGGTATGGGGCCCACATGGCCTACAAGCTGGAGCAGGCGGGTAAGAGCGGCATCGTAAACGCAGCCATATTCAGCGGCTGGGCCCACCTGGGCTTCCACTGGATAGGCATCTACCACAACATACCAAGCATGCTCACCGAGTCGGCGTCAGCCAAGCTGGCCACACCCCTCTTCATCCACCCGGAGCAGCTGAAGGAGGAGACCAAGGCGGGCACCCTTGTGGGCACCAGGATGATGCCCCACTACAAACCCACCACCAACTTCCCCAACCCTTGGCCCGGCGGCTGGTGGAGGCTCCGCGACATAGTGGAGCAGCAGAAAATAAGCGCCTGGGCCCTCCTGGACCACATGGCCCGCAACAAGGAGACAGTGCTATGGAACGCGTACCAGAAGGCCGTGAGGCAGACCCAGCGGGGCGCCGAGGACCTGGTCACCGCCTACGTGATCCCGGCCTCCCAGCACGACACCCGCACCATGGAGCTCATGGTGGAGAAGCTCATGGCCCAGAACCTGGAGATGTACAGGGCCAAGAACCCCTTCACAGGGGATGGAGCCGTCTACGAGGAGGGCAGCTACGTGATCCCCCTGGCCCAGCCCAAGATGGGGCTGGTGAAGACGCTGCTGAGCCGCACAAGGTTCCCCGACGACAGCTTCACCCGGATGCCCGACGGCAGCCCCCACCGCCCCTACGACACGGCCACAGACACCATGGCCGAGTTCATGGGCGTGGACGTCTACCCGGTGGGCTACATAACGGATGTGGAGTTGGAGCTCCTCCAGGACTACAAGCAACCGGTGGGCGCTGTGGACGAGTCCAGCAAGGTGGGGTACCTCCTGGACACCCGGGAGAACCACGCCTTCAAGGCCATCAACATGCTCCTGGCTGAGGGAGTCCCTGTGAAACGGGTCACGGAGCCCCTAATGGCAGGGGACTTCGAGCTGCCCTCGGGCTGCTTCATAGTGGAGCCAGGCCACGAGGAGAAGCTCACTCGCGCTGCCGAGGCGAACGGTGTCAGCTTCCACGCATTGGCCGAGCTACGGGCCGAGACCAGGCCCGTGAAGCCCCAGCGGGTGGGCATGTACCAGCGTTACTGGGGTGGCAACATGGACGAGGGCTGGACCCGCCTCTGCCTGGAACAGTACCGCTTCAACTACGCGATCCTCATGGACGAGGAAATCAAGAAGGGGGGCCTCAGGGACGGCTACGACGTCATCATCCTGCCCAGCGACCCCCCCGCCATTATCACGGGCGGCGACGAGCTGAAGAAGTGGTGGAAGGAGAACCGGCAGGGCTGGGAGCTACCCGAGTACCCCCCAGAGTACAGGAGCGGCCTGGGCGACGAGGGCAAGAAGGCGTTGAAGGAGTTCGTGGAGAAGGGTGGGACCCTGGTGTGCCTCGGAGACTCCAGCATGTACGCCGTGGAGGCCCTGGAGCTGAAGGTGGCCAACGTCCTGGAGAAGGTGCCCAGCAGGGATTTCCACTGCCCCGGCAGCACCATCCACATAGACGTTGACACTGAGCATCCGGTGGCCTACGGGATGCCGGAGGAGGCCCTGGCCCTGTTCTGGAACAGCCCTGCCTTCAAGATAATCCCCAGCCCGGATAACCACAAGTACAGCGTCATAGCCAGCTACCCGGAGTCCGACCTCCTGGAGTCGGGGTGGCTCGTGGGCGAGGAGAGGCTAGCCAACAAGATCGCCGCGCTGCAGGCCGAGTCAGGGCTGGGCAGGGCGATCCTCATCGGTTTCAGGTGCCAGCACAGGTGCCAGACCGGCGGCACCTTCAAGCTCCTCTTCAACAGCCTCCTGGACTGAAACATCTCTCATTATTTTTCTCTCCAAAACGGAGCTCCAGACGCTGGACAGCGCCACGGTCAGGATAATGATGATGAGGATCAGGTCCGGCATCATGTAGGCGTACTGGACCCCTGACGAAATAGCCAGCTGAGCCATTACTGCAGCCGCTATCCCCCTGGGCATCATGGCCACCAAAACGTTTCTCTGCCCCTTCAGTTCCGCGTCACCGATGCTTGTGAGGACCACTGAGATGAATCTGCCAGCTATCAGAAGCACCGTGATCAACGCACCGTATATGATGATGCTGTAGTTCTCTATGAACAGAATGAGGCCCAGGTACACGAAGAAGTAGGTTCGGATGAAGAAGCTCATCTGGCTCATGAACTTCCTCATCATGCTGCCGACCTCCACGCTTTCCTGCATCCGCAGCATCCCACCTATCTCCACGCTGTTACCTAGAACCAGCCCGAAGACCAGGGAGAAGATGGCGCCGTTCCCGCCCACGATCTCAGTCAAACCGTAGAAGAGTATGGCCACGCTCAAGGTCAGTATGTCGTCGTAGACGTTGTCCCTCAGCTTGCCCAGTATCTTGAGCCACAGGACCCCCAGCACCAGCCCGAAGACGACTCCTATGGAGAGGGTGCTGGTGATGCTCTGGGCCATCTCGTTCAGGTTCATGACCCTGGTGTTGCTGAGGATGTCTAGGAACATGACACTCACCACGATGACGAGGGCGTCCGTGAACACAGACTCGAGGCTCAGCAGCGTCACGATCCTGTCAGACACGTTCAGCTTCCTCACCAGGCTGATGACTATGCTTGAGCTCGTGCCCCCGATCATGGCCCCAAGCATGAGCCCGTAGATGAGGTCCCACCCCAGGAAGGTCCCCGTGAACAGAGCCGTCAGTACCATGCTGACTACCACGTTGAGGGCCCCGAGAACCATGGCCTTGGGGCTCTCCCCGAGAACCTTGAAGAGGTTCAGGTTCATGCCACCGTCGAGGAGTATTATAAGCAGCGCGAGGCTGCTGAAGATGGGGGCTATCCCAGCGAAGCTGGACGGCTCCACCAGGTGAAAAACTGGGCCAAGGAGAAGCCCGAAGAAGATGAGGATGAGGTTGTCCGGGATGCCTTTCCGTTTGAAAAGGTAGTTACCGATAAAGCCCAGGCTGATTATGACGCCTGTGAGAATGAAGACGAAGTAGCTCAAATGGCTCCCCCCTTCAAGTTCTCATGTGTCCCCCTTAAATGGCTTCAAGTTTCAAAAAATGTGTTGCGGTTAGGGAGTTTTACTCTGTTGCGTCCTGCTCCCGTTGAGCTTTCTGCTTCTTTACTCCCTTCAGCTTGTCGAGTTCGCCGGTGATCTCTCGCCGAATGGCCACGATCTCCTGGCTCAGCTTCACAACTTTACCCGGGGTGGCCTTCTCCTTCGCTAGCATGGCCTCCTCCACCAGCTTCTCGCTAAGCTTCCGGTGCAGTTCATGAATTTTCTCAGCGCTCATAGTTTTACCTCGTGACATGTGTCTTGCTGGGCTTCGCCTCATCCATGGGGGGATTCTCCTCTTCGCCCGAGGTCAGGCAGTCTATGCACAGCTTGTCGGTGAAGCTGCCGCAGTACCTGCAGAACCTTTTACCGCAGACCTTGCAGGTGTAGAGCTTCCCGGTGCTCTGCCCACAGACCTCGCACTCCTCCAGCATGAAAACATCACCATGGCGGGTTATTCCAGCATACATCGCAGCATGGACCCCTGACCATAACCTTATCATTACGTCAGGGACTCAAAAAATGAGAAATTTATCTCATTTATTTAAATAAACAGTGCAACCTTTTTTTATTTAGTGCATTAGAAAAAATACACTAAAATTATTAACGTTCATTTAAAAACGCTGACTATCTTCTTCAATATTTAATTTAAGCGTGAAAAAACGTGTGGGCTCACGTGACCCTGAACCTGCAGATAGTTGAGCCAGTCACAGCCGACTCCAGAAGCTCCACTTTCACGTGCCGCCCCAGCACCTGCTCCCAGTACCTCTCCACGAAGCCCATGCTGCAGTTGCAGTAGGTGACGGACATGATCTCGCCTGGGGGCAGCCCCTGTACGAGGCCGCAGTAGCACCGCACACCGTACGCGTCGGGGGTGTAACCGAAGATGATGGTGTTCCCGTCCCTCTCAACCAGCATTCCTCTAGGCGGGCTCCTAGCCTCAGCATTCAGGAAATCCTCCAGCTTCTCGTATCCGGAGCGGCGTTTGAGGGCGCTGGCCACGGGCCCCGTGTGGCTGTGGTCCGCGCAGTTGCGTCCGCAGCTGCTCATGATCCTCATGCGGGTCTCCAGGTCGAGCAGCCCGTCCATCCTCTCCATGGCGGCCTTCACCCATTGGGCCACATCCTCCTTCGGGCTGGAGTCCCTCAGGCTGTGTGAGTCCTTCATTATGGCCTCGGATGCCTCTTCTCCCGCCTCCCTCGCGATGGTTGACTTCAGCTCCCTCAGCGGGCCCCTGATGTTCGGCATGTTCTCACCTTGTAGTGGGTAAGCCTACTTACCCTGGAAGTATTGGTAGACGTTGAGGCTGACCTGGGCGATGGCTTCCTCCGCGGCGTACACGTCCTCGGCCCCCATGGTGAAGCAGCTCAACGCGTAGCGTTCCCCGGTCTCCTTGATGGTGACTACCCCAACGTCGTTCCTCACCCCTGGAAGGCTCCCCGTCTTCCTCTCAAGCCTGACCCTCTTAGTGGGCAGGTACTTGGGCATCCTGGCGGGCCCCGTCTGGCACTTGGCCATGATCCCCAGTATCTGGTCGCAGCTCTCCCTGCCCGCCGCCTCACCTCCGGCTATCAGCTCCAGCAGTCTGGTCATCTCGTCCGGCGTGGTCACGTCGTTGTCCTCGACCCTCAGGCTCCACGTGGGCCCTCCCTGTTCGGCTTCCTGGGCCTCCTCGAAGCGGCTCAGCGTCATCTCCCCTGCAGGTAGGCCGCTGAGACCCACTAGGTCGAAGAGGATCTCCCTGCAGTACCTGGTGATGCTGGTCCTGGTTAGGCCCAGCTCCCTGAGGGCCCTGTTCACATTGCTGAAGCCGACCCTTGCAGCCACCAGGTCCGTGGCCGTGTTATCGCTCACGATCATCATGAGGCTGAGGAGGTCCCTCATGCTCACCTCCAGGCCCTCCGACAGCTCCTTGAGGATGCCTGAGCCCGGGACCTTGTCGGCCTCCCTCAGCGTGATCTTATCGTCTAGGCTCAGCAGTCCTCTCTCGTCCTGCCTGTAGAACTCCACTATGACGGGGACCTTGAAGACGCTGGCCGTGGGGAAAAGTCTGTCACCGTTCAAGCTAGCGGACTCCCCGGTGTCTATGTGTCTCACAGATACTCCTAGAGCTCCCTTGAGGCCCTCGGCGGGTCTGGATACAGCTTCTTGAAGACTCATGGATGAACAAGAGCGTTAAAGCCCTAAAACTCTAACGACTGCCCTCGGGGTAGTTTCATATCGTCGGGCCTCCTAGTATTTGTGGTCAATGATGTCTGAGGAGCCCGTGTACGTCGCCGAGGTCGTGAGCGTCAAGGGGAAGTGCAGCGCCGGCCACAAGACGGGGGACCGGTTCGAGATCAACACCCACAAGACAGGGGGCATCTGTGGCTACTGCTACCATGATCTGTTTCCCACCATGATGAACATGTGCTACGGGGGACAGATACCTTGGATGAGCAACCAGGAGTTCAAGTACGAGTGCCCCGACAGCTGGAACCTGGTCACCTTCAAGGTGACGAAGAAGTAACCTCTTTTTCTTATCTCAACCTATTTTTATAATCATATTACGGCTGTTAGCGGTTTTTAACATCACAATAAGGTTTATTAGCTCTGCGATGCTCCCTGCAGGGATTCCTTGAGTGCGAACAATTTGGGGGAGCAACAGAACCGTAGCATGTTCTGGTTCATTCAGGGTAACGTCAAGGTCCTCATGTTCTGCAGGATCATATGGAGCTTCAGCACCAGCATCATCTACCCCTTTTTCAGCCTCTACATACTGGCATTAGGCGGCTCAAGCACAGAGATCGGGCTAATCAACAGCCTCGGCCTCATCGCTGGAATGATCTTGTACCCAGTGGGTGGGTACATAGCGGACAGGGCCGGACGCGTCAAGCTCATCGGGTACAGCACCTTCCTCTACGCCTTCGCCCACCTCTTCTTCGTCATCGCTAACAACTGGCAGATGCTAGCCATTGGCCAGTTCTTCAGCCAGCTCCTCCTCTTCTACATGCCCGCCATGAACGCCCTGGAGTCTGATAGCTTGCCCCCGGGTGTGAGAGGCAAGGGCTTCGCCATCATAATGGCTGTGCCCGGCGCGGTGAGGATCATAGCCCCTGTTGTGGGTGGCTTCATCATCGAGTGGTTTAAGGCCACTAGCAGTCTCAGCGACGACGCTGCCCTCGTCCAAGCAGTCAGGCTGTGCTGGGCCGTCGCCTTCGTCACAGGCCTCGTGGTCGCCTGGATAAGGCTCAGGTACCTGAAGGAGACCATCACAGAGGAGGATGGGGGCCGGAGGTTCAGCTTCAGGGAGATTCCGGGTATGATCGTCCCGGCCTACAGGAGCATCATGGACAGCGTCAGGTGGATGAACAGGAGCCTCCGCGTCATAGTGATCCTGGAGATGTTCGCCAGCTTCTTCATAGCCATGAGCGCCCCCTTCTACGTGGTCTACGCCAAGCAGATCATCGGCCTGGTGGAGAGCCAGTGGGGCCTGGTCATGTTCGTCAGCGGCCTCGTGGGCATCGTCCTGGCCTTCCCCCTGGGCAGCGCCACAGACAAGTATGGTGCTAGGAAGATGATTATGCTCGGTATGTTCCTATTGCCCGCCATGATCTTCAGCTTCCAGTACGCAGGCGGCTTCCTGGGAGTAGCAGCCATCCTGGTCGGCATACAGATATGCAACAACATGATGATCCCAGCCTTCAGCACCATCATCGCCAACATCATACCCAGAAGCCGCAGAGGCCGCCTCTACAGCCTCATCGGCGAGAGGGGGATATCCATCAACTTCGGCAACTTCTGGGGCGGCGGCTTCCTCCTATTCCCCCCCGCGGCTCTAGGAGCCTACATCGGCGGCTGGGTCTACAAGATGGACCCCAACATGCCATGGATAATCACTGGCGCCGCCATCCTCATATGCGCCATCCTGGTCTATTTCTTCGTCCAGGAGCCCGATGAGGCTCAGCAGTAAGCCCGCGTGAAGCGGCTTAACGTTTTCTTGGGGTAACATATATTACGGTCCATCCAACATTTTGCATGTTTTTAGGAGAAGCGGTTCATGGAGGCACAGGAGCAGGGAAAACAGGGGATGTTCTGGTTCATCCGAGGCAACATAAGGACGCTCATGATCTGCAGGGTGCTCTGGAGCCTGAGCACCAGCATAGTGTACCCCTACTTCAGCCTCTACATCCTCGCCTTAGGGGGAACCGAGGTGGAGGTGGGCCTGATAAGCAGCATCGGGATCATCGCCGGCATGTTCCTGTACCCTGTCGGTGGGTTCCTGGCCGACAAGGCGGGTCGCGTCAAGCTCATAGGATACTCCACTGTCCTCTACGCCCTGGCCCACATACCCTTCGTCATCGCCAACGACTGGCAGGCCCTCGCCCTGGGGCAGTTCATGGCCCAGCTTCTCCTATTCTACACCCCCGCCATGAACGCCCTCAGCAGCGACAGCCTGCCCCCCGGCGTCAGGGGAAGGGGCTTCGCTATCATGATGGCAGTCCCCCAGGCCATCAGGATAATCGCTCCCAGCGTGGGTGGCTGGCTCATAGGATACTTCCAGGAGACAAGCGGGCTCACTGAGGACGCGGCTCTCGTCCAGGCCGTGCGGCTTGCCTGGGGCATCGCTTTTGTGACGGGGCTGCTGGTGGCCTACCTGAGGCTCCGCTACCTGACGGAGACCATCGAGGAGGATAAGTCCACAAAATACAGCTGGAGGGACGCCTTCGCCGTCCTCAGGGAGTCCTACGCCAGCATATGGGAGTCGGTGAAGTGGATGGACCGCAGCCTCAGAACCATAGTGGTCATCGAGATGGTGGCCGCCTTCTTCGTCGCAATGAGCGGCCCCTTCTACGTGATCTTCGCCAAGACCTTCGCGGGCCTCTCGGCCCCCGATTGGGGCTACGTGAACCTTGTGAGCGGAGTAGTCGCCCTAATCTTCGCGCTGCCCATGGGCCAAGTGGTTGACTCGTGGGGGCCCAAGAGGGCCATACTTGTGGGCATGATGGCCGCACCCGCCATAATATTCCTGTTCCAGTACAGCGACGGTTTCTGGGCTGTGGCCGCTGCCATGACCCTCATCAGCCTCTGCAACAAGATCATGATCCCGGGCTTCAGCACCCTCATCGCCAACATGATCCCCCGGAGCCGCAGAGGCCGCCTATACAGTCTGCTGGGTGAGCGCGGCGTCCAGATAAGCTGGGGTAACTTCTGGGGCGGCGGCTTCCTCATCTTCCCGCCGGCTGCCCTCGGCGCCTGGGTGGGCGGCCATGTCTACGCCATAAGCCCAGCTCTTGTCTGGCAGATAACCAGCGTAGCCCTCCTGGCCGCTGCCCTCATGGTGCTGTTCTTTGTCCACGAGCCGGAGAAGGCCCAGGAGTAGAACCACCGAGAAGGTCTACGCGGAGCCTGGGGGCCGATTTCACCTTTTTAAATGAGTTAAACAGATAGTGAACTATGAAGCCGCTGGTTCTCATAAGCTCCGACACCATGAACGTCCCTGAGGACGTCTCAGCCGCTCTGAAACCCCACGCGGAGGTCGTGTACGTCAAGGGCAACTACGACAAGCTTCTCCATAAGGCTAGGGCCCTCTTGGTTGGCGGCGAGAAGGTGAACGAAGAGTTCCTCAAGAAGTCCCCCAACTTGGGTGTGGCCGCAAGGTTCGGGGTGGGCTACGACTCTGTCAATGTAGACGCCTGCACCAGGAGGAAGGTGTATGTAACGCACACCCCCGATGTGCTGTCTGGGGGTGTAGCAGATCACACTTGGGCCCTGATCCTGGGCTTCATGAGGAGGATACCTGAGGCTGACCGAAACGCCCGGGAGCACTGGGCCAAGAGAGACAGGAGGCTGCCCTTCGGCTGGGACATGGAGGGCAAGACCCTAGGGCTCCTGGGGCTGGGCAGGATAGGGGCCGAGGTGCTTAAACGAGCCCAGGGCTTCGACCTGGACCTGGCCTACCATGACGTGGTAAGGCGTGAGGACCTGGAGAAGCAGTACGGGGTGAGGTACCTGGGCTTCGACGAGCTTCTGGGGGCCTCCGATATCCTCAGCATCCACGTCCCACTGCTTCCCTCCACCCGGGGCATCATAGGGGATGAGGCCCTCTCCAAGATGAAGACCTCCGCCGTGGTGGTGAACACCAGCCGCGGCCAGGTCATAGACGAGAAGGCCCTGTACAGGGCCCTGAAGAATGGACATATCAGGGGCGCCGCCCTGGATGTCTTCGAGGAGGAGCCCACGCCCCTGGACAACCCCCTGCTGACACTGGACAACGTGGTGGTGACCCCCCACTGCGCCTCGGCCACCTGGGAGACTAGGCGCAAGATGGCTGAGACGGCCGTGGGCAACATCAAGGTCTTCCTGGAGGGCAGGAGGCCCCCCAACGTGGTGCCCGAGCAGAGGGGCGTCAGCTTCTAGGCTCCACATCTTTAATACCTCCTCGACGAATATCCGTGGACCCGAAAGGTGTAGCATCCATCGCTGCAGGTGAAGTGAAGACTTGGATCTGTGGGCCAATGTCCCGGTCATGCTGGCGTGCTACGGCTACATCCTGGCCCTCATATTCGTGTCCGGCAGGATGAGTGACAGTGGCAGAGTATCCAAGAAGACCAGCCGCAAGTTCCTCCACGCCATGATAGGCAACCTACCTCTCATTATGCCCTTCTTCACCGACAGCCTGTTCCCCTTCCTGGTGGCCTCCCCCTTCATCTTCGTCACCCTCCTAGTCTCACCCTACTCGCCCTTCCCCGAGCTGGGAAAGAAGTTCAGCGGCCTCGCCGACATCACTGAGGAGGGCCACCACACGGGCCTGGTGCTCTACGCCATAAGCTACAGCCTCCTGGCCCTGGTCTACGGCGTCAAACCCTACATAGTGGCTGCCGGCATCTTCCCCATGGCCTACGGTGACAGCTCTGCGGCCATCATAGGCGAGAGGTTCGGCGTCCACAGGTACAGGGTTTTTGAGCAGAAGAGCTTGGAGGGTAGCCTGGGCATGTTGGCCGGCAGCCTCCTGTCACTGCTCGTCGGGATGCTTTACTTCAGCCGCCTCTACGGTTTCAGCTTCCAGGCTCAGGTTGCGCCGTGCCTGGCCGTGGCGCTCGTGGCCACCCTGGCTGAAGCAGTTAGCCCCAGGAGTCTGGACAATCTGAGTGTGCCCCTCCTGGGCGCGCTGACCTTCATTCTGATGGGCGGGGGCGTGTGACGGTGTTCATAGTCATAGACGGTTTGGACGGCTCGGGGAAGAGCACTCAGGCTCGCCTCATATGCGGCAAGCTAGCCCGGAGAGGCAAGAGCTTCATATTGAGGTCCCACCCATCCCCGGACAACTTCTTCGGACGGATGGGCCGTGGCTACCTGCTCCTGGAGGGGAAGAGGGCGCGGATCGCCGCCAGCCTGTTCTACCTGGTGGACGTTATCCGCTCCGTGCTCCTGTACCGGTGGAGGAGGGCGGACTACGTCATCTTCGTCCGTTACCTCATGGGGACCGCCTATCTCCCGCGGCCCCTCCACCGGGTAGCCTACCTCTTCTTCTACAGGCTCGTCCCCACTAGCAGCCACATGTACTTCATAGACGTACGCCCTGAGGAGGCGTACAGGCGGCTGGAGTCCAGGGCGAGGAAGGAGATTTTCGAGACCCCTGAGAGGCTTAAGGAGGTCCGTGATAAGGTTCTGGGGCTCACGGTGAACGGCGGCTGGACCATAATAGATGGGAACCGGCCTTGGAGGGCTATCCACCGGCAGCTCTGCCTGCTCCTGGGTCTCTGAGCCTGAGGATCAGGGGCACGGCGAGGCTCAGGGTGGCTATCTGGATGAACAGGGGCGCTGTGAACCCGTACCTCTCCAGGAGTACGCCTGCGAGCCACGGGGCCGGAATCGCACCTATCCTGCCATAGGCATCCAGCTTACCCATGACGCTGCTGCGCGTCTCCTTGGGCACGATCTCGGTCAGGAGGCTGGTCCAGCTGGGCATCCAGAAGCAGATGTCCACGGCGCTGATCCCGTTGAAAAGGATGTAGGCGGCGGGGGACTTGAAGAAGATGAATCCGAGAACCGTGACGTACGCCATTACTATGCTACCCATGAGCATCCGCTTCCTGCCCAGCCTGTCGCTGAGCTTACCCAAGGGGATACTGCCCAGGGCCCAGACTAGGTTGAAGCTGGTGCTCATGAACCCCAGCTCCAGGGTGGTGAAGCCCCTGTAGTCGGTGAGGGCCCCGTAGAAGAGGCTGTAGGCTACTGCGTACCCGAATCCCTGGATGAGCATGATAGTATAGAGGCTAAGGTTGCTTGCCTCCGGTAGCAGGGCGCCCCGCATCATCTCGCGGAGGGGCTTAGCCTCAGCCTTCCTCGGGGTGTGGGTCTCCTTAACGAAGAGTAGGAGGATGACGAAGCCCACCAAATCCGCGACTAGGGCCGCGTAGAGGATGGGCGTGTAGCCCATGGTGAGAGCTATGTAGCCGCCCGCCGAGGCCATCAGGGTGCTGACGCCCTGGCTAATAGTCATCAGGGTACTCAGCGCCGTGGCCCTCCGGGCGTTGTCCACGCTCTCCGCTATCAGGGCGTTTCTCCCAGGGTTGCCCATCATGAACATAGCGGTGAAACCAATGAGGAAGGCGAACACCAGCAACGCCGGGTAGCTCTTAGACACTATGAGGACCAGTATCGCCAGAATCCTGCAGGCGTCAGCCGCAACCACCACTGGCCTGCGCCCGTAGTTGTCGCTCACGTAGCCCCAGGTGAACAGGCCGAGGCCGGTGCTGACGTTGATCATGGTCTGGACGATGCCCAGCTGGCTCAGCGATATGCCGGTGCTGAGGAGGTAAGGCTGCCAGACAACGTAGAACATGCCGAAACCTATCTGGCTTATGAGGGTCTGCGCGGCCAGCACCCGGATGTTGCCCTCCAGGGCCAGGAAACGGCTTAGGGACTTCAAGGCTCCGAGAACCTAGCATTAGTCACGTTGTCCAGAATAAAAATGAGGCGGAGCTAGCCCAGCGCCTCGCGGAGTAGCCTCAGGTTCCTCTCCACGTCGTGGGCGTCGTACATGCCGATGTTCCAGGCGTCTATGAACCCGTGGAACTGGAGGACGTACCTTATGGCCTCATCCGCCCTTGCTCTAAGCTCCCCAGCTTGGAGTATCTTGATGACGTAGACGAACTTGCCGGCGTCGTGCAGGTCTCGGATGGCCTCGATCCTGTCCTCCTGGGAGCCGTCGTCCACGTAGGCTCCCGCCATGTTCAGCGTGGTGCAGACCACATCTATCTCGGGGACCTCCAGCACCTGCCTCAGCGTCTCGGTGCTGTGGGTGGATAATGCTGTGGCTCTCACCCGCCCCGTCTCCTTGGCGTCCAGGAAGGCCCTGAGCGCCCCCATCCTGCTGCTCAGCGGGCCGGAGACGTAGGGGCGATCCGACGCGTCCAGCTTCTCCACAGGCCTGGGCGGCACAATATGCAGGAACATGATGTCCACGTACTCGGTGCCCAGGTCCCTGAGGCTGAGCTCCACGGCCTTCACCCCCTCATCATAGGTGTGGGCGTTGGTCTTGTCCGCTACCACCACCTCTCCGCGGGGGACCAGTTTCAGGCCCTCGGCCACGTGGGGGTGGGTACCGTAGTCGTCGCTGGTGTCCCAGAAGTTGACTCCCAGCCTGTATGCCTTGGCGAGCCTTCTTCCCCCCTCTGGTGGCGGTACGTCGCCCTGGGTCTTGGCGCTCTCGGGGCCCTTCTTGAAGGTGAAGGGCTCGGTGCCGTAGCACAGCCTCGAGACGGTGAGCCCCGTGTCCCCGAGCCTTGTGGTGAGCCTCATCGCTTCCAGCCCTGGCTCAGTAGTTGGAGAAGTGGGCGTGGGCGATGCGCCAGCCTTCCCCTGCCTTGACGTAGAGGATGGTCACGGGGCCGCGCTGAGTCCTATCTGAGCCCTTCCTCTGGAAGAGCCAGTCCGCCTTCACCGCCGCGGAGTCAGCGAACTCCTCGATGTCCACGTCCTCCAGCCACAGCCTGTTGCCCGTCTCCTTGCCTCCTGCCACGAACCCGAACTCCTCGTGGTGCCTGACGAGGCTGTCGATGCCCTTGATGAGCCCCTGCTTCTCGGAACTGAAGTAGGTCACCCGCCCGTCGTCGAGGAAGAGCCTTTTCACCTGGTTCAGGTCGTAGGTGTTCCAGAGCTTGACCCAATCTTCGACCGCGTCTGTTATGATCATCTTCAGGGAACACTTTACTCATCTGTGCTCTTAAACTTCTCCGAGCCGGCGCCTGCATGTTTGCGTCGGGAAACGGCTGACAGCCAGAGGCCGTGGGCGCCGCATCCGATCTTTTTTATCACTCTCTTTGACTAACTACCATATGAGCTCTGAGCGCCCCATGAGGCCGTTCATGATCGTCTTCGCCGGCCAGGCGTTCTCCCTCTTCGGCAGCAGGCTGGTCCAGTTCTCCCTCGTCTGGTGGATCACCGAGACCACGGGGCTGGCGTCCACCCTGGCCTTCGCCAGCATCGTCGCCATGCTGCCTCAGGTGCTGCTGGGGCCCTTCGCCGGCGCCTTGGTGGACCGTTGGAACCGTAAGACCGTGATGATGGTCTCGGACTCCTTCATAGCGCTCGTGGTGGTGGCGCTGGCGTTTCTCTACGGCACCGGCGCCGTACGGCTCTGGCATGTCTTCCTGGCCATGTTCATCCGGTCCCTGGGTGGAGCCTTCCAGTGGCCCGCCATGCAGGCCACGACCACCATGATGGTGGACAAGGAGAGCCTCAGCCGGGTCGCCGGGATGAACCAGAGCTTACAGGGATTGGCCGGTATCGTCGCGCCTCCGCTGGGGGCGTTCCTAATGCAGGTCATACCGATCCAGATAATACTGCTGATCGACGTAGCCACGGCAGTACTCGCGGTGGGGTCCCTTTTCTTCATCAAGGTTCCTCAGCCCATCCGCGAGGTGACCGAGGTGCTGGGGCTGAAGACCGTGCTCTCGGACATGAGGGAGGGGGCCAAGTTTGTGTGGAGCTGGAAGGGCCTCAGGATCATCATGGGGATGTCTATGATCATCAACTTCCTCATGAGCCCCGCCTTCAGCCTACTTCCACTGGTGGTCACCAACCACTTCGACGGCGGCGCAGTAGAGCTGGGGTGGCTCCAGTCGGCCAACGGCGTCGGTATGATAGCCGGCGGCCTCCTCCTGGGGGCGTGGGGCGGCTTCAGGAAACGCATAGTCACCGCCATGACGTCGATAATCGTAAGCGGCGTCTTCATAGTGGCCTTCAGCTTCATGCCCCCCCAGCTGTTCCTGACGGCAGTGGGCTGCGTCTTCGTGTTCGCCGTCTTCAACGCCATGGCCAACGGGACCTTCTTCTCTAGCATACAGGCCGTGATCCCGCCCGAGATGCAGGGACGGGTGTTCACAATCCTGATGAGTCTAAGCGGAGGCATGACGCCCATCGGCCTCGCCTTCGCGGGGCCCGTCTCGGACAGCCTGGGCCTGTTCATCTGGTTCAGGATCGGAGGGATAGTGTTGGTGTTGATGGGCGCCGTTGCGTTCCTCTTACCGGCGGTCATGAACCTCGAGGAAGAGTTCGAGCAGCCTCAGGCAGAAGCTTGACCCGTCTCTGGGAAGGCAATTATGTCTGAGGCGAGGATATACAATACTTGGAGTCCATGCACCCGATAATACTAGTGCGGCACGGTGAGGCGGAGCATAACGTCAGCGACCTCAACGGAGGCTGGTCCCAGACAGGTTTAACGGAGCTGGGTGTCAGGCAGACCCGGGCAGTGGCCAGAAGACTGTCCGAGGAGCTGAGGGGCCACAGGGTGAGGCTGGTGGCCAGCGACCTGAGGAGAACAAGGGAGACGGCTGAGATCATATCTGAGGCCCTCGGGGTTCAACCCGAGTACAACGCCGGGGTCAGGGAGTTCAACAACGGGATAGCCGCCGACAAGACCAAGCAGGAGGTTCAGGAGTTCTTCGTGGAGCCCCATGAGCCCCTCCTGGACTGGCAGCCTTACCCCGGCTCGGAGACCTGGCGCCTATTCTATCGGCGCGTCTCGGAGGCCATGGATGAGCTAACTAGGGGGAACGACAGGGTCATGGTTGTGATCACCCACGGCGGCACAATCGTCCATATACTCTCCTGGTGGCTCAGGCTCACACCGGAGCAGATGATAAGAACGTCATTTAAGTGCGAGCCCACTGCCCTCACCGTCCTCAAGGTGACCGAGCTTAGGGAGCACATGGTCGAGCGCCTCAATGACACCCAGCACCTCGTGGAGTTGGGCGGCTACAACCCCCTCAATCTTTAACGTGAGCCTGATGGCTTCCTCCTGGGGCCTATGAGGCTGAAACAACGCATCTCTCTCGGAGCCACCCTGGACGGTAAAACAATAAAACCCCCTGTGTCAACCTTAACGTGTGGACACCGTCAAGCTCCGGAACCTATCCGGCCTCATGTTCTTCATATTTGTCTCAGCCTACTTCGCCATGTTTCACATGGACCTGGGGAACACGCTGGTGGTGGTCTTCCTGAAGCTGGTCTCCGTCATCATCTTACCTGCGACGGTCTGCTTCAGCTGGCTCTACTTCTGGGCTGACAGCCTCGACCCCTTCCGGTACCTGAGCCTGTGGAACTGCGGCACCCAGGTCATGTTTCTCGCCGTGAACCTCCTCAGGGTGCCCCCCGCCCACTGGGGGGCCGCGGGGTGGCTCTACATAGGGTTATCCGCCGTGATAGTGGCCCTCTACGTCACCAGGCTCCACAACACCAAGTGGGGCTTCTTCGCCGCTGGGGGACTCATACTGCTGAACGTGGCCCTGGTGTTCATCGTCACCCTCACGACTTACGACATGATCCATCCCTTCTTCGCGGCCAGCCAGTTGGAGCCTGTCCGGTACCTGGGGTATTTCATCACGGAACTGGCCGTCATGGGGGCGGTCTACTCCTCCAGCAGCCAGCTGTACTGGCACGACATACTCACTAAGCGGCGGGAGGAGGCCCTCGTGGAGCACATGTTCAACCGGCTGGATGAGGAGGCTACCCGACGGCGGGTATCAGAAACCTCTCAGGCAACCTGACAGAGTAGTCGTAGGCCTGCTCGCTGGAGCCCGTGAAGACAGCCACCATGTCCTGGTCGGGGAACACGTAGATGAACTGGCCCATGTAGCCGAGGGCCAGGTAGTAGCCGTCGTCGTCCACCCACCACTGGTACCCGTAGCCGTCCTTCAGGTTGGCCTGCAGGTGCTCCCGCGTCGCGGCCTCCACCCACTGCTCAGAGACTATCCTTCGGCCCTCCCACGCACCCTCTTTGAGGAACAGGTAGCCTATCTTCGCCATGTCGTGGGGCGTCAGGTACAGGCTGCTGTAGCCCCAGTTGTTCCCCTTGGCGTCTGCTCTCCACTCGTAGTCGCCTATGCCTAGGGGCCCGAAGAGGTGCTCCTCCGCGAACTCGGCGGCGGTGAGCCCAGTCTTCTCAGTGATCGTGCAGCTTAGGAGGTGGCTGACCCCGTTGGTGTACTCGAACCTGGACCCGGGCTCGAAGCCCATGGGGTGGCTCATCACGTACAGCACGGGGTCCTCCGAGCTCCTCATGTCGTCCAGGTTCTCCCACTCGTATATCCAGCTGTCTCGGGCGTCGAAGCCGGCCGACATCATAAGCATGTCCTCCAGGGTTATCTGGCTCTTCCACTCGTGCCTGTTGGCGTACTCCACGTCCGGGAAGATGTCCACCAGTCTGGCGTCGAGCCCCTCGATGTACCCCTCATCCATGGCTATGCCGATGAGGGTGCTGACCACGCTCTTGGTGCAGCTGTACACGATGTGCCTGTCATCAGCATCATACTCGCCGAAGTACTCGTCCAGCACAACGTACCCGTTCTTCACCACCAGGGCGCTGTCAACGGCGGTCCCGCTGGCCCTGATGTCCCTCACCATGGCGTCCAGGGTCTCCGCGTCCAAGCCCACCTCGCTAGGGTGGGCGTACCTCCAGCCGTCTGTGGGCCAGTAGGACTCCAACCTCCTCGGCTTAGTGGGCGGCTGAGTCTCCAGGCTCCTGAGCATCTTGGCCATCTGGTCCGAGAGCCACTCCCTGTCGCCTCCCAGCTTGATGTTGTAGAGCACAAACATCCGTCCCTCGGGGCTGGTCCAGCCTGCCATCAGCCCAGGCACAGCCACGCCGCCTGCTCTCAGGTTGAAGCCTCGGACGTAGACCTGTTTATCGCCCAGCTCCACCAGTTCTCCCTCCTCCACGTCAGTCAACTCGTTCTGCTTTCTCCCCTCCTCTATGATCTGGTCAGAGAACCCCCTCAGGCCACCAGCTTGGCCTGCCCCCCATACAATGCCCACTATGTTCGCTGCGTCGCCCTGGGACTCGCCCTGCATGTCTCCCAGCCAGTAGGAAGGCATAATGAAGTACACGACGGCTTCCCTCAACGTGCATTCCCGGGGGTGAACGAAGCTGAAGCCGTACCCGGTGAACTCGGTGTAGCCCAGCGGCGGGTCGTCTCTGTGCTGCCACAGGTTGAACCCGGTGACCATCAGCACCACCACCGTCATGATGAGGGCGTCGCGGTGCCTTGAGAGGAGTGCGGACTTCATACACGATCACTATATGTACTGTAGGATGGGCTTCGGGTACTGACGCTTCAGCTTCTCGTACCACAGGCACAGCCTCCACAGGACTACCAGGCCCACGACCCAGAAGAGCAGCGTCTCAGGCAGCCCCAGGTAGAAGGGCGGCCTGTAGGCCCTTGGGGTGAAGTCGGGGAGCTGGGCCCTGTACAGCCAAAGGTGCACCAGGTAGAAGAAGAGGGGGTTCCTGCCGAACGCCAGGATGATACCCGAGACGCCTCCGTGGAACCAGTCCCGGTCCTGGATGTGGACCCCGAGGGCCAGCATCAGGCACATGCCCCCCAAGGTCCAGATTAGGAAAGCTAGGTCCGGCGGGTACTTGCTGACGTAGAGCCAGTCCACCAGGGTGTTGCCCATGCGGGGAACCAGGTTACCGTAGCCGTTTAGCCACCGTACTACTATGAAGGCCAAGATGGAGACTACGCCGGTCAGCGCCAGGGGCCTCTTAAGGCTCTTAATCTGCTCCTGCGTCTTGCCTTGGAGGTAGTTGCCGAGGCTCCACCCTAAGCCCATGACCCCCACCCACGGTATTATGGGGTATAACCCCACGTAGGGCCACCTGTCGAAGTTGGGTTCATGGAGTATTACGCGGAGGTACCAGCCCCAGTTGGGTTGCGTGGGTATGAAGCCTAGGTCCAGGAAGCCGTGGTTCAGCACTATGAGGAGCGACGCGACAAGGATTATCTTGGTGGGCAGCCTCCTGGCGACGCTAAAGATGATGAAACAGGCGCCGATGCAGGCTATGACCCCGAAGTAGGTCCACGGGTTGCTGAAGGCCGGAGACACGAGGGCGGCCTCCAGGACCAGAAGCACTAGGCCCCTCTTGATGAGGTGATGCGTCACGCTCATCTGACCCTCTCCCTTCTCCAGTCTACGCTTGACCGAGAGGGCGAGGACGGTGCCTGCCAGGAAGATGAATATAGGCGCACAGTAGTGGCTAACGAAACGCAGCAGGAACCAGGTGGTATCTATAAAGGGCGGGGCCCTCCCTAGTATCCCCTCGCCACCGTGGTGGTACTGGTTCCAGAAACCGGATACGTGGTCCCACGCCATAATGGCCATGACTATACCCCTGGCGAAGTCGATGAACTCCAGCCTGGGGAAACCTGAAGACGTTTGTTTAGCTTTTTCCTGAAGCGAAGATGAGGCCATTGGACTCCCTTCCAAGATACGTGTTTTCCATACATAAGAAATCTTCAAGCCCGATGATGGGCGCTCATGATGAATCATGGAGCCCTACTTTCCCGGCTTTGAGAGGAGCTCGTTGAACCTTTCTTCACATACGTCGAGCCTCAGAACCCCGCGGGAGCCTCTAACCACCATGACCCTGCCCTCGACGAACTCGATCTCGCTGATCTCCCCCAGCTCCCCCTCAAGCAGCACCTCGCCGTGGTCCCCTTTAGGTATGGAGACTTGGTGTAGGTGGGTCTTCGATTTCATCTCAACGGAGAACGAGTGTCTCATCGATATCCCGTGTAACATGTCTTCGGGTTTTCATAAGGGCTGTTAGTGTACGTTACAGGGATTTTAATATCCATGATGGGAAGATAGGATCAAACGTAGACGGCGAGAAGCATGGAGAAGCTATGCGACCTGTTCTTCGAGTTCAGTAACGAGGACCGGCTGCGGATACTGTACAGGCTCAGGGACGAGCCGTCCACCGTTACGAGCCTGTCGAGGGACCTAGGCTTGACAACCCAGGAAACCAGCCGCCACCTATCTCGGCTGGGCGAGATCGGGCTCACCCTGAAGGAGCCGGACGGGTCCCACAGCCTCACCCCCTACGGTGAGCTCTCCCTGGCCCAGATCAGTGGCTTCCGATTCACCTGCGACCACAGCGAGTACATGAAAAGCCACAGGTTAACTGGGTTACCCCAGGAGTTCATAGCCAGGATAGGTGAGCTGGAGAACAGCGTCTACACGGACGACGTCATGGTCATATTCCACAGGGTCGAGCAGACCATCAAGGCCGCAGAGGAGTACGTCCTCAGACTCACCGACAGGTACATTATAACCGTTGTACCCACGTGGGAGAAGGCCCTCGGCAGAGGCGTCGAGTTCAGGCTGCTGGACCCCAGGAACATCGTCATCCCTCCCGAGTTCAACAGGGGACCCGTTCTCACGGAGGCACTAAGAAGTGGCCAGTTCGTGAACAAAACCTTGGAGTCCGTGGACATCTTCCTGGCCCTCTCGGAGAAAGAGGTGGCTGGCATATGTTTCCCTGGCCTGGACGGCAGGATGGACTACAGGGGTTTCCACAGCGACGACCCTGGGGTTCACAAGTGGGCCAAAGACCTCTACGAGTACTTCTGGGAAAGGTCTAAACCGAGGCCCATACAATGAACATTTTTGGCGAGTCTCCCTGGCTGGAAGGAAAAACAATGGCAACGCCATGAACCTGATTCATGGCTCCAGAGAGACTCTCATCAGGTAATCTTCGGCCCCATTTAAACTCTTAGAAGGCTCCGGCTCCTACTTCCATGAAGCTTCTTGACGCCCCAGCAAAGAAACTATGAAAGAGGCGCGGAGCCCAGGGGCGTCACGCCGTGTAGACTATCTTTCCGTCGATTACGGCGAGAACCGTCTTCACGTTCTTCAGGTCCTCGGGGTCGATGCTAAGCGGGTCCCTGTCCACCACGATGAGGTCAGCCAGCTTGCCCGGCTCAACGCTGCCTTTGACGTTCTCCTCAAAGGCGGCATACGCTCCGTCGATACTGTAGGCCCTGATGGCCTCCAGGGGTGTAGCCGCCTCGGCTTCGTATAGCACCTGTCCGCCGCTGGTCCTCCTCGTCACCATGCCGTAGATGCCGTACCAGGGGTTGGGGGTGCATATGCTGGCGTCGCTGTGGCCTGGGGCTGGGATGCCCCTGTCGATGAGGGTCCTGTGGGGCCACATGTACCTCATAGCCTCCCCGCCCCTGTTGGCCTTGTAGGCGTCCCCCAGGTCGTGGAGGAACCCTGTGGCCGAGGCGTCTATCACCCCAAGCCCGAGGAGCCTGTCCTGAATGGGTGGCGTCACGAAGCAACAGTGCTCTATCCTGTGTCTGTGGTCGGGCCAGGGCTTCCTCTTCAACGCTTTCTCTATGGCGTCCAGGGCCCTGTCTATGCCCCTGTCACCGACGCCGTCCAGGCCCACCCTTATCCCCGCGCTGTGGGCCTCCCAGACCCTCCGCTCGATGTCCTCCTGGTCGTAGAGCAGCATCCCCGTGTTCTCGGGCTCTCCCACGTAGGGCTCGTAGTAGGCCGCCGTCCTTCCGCTGGTGCTGGTGTCGAAGACCCACTCGGCCTCCGTCACCTTGAGCCACTCGTCCCCGAAGGGTGTCTGAAGCCCCATGGATGCTGCGCCCTCCACCATGCCGGCGTCTCTGCCGCTCAGGTGAACAGCGGTCCTTACCTTGAGCTTGCCTTCACGCCTGAGGCGCTGCATGGCCCTGAACTCGGCGGGGCTCACCATGCTGGCGTGGATGCTTGTGAGGCCCAGGCTCACGCACTCGTCCACGACTATCTGGAGGCCCCTGTACAGCTCATCTTCGGTGATCGCTGGTATCCTGTGGTAGACCAGGTCCTTGGCCGCTTCCCTCAGCAGTCCGGTGGGGTCCCTGTTGTGGTCGCGCTCGATTCTGCCGTGGGGAGGGTCCGGGGTGTCCCTGCCGATCCCTGCTGCCTCCAGGGCCAGGGTGTTGGCTACGCCGTTGTGGCCGTCCCTCCGCTGTATGTACAGTGGGTTGCGGGGGGCGGCCTCGTCCAGCTCCTCTAAGGTGGGGTACCGGCCCATCCTGACGTCGTCCATGCTGTACCCCAGTATCCAGTTTCCCGGTGGAGTATCATCCGCTTTCCGCCTAACGGCCTCCAGCATCTCGTCTACGCCTGTGAAGTCTGGGCCGCAGGCGACGCCCCTCACCAGGTAGGCGCCCCAGCTGCCCCCGGGGTGCATGTGGCTGTCTATGAGGCCGGGCAGCACCGTGAGGCCCTTGAGGTCGTGGAGGATCGTGGACTCGCCCACCGCCTCCAACACGGTCTCGTTGGAGCCGACCCTGAGAATCTTACCCCACTTGACGGCGACGGCCTCGGCTACCGTGCCATCGTTGTCGACCGTGATAACCTTCCCGTTGATGAAGGCCAAGTCAGCGCATAGGTCCCTGGGAACTATCATCTGAACCGAGTAGAATTCTTTCGCCAAGTATTTAATGGGGATGATGCAGCGGGTTCAGGTCTCTTTGTGCGGAGTTTCCATTACAGGATTTTGTTGTGTTGGTGTGGCTGTGCTGGGTTTCCTCGGCTTCGCTGGGTGGCTTATCCCGTGCCAGCCGTGATAAGGCGAAAAAATCCGTCTGATGCTTCATGCTTTTCTTTCGGTGAGATGTTTCAGCGTTCAGCGAACATGAAAAGCGTGGTTTCTTGATATCTTCATTGTTTTACTCTGAGCCGCGGGGACTTGTCTGCAGGAAAGATGACTTTGTCGATATGGCTGAGCTCGTAGCTGTACTCCCCAGCCTCCTCGAGGGGGAGCTGGAACACGTACACGCCGCTGCCCCCGGCGGTGAGGGGGGTCTCCTTGGTGACTGAGGCCACCGGGGCGTCGTCCCGCAGGAAAACGCATGTAACGTTCTCCCTCATGCTGTGGAACCTGGTAGGGTTTCTCAGCCTGACTGATACCACTGCCACCTGACCAACCTCCATCTCTGTGACTTCCGAGTCATCGAGGCTTCTCCAGGTGGAGTCCTCGTAGACGATGAAGGGGGCATCCAGCAGGGGGTACCTGGTGGTGGTGAAGGGCAGCCAGGTCTCAAGGAACCACAGGTGGGCCCGGGCCCGGCCCCTGATCTGCACCTCCACCTCGCCCCCGTAGGTGTCCGACGCCGCCTCTATCAGCGTCCTCAGCCTAGCCACGTCCTCTATCCTCAGGTTGATGTCTCTCTTCACGAGGCCTAGGTAGGGCACCTTCTGTTTGGGGAAGCTCAGTGTCTCGGAGACGAGGGTCTCTCCCTCCACAAGCAGCTCCAGCTCCACGTCTGAGACGCTGGGCTGCCTCACCACGATGGGGCTGAGGGTGACGCTGATGAGCCACCGCCTGGCGTAGTCGGGGACCTGGGTCACCAGCTGCGCCCCGTCCTCCACGGTGGGCAGTGTGATGGTGATGCCCACGGGGAGGTCTGGTGAGCCCCCCTCCAGGATGCCTCTCAGGTACTTGGACAGCTCCTCCTCCTCTACCCTGAACAGCACCTTGAGGCTCTTCATCTCCTCGTAGCTGGCGTAGAAGTTGCCTGCCTCCCTGCCTGCCATGACGGATAGGAAGAGGATCACCAGGGTGAGGGCCCCTATGATCTCGTCCCTCTGAATGGGCTTCTCAGCCATCTCAGATCAGCTTAGCAGCCGCAGGATATAGTGTTTACCGGCGCCAACCTGAAACATATTTGAGCTGGGGGAGCACAGGTTCTGTTGAGACATTGATACTTGGCAAAGTCTCCGTAGACAAGGTGAGGGGGGTGGAGGACCTCAAGAGGAGCCTGAGGGGCTTCCTCCCAGTGTCCGACACAGTCATCGTCAAACCCAACTGGTACAGCCCCCACCCAGCCAACTACACAGACGCCCACGCCCTCGGCCTCCTCATGGACGCAGTGGACGCCCGGTTCATAGTGGCGGAGGGGTACAGCCTGGACAGGCAGGACGGGTCACTGAAGTACACTGTGGACGGGGAGGAGGTGGACTGGAGGTGGCTCATGAGCCGCCCCGACTGGGACTGGATAATGGAGGGCAGCCGCCTCGAGCTGCTGAGAGCACAGGACCGGTGGTTCCTAGACTCCCATGGCTTCACCGACGTCATGCATGAGCACGACGCCGAGTACGTCAGCGTGTCCGAGGAGATATGGATGGGCAGAGCCCTACAACCAACCGATGTAAAGAAGAAAGTGGAGTCTGTTTATACCCCAGCTAGCACTGACAGGGTTTACGAGTTCATGCCCCGGAAGCTGGCTGTGCACCAGGGCTCCACCCTCATCAGCCTGGGCAGGGTGAAGGGCTACGGCGGTGCATACCCCAGCCTAGCACTGAAGAACATGTTCGGGTTTATACCTGACCCCATGAGGAGCTGGTGGCACGGACATAAGGATAACCGTCTCACGGCTAGTATCCTAGACATAGCTAGGGTGTACGCCTCATACTTCCGGTTGTACGGGGTATGCGAGGCCTTCAGAAGCCTGACCGTCAGCGACCCCCAGGGCGAGGTGAAGACACCGTGGGGCGGCTATGGCGTCAAGGAGGTGGAGGGCTTCGCCGTCCACGGCTCAAACCTGGTCGACGTCGACGCCGTGACCTGCGGCCTCATAGATGTGGACCCTGATAAGGTAGGTTACATAGCCGAGGGGGAGAAGCTGTTCGGCCCCTACAGCAGGGCATCGTATCGTAGAGCAGTGGAGGAGAGACGCAGATTCATACCCTCCTGAGGGTGTTTAGACCTAAAACTTAAAAAATGGTGTTGAGTATGGAGCCTAATTCGGAGAACCCGGCATGCGGCAACTGATCCACAACGGCGTCATGGTCCCGCCCCCCTATGAGGCACAAGGGCTGACGGTTAAGATCAAGGGCAGAGAACACAGGCTCACACCGGTACAGGAGGAGCGGGCGGTTGCCTGGGCCAAGAAGATAGGAACCCCCTACGTGGAGGACCCCGTCTTCGCGGACAACTTCCACAGGGACTTCAGCGATGTTCTCGGTTTCAAGGTTCGGGCCGGAGATGTTGACTACACGGACATCTACAGGTTGGTCCTGGCTGAGCGCGAGCACCGCCAGAATCTACCCAACGAGGAGAAAAAGCGGCTCAGGGACCAGCGAAAGGCGGAGCGGGAGGCCAATAAGGAGATGTACGGGTACGCGGTCATCGACGGGGAGCGGTGCGAGTTGGGCAACTACATCGCGGAGCCCAGCAGCATCTTCATGGGCCGGGGTCAGCACCCCTTCCGGGGCAAGTGGAAGGAGGGGCCCCGTCACAGTGACATAGAGCTGAACCTGAGCCCCGGCTCGCCCAGGCCGCCGGGCGACTGGAAAACCGTCGTCTGGGACCCGGTGAGCATGTGGATCGCCCGCTGGAAGGACAAGCTCACGGACAAGATGAAGTACGTGTGGCCCCACGACAGCAGCCCCATCAAGCAGAGGAAGGAAGTAGAGAAGTTCGACAAGGCCATAGAGCTGCGCAGGAACCTGGGCAAGGTCCAGCGTCACATCATGGAGAACCTCACCAGCCCGGACATTCGCCGCCGCAAGACCGCCACAGTCTGCTACCTCATAGACGAGCTCAATTTCAGGGTGGGCGACGAGAAGGATGAGGACGAGGCCGACACAGTGGGGGCCAGCAGCCTCCGGACAGAGCACATCACCTTCAACCAGGACGGCACCGTGACCTTCGACTTCTTGGGCAAGGACAGCGTCCCCCTCAACCTGACGGCCAGGCTGGACCCCCGGGCCACGGCCAACCTCAGGGAGTTTGCGGAGATGAACAGCGGGGGCCCCCTCTTCGAGGAGGTGAACAGCAGCGTTGTGAGCGAGTTCCTGGACGAGGTCATGGAAGGCGTCACAGCCAAGGTGTTCAGGACCTGCCACGCCACCGAGGCCGTGGAGAGGCGGCTCCAGCAGCTGGAGGTCAACGCAGATGAGCCCGAGTACAGGAAGAAGCACGTAGCCACCCTGGCCAACCTGGAGGCTGCCGTCACCTGCAACCATAAGCGCACCATCCCCAAGACCTGGGAGCAGGGCCTCATACGCCAGGTGGAGCGGCAGGAGCAGAGGAAGCGGAAGGCCAGGGATAACATAGCCAAGTACAAGCAGCGCATCCAGGACACCACTAGGAAGTACGAGGAGCGGATAGCCAATTATGAGGCCAAGGTGGAGGAGGACCGGGCCAAGCTCCAAGAGCTCAAAGAGGAGCTGAAGACTAAGGAGCAGGGCAAGTCCACCAAGGGCATCAGGAGCCGGGTGGAGTCCAAGCAGAAGGGCGTCAGGGCCACCAGGGAGCGCATACAGCAGACCAAGAGCAAGCACCGCGAGGCCGTGGAGAAGCTGAAACAGCAGATGGAGGAGCGGCGCCGGAAGGACCAGGAGATGATCGAGAAGTACGGGCTGCAGCTGGAGGCCAAGGAGCTGACCAGAGACTACAACCTGGGCACCAGCCTGAAGAGCTACGTTGACCCCCGCGTCTACTACGAGTGGGGACACCGAGTGGGCTACGACTGGAGAAGCTACTACAGCAACACCCTGGTGAAGAAGTTCAGCTGGGTGGACCCGGAGCCCGAGGAAGCCGACGAGAAGTAGCTAGCCTCCCCCGATGGGCGGCATCACCCTCACCGTGTCCCCGTCTCTCAGGGTAGTCTCGAATCCGTCCAGCCCCAGTGTGTTGACGTCGTTGACGCTGAACATGAGGTAGTCCAGGAGCCGTCCCTCGTCGTCGTAGACGTAGCCCTTGAAGGTGGGGCCGTAGAGGTCTATCAGCACATGGACTAGGTCCAGCACCGTCGAGCCCCCAGGCAGGGTGACGGCTTCATCCCTCTTGCCGGCAGCGTCCCGGGCCATGGCGTAGTACCGGACCTTGACCCTCATTACTCCTCAATTATCCCTGCAGGTTAAAGGGGTTTTTCGATAACGTTATTGGCGTCCAAGCCGACGATATACATGATTACATTGGCCGGTAAACTGAAGGGCTACGCGGGCAGATTCCTTAAGGTCAACATGACCGATGGAGCCCTCACGGACAGGGTCTTCGACGAGGCAACTCTCAGAGGGTACCTGGGCGGCACAGGCATCGGAGCCAAGATACTGTACGACGAGGTGCCTCGGGACATCGAGTGGAGCGACCCCTGGAACATAGTCACTATAGCCAGCGGGCCCCTGGGGGGCACCGCTGTGGGGGGATCAGGCACCATAAGCGTCGTCACCAAGGGGGCCCTCACAGGGGGCGCCACCAGCGTCCAGGCCAACGGCCTCTTCGGCGCCTACATGAGGTTCAGCGGCTACGACGGCGTAATAGTGAAGGGCGCCTCCAAAGACTGGAAGTACCTGGTCCTGAGGGACGGCAAGGCCGAGCTCAGGGATGCTTCAAGCATACTGGGGCTGGACACCTATGAGGTGACGGACAGGCTCAGGGATACATTGGGGGCCAAGGGCAGGGAGGCCAGCGTCCTCAGCATAGGGCCTGCCGGGGAGAACCTTGTAAGTTTCGCCGGAGTTTTCGTGGACCACGGTCACAGCGCCAGCCACAACGGCCCGGGCGCAGTGCTGGGCAGTAAGAGACTGAAGGCCATCGTGGCGTTCAGAGGCAAGGGCCGGGTGGAAGTTCACGACCAGAAAAAGCTGACGGCGGTGGCTCAGGAGATGTACAGCGACGTGGAGTACTTCAGGGGCACCATCGGCGGCGTAGCCAACATGTACAAGGGCGGCAAAGGCGACCTGCCTATAAAGAACTACATGACCTATGAGTGGGAGGCATCTCCGGAGGAGGTGGACTCCTTCGCCGAGAAGAGCATCCGCGACAAGTACCAAGCAGAGAGGATGCCTTGCTGGGGCTGCAGGCTGCTCCACAGCACCATGATGGAGGTGAAGGAGGGCAAGTACAGTTGCCACGTGGAGGAGCCCGAGTACGAGCAGATGGCGGCCTGGGGCCCCGTCATAGGCAACGCGGATGTGGAGGCAGCCATGATGCTCAGCGGCTTGACCGACCGGCTGGGACTGGAGAACAACGAGGCGGGCTGGCTGGTGGGCTGGGTCATGGAGTGCGCCGAGAAGGGCTACATCACGAGGAAACAGCTGGGCTTCAGGACGGGCTGGGGGGACGTGGAGGGCGCCGAGCGCATCCTCAGGATGCTGTCTATCCGTGAAGGCTTCGGCGATGTGCTGGCTGAGGGCGTTAAAAGGGCCTCAGAGACGGTCGGGGGCAAGGCAGCCGAGTCAGCCATCTACACGATGAAAGGCAACTCCCCCAGGGGCCACGACCACAGGACTCGTTGGAGTGAGATGTTCGACACCTGCGTCAGCAACACCGGCACCATCGAGACCCACATGAGCGCCATGAGCCCCCAGTCCCAGGGACCCGCCAACCCCATGGAGGTGAGCAGCGAGGTGGCGCGAACCAAGGGCCTCATGCAGTTGGAGGACAGCGTGGGCACATGCCGCTTCAACACCAGGATGAACGCCGAAAGGATCGCAGAGGCAGTCTCAGCGGCTACGGGTTGGGATATGAGCGCCGAGGAGGCGTGGAACGTGGGCAGGCGAGCCGTGAACCTTCTAAGAGCCTTTAACATCCAGTCGGGGATAGGTCCTGAGCTTGATAAGCCCTCAGCCAGGTACGGTTCAACGCCGGTGGATGGCCCCACCGTGGGGATCGGCATCATGCCCCACTGGGACGGGATGCTCAGTAACTACTACTCGCTGATGGGCTGGGACGAGATGGGTGTCCCCAGGAAGGAGACCCTGGAGAGGCTGGGCATAGGCCACGTCTGGGCCGACCTCTAGCGCCTCTAACCCCTCACTGTTTTATTCACCTTCACCCCATCTTCATGGTATGAGGAACCTTGTTAAACGTAAGCTCAAGGCCGGCAAGCCGGCCCTGGGCACCTGGGTGACCATAGGCCACCCCGACGTCACCATGTACCTGGCCGACATGGGCTGGGACTGGCTGGTCTGCGACATGGAGCACAGCGCCTACGGGCCCGAGACCTACCACTTCATGGTCCAGGGGATGCTTTATGCCCGGGAGCGGTGTATGCCCATGGCTCGTATACCGTGGACGGACCTCATCTGGATCAAGAAGGTGATGGACGCCGGGGCAACCGGCATCGTTTCTCCTCGCATCGAGACGAAGGAGCAGGCCGAGGAGATGGTCAGGCTCATGAAGTACCCGCCCTGGGGCGAACGCGGGGCCGGGCCTAGGCTCGCAGCGTTCCGGGACCCTGACTACTTCAAGACGGCCAACGAGGAGACCCTGTGTGTGGTGATGATCGAGACGGCGAAGGGTGTGGAGAACATCCACGACATCTTCAGCGTGGAGGGCGTGGACGCCTGCTTCGTGGGGCCCAGCGACTTGAGCCTGGACATGGGCATCCACAACCAGTACACAAACCCATTGTTCCTGAAGACCCTTGACAGGATAGTGGAGGCCGGCCGAGACCAGGGCGTGGCGCCGGGGATGCACTGCTTCACCACGCCTGGGCCAACGAACATCAACGAGGCCCTGAGCCGAGGCTTCCTGTTCTGCGCCGTTAACAGCGATACAGCCTACATCCGGAACGGAGTCAACTCTGCGATCAGCTCCATCAAGGGCTGGAAGCCCGGAGAGACAGGGGACGAAGTCGCCCTCTAAATATTTTTATCAGGTACAGTCCGATGGCTGCGAGTATCGCAGGCAGGGTGTAGAGGCCGTACTCGTAGTTCCGTGTGAGGTTGACTGTGATGGGTGTGTCTGTCGTGAGCCCCACGTCGAGCTCCACGGAGGATCGGCCCTCCCCGACGCGCAGCCTAAGGGTGTCTGTGACGTTGTTCACCTGAATCACCTTTGGAGTGCTGGGAGTTTTGGGAGGGATCACAAAGAAAACGCTGGCGTACCTTATGGGGATGATCGCTGATCCATCCTCATCGGTCTCGCCGCTCCAGAGCGTCTGGTTCCCCCTGAGCAGAGTCAACTTCGCACCTTCCTTCGGCGCATAATCCTCTGTGACCCTGACATTGTAGAGGCGGGTGATCAGAGCATACAGGTCAACGGTCGTCTGGTTGATCTGAAATCCGGGGCTGAAATGAATATCACCTGTGATCAAGGCGCCTCCGGAGTCGCCCCACACGCCGTACCTGAAGCCCATGGAGTCCCTGATGGTCACGTTGCTGAACCTGTAGTAGATGGGGACGGTGTTCCCGAATCCGGGTGTAAAAGAGCCGATAACGCTGTCACTAACATTTATACCTGCAGTTAGCGCCCAGTGATTTTCTATCCTGAGAGTTTCTATGGTGCACTCCGTTACTTCTAGGCATACGTTGTAGAACTCGAGGTCCATCACTCCGATCTGGGAGCGGCTTGTCTTCAAATTGAGGTTGCTTCCTATTCCGGTGCTCAGAACCTGCTTTATTGCGCTTCTATCGACCGACACATATACGCCTTCTCCGTACACGTAGAGTCTGTTAATGCCCGAGTTTCTCACGGTAAGGCGGGTGCCGTTGTAGACGAGGACGTACGCCAGCTGGGAGTCCACAAACGTGATGTCCGAGTCGATGAGGTTGACCCACAGCTCCTTGATGTGCACGTTACGGAACACTGTCTTGGAACCGGGGATCACGGAACCCCCATCTGCGTTTTTTAAATCTTCCTTTGCGAGCGACAGGCTTCCATTGAAGCCTTCAATGGTCTCCCAGTAGACGTCAACCGTGGAGTCGATGATGGTTACCTCCTGGCCGTATGGTTCCAAGCCATATGGTCTCACTGTGGTGACCGTGGAGCCCGTGATCTCTGCTTTCGCCCTATCCTTTGTCATTACGCTGCCTATTTTGCAGTCATATAATCTCAACTGGGAGTCCTGGTAGGCGTAGACGCCACCGCCCGTGTGATTATAACCGTGGATTGTACAATACCACGATCTGTAGAGAGTAGAGTCCGTTGCAGTCAGCCTCGCGGAATCATAGACCTGTATCTCGACTCTGTATCTCACGTTGCTCAGAACAATGGTCGAGTTCCCCTCGGCCTTGAAAACATGCCACAGCTCCTCGTCAGTGTCGATGAACCTTATGTTCACGTTCTCGAGCCTGAGCGTGGCGTTATCCCTCACGTAGATGCCGCCGGTAACCTCCAGAACGCAGTCACTGATGACGGAGGTCTCGTCGCCCGCCAGGATCAGGTCGCCCTCGTGTCTCAGTACCTCGGCGCAGTAACCCTGATCCAGCTGGGATAACGGGGTGAGTAGGAGAGCCGTGAGTAAGGTCAGGCGCAGAAGTGTCCTCGTCAACCCGCACCAGTTTACATATACATTGATTAGTGATAAAAGTCTATTGAAGCTTAAGGCTCATGCGGCGGCTGAACTATCTCCAGCCTCCTCCCCTCTGTAAGGGCCTGAGCCACCTTCATCCTGCCGCCATGAAGGAGCCGCCACACGGTCCCCCGGCTCACACCCATGCCCTCTCCCGCCTCCTCCTGGGACAGGTTCTCCAGGTCCACTAGGCGTAAAGCCTCGAGCTCCGCGAACTCCAGGTATACGGGGTCGCCTGTCCCCTTGGGCTCAGGCTGGAAGGCTGTGGCTGTGGGCGGTTTGCCCACTTTAACGGGTAGTGGAAGCCTTCCGTGTCTGCCACGTCTCCTCCTTCCACGCATCATGCGTTATTCTGTGCATTGGCACAATATTTATATATTTCTGTGCATATGAACACAATGAAAATGTGCATAAGCACAGAAAACGAAGAGGTGAAAAGATGAGACAAGGAAGACGCGGAAGATACCCCGGAAACGGGCCCTTCAGTGACCTGCCCCCGCAGCAGAGACCGGGATGGGTATACGGCTACGGCCGCGGATACGGCCTAGGCTATGGTAGAGCATACTACGCTGGTGACCCCAGCAAGTGCGCCCGGTTCCCATGGCTACCCCGCTGGTGGTGGACGAACCCCGACTACCAAGGAACAGTCCCAGTGGAACCAGCCACAGGGGATGACCCCACGGCACCCGTGGCCCCGGATGAGCGAGCGTTCCTGCAGGACCAGATGAAGTACCTGGACCAGGAACTCGCAGGCATCAGGAAGCGCCTGGACGAGCTAGGGTCCGAGGAAACAGCTTAGTACCCTAAACCCGTTTTTGGTGATCAAGATGAAGATAGCGGTACCCACCGAGGGAGACAAAGGACTACGGGACAAGGTGGCCGATACCTTCTCACGTGCGCCTTACTTCACATTAGTAACAGTTGAAAATGGGATTATCACCGGTAAGAAGGTGATCCAGAACAAGGCGTCAGAGGTGAAGCAGGGGGCGGGGCCGCTGGCTGCGCGCACCCTGAAAGATAACGGCGTCAACGTGCTCCTGTCAGGCGAGATAGGTCCTGGCGCCACAAGCATCCTAGAGACCCTCGGGATAAAAATTGGCAGCGCCTCTCAGAATGAGAAAGTGAGGGACGCCGTGGAGAGATACCTGGCTCAGCTATAGGCCTAGGAACGAGCTGAACTCGTCCCAAACCTCCCGTATGGCGAGAGATGCCGGCGAGTCAGGGCTGAAAACGACCACTGGTTTAGTCTGTACCATGGCCTGGGTGACGTTCTCATCGAAGGGAATCATGCCCAGTACGGGTATCTCGTGCTCCTCGCAGAAGCCTCTGATGGACGCCGTGTTCTCTAAGTTGAGGTCGTACTTGTTGATTATCACACCAGGTGTTATCTCAAAGTGCTCCAGCAGCTGAAGCGCCCTCTTCAGGTCATGTATCCCGCTCAGCGTGGGCTCAACTACGGCGACAGCTGCGTCGACGTTGCTGAGGCTGGCGATGACCGGGCACCCGATACCAGGAGAGCCGTCCACGAGCACGAGTTCCCTGCCAGTCTTCTCGGCGAGCTTGGTGGCGTTCTGACGCACCAGGGTCACAAGTTTGCCGCTGTTCTCCATGCCGGGGGTGAGGCGCGCGTGGCTCATGGGGCCGTACACTGTCTCACTCAGATAAGCGTGCCCGCAGACGCGTTCATTGAAGCTTATCGCCTCAACGGGGCAGTTAACGACGCACACCTTGCAGCCCTCACAGTGGATGGGATCCACGGTGTACTCGTGGATCGCATTGAACCTGCACAGCTGCAAGCAGAGTCCGCACCTGGTGCACTTCTTCGAGTCGATCTCAGCCAGGTTTAGGCCCTTGAACTCTACGGTCTCCTTTATCTTCGGGTTGAGTATCAGGTGCAGGTTACTTGCGTCCACATCACAGTCGGCTAGGACGGGCTCCTCCGCCAAGGCCGCGAAGCTCCCCGTGATGGTGGTCTTGCCGGTCCCGCCTTTGCCGCTGAGGATCGTTACCTGCTTCACCTTATCATCTCCTCCACCGTTTCCAGGAGCTCACGGAACCTGCTGCGCCACTCAGTCATCTCAACGGTGAAGGGAACCCCCCTGCTGTACAGCTCCGCGATGCGCCTGTCATATGGTATCTCCATGATTATTGGCATCCCTTCGCGTTCACAGAACCTGTACACGCCTCGGTCGCCGACTCCTGCGAAGTTCACTACAACGCCCAGTGGGACACCAAGCCGTTTCACCACCTCGGTCGCTACCTGGAGGTCGTGGAGCCCGAAGGGTGTGGGCTCGGTGACCATGAGACAGAAGTCGGCTCCGTGCACGGTCTCCACGAGCGGACACGCGGAGCCCGGCGCCGCGTCCAGGACAACCAGGCCATCGTCTTCCGCGTGCTCCTTAACGGCGGATATCACGGGCACCGCCAACGCTTCACCTACGTTAAGCTCACCGTAGACGAGGCCCATCCCATGGTACTCTCCAAGGGTTATCGTCCCTATCTGTCTGGGTTTCTCGGTTATCGCGCCCTCAGGGCAAACCAGTTTGCACCCACCGCAGCTGTGGCAAAGCTCGGGGAAGACCATTGCGGCCTCACCCGCCACGAACAGGGCGTTGTACTGACAGAACTCTGCGCACCTTCGACAGTAGATGCACTTCTCTTCATCGATCTCCGGGACCAGCAGCTCCACCGGCTTCCTCCTTGGGTTCTCCGGCTTGAGGAATATGTGGACGTTGGGCTCCTCGACGTCGCAGTCTATTATCTGTCTGGCGCCTGCGCTAAGCGCCAGGTTGACTGCTACGCTGGTCTTACCGGTACCGCCTTTACCGCTTGCAACCACTATCTTCATATCGGCTCAGCTGTCATGGTGCTCCGCGTGGAGGCAACCCTGGGTGAGCTCCTGCAGCTCGCCGCGGATGAAAGCCTCCACGTTCTCCAAGCTTCTTGGACTGGTTCCCTGCAGTACAGCTATGTCAAAGTCCTGAAACATCTGGATGGCCTTTATACCCATCCCCGAGGAGACCACAACCTCTCCTCCGAGGCTCCTGATCTTCTCGGGCGGACTACCCGTACCCCCGAAGTGTTCACTGTCGTTGGGCACAACGCCGCTTTCCATGACCTGACCGGACTCCACGACATACCACGCGAAATAAGGCGCACGCCCAAAGTGGGCTGAAAGGGTTTCACCTGTTCTATCTGCGACTGGTATCACTATCTTAACCATGTTTCTTCACTCCATGCCTCTTCGTTTACCTTGGCCCATGCCTCCGCCCTTGCCTCGGCCTCCTTGGCCGAAGTGGCCACCAACCGTCGGAGATGATGCTTCTCTCAGCTCTCCACGTTTGAACGCCTCTACAGTCTGGCGTACCGTTCCTGAAGCCCCAATGTATGTCTTTACACCTGCCTGACTCAAAGCCATGTGTGCGTTGGGGCCTACGTGGCCAGTTAGGACGGCTTTGACGCCTGCGCCTGCCACCGCCTGGGACGCGCCGATGCCTGCGCCGTGGGCTGCCCCGATGCTGCTGTTAGGCATAGCCTCGGCCTGCATGGTCTCGGTGTCTACGACGATGAAGGTGCTGCACCTTCCGAACCTCGGGTCCACCTGTGAGTCTAACTCGTTCCCTGTTGAACTTACCGCTACTTTCAATCTTCTTTCACCTTTTTCTCGATCTTTTGCACGATCTTCCTGAACGCCTTGGCTGCCGGGGAGTCGGGGTGCCTGACTATGAAGGGTGTTCCCTCGTCGCTGTCAGTTGATATCCGGGGGTCCATGGGTATGCTTCCCAGGAGCTCTACCTCCATCTCCTCCGCCACTCTTGCGCCCCCGTCTCCGCCGAAGACCTCCACGAGCTCCCCGCAGTGGGGGCACACCATGCCGCTCATGTTCTCCACCAGCCCGAAGATGGGTACCTCCATCTTCCGGGCGAAGGTGATGGCCTTCTTGACCACGGACTGGCTCACCTCGCTTGGGATGGTGACTATTACCACGCCGTCCATGTCGGGGAGAAGCTGCAGTATGCTGAGGCTCTCGTCACCCGTGCCTGGTGGCAGGTCCACTAAAAGATAGTCTAGGTTGCCCCAGTTCACCTCTCCCAGGAACTGGCGGATCGCACTCATCTTCAAGGGACCCCTCCAGATGACCGGGGAGTCGTCGCTGGGGAGCAGGAAATCCATGGACACCACCTTGATGCCCATGGGCCCCGTGGCGGGCCCTATTCCTGCGGGCCCCCCCTCCAATTTGCTGCCTTTGAGCCCCAGCATCTTCGGGACGCATGGTCCTGTAAGGTCGGAGTCAAGTATAGCCACCTTTTTCTCTCCGGCTAATGCCGCCGCCAGGTTCACAGTGACTAGGCTCTTACCTACACCGCCTTTTCCGCTTATTACGGCTATCTTGTGTTTAACTCTGCTCATCCGCTGCTTGATGATCTCATCATCCTTGTTCTTCTTCTCCCACGGGTTTGTGGTATCCATTTTCGTGGCCAAGACACGTCACTTTAGGCTAGCTTAAATCGTATTTTCTTATCGCCACCAATAATAAATCTATCCCTAATCAGCGCACCAATTCGCAACATATTTAGGCATGCCTAACACCCTCATATGATCCCATTGGTCAAAATAGGTATAATAATCTGTGACCGTAACCGCACATGCACTGGAAACAAGTGCTTCAAGTCGATCATTGAGCGCGACGGCGCCTTCGCAAAATACCCGAAGGATGAGCCCATCGAGGTGGTGGGCTGGATGGCCTGCGGGGGATGCCCAGGGGAGCGCTTGGAATACGCGCCGGCTGACATGAAGAAGTATGGGGCCGAGGAGATATACCTGGCCAGCTGTTACATGGCCGGGTACCCAGTGTGCCCCTACATCGAGGACCATAAGAACTACATCGAGACGGTTGTGGGGCTGCCTGTGAAGGTGGGGACCCACCCCATGCCGGCTAACTACATCAAGGCTCACACCAAGATAGGGGACTGGAAGCGGGACGCCGCCGACAAGTGGATGGGCCCTATCACAGGTGATAAGGCTGACGCGGACAAGTACGACTCAACCAACCCCAACTTCCTAAAAAAGTGAGGCCCTCTCCGAATCTCTTTAACGACGCCCCTTTTCTACATGAGCTCCAGGAGCTTCACCATCATGTCCGTCTCGGTGACCACGCCCAGCAGCCTCATCTTATCCTTACTATCCACCACCCAGACGCATGTGTTGTCCCCCTCCATGAGCAGGTGGAGGGCGTCCTCTATGCTGTCCTCCTCCGTCAGCACCTCGGGGTGATCCAGGGGAAGCAGCCCTATCTCAAGCCTCTGCTTCTCCTCGGGGAAGGTGAGAAGGGTCTCCAGGTTGGTCTGGCCGATGATCTTGTTCCGCCTGATAACAGGGTACTCCCTGTTCCTGCAGCCCTGCACGGCCTCCAGGGCCTCCTTGATTCTCATGTTCTCCCTCAGGACCACGGGGTCAGGGATCATGACGTCCCTGATCTTAATCTCCCTGAACCGTTCCCAGTTCTCCCCCTTCTTGAGCAGGTGGTAGAGGACGTGGACGGCCTCCTCCTGCTCGCTGAACTCGTCAACGGGCTGCACGTGCTCGTAGAAGCTGATGTCCCTGCTGATGAAATAGCTGGTGGCCGCCGCTACAAGCGTGAAAATGATGCTGCTGGGCCCCGCCGTCTCTGCCACGAAGGCGACGCTGGTGAGGAGGGTCTTGTTGGCCGCTGCGATTATAGACGCCATGGCCGCGGCGATGACCACCTCCTCGCCGGGAATAGGGAAGAATCTGATGTAGAGGGCCCCCAGGGCCGCCCCTATGAAGAGGCTGGGGACGAAGACGCCACCGCTGCCGCCGCTGTTCAGGGTCACGCTGGTGAGAAGCATCTTAAAGATAATCAAGGCCAGCAGCAGCCACACAGACCAGCCGTGGCTCTCCCCCACCACGATGGCGTGGACTGTCTCGTACCCGACGCCCATGATCTGGGGCAGAAACAGGCCCACAGTCCCCACCATGGCGCCCCCCAGCACAGGGATGAGGATGGGGTGAACATGGATGCCCTCCTTCACCCTCTTTACCGCCTCGAAGGTCTTCACGAAGAGGGCCCCGAACACAGCCGTCACTATGCCGATGCCGAAGGCGTGGAGAAGCATCCAGGGTGTAGGCAGCTCAAACACGGGTATCAGCGGCAGAATGCTCTCAGTACCTAGGAAGTTTACGGCCACCAAGTATGCCGAGATGCTGGCCAGGGTCGCCGGTATGAAGGCCCTCCTGGACAGGTCCCTCTTGTAGGGTATCTCCAAGGCGAACATGATGCCCGTCAGAGGGGCCTTGAAGATGGCCGCCACCCCCGCCGCGGCGCCACTGATGAGGAACGTCTGTATCTGGCCCGGCTCCAGGTCCAGCCTCTGAGCTATTAGAGAGCCTATGCCGCCGCCCAGCAGGAGGCTGGGGCCCTCGAAGCCTGCGCTGCCCCCCAGGCCGATGGTGATGGAGGAGGCCAGGGGCTCGAAGAGGGTGTCCCGGGCCGTCATGATGCCCCCCTCATAGTGGTAGGCCTCCAGGAGCCTGTGGCTGCCTCCGCCGCTCTGCTTGGTGGTGGCGTACCTGGTCACCACCACGTAGGCCACGGTGATGCCCACAACTGGAAGAATGACGGTGAAGACAACGCTGGTGTGGATGAGGGCCTCGAACAGCAGGTGCGAGTACTGGTAGAACTCGTGGACCACCACCGTGGAGAGCCCTATCACCAGGCCCATGGCTATGCTCACGGTGGCTAGCCTGATATAGTCGTTGAGGAGGCCGGGTGAAAGATACTCCTCAGCAACGTCTCTAAGCCTGGCCACGTGCCTCAACATAAACCGCCAAATATACGAGGTATTGAATAACCTTTTTCCCTCAGCCTAGCCTAAAATCACAACATTTTAGACCAACAAACACACCGATTTGACGGGTAACCTTTTGCGTCCCACAGAGAGCCTCGAAAAGCTGGCATCAGGGCTAAGGGCTGGCCCAGACGAAGAAGCCCACGCAGCAGTAGCTATACTGGTTAAGCCCAACGACGACGACCTGGAGCTCTTCCTGGTGAAGAGGGCCGAGGCGACCGGGGACCCCTGGAGCGGCGACATGGCCTTCCCCGGGGGCAAAAAGATGCCTGAGGACCGGGGCCTCGTGGACACCGTCGCCAGGGAGGTGCTGGAGGAGACAGGGATAGACCTGCGGGGCGCAGCAGCCATGGGGTACATGGAGCCACTGTTCAGCTCCGTCCGCAAGACCCTCAGAGTGCAGCCCATAATCTACAGTTTCCAGGAGAAGCCCGAGGTCCACCTGAACTATGAGCTCACCAGGTACATGTGGGCGCCCCTCAACGCCTTAAGGAAGTCCCGGTGCCAGACAGTGATCAAGGGCTGGGAGGGCCCCGTCTTCCGGATAGACGGCGAGGTGGTGTGGGGCCTCACCTACAGGATGCTTGAGATGATACTGGAGATGCTGGAGGACTAGAGGAGCCTCCTAAGGGCCTCAGCCACCTGGCTGGGCAGCTCACCCACCTCAACGCCCGCATTCCTCAGAGCGCTCATCTTGCTGTCGGCCGTGCCGCTGCTACCCTGGATGATGGCGCCTGCGTGGCCCATCCTCTTACCGGGGACCGCTGCTCGTCCCGCAATGTATGCCGCGACGGGCTTGGTGAAGCCGCCCTCCTCTATGAACCTGGCCGCCCTCTCCTCTGCGTCGCCCCCGATCTCACCGATCAGGGCCACGGCCTCCGTCCCCGAGTCCTCCTCAAACCACTTCAGTACCTCTATGTAGTCAAGGCCCACCACGGGGTCCCCGCCCAGCCCCACGCAGGTGCTCTGGCCCAGGCCGACGCGGGTTATGTGGGCGGCTATCTCATAGAACAGGGTGCCGCTGCGGCTGATGATGCCAACGCCGCCTTTCTTGAAGACCTGGGCCGGCATGATGCCCATCTTGCTCTCACCCGCCTTGATGAGACCCGGCGAGTTGGGGCCGACGATGGTGGTGCCCTTGAGCCCAGCCTTGGCCACCAGCTCTATGCTGTCCCTGACGGGAATGCCCTCCGTTATGACCACCACGGGGTCAAGGCCGGCCTCCACGGCCTCCAGGGCCGCGTCCAAGGCGTAGGGGGCGGGCACGAATACGATGCTGGCGTCGATCTCGTGCTCCTCCTGGGCCTCGGTGACGGTGTCGTAGACGGGGACGCCCTCGCAGACCTGGCCGCCTCTGCCCGGGACGCTGCCGGCCACCACCTTGGTGCCGTACTCCTTCATGAGGCGGGCGTGGAACTGGCCCTGGCCGCCCGTCAGGCCCTGAACGATGACCCGGGTGTCCTTGTCGATGAACCTGACCATCTCAGGCGCCTCCTGCCAGCCTCACGGCCATGTCAGCCGCCTCCTCCATGGTGTCCAGGGTCTCTATGCCTGCTTCCCTGAGGATGGCCTTGCCCTCCGCCTCCTTGGTGCCCATCATGCGGACCACTATGGGCTTAGAGACGCCCAGCTCCTTCCTGGCCGCGATTATGCCCTCCGCGGTGTGGTCGCACCGGGTTATGCCGCCCAGAACGTTCACGAACAGCGCCCTCGTCCGCTGGTCGTCTAGGACGAACTTCACGGCCCTCCCGATGCGCTCAGGGGTGGCTCCGCCGCCCAGGTCCAGGAAGTTGGCCGCCTTGCCGCCGTGAAGCATCACCGTGTCCAGGGTTGCCATGGTGAGGCCTGCTCCGTTGCCTATGACGCCTATGTCGCCGTCCAGCTCCACGTAGGCCAGGTCCATGGCTCGTGCCTCCATCTCCCGCTCCGTCAGCTCCCCCTGGTAGCTGTGGAGGAGCTTCTCCTCCAGCTCCTTGTGCCTGTAGAGGGCGTTGTTGTCCACGTTGAGCCTGGCGTCTGCCGCGATGAACCCGTCCTCCACCTCGGCCAGGGGGTTAATCTCCGTCAGCTCCGCGTCCATCTCCAAAGCCAGGGCGTAGAGCTTGTAGACGAAGACCGCGAAGGCGCGCATCTTCCTGTCGCCGTATCCGAGACGCTTGGCCATCAGGTTACAGTGGTAGCTCCGGAGGCCCAGCACGGGGTCAACCCTGTGGCGCACTATTCTTTCAGGGGTCCTGGCGGCCACTTCCTCTATGTCCATGCCGCCCTCCCCTGAGGCCAGGATGACGTAGCACCTGTTGCCGCGGTCCACCGTGACCCCCAGGTACACCTCGTTTACGATCCTGATCTTCTCCTCCACGTAGAGCTTCTCCACTGTGAGGCCCTTGATGCTCATGCCCAGAAGCTGAGATGCGGCCAGCTCTGCCTCAGCCGGGGTGTCGGCGAACTTCACGCCTCCAGCCTTTCCTCTACCGCCTACGGGTAGCTGGACCTTGATTACGGCGGGCCGCCCCAGCTCCTTGACGGCGTCCGCCGCCGCCTTGGGGGTGGTCACCATCCGGCCCCAGGGCGTGGGGATGCCGTACTTCTTGAAATATTCCTTTGCTTCGTACTCCAATAGCTTCAAAGCATATTCGCCTAACTGAAAAGAGGCGCCTGCTAATATTGGTTCTGGGCGGAGGCTGGGGCCCGGGGATAGGGATGCGCGGGCCGCAGCTCCAGTCAAGTCGCATGTCCGAGGATGCACCGCTGGTAGGTTTATACACGCAGCGTCTGAGTATGGGTCTGATCCGGATGAGGTACAGCACCAGACAGCTCTCAATGATCATGGTATTCAGCGCCCTGGGCGCCGTCCTCAGCGTACCCATCGGGCACATAGGCAACTACATGAAGACGATCCCCGCGTTGCCGTTGGGCACAGGCCAGGCCCTGTCGGGGCTCCACCTAGTGACGGTGGTGCTAGCCGCCCTATTGATCCGGAGAACAGGGACGGCCACCATGACCGCCACGGTGAAGGGCCTAGTAGAGGCAGCCCTGTTCAGCTTCCACGGCCTCCCGGTGATCCTTATCAGCGGGGCCCAGGGATTGATAGTCGATGCCGCGCTGCACGTGTCCGGGTACGAGTCCCCATTGCTGCTCAGCCTGGGGTGTGGGCTGGCAGCGGTCAGCAACGTGGCCTTTCAGCAGTTCGTCCTCCTCATGCCTTTCCCGCCGGAGGTCTTCGCCTTCATGTATGGGGTCGCCTTCCTGTCTGGGGCGCTCGGCGGAGCGCTGACGGGGAGACTTTACCTGATGGTGGAGACCAGAATCCCCGTGGCTAAAGGCTTGTGAAGGGCTCGTTTTTAGGGCCGTAATGTCTTATATCTGCTTCTACTATTTTTTCATGATAACCATGGACAAGGCAGAGCTCAAAGCAAAGGCCCTGGCCGAGATAGATGCAAGGGTGGACGAGATAATCGAGTACGCCACAGCTATCTGGAAGCACCCTGAGCTGGGCTTCAAGGAGTTCAAGACCGCGGAGCTCACCGAGAAGAAATACAAGAAGATGGGCTGGCGGTATAAGAGCAAGATAGCCATCACGGGCAGCAAGGCGTACCTCAAGGGAGACGGCTCAAAGCCGAGCGTAGGCATAGTAGGGGAGCTGGACTCCCTCCACATACCCGCTCACCCTGAGAGCCACCCTGAGACCGGGAACGTCCACGCCTGCGGCCACCACAGCCAGATGGCCGCCATGCTGGGAGCCGGCCTCGGCCTCGACGCGGTGAAGAAGCACCTGACCGGAGAGGTTGTCATGGTGGCCGTCCCAGCCGAGGAGTACATAGAGATCGATTACAGGAACAGGCTCCGGGAGGAGGGCAAGCTAGAGTTCTTCGGAGGCAAACAGGAGTTCATACGCCTCGGCGAGATGGACGACATTAACATCTGCATCGGCAGCCACAGCGCCTTCGACCAGACTGAGCTCATCGGCGTCGGGGGCACCAACAACGGGTTCATAGGCAAACTCGTCCACTACATCGGCAAGGAGGCCCACGCCGGGGGCTCACCCCACGAGGGCATCAACGCCCTGAACGCGGCCATGATGGGCCTCATGGGAATCCACGCCAACAGGGAGACCTTCAAGGACGAGGACACCATCCGTGTCCACCCCATAATAACCAAGGGCGGCGAGATAGTGAACAACGTCCCCGCCGACGTCAGGATGGAGAGCTACGTCCGGGGCAAGACCGTGGAGGCCATCATAGACGCCAACAGGAAAGTGAACAAGGCCCTCCGGGCGGGGGCCATGGCAGTGGGCGCCGAGGTGGATATACACGACCACCCAGGCTATATGCCCTACACCAGGAACTCGAACCTGGAGAAGGTCGTGGTCGCATCCTGCACGGAGCTGGTGGGCGCCAAGGAGATCAAGCACCGGGAGCACAGCACCGGCAGCACCGACATGGGGGACTACAGCTGCATAATGCCCACCACCAGCGTGGGGATGGCAGGCACCGAGGGCTCCGGCCACAGCAGACACATGAAGGTTACCGACCCCGTGAAGCAGTACATCTGGCCCGCTAAAGCCATAGCCGTCGCGGTCATCGACCTACTCAGCGATGACGCCAAGGCCGCAAAGAAGGTCATCAAAGGATTCAAGCCTACTATAAAAAGGGAAGAGTACACCGAGTTCATGAAGAAGCTCGTCCAGTGAGACACCTATACGTATCAAAACCTTTTTCTCACTTACACACCAGTTAACTGATCTCTATCAAAAAACTGGTTGAACATATGGATCACAAAAAAGGAATGTTTAAAATCATGCTCCCTTGAAACCACACAGAACCATGACCAGGGTTCCGGGAACGCGAAGAGAACACCATGAAAGCCACGCAGGAACTCAGGAGCTTCTACAGCGGGCTGTCCAAGGACCTGAAGGTCATCTTCGCCAGGTCCAGCATAGCTAACTTCGCGTACAACATCAACCCCTACAACAGCATATTCATAGTCGCCCTGGGTGCTAGTGGCACCCAGCTTGGCCTCCTCACCAGCCTCAGCCTGGGGCTAACAGCTGTCGCAGCCATGCTCACCGGGTGGCTCTCCGACAGACTCAACAGGAAGCACATGTTCCTCATGGGCGCCTTCATCGGGGCGCTGGTCCCCCTCACATACTTCACGGCGGGCGGCCTCTACTGGCTCGTACCCGCCTTCGTCTTCGCCGGCTTCGCCGAGGGCATCATCTCTCCGGCGTGGACAGCCATGTACGCCAACAGCATCAAGAACAAGCAGAGGGGCACCGTCTACGGTCTGGCCAACGTGTTCATCCTGACGCCCATGCTCTTCGCGGGCCTCGTAGGCGGCCAGATAGTCAGCGTGAGCGGAGGCCTAAATGTGCCCGGCATCCGCCCCGTGTACCTGGTTCAGGCCGTCCTCCTGGTCTCCGCTCTACTCATTGTCTGGAGGTTCCTCGGGGACAGGAACCCTACGCAGCCCAAGCGGAAGCTGAACCTAAGAACCATGGTGGACGACTACGGTAACGTCCTGGGCCGGAAAGGGGTAAGGTCATGGGTGGGGATGAAGAGCCTGGGCAGCCTCAGCATCGGCCTCGCCGGCCCCTTCTGGATGCTGTACGCCGCCACGGTCCACGGGGCATCCGCCATGGGCATCGCCTACATGGTCACCGCCCGCAGCCTCACCAACATACTGTCATCGCCGGCCGCGGGCAGGCTCACCGACACTGTGGGCAGGAAGAAGATGATCATAGGTGGCCGAGTCATCATGTATGTTGCCACCGCCATCTTCCTGCTGCTGGGCGGGCAGGAGGCCTTCCTCATAGCAGCCTGGGTCCTCATGGGCCTCAGCGACGCCACAGGCGTGGCCTGGCAGGCCGAGGAGGCCGAGCTGGTGAACCACAACCAGAGGGCCAGGATGACCGCCATGAGCGTCGCCGCCTTCAACCTCCTGGCCGTCCCAGCCAGCATCCTGGGCGGATGGCTGTGGGACAGCGTCAGCAAGGTGGCCCCCTTCATAGTCATGGCCGCCGTGGACGGCCTCGTCAGGATGCCCATCATATACCTCTACGTGCCGGAGGGGAAGAACATACAGCACGAGGCCGAGCCGGACGAGGCCTGCATCTAACCCAAAACCCTATTCCCTCCACCGCTCAATTACAGCTGAGAGCCCTTGATGGAGTACCATGAGATAGCCCCCGGGGTGGAGATCCCCGTCCTGGGCCTGGGCACATGGGGGATGGGCGGCCGACAGATCGAGGACCACCGATGGGACGAAGAGCACATAACAGCCATCAGGATGGCCATAGAGCTGGGCCTCACCCACATAGACACAGCCGAGTACTACGGGGCTGGCCACGCGGAGGAGCTGGTGGGGGAGGCCGCGGAGCCCTACGAGCGGAGCAGCCTCTTCATCACCACCAAGGTGTGGAGAACCAACCTGAGAAGCAAGGACTTCCTGAACAGCGTGAAGCGGAGCCTCAGGAGGCTCAACATGGACTACGTGGACCTCCTCCTAGTCCACTGGCCCAACCCGGAGATACCCCTGAGGGAGACCATGGCGGCCCTGGAGCACTGCGCCAAGGAGGGCTACATCAGGCACATAGGCGTCAGCAACTTCAGCTGGGAGCTTATGCTGGAGGCCCAGGGATACCTCAGGGACAGCCACCTGGTGGCCAACCAGGTGGAGTACAGCCTAGTGGACCAGAAGCCCAAGGTCAGCCTCCTGCCCTACATGCAGCAGGAGGGCGCCACCCTCATCGCCTACAGCCCCCTGGGAAAGGGAGCCCTGTCCAGGCCCGGGAACAGGGTCCTGGACGAGGTGGCGGAGCGGTACAAGAAGACTCAGACCCAGGTAGCCCTCAACTGGCTGATAACCCAATGCAACGTGGTGGCCATCCCCAAGTCCAGCAACCCCGTGCATCTATTGGACATAATGGGTGCGGTCGGCTGGAGGCTTAACCTGGAAGACGCCCTGACGCTGGCCGACGCCTTCATCTAGGTGCCGCGGGAGCTCCGCCGGCGATAGGTGGAGGTCTCCTTAGCGGGCTCCCCCGTATCTTCACCGTTAACATCCTCAGACGCCTCCTCTTCCTTCACGGCACTCTTCCCGTTCTTGAGGACGCCCTTTATGAGCCCCGTCTTGACCCCCACCCCGGCCACTGTGGCAACCACCAGGCCGGCTGGAAGATAGACGAGAGGAGGCTGCGTGAACTCAGCAGCCTTGAGCATGACGATCTCAGGGATGGTCAGGGGCACGACCTCGAAGCTTATCAGAGCACCCTGCGAGGCCTCACTGTAACCCGTGGATAGGGTCTGGGGCAGTATCTCCCAGGCGCCCAGAGAGTCGGTGGTGATGGTGGTGGTGAAGGTGCCGCTGCCGCTGGTGGTGAGGCTCTCCACGAGGCTGGTGGTGGGAGACACTATCACCAGGTTCACAGGTATCCCGCCCATGGCGGGGGAGACTGACCCCGATATGGTCAAAGGCTGCGTCTCCTTTCCGGGGTTTATGCTGAGGCTGCACGTGACCGTCAGCGCCTGCTTGGTGACCGTGAACTCCTGAGGAATGGACGAGGCCGGGTGGTTGACGGCGTCACCCAGGTACAGCAGGGTGGCCGTGTAGGAGCCCGCCGCCGGAGGCTTGTATGTGTACTCTACGCGGCCCACCGTGTCAACCTTGACAGTGATGTCCTTAGACTGTCCGCCGCCCTGCACCCTGAGGACGTGGTCCCTGTTGGCCAGGTTGGAGACACAGTAGAATGTGAGGGACTCGCCGCCGCTGAGGCTTATCCTGTTGAGGCTGAGCTCGGGGGTGACGCGGTCCTTCGTCTCATAGGAGCCGCTGGCTTGGCCCTGGTTCTCTATCTGGTCCTTGGCGTAGACCCGGTACTTCACCATCTTGTTGAGTAACTGTTTGGGTATGTTGCCGTAGTAGACGTCGCCGTCCTTCTGCATGTCTACCGTGCTCTGGGTCACCCAGTCGTTGGTGGTGTAGTTGATCCAGACGCTGTCCAGGGGGTTGTAGGCGATGACCTTGGCCTCTATCCTGGTGTTCCTGTCAGTGTAGCCCAGCACTTTGGGGTCAACAAGGGTCACAGTGGGGTTTCTGGAGTCTGTCTTCAGGTAGAACTGGATGGTTCCCTGGTCGTACTCGGCCATTAGCACCAGGTAGTAGAACACGGTCCTGTCATCGAGCACAAGCTCCGTCTCGTTGTGGAGGGGGGCGCCGAAGGTGACCCTCATGTCGTAGCCGTTGCGCTCGCAGCTGGCCGTCCACTGGGGAAACCTGAACTTCTCGTACTTGTAGTTGTAGCCACCGTAGCTGCCTGAGGGTGCCTCGCTGGTTAGCAAGTCGCCTGTCGGGACCCCTATGCCTCTGATGTAGTAGCCCACCTGGGCGGCGGGGTGTGCCATGGGGTATACTCTGGCCTCGTACATGTCCAGACTATCGGGGACGTTGACGAAGAGCTCAAAGTCCTCGGATGCGGTGTCGAACTCGAAGGTGTGGTAAGCCTTTGATGTGTACTGGTCGTTGGGGTTGTACTTACCTATGAGTTCCAGGGTGTATCTCCTGTTCATCTCGATGTGCTGGATGACCATGAAGACGGCGGGGTCTGCGCCTCCGCTGTCCTTGGGGTCGTTGATGATCCTGAAGGTGTAGTCCCCTGTCTCAGGGGGTAGAAAGTACTGGTTCTTGGCGTCGTTGCCCACCTGCTCGGGGAGGCCGGCTGACTCCGTGTGCCTTGACATTATCCCGTTCTTGTTGTAGACCCAGATGTCGTAGTCCGTGGCGTCCGTCTCGTTGGATATCCAGCCACCCACCAGGAATATGTGGTACTTGTTACCGGCCTCAAGCTTGTATGTGAGGTCGAGAGACCTTGGCCGGGTCTGATCGAGAGGGATCTCGTTCTCGGCTATGATCCTCGGCTCATAGATGACGTACCTGTACTCACAGTACGCAGGTTGAAGCGCTGTGAACAGGACCTGAGTGACAATTATTGCTGTCAACAGGACTAGGGAGTACTTAAGCAGCCTCTTACCTGAGGCGGTTTGCGCCTCTACGGCATCACCAATTTTAATTTTTCTCATATTCTCCCCGTATCCACTACTTCATCCCATGTGAACTGGATACTTACCGGTAACTGGGTCACAGTTATTCTTTGATCCGTTCATTGAGATTCCTTAAGGCGTGCTTTAACAGAGCTCCAATTAATAAAGGGATTATGAAGTAGCCGTCTGTTTTTACATTCTTGTTCAAGCTGGGGCATAACCGCCATCGACATGAATAAAAGGTGTGAATACATGATTCATAGGGCTTTAAGCGTAGACCCATAACACTGATGGGCCGTTGGGCCAATTCATCATTAAGTCTTCCTCGTCGTGTATTATAGTAGACCCTCTTTTAACAACAACCCTAAACTCGCCATTCCCGTAGTTTGAGATATCAAAGGGCTTGAACGCTGAGCCTCCTATCTTCCACACCTGGGCCCAGTCCTTCTGGACCCAATTGGGGTCCTCCCACTTGGATAGATATATTTTGAACACCACACCTGAGTCTGAAACCACTACATTGATCATCTTGGACTCGACGACCCAGCCGTCTGTGCCATATTCCAACAACCCTGAGCCGCACTCGAAAATGTTCCCGCGTTCTGTCGTAACTCTGACATCGAATGTGTCTCCAGGTTGAGGATCTACATCATATTGACCTATCTCGACTTCCTCTAAAGGATTTAAGGTCACTGAAATAGGTTCAGGAACATTGTTTATCCAGACCCTAACCATTTTAACGCTTAATGCACACTCGTTCTTTACTCTCACAGTTATATACTCTGATGTCTCTCCGTTTGGATAGGCGTAAACAAGTATACTCTCTCTGGATCGATCCTCATCTAGTATTGTTGCTTCATGTTTTCTTTGCTCAAAAATTGTGTCAGCTTGGTTCATTACCAGATACATAGGTATAACTGCCGTGAACAGAATCCCTATGAAAATTAGGGTGCCAAAGATAGATGCTGAACCTTCCCTTCCTCTAAGTGTAGTAAGTGTAATATGCACTGTTTCCCCTCCCACTATAAACTTTTACAGTTACTTCGTTGTCCACGCCAAGGGCACTATTCATTGTGACCTCTACATATCCTATATCTCCATTCATAATCTCCTTATCCCAGTACTGGCCAGCGTTACCTGTGTTCACAGTGACGTATATATCTATGATAATATCGACATCGCCATAATTATACACCCAAATATAGACCTTCAAATTGTCTGAGCTATGGCTCATATACTCAACAGTAAATCTCTCAGTGATCTCGTCCACTAGGCTGAGTGTCCCGTTAACATAGTTATTGGCTATCACCGTCGTGGCTCCAACCGAGTATGACCATATTGCACCTCCTACTGCTAAGACAACGCCTGATAGTATGATAGCTGATACGACATCTGACAAGGCCGCTCTTTTCCTCATATTAATCCTCCTCCCATGCCCATGTTAGAGATCAACCAGATCCCCCCCAGTGACACCAAGCTCAGGAGTATCGAGTGCTTGAAGCCTGCAGACACTCTCCCGGCGGTGATTTTTCCGGTTACCAGGCCGAGTGTGAACGAGTGTATGGCCAACGGCGTCAGCAGGGTTTTGAACAACATTATGGTAGGTACGCTGATCCCGAGGTTTGAGCCTGTGAAAAATCCCAGGAACATCACCGTTGTTCCTGTGAGTAGGGCTGCTCCGATGTATGGCACTATCACCAGGGGCATCAGCACGGCCCTCTTCTCGGCTTCTAACTGCTTCGTGGACTCCGAGAACTCGGCCAGGCTCTCTACGCTTCTCTCCGTTCCTCCGCCCACCTCTATGGTGTCGATGAGCAGGTAGATGTTCACCAGCGCGATCCAGTTCTTCACCTTGGAGGCGAACTCGTCGTATATCTGCCTAAGAGGATAGCCCCAGTTAATCTTGGTGCTGATGTTTCTCAGATGCCTGCTGAAAACCTTATAGTCTCTTCGGCTCAGGGCCTCGATGCTCCTCTCGGGGCTCAGGCCGCTCTTCCTCACTTCAACCAGGTCTCTGAGAAACTGGGTTACCCCATCCAGTATCTTGGCGTCCCGCCCAGCCGTCAAGTAGTCGGCTACACAGGCCGGGATGGATACGAAGATGAGGGTAAACGTTACACCTATCGCGGCCTCCGTGCCCTCAGAGCAGTTAAGGATGACCCTGAACCATCTCATAAGCTCAGGAAGAGCCCGGATTATTGTGAACTTGTCATCGAAGAAGGGTAGCACCGTCTGGGATGCCAGGAATAGCGCGAATGGAATGGTGCCCAAGAACACGTAGTAGGGCTTCCAATTTGATATGGGGTAGTTGAACTGGGTTGCGTCCCCCGCGAATATGAAGACTACTGAGATGAAGGGCATCACGATAAAGCTGAAGAAGAAGAACTGCTCCGGACTAATGCTGGCACCTGCTGTGGGGAGGCTCATGCCTACTACGAATACGAGGAAGAGGCCCAGGACCCCCAGGATGCCTATGATGGTGTAGGCCTCCATCAGCATGGCTGCGCTCTCACCTTTGGCCTTCACCTTGGTTGTCAGTCCCCTGAACATGCTGTGAGTCTGGTTGAACAGGTAGTGGAGGGTGTCGCCCCCCGTCCTGACGCTTGACGCGTAGCCCAGCAGCAACTCATTATAATCCTTCAGGTTTACCTCCTTTCCAGCCTGCTCCATCGCTGAGACCGGGTCGGCACCCGTTGACATTACTATGGTTTGGATTCTTGAGACCTCGTCCTGCATGTTGGGTAGCAAGTTCATCTTCCGCATCCTCAGGAAGCTCTCGAAGGGAGACAGGCCGCCGCTCACCATGACACTAATGTACATGGAGGCGTAGGGTATCTCGATCTGCAGGTTGGACATTCTACTGCTGGAAATCATCTTGGGAATGATGAACCCGAAGGCTATCACCAGCAGGGGGGCCACCAGGCTAGCCGGTATTAGCACCAACCCATTCATGGGCAAGGCGGGGTTTCCTTTCCAGACCCCTGTGACGAAGAGAAGTGATAATCCTATTGGGATCGATAACGAGACGACCGAAAGGAACCCCACTATGCTGAAGTAGACCTCGGGGTGGATCTTCATGTTGGCTGAGTCCATGTCTGAGCCGATGCTCTTGAAGATGGAGGCGTACACGCTCCCCATCCAACCGAAGTAGGCGAAGCAAAAGTCCCTGAACGACTCCTTGAGCTTGACCTGGATTATGCCTCTTTCACCTCCTCAGCCTCGGCGTCGGTGAGGCTATCGAGAGGCACCTTCTCTTTCACTAGTAGCTTCGTGGCGTCGTCGGCTATCTGCCACAGCACCTTGGTCGCCAGGTCCAGCTCTGACTCATCTCCTTCGGGCTCAGGGTGTGATTTCGTATCTTTTTCGGCGAACGTCTGCTGCAGGAACCCTAACATGTCGTGGGTGAACTCGAGGCTAGGTTCAACTGTCTTTTTCTTAGGAGCTGCCTTTTCCTTCGGAGCCGCTATCACCTTGGATTCCTCTTCTGGGGCGATCTCCTTCAGGAAGGATGATGAGGCATCTTTGAGAAGCTCAATGACCTCCTTGGAGGACTCCTCATTGACGACTGCCTGGACCTCTGGCTTTACGACCAGTTTGGCTTCCTCCTTATCCTCCCGCTGCCTCTCATTATAGAACAGCACCTTCTCAGCCACATCACGCTGGGCTCTCACGCCGCTCTCCACAATGTTGTGGATGTACTGTTCCCGTTTGTCTATCTCCTCGAGAAGCTCATCCATAGACCTGCCGCTCGTGGCGGATATCTGTTGGAGGATGAAGCTGTCCTTGAACCAGGTGGAGAAGACGTCCTTCCTGGGGTCCCACCTGGCTACCTCAATATAGTTATCATGCTCCGCTATCTCGGAGACGGTCCTCACACGTCTACCGAAGCTGATGCCGTCCCTCTTCCCCGGGAGCTCAACCCTCTGAACGTAGAGGGCTATGTTCATCAGCGGGATGTAGACCTCGCTGACGTTCATAGGCGGCGACGTGAGCCTCTTCACGACGCGGTCGATGCTGTCGGCGTGCATCGTACAGAGGCCGCCGTGGCCTGTGGCTAGGGCCTGGAAAAGGACGTAGGCCTCCTCGCCTCTGATCTCACCGACGATGACGTAGTCGGGTCTGTACCTGAGGCTCACCTTGATGAGGTCGAAGAGGCTGATGCTGCCGCTTGGTCCGTCCCCGAAGTTGAAGCTTTCGCGGCTTTGGAGCTGGGTCCAGTTGGCCACAGGCGGGCTTAGCTCTGGCACCTCCTCGACAGTGACGATCTTGTCGTTCTGGCTCATGAGACTCAGCAGCGAGTTCAGCATAGTGGTCTTCCCTGAGCCGGTTCCGCCCACTATCATGAAGCTCTTCTTGTGCTCTAGGATGAGCCAGAAGTAGGCGGCAATTCGCTCACTGATGGTCCCTATCTTGATGAGATCCACTACGCTGTAGGGCTCGGCTCTAAACTTCCTGATGCAGAAGGTGCTGCCCTTCATGCTCACCTCCTTCATGAAGGTGGCCGCAAGCCTGTGTTTCTCGGGCAGCATGGCGTCCAGCAGGGGCTGGGCGCTGCTGATGTGCTTGGAGCCCCTGTGGGCCATCTTCACTAGGAAGTCGTTGAGGGACTGCTCGCTGGTGAAGGTGATGTTGGTGGGTATGCTCTCGTAGCGGCGGTGCCATACGTAGACTGGCATGTCTACTCCGTTGCAGCTTATGTCCTCGATGTCGGGGTCCCCCATTATGGCTTGGAGGGGCCCGTACCCGATGAGGTCCCGTACCACGTAGTAGAAGACCTGGTCCCACTGCTCCATGGAGAACTTGCCCAGGCTCCTGTGGTACTTCTCGGCGATGATCTCCGCTTGCTCAAAGACGTAGTCCTTGGGGTCGACGTGCTCCTCTGTGGGGGACTCGAACTCCTTGCTCAGTATTCGTACGATCTTCTCGTAGGTCTCGTACTGCTCGGGGGACAGCGGGGCCTCTTCTACGTAGTAGTGGAGTCCCTCACCCAGCTCGGGTGAGGATAGAATCTTGATCTTGGAGTTCGGTTCCTCTATAAAGTAATCAGTTATTATCTCGTACTCGGGCTTAGCCTCAAGAATGTTAACACCTTTATCAACCTTGACGCGGTCCTCAGGGACCTTTTTCTTGAACCTACTTAGTATTTCCAAGGCTAAGCCTCCTGAAAATTAAAAGAAGAGAAGGGGGGGTTCGACAGGCTTATGGTAGTTTAACCAGTTTGATGTAGTCCATGCCACCAGCGCTGTGAGCTCTTAAGTTTACGGTCGTACCGGAGCTTAGTGTCCCATAGTTTAAGCCAATCCATACAGTAACATCATTGTTATCTCCAGGTGTCAATGACCAAGCTGTTACTGTCGTGAGATCGGTTGTGATTGTAGCTACTGCAGCTACAGGAGCGATCGAGTCTGGCGTTGCTTCCGCTTCGTTCACGTATACTCCAGTTATAGTACAGGTAGCAGTGCCTGAGTTTTTCAGTGTAAGAACGACTGCCCAATTACCGAAGGCGTCAGTTGAGCATTCCCAGCTTCTAATTTCTATGTTTTCGAACTGTGTGTACTGGCTGCTGATGCCTCCCATCCAGTAGCTTACGCCGACTGCGACGGTGATGGCGACTGCCACCAGAATAACTGTTGCTATCACTGGGCTAATGGCTTTTCTCTCTCTCATGAAGGTCATCCCATTTTTACCTCCTTGACCAAGCAACATCCATCTGTTTATAAAGAGATTATGCATGCATATTTTATATCGGCTGTAAGTAACAATAACATAGTGTTATAGACACCATATTACTGTCATCATGTTAACGATATAGATCAATGATGCATTTTAATTAGTGGAATACTATGTTTTTTAGCTATACGCACCACAACAACCAATACATTAATCAGAAAACGCACTAACACCTAGGTCCGAAGCCGTCACGCGACTCGGCTGACAGAGGATCATACTCACCATGGAAGCATGGTGAAACACAATGAAGAATAGCACGTAATAAAAGATGGAATTTTTTTCCGCCTTATACCCTCTAGGAGGGTATAAGACACCCAGCGAAACGATACACGCACCACGCCAGCGCAGAAGCCCCAGAGAGGGGGGAGGGGGTAGAGCAAGAAAAAC